>CAZOMV010000015.1:0-44848 GCA_964580995.1 uncultured Pirellulales bacterium
AGGGGGGGATGTGGTAAGGTGGGGGACGCTGGGCGGGAATGACAGGGCTTGCCGCTGTCGTTGGGGGTTTGGCCCTATTACTCGAAGGCGGGTGGGACGAATTGCGAGAATTGTTTTCCAGGCGGGCGATTATTTCTTCGAGCAATGGATTGTTTTTTTGTAGCGAAAATGCTACAAGTTGGGTTATGGATTTATTTTCCCGGAATGAGCAGAAGAATATTGCTGCGGCGGCGCCGCTGGCGGTGCGTATGCGGCCGCGGCGGCTGGAGGAGTTTGTGGGTCAGGAGAAGTTTCTGGCGGAGGGGAAGCTGCTGTGGCGGATGCTCCGGGCGGACCGGTTGTCGAGTCTGCTGTTTTTCGGGCCGCCGGGCACGGGCAAGACCACGCTGGCGTATGTGATCGCCAATCAGACCGCCGCAGAGTTTATACCCGCCAATGCCGCGACCGTCGGCGTCAGCCAGATTCGCACCTTTATCCAATCGGCGAAGGATCGGCTGGCAACGGAGGGGCGGCGAACGGTATTGTTTCTGGACGAGATACACCGGTTCAGCCGGTCGCAGCAGGATGTGCTGCTGGACGATGTGGAAAACGGCACGATTATTCTGATCGGGGCGACGACGGAGAATCCGTTTTTTTCGGTGAATTCCGCGCTGGTTTCGCGCAGCACGGTCTTTGAATTTGAGTATCTGAGCCAGGAGGATATCCAGCGGGTGGTGCAAATGGCCCTGGCGGATCCGGAGCGGGGGCTGGGGAGGTATCCGATTCGTATGACGGAAGAGGCGCTGGACTATCTGGCGGTGATGAGCGATGGGGATGCCCGGCGGGCGCTGACGGCACTGGAGATTGGGGTGCTTTCGCTGATCAGGCAGCGAGATGGCCAGGGTGGGGAAAAGAAGGATGAGATCGTATTTGACCGGGAACTGGCGGTGGAATCGATTCAGCAGAAGTCGCTGGTGGCCGATAAAAGCGGGGATAACCATTATGACCTGGCCAGTGCGCTGCAGAAGAGCATGCGGGGCAGCGATCCGGATGCGACGGTGTATTGGCTGGCGCGGCTGATTGTGGGGGGCGAGGATCCGCGTTTTATTGCCCGGCGGATTGCGGTCTGTGCGGCGGAAGACGTGGGGAATGCCGATCCGATGGCGACGGTGCTGGCGGCGGCGGCTGTGCAGATTAGCGAGTTGGTGGGATTTCCGGAAGCGCAGTTGCCGCTGGCCCAGGCGGCGATCTATATTGCCTGTGCTCCCAAGAGCAATCGCTCAGCGCAGGCGATCTGGTCGGCCAGCCAGGATGTCAGTCAGGGCCGCACCGCCCCGGTCCCGGACCATTTGCGGGATGCCCATTATAAGAGTGCGAAAAAGCTGGGCCGGGGGCAGGGGTATCAATATCCGCATAGTCATCCGGGCGGGTATGTGCCGCAGGTGTACATGCCGGAAGAGTTTCGCAAAAGCTATTACCAGCCCAGTGATCGGGGCGGGGAAAAACGAATGGGAGAATATCTGGAACAGTTGAAGCGAATGCTTGACAATTCGGGGATAAAGCCTTAATTTTTCATGATGATACGAATAGATGGATGGTTCCGAGGGGGGCGGCCCAGGAATAATTGTAATTGGTTATGTTAAAAAGAATTGCGCGAAGTCAGATTCGTGAGTCGCTGTCGCGATTATCACCGCAGCAACTGCGAGAGAAAAGTGCGGCGGCCTGTGGGCATTTGTGCTCGAGTGAGGAATTCAGCCGGGCGGATACGATTATGCTTTTTTTGTCTCTGGAAGGGGAGGTGGATACCAGCCCAGCGATCTTGAAATGCTTTCAGCGGCAAAAGACGGTGGTGGTGCCCAGCATTATATGGCAGCAGCGTCATTTGATTCCGGTGACGATGACCAGCCTAAGCTGCGATATGACGCATGACCGGCATGGATTGCGTTACCCAGCCGCCGGCCAGCCGATGCCGATTGATGAGATCGACCTGATCGTGGTGCCGGGAATCGGGTTTGACCGGGCGGGCAACCGGCTGGGGCGGGGCGGGGGTTTTTACGACCGGTTCCTCAGTCGGGATGGGTTTCGGGGGCTGATCTGTGGGCTGGCTTTTGAAGAACAGGTGATCGAGACGATACCGATGATGGAACATGATATACGTTTGAATCTGCTGGTGACAGACAAAGGCGTTTTGCGTTTTAACCATAAAAAAATCAGGGAAGATTGTAGTACAGGAGCAAAGGATGGCGACTAAAGGTTTTTCGAACAGACAGAAGAGTATCAGCGGACGGAAACTGATTCTGATTCTGGCGATGGTGGTATTGGTGGCGGTGATTGTATGGCGGCAGGGATTTTATAAACCGCAGCTAGAAATAAATGAGGGAGCGATATCCAGAGCTGTGGTTCAAGAGCCTGAAATCGCCCTGCCAGTGAGCATAAATCCCATCGGTGAAAAACCGGCGGCGGCAGGCAATCTGCCGGCAGAAACGGCCACGCAAATATCCCAGGCCAAGACGGAAGTTCCCCCTGTTATCGTCCGGAAACCGGGATATGAATTGTACGAAAAAGGTGTGAAAGAGCTGGAGGCTAAAAATTATATTGCGGCTCGCAAGAATCTGACCCAGGCGGTGGAGTTGGGGCTGGATGAAGCCGAGGAAAAGGATGCTTTTACCAGGGTGAATCAGGCGGCGGACGAATGGTTATTTTCCCCTCGTCTTCTGGAAGGGGATAGCTATTGCCGTTCGTATCAGGTGGTGGCCGGCGACCGGCTGGCAGCCATCGGGAATCAGTTTTCCGTTCCTTATGAGTTTATTATGAAGATCAATAAAATCAGCAATCCAGCCGGTTTGTCCGTGGGTAAAAATTTGAAAGTGGTTCAAGGCCCCTTCCACTTGAAAGTGAACCGGAAAAAATATTATATGCTGGTCTATCTGGGGGATGTTCTAGCACGGGTCTATCCGGTGGGACTGGGAGCGCCGGACCGGATTACGCCCACTGGATTGTGGGTGGCACAGGCGGGGAAAAAGCAGGTGAATCCTGCCTGGCCGGACCAGGAGACGGGGAAATATTATAAACCAGATGATCCGGAGAATCCCCTGGGAGAGCGTTGGATCGGCCTGGAAGGATTCGATGGGGATGCCCAAGGCAGGAGTGGTTTTGGTATTCATGGGACGATCAAGCCCGAAGAGATCGGAAAATCCGCCAGCCGGGGGTGTATTCGGCTGCGTAATGAGGACGTGGAAGAATTATTTGATATGGTTACGGACGGCCAGAGCAAAGTCTGGGTATATGATGAATGAGCGAATATTTTTGTAAAATATTTTACCACAAAGCATTATGAATTTTTCAGCACATGGTTTTTTTGAAAAAAAATGGGGTGGGGAAAATTGAATATTTTTATTAAAAAAATTTAAAAAATTTTATTTTTAGTATTGACAAGATGCCCAAAAATAATGTATAGTATAGATGTATTGAGAAGGGTTTATTAAGTAACCTGAAAAAAAGTAAATAGCGTTGTCTAGCAACGATCCACGGCGAGGAAGCGTGGAACGCCGGTTTCCCCCCCGACTGGCCCCACCGCCTCGCCACTTTTTTTGCGCAGAAATAACCCATTTCATTATTGACGCCAGCGTCAAAAGCTCGTCGATCCCTTGGTATTGGGGAGCCAGAGCTGTTTTTGGAAGTTAATATCGACTTTTGGCGGTTCCGTCATTATTATCTTAGCCAAGTTCATATGGTTATGGGACTATTCCTGATTTTATAGTACCGCAGTGATTTGTTTTTACCAAGTACGTGAGACAGGTTGTTTGCGGAAGAATAGCGGTCTATAATTAGGCAGCGAACTGAAGGATGAGTGCCATGAAAAATAAACGGTATGCAATTATGTCTGGGCTATTGATATGGTTATGGGCGGCGGCGGGCTGCCAGGGTGCAGGGAGTGATGCCGGTATGGGAACTTTTGAAACCGTTCGAGAACAATTATCTGCCGAGTCCCCGGACTCGGATGCGGCTGTCATTCTCTCGCGGGCACTGGTTGAGGCTGCTGATGCGGTTCCGGAACAACAAGCCGCTATCCTGAACAAAGCCCTTAAAGAGGCAAATGAGGCCCGCAGGTTCACAATCTCCGAGGAAGCGCCACTACCGGATGGTTGGCCGAAACCATCATTACCCGGCCTGATTCGCATCAAGAGGTACCCCGCAATACGATCAGCCTGGGTTCGAGCACCGGAGAAGGAAAACCGACAGTTCATGACGCTATTTCGACACATTGAGAGCCGTACGATCAGCATGACTGCCCCGGTAATCATGGAATATGCACCCGAAGCCTCCCAGGATGCTGTTAAGATGGACGATATCAAGGCCATGGCCTTTCTCTATCGTAATCCCAACCAGGACCAGGCCGGATCGTTCGGATCGGTCCAGGTGGAAAACGAAGAAATGATGGAGGTGGTCTCCATCGGAATCCGGGGGGCGGGTACGGCGGGAACCTTCCGTAAAGCCTTGGGCAAACTCCAGATCTGGTTGAATGACCATCCGGAATGGCAGGCATCGGGTCCGCCACGGGTTCTGGGGTATAATTCGCCTTTTATGTGGTTTTGGAAGAAATATTGTGAGGTGCAGATCCCTGTGAAACCAGTAGAAAAGAAAGTGAATGAGGTTCTGCCACCCCTGTCGGCAGAAGAAGAGCAGATTATCGTGCATAAAGGTACGGAACGGCCTTTTACGGGCAAATACTGGAAACATTTTGCCAACGGGATTTATGTCTGTCGCCGGTGCGGGGCCGAGTTATACACATCCCAGAGCAAGTTTCGTTCGGAGTGCGGCTGGCCGAGCTTCGATGAGGAAATCCCGGGTGCAGTCCGGCGTCAGCCGGATGCCGATGGGCAGCGGACGGAGATAATCTGCAATGCCTGCGGTGCCCACCTGGGACATGTATTTACTGGAGAAGGGTTTACGCCGCGGAATGTCCGCCATTGCGTGAATTCGGCTTCCTTGGTATTTCGTTCTGCCCCGAAAGAGGTCCGCACGGAGGAAGCGATTTTTGCCGGCGGGTGCTTTTGGGGAGTGGAGCATTATTTCCGGCAGATGCCGGGAGTACTCCGTGTAACCTCCGGCTATACCGGGGGTACCGTAGCGAATCCCACGTATCAGCAGGTATGTACCGGCGATACGGGTCATGCGGAGGCGGTCCAGGTGATTTTCGATCCGAATCAGGTCTCGTATGAAAATCTGGCCCAGCTCTTCTTCGAAATTCACGACCCAACCCAGCGGAATCGCCAAGGGCCGGATGTCGGTTCCCAATATCGCTCCGCGGTATTCTACCGTGATGCGGACCAGAAACAGGCGGCGGAAAGCCTGGTAAGGGATTTGAAAAAAAGGGGTTATGATGTCGTGACGCAAATCGAACCGGCTGGTCCATTTTATCCGGCAGAGGACTACCACCAGAATTATCTGAACAAGCATCCTGAGCGGCCTAGCTGCCATGTGCGCGTGCCGCGTTTCGCTACATCCAAACCATAGGTGAGGTAATAACAGACCTCGATCTTCATGCACATGTATTTCTGACTGATGAAGTGCAGTTTAACCGGGTTGAATTACATATCATAATTCATTCAGGGCAAGGTTTTTATATAAACGGCCCGATTTCTGGGGCCGTCGAATTCGCAAAAGTAAATGCCCTGCCAGGTACCCAGGCAGAGCCGACCGTTTTCGACCAGGATGGTTTCGGAAGAGCCGACCAGGGAGGCTTTGACGTGGGCGTCGGAGTTGCCTTCTCCATGGCGGTAACCTTTGCGAAGATGGGGGATTACTTCCTCCAGGGTCAACAGGATGTCATGGCAGACATCGGGGTCGGCGTTTTCGTTGATGGTGACGGCGGCGGTGGTGTGGGGGACGAAGACCAGCAGAAGGCCGTCGCGGAAATTATCTTTCGCGATGATTTCGTTAATCCGGCTGGTGATATCGATTAGTTCGTTCCGTTTTTGGGTTTTCAGTGAAATCGTGTGCATGTTATTGATACTCCCGTATTTATCCTTGCCAAGCACCGGGCAGCTACTACAATGGCTACCGAAGTACGGAGATAATAGCTTAAATTGACGCCGACGTCAAAAGCTCGTCGACCCCTTGTTATTGGGGAGCCAGAGCTGTTTTTGGAAGTCCATATTGACTTTTGGCGTTTCCATCTAAATTAATGTTTACCGCCAGCTTGTGAAATGAAATATGGTAATCAAATCGCAAAGGTTTGGCAGTAAGTCGTTATAGAAAATGAGGATATGTCCAGTCATAATTTAATACAACATAGTTTGAGTTCCCTGGAAGTTATCGGGTATTCCGTGGCGGGTGAGGAAACGGTGGTAGCGGTGCCGGAGCTGGATGTGTGTTTTGATGTGGGCAAGGCGCCGGATCAGATTTTGTCTGTGAATCATATCCTGCTCAGTCACGGGCATATGGACCATGCGGCGGGGATCGCTTACTACTTTTCGCAGCGGGACTTCCGCGAAATGGCACCGGGAACGGCGATAGTACCGGCGCGATTGGTGCCGATGCTGGAGGGGTTATTGGATCAGTGGGGCCGGCTGGATGGGACGCGGCCGCCGGGGAAAATTATTCCGTTTGGGCCGGGTCAGGAATACGAGATACGGCGGAATCTTTTTGTATATGGTTTTGCGACAAACCATTGCAATGAAAGTCTGGGATTTACGATTATCGAGCGGCGGTTGAAGCTTAAGGCGGAGTATGGAGAGTTGTCCGGTCCGGAGATAGCCCGGCTGCGGAAGTCGGGGGTGGACGTGACTTATGTGCTGAATATGCCGCTGGTTACATACCTGGGGGATACGATGGGAGGGGATTTTGAGAAGCTGGAGTGTGTGCGGAGGAGCAAGATTTTGATCGCGGAATGCACGTTTTTCGAGCCGGATTGCTGGGACCGGGCACGGGCGGGGCGGCATTATCATTTTGACGCGCTGTCGAAGTTTTTGGCGCAAGTCGAGTGTGAGCATATACTTCTGACTCATCTGAGCCGGCGAACCGATATCCGGCAGGCGCGGAAGATGGTGGATCAGGCTTTACCGGAAGAGGTAGCGCAGCGGGTTCATTTTTTGATGCAGAAGCCGAAGCGGAAATGGGAGGAAAAGCCGGTGGAAAATGGGCAGGAATAAAAGGGGCGTGAGAATATAAACCATTTGTAAAGAAGTGGTTGCGCTTATGCTGACTCTAGAGAATGGGCCAGCCAGAGGTATTAGCAAAGGGCGGCGAAGCTGGCCAGGGCCAGGAAGAGGAACCGGTATTTGCGACTCATAAAATCTGAAAAGGCGATATAGGTTTCCATAACTTTGATTCCTTACTTCTGTTATGCTTACCGGTGTTAAAACGCAAAGGGTATGCCGGAAGCTGTGAGGGGGGAGATGATTTTTTGGTAATTATAATTACCTGTATTTAAATGATTTATGGTTTTTGGGGGCGGGGGCGGGATCTTGCCTATCTTAACGGGTGTGGTTTGTGTTGATTTTTAGCAACACAGGCGGGAGCGGTATGGGGCAAAAGAGCGGTAATTACTTATTTTTTATGGTTTTATGAATGTGTTGGCAAGACGCAACGGGGTGGGGCGGTATCAACGGTAAACCTAGTGGTTATAGGACGTTGCGGCAATAATATGGTTCTATGGGGGGATGATTGTAAGTGTTTATTTTTGGGTGAAAAATTGCTGAAAGCCTTAATTTTGCGTTGATTGGAATAGACAGAAAAATAATAAGATGGGGTGAATAGGTTGAGTTGGTAAATGTTGAACAAAGGCAGGCAAGCCTGCACCACTCTCGCCGCGATCGTTTTACCCTAGCGACGCTCCCGCCGGTCGCTCCATAACTATTTAAGTACTTATATAATAGAGTATTATAGTAGTTATGAGAGTGAATTGAAGTGGCTGCTGATGGTTAAGCTGGGTTGATTAAGTAAATTTGGCAAATGTTGAACAAAGTATAACAAAACATGAAGAAAGTGATGCAAAACATGAGTAAAACAGGTGAAAATCTGAGTAAAAACATAGGTAAAAGTGAATGGTTTTTACTCGTGTCATTTGGGTTGGGGCGGGAATTATTGGGGGACGAGATTACCCAAGCTGCCCAGAATGAAATTGGCAAGATGGGGGGGAGAGGTAAATTCTAAAATCTAAATTCTAAACAAGGTCAAATTTTCGAAATTCGAATTTCAAAACAAAAAAATTGACAGAGTAAAATTTAAAAATTGGAAGAGAAGATTTTTGAACAAAAGGTGCTGGGCGCAGGGCGAAGCGACGCGAACGGATTACCCATTTGACGCTCACGCTGTTCGCTACGGCTGGGCGAGAAAGTGAGAGAGTCAGAAGGTGTCCCGCAAAGGCGCAGAGGCGCAAAGGGGGGAAGAGAAGAATATTAGTCCGCAGATGAACGTAGATAAAGAATTATAAAATATTAAATAACAGGTATTTAGTAATATATTGAACCACGAATGCACGCGAATGGGCCATGAGGGCAGGCTAGCCTGCACCACTCCGCCGCGATCATCTCACCCAATTGGCGCTCCCGTCGGTCGCTGCCACAAGGCGAGAAAGGGAAAAATCCTTTTTCACCACGAAGCTGAGAAGGGCACGAAGGGGGGAGGGAAGATAAAGAAAGTCATCCGCCGATGAACGCCGATGAACGCAGATAAGAAATTATAATATATTAAATAATAAGCACTTAAGATATTTTTAAACACGAATGGGGGCAAAGGGAAATATGAAGAGTGCCGGCCAGAGGCCGGCGGTACGGGAGGCTGGCGGAGTGGTTGGGCGGTTAATTGGGGAGGGGGAACAGGAAACGCATGGGGAAAAGGTGCTGGAACGATAAAATAGCGGTAGTATTTTGTTTGATTTAAAGTGCGTGGTGGCAAGTGTTTATATGTAATTTTGGAAAAATGTATGTTTATTTATAAACGAAATAATAATTATATTTGACTTTTAGAAAATATGTGGTATAATTTAGGATGGTTAATGGATTAATGGTTGGATAATGGGAACCACCCATGGCACGGATTACGTAGATCAATTTACTTTGAATGAAGATAAGGTAATCATTGGGGATTTGGCTGGTTTGGTTTGATGGCGGAAGGTAGAATGGGGGCGGTTTGGCAGCGTGAGGTAATAAGCATACAGGTATAAATATAATGGGTTTTTATGAAATTGCGGAGGGCCCGCTGGGGGCTTCCGGTTGGAAAAAAGAGATTTAACCACAGATCTCGAAGAAAAGAGAAGGATTTAACGGTGACAGTAAAAGAATTTATATCCGGTTACGGATTGCGGGTGAGCAGATGAAAAAGAGATGGCAGTTGATTGCGGGGCGATGGGCAGAATTGTTAATTCTAGTTTTGGTGGCATTGGTCATATCTATATTGTTATTTCCGGTTTACAGTTTATTGATCGAAAAGATAATTCAGTTTCTCGATCGATTTCATTTTGCATTTAAATATATTGTTGGAATTGTAACCGTATCATTTATGGTATGGATGTTACATCGTGCAGGGGGAATACGATTTAAAAGAGATTTATATATTATAGGAATCTATTGGCCGCCAATATGGAAAATAGCGATTGCGGCTACTTTTGCATATTTGTTTCTATTGCCGGTAATTGTGAAGGATTATGAATATACGAAAATATATTATGGATGGATTGCAATAATCGGAATCATGCTGGTGGTAATCAATTGTCTTTTTGTATGGAGGTATAATCGCTATTCCCGAATAAGAAAACGACAATCCCGTATTGTTAAGGAAGATATATCGGAGTCGGTCGGAATCACGGAACTGGATAGCTTTGAGAAATTAATCGAATGGTTACAAAAAGAAGAACCAATAGACAAACCAATGCAAGATCGATTTGCGATGGCAGGAGTTGCCAGGCGAATTGTCCGGAATTTGCGAGAGAGTCCGTTGAAAACAATAGGTGTGATTGGAGAATATGGATGTGGGAAAAGCAGTATATTGAAATTAGTCGAGTATTACTTTCATTATACAATTGAACATGATGATAAAAACTTATTTGATTCAAAGAAGATAATATTGAGCAAAATAGATGGGTGGGGGTTAACAAAAGAAACGGTGGTTGATGTTATATTGAAGCAAACGGTTGCTGAATTATCAAAATATGTTGATGGACTGGGGTTAATGAATATACCCCACGAATATCAAAAGGCATTGTCGGATGCGGGGCCATGGTGGTGCAAAATTATTTTGACTGATTTTCCGAGGAAAGATGGCTTTAAACAGCTAGAACGACTTGATGAGGTTCTTGTGTGTATGGGGCTGCGAATGGTTATTATTTTAGAAGATCTCGACAGAAATATCCAGAAAGATGAAAAACTAAATGAAGTAGCGGGCTTACTGGACAGGATAAAAAAGCTGGATAATCTTTCCTTTGTTATGGCCATAAGTACCAATGTAGATTTAGTTGGTCCGGGAATAAGTATGAGGCTGGCCGAACACATTGAAGTGATTCCAGCATTATATCCAAAGTATGTAAGGGCTATTGTCAATATGTTTCGTGGATATTGCTTGAAACAATATCAGGAGGACGTTGATTTCCTATCAAAAGAACACCGGGAAAATCGATGGGGTACTGATAAAACCTACCCTTTCGATCCTGATGCATGGAAAGCCGCAATAGGAGGAAAGGACAAACCGATTTTTGCTATTCCTAAATTATTAACGGGGCCAAGAGCGCTAAAACAAGTACTACGTCGAACCTTATCAGCATGGAATAGACTCCATGGTGAAATAGATTTTGATGACTTACTTATGGCTAATGTGTTACGTTTTGCGGCTCCGGAGGCATTTGATTTTATTCATAATCATATTCATAAATTAAGAATGGCCGAAAGTGGAAAGATTGAAAGTGCCTCAGATAAATTGCATCAAAACACATCTGAAAATAAAGCAAATAAGCCTGAACAATTGTGGAATTATTATCTTAAAGGTAAAAATATATTATGGGATAAAAAAGCTGCCTATGATTTAATTGAAACTCTTTTTCCTGGTATTACTGATTGGAATAGCAATAAAACAATTGTTCCGCAACATATTGGCCGGGAAGATCTAACCGTTGATTACTGGGTCAGGTTGAATACAGAAGAACTTAAAGAAGATGAAATACCAGATCAGCAGGTTCTGTGTGCAATTGAGAAATGGAAAAAAGATAACAAAACAAAAACCTATCAAGGATATTCTCTGGCAAAGGCAATGTTAAATATCAAGCATTTCGCTGAAATGGTGAACCAGTTTTGGTTTCAGTTTAACGGTCAAGAAATAAAAGAGTTGACCATACAGTATTTTAGTCTGTTGCGAGGAGAAGCTGAAAAAGAAAACAGATCAGGATTTTCGGAATTATCCAATATGCTAAGTTTGCAATCAAAATATAGTAGAGAAGATTTAAAGGGAGAATGGGTGAAAGATGAAATTGCTATGATGCTTCCCATAAATTTGGATTTGGCAATGGACATATACACAGAATATTATAAAGTATTTTATTCACAGAGTGAGAAACCACAAGAACATGTAGACTATATTATCAGTAAAGCAAGAGAATGTTTTAATGATATATCGATTTTTGTTAAAGCATTGGAAGGGGCCAAGCAATATTGTATCACACAATTTATTAATATATGGAGTAAGCGGGAAAATAATATTGTTGATTATAGTAAATGGGTGTGGTTGGGAGATGTATTGATACAAGCTTTTGACGAAAATCCAAATATTGTTATGCCACAAATTGCAAATATAATTGTAGAGCAGAAACAATTTGAAAATGGCTGGCAATTTGTGGGATTGCAGGAAGATCCATCCTCGGTGTGGTCTATGTTTAAAATAGGCAAAAAAAGGATGGTAGAATTAGTGGCTGGCGTTGAAATTGAATTATCTTCCTTTAATATGGAAGAACAAAGAATGATACAATATGCTCAAGAAAAAGCGAGAGAATGGCTTTCAAAGCATGTTGATTATTAGTAAGGTATGCACGGACTAACACGGACTTGCACGGACATTCACGGACGGGAGGAGAAATAGAGGTGGCAAGAGAAAGAAAATGAATTCGGGATTTCAAAAAGAAAAGGAAGATGGATTCCCGTATAAAAATTACGAGTTATAAATTCTGAATTACGAAGTGAAGAGAAACCTGGATTCCTGCTTGCGCAGGAATGACCGGCGGGCGATGGGGGTGGTATGTGGGGACATGGTATAAGAGCGGAGGATTAGAAGATGGATTCCCGCCTGCGCGGGAATGACAGACGTGGCCAACATGGCTGTGGCACAAGGGAAGAACACCTCTCCACCTGCGGTGGAAAGGTGCCACCCTACCGAGGGCAGGCCGGTGCGGGAATTTCGAAGGATCGGGATTGGGAGCTGGGATGGCAAACAGGTTTGAAACGTTACCTTTCGGTGGGGAGAATTTACTTGCGATAAACGTTTAGCGCGATATAGTTTGAGGATGGCAGACAGGTGCGTTTTGTGTGTAAGAACGGGTCCAAAACGGACGCCAGCGGCAAAAGCTCTTCGTCTCCTTGTTATCGGGGAGGCAGAGTTGTTTTTGGATGTCAATATTGACTTTTGGCGGTTCCGTTAAAACGAGGAATTATTTAGGAGATAAAAATGGCTGGCGGAATGAGGTTTGGGTTATGTTGCTGGGTGGTGTTGGGGATGCTGGGGATGGGGGGATGCACGCATTATGCTGCGCCGGGGCCGGGGGCGGAAATGAAGCTGTTTACGGGGGAGGAAAAAGCGGCTGCGAATATGGATCCGATTAAAGACCCGGAGGCCAGGGAGATTCTGGAGCGCCGGCCGGTGGCGGCCATACCGGCATACCTGGCGGCTGTACGAGTCCAGGGAGATAAATATAAGTCCCATACGCAGGTAGGTTATGGCGGTGGGAATTATTGTGTGCTGACGACGCTGGATATTGAAACGGAGGAAGATTTCGAGCGGATCGGGAAGCTGCCGCAGATAGCCCAGTTGGGGAGATTGAACCGGCTGCTGCTGCCCCGGCGGTTTGAGTCGGACCAGGAATTGCGGAACGCGGCGCTGCAGATGCAGGCGGATATGCTGCTGATCTATACGATCGAGACGGATTTTTATATTGGGGACGATTTAACGGCGGTGAGCGTGGTTACGCTGGGGCTATCCCCGCATGTCTGGGCCCGGGTATTTTCGACGGCCTCGCTGGTTTTGATGGATGTCAAGACGGGATATATCTATGGCGCGGCGGACGGCAACGCCAAAAAAGAACAGTTGGCGAACCACTGGACCAGCGGCGATGCGGTGGATCAATGCCGGCGGCAGACGGAACGGGAGGCGTTTGTGAATTTGCTGGGGGAGTTCGAGAAAATGTGGCCGGCGGTGGCGGAGAACCAGTTGAAAAGGCTGGGCAACTAAAAGGCAGGGCCGGCACCATTACGCTGGATCGGCGGGGTGGTGGTGGCGGTAGGCGATGACGCGGACTTTTTCGAGGGTGATGAGGCCCTCGCGGATCATGGGGTCGATGAGGGGGAGGAAGGCGGCGATCCGCTGGGGGTTGTCCACGATTTCGATGATGATAGGCAGGTCTTCGGAGAGGCGGAGGATTTTGGCGGTGTGCATGCGGCTATGGGCGCCGAAGCCCATGATGCCGCGCAGGACGGTGGCGCCGGCCAGGCCGTTTTGGCGGGCGGTTTCGACGATGACCTCGTAGAGGGGGCGTGCGTGATATTTGTCGCTTTCGCCGATGAAGATTCTGAGCAGTTCCGCTTCGGTGGGCAGGTTCATAATTATCTCCCGAAATTACAGCCAGCGGGCCAGGGCCTGGGCGAGGAAGAAGCAGGCCAGCCCGCCGACATTTTGCAGGGTACTATTTACGGCAGCGGCGGTCCACTGGGCATCCGCCAGGAGGTTGCCGGTTTCGGCGACGTAGGTGGAAAAGGTGGTGAAGGCGCCCATGAAGCCGATGAGCAGGATGGAGCGGGTCTGGCTGCTAAGGGCATAGCGTTCCAGGGCCAGCGCCCAGATGAAGCCGAAGAGAAAGCAGCCGAGCAGGTTGATTACGACCGTACCGTAGGGGAAGGTCGGGGTGGTCCAGCGCTGGATCAGGCCAGCCAGGCCGAAGCGTGCCAGCGTGCCGAGGGCACCGGCCAGGGCAATCAGCAGGATTTTTTGGAGCATGGGGCAATGTCACCTTGTTGTACTACATATTTTGGGACGGCGGCCATTTAGCGGTAATCCTCCCGGACGGGGTAGAAGACATCCACGACGTAGCAAGCGGAGATGGTTTTTACGGAGTGTTTGGCGTTGGAGGGGATGACCACGACGGAGCCGGCGGAGAGGCGTTTGGTTTCGCCATCGACGGTGAGGTCCATTTCGCCCTGGATGATGCTGCCGACCTGCTCATGGACGTGGCTATGGGAGGGCAGGGTGGCGCCGGCGGCGAAGGTCCAGTAGGCGAAGGTCATATTTTCCGAATGCACAAAACGCACCCGGCAGCCGGGGAAAGGTTCTTTTTCTTTGATCGAATTCAATTCATAAGTAATCATCCGGTTCTCCAGTAAAAAGAGGTTCAGGGTTTAACCAATCAGCCGATACTATGTATTTTTGGCGGATAAAAGTAAACAAAATATACCTAAAATGCAATAAATTTATACCATAGCACGTTATCCCTACACAGAGACATTTTTTGATGGACCAACGAAAGGAAAACCGATGAAAGCTGAAAATGCAATCCGTTTTAACACCTTCATTTCCAGTATTTTATGCCTTTGGCTGCTTTCGCTGATCGGCTGCCAGTCCAGGCCGAGCCAGCCGCGGAATATCATTCTCATCGGCTGGGACGGGGCGCAGCGGAATCATGTGCAGGAATGCCTGGGGCGCCAGGAGCTACCCAGCCTGGCCCGGCTAAGCGGTGAGGGGGCGCTGGTGGCGATTGATATTTATCGCACCACCGATACCAAAGCGGGCTGGTCGCAGATTTTGACCGGATACGAACCGGAAATCACCGGCGTGTACAGCAATGGCCGGTATCGGCCGATTCCCGCGGGGTACACGGTGTTTGAGCGGCTGGAGGAACATTTTGGGCCGGATAATTTCGTTACCGTCGCCGTCATAGGCAAAAAAGGTCATGTGGATGCAGCAGGGCCGGTGAAAAAGAAAATCAACCCGGCTGCAATATCAAAGTCCGGTCAGAACGAAAACCAAGCCGCCCAAAAAACAAAGAAGGCCGGCAAAAAGCAGGCCCAAGGCAAAGCGAAGCGGCCGGAGGGAAGGATCGTCGAGGAAAATGGTGTTAAATACCGCGTGATACCCGGCAAGCCGTATTTTCATACGAAGAACAATGTGGATGTTTTTATCAATGGCCTGACGCAGGATGAGAAGGTGGGCAGTAAGACGCTGGAGTTGCTGGAAAAGTATAAGGATCAGCCGTTTTTCTTTTTCGTTCATTTTGCGGAAGTGGATCATTCGGGCCACCGGGCGGGGGAAAATTCCCAGGCCTATAATGATGCTCTGATTTCCGCTGACACCTGGACCGGCAGGATTATGGATAAGCTGGGGGAGCTGGGTCTGTATGATGATACGCTGATTTATGTAACCGCCGATCATGGTTTTGATGAAGGGCAGAAGGGACATAAAGATGCGCCGTATGTATTTCTGGCGACCAACGACCCGCTGGTCCAGCGGCGGGGAAAGCGGGCGGATATTACTCCGACGATTCTGGATCGCTTTGGCGTGGATTTGTCGGCGATGGATCCGCCGCTGAGCGGTCACTCGCTGCTGCGGGTCTATGAACCGCCGCTGTGGCAGGCGGAATAGGCGTCCAATCGCAGGTTATTTGGCAGTGCCGGGCGGGGCGGGGTAATCGTAGGGGCCCAGGCCGATATCGGCGGGGGCGATGTTTACCGGCCAGGCGGCGGGATCATCCGTGCTAAAGACCTTGCGGATGGCCTCATACATGGCAAAGCCGAATTCGGTGTTCGGCTCGATATAGCTGCCTTCGCCCCATTCGTTGACGGGGGCGAGGATGAGCAGCGGCTTGTGAGCTTCCCGGCAGAAGGTGTCGGCCTGGCGCAGAAGTTGCTCGAATAATTCCGGGGTGCGGCCTTCGATGGCCATGGCTTTGGTGCCGTGCCAGGGGCGGGAGTCCCAGCCGGTATCGACGAGGGGATAATAGGTGAGTTGGCCCATCGCCCGGTCTTTTTCCCGCCAGGCGGCGGGGGAGTTTTTCGCCACGTAGTCGTATTGGGAGCGCTGTTCGGTCATGGCCTCGCCCACCGGTTTGCCCCATTCGTGGTAGGTGGTGGTGCCGGTGTAGCCTTCGTTGAGGAGGTTTTCAGCAATTTCCGGGGTAAAGCCATAGCCCATGGCGATGAAGGTGATGCCCGGCAGGCCGGCGTCGCGGGCCATCTGCTGGGATTTTTCGAAGGTTTCCTTAACCGCCGGCGAGCCGCCCAGGTCGTGCGTGATGCCCTGGGGATTCCAGATGAACACGGCCGGTTTGCCGTCGATGGTGTAGTAGGTCTTCAGGTTGAAGTAATTATCGATCCAGTGGCGGGTGACGTTGAGCCAGTCCTGCACCGAGTGGGTATCGGGGGGATTGTGATTGGCCCACATGATGGCGACCTTCAGATAATCGCGGTAGCGGGCCTGGCGGTAGGCGTCAAACCAGTGCGTCAGGTATTGCTGGCCGGCGGTCCAGTACCAGTCCACCAGGAAGCAGGAAATGCCGTTTTCGGCGGCCCATTTGATTTGCCAGTCCACACACTGGGGATTCGATTCATCGTAGTAGCCCAGCAGCGGTTTGCGGATAGGGGCGACGCGGCGGATGCAGTCCCATTTTTGCGGGGTTTCCCAGCCGGGGAAATAATAGGCACAGACGTCCAGGCTGGTATGGATGGGCCGGGGCTGGGGGACGTAATCGGCGGCGGGCAGGTTAAGAGATTTTTCAAAGGCCAGAGTCGCCTTTTGCGATTCGGGAGCCGGTTGGCCGGAAAATTGCAGGGACGCCGTGAAGCGGCCTGGTTGAGCGGCCTTGACCTGCCAGAGGAGATCGGTATATTCGCCGCAGGCCAGGGATTTCTCTTTTTTGTCGGGGGTGTTGATAATCTCTACACCGGGGGGTAGCAGTAATTTCATTTCGGACAAAGCGGCGGGCTGGCCGCCCTGATTGATCAGGCGGGCCATAATATTACAGGATTGGCCGGCGCGGTTCACGCCATTTTCAAAACCGAAATAGGTTACATCCAGTTCCGCCGGGCCGGAGGGTTCTACTCCGACGGAAATCGACTGGAGGGAGATTGTACCGCGGTCGGGGGAGCGAAAACCCAGGGCCAGGATTTGGCCCTTCCAACTTGGATTACCGGAGAGATTCAGGTTGTAGGAATGCAGGCGGGAATCGCCACGAATTTCAAATTCTTCGGTTTTCAGGCCGGCCTCCTGGTCGCCGGCCCAGAGGACGGCGGCCAGGCCCGGCTGATCGGATTTCATTTGGACGGTGATCCACTTTTTTTCCGCGGCGGCGAAACGCTGGGGAGGAGCGAACAGGTCGCGGGTGTCGGGTGTGACCTGCCAGGAGGAAATGTCGCCTTTGAATTCCCATTGGAAGGTGTTGTCCTGAGCCGGCTGGCCGTTGTGCCATTCGAGGACGGCAATCCGGTCGATCTCGAAGCGGGCCTGATTATACAGGTCCAGCCGCAACTGCCGGATGGTTCCTTCGGTGTGCCAGAAAGGAAACACGGCGATTTCCTGCCAGTCTTGGGTGTCCCTAATAGAAAAACCGACAGATTTAGTTTGGGAGAGGCCGCCGTACTGTCCTTCCAGCTGGCCGGACCAGAATAACTCACCCAGTCCGGGGCGGTCCGCCTTGATCCGCAGCAAAACATACTGCCAGGGGGCGGCCGGGATGGTTATACTTCGATTATGAAAGAACGGGTCCCAGTCGATGGCTTCGGCATGGACAGAACCGTCTTTCACTTCCACATTCGACAGTTGCGCGTTGGGCACCCAGGCGGAAAGGTCGGATGGGGTTTGAAATTCCCAGGTGGGCAATTCCGCCCGTGTGGTAGTGCATACAAAAAACACCATGGTCAGAATCAAACTATAATTTTTCATTGCTGCTCCATTTCATTCAATTTCCAGGCCATGGAGGATGGCGTTATTTTCACCGGTTGCCTGGATGGTTATGTTTATGTGTCCCAGACTATCGGGGACGATATTTTCCACGCGCAGGTCAGCGGCCTGGGCCAACTGTTCGGCGGCGAGGGCGGGGTCCCAGTCTGACCAGCAGGTGCGGCCGTTAATCTTGATGTTCATCGGCCGCCGGCCCGGCTGGTCCAGCCATAATTCGGCAAACTTCAGGTGCACCGCATACAAGCCCGGCTCCGCCGGGAATTGATAACTGATTTCGCGGCCGCTGATGGCGGTTTGATAAATTCCCTGGTCGTACAAGGTTGGTGTAGCCTGGCTGAGCGGTTTGGCTGATACCAAGACTTCCGTTGCGGGATGTTCCGTATCTGCCAGCCATGCCTGGCTATTCCAGTCAATCCACGGCTTATTGGAACCGGCATTGACACGGATGGCCGTGTTATTTTCCGGGACGATTTCAATGGCCTGAACCAGGGCATCACCCTTGGTTCCGCTTACCGGTTCCAGGCCGTTGGTAAAGCGCAGGACCAGTTGCCCGTTTTTATCCGGCACCAGATTATGAAACACTTTTTCGTAGGCTCTACGCGGGCCTTTCGCCAGCCAGCAAATATCGTAATTGGTCAGGACTCGAGCGCCATTGATATCCAGATTGAAAGGCCGCTGGAAGGACCATTCGAATTCCGGTTCGGCAAATTTCAATCGAACGGCGTATAAGCCCGGCTGGGCCGGAATGGCATAGGTGAAATCCTTCCCGCATCGGCCCTGTTGATAGAGCGGCTGATCTTTTTCGGTGGGGGCGGCGTTCTGAATTTCCGCGGCGGCCGCATACGTTTTACCGCCTGTATAATAGCGATCCGCCGACCAGAGGTTGCCGGTCTGGTCCACGTACTGCTTATCAGAGCCGCAAAGAATACGAACCACGGACCCCATTTGCTTTTCGGGGGATTTGACTTCGTATAGTATCTGGGGCATCCAGGCCAGGATGGCGTTCTCCGGATCCTCCGAGCGATCCACCATAAAACGCAAGACATCGCCGGTATGAACGGTTAGATGCAGATCGTGGGCTGCGCCGGCCAGTTCATTCAGGGACACATCGGCCCAAGCGCCGGAGTCCGGCCAGATGGTTTGCTGATTGAGCATGATCTTTACGCGTTGAGCGGTGCCCAGCGTTTGGCGAAAATACTCTTTGGCAGCCCGGCCTAAAACGCGGATTTGACCCGCATATGGAGCCGTCCAGGAACGTACACAGACGGTCTGCAGGGAGGCCTGCTGCCAGCCGCGGCCGACCCGGGCCGTGCCGGCCCCTTCCCAGTAACCCTCCACTCCGCCGGGCTGGTTGGGCGTGCCGCCGAGATCGCCGCCGGGATTTCTGGCTGGGGGGACCCAGGTCATCGGGGCAAAGGTTTGGTCGTCGGTGGTGGTTTCCGCGCTCCAGCCATCGCGGCCCGCCGCCGGGAAATGTCCGCCGAGGGCATGAAATGACTTTGGTTTACCCGGCAATGAAACGGCGGGGATCCATTGGCTTTGATTGCCATCACCATCGACGGTGCGCACTTCATAATTTTCTTCGAGATTCCAGCCTTCGGAATGGTCGAAATAATAGTTTCCTTTACTGACCTTGCCGAGAACCTGATTATCGCGTTTTACTTCATAGTAGCTGACCCAGGTATCATCGGAGCCGGCAGACCAGTAGATGCCGACGCCGCTGTGGCCGATATTGACGTCGAAACGTTTTACGGCACTGCCGGGGGCTTGGGGCGCAGCGGTATCCTTACCATGGCCGGGACGGTTGGGCAGGCCCAGATAGATGAGTTCGCCGGGCTTTTGCTGTTCGATTCCGATGCCGTTTTCCATCAGATCGGCGCCGGTGCGTGTGGTGGTTTGCTTGGTTGAGTCAAATCCGACTACATAGGAATGATCCGGGAGCAATCCGCCGGGGCGGATGGTGACCGGATTGGGGCTGCGGTGCCGGAGAATGATACAGGCCCTGGTCCGGTCGTAGCTGGTTCGCTGGAAATAATACATGGGATCGTCCCCGCTCACCGCGGGATGAAACACATAGCTCCAGCGGCCGGCCACGCCTTCGGAGAGCAGAAAATGATAAATCTGATTATCCAACCGCAGCATCTGACGCTCTTCCGGCGAATCCGCCCGGAACGACCATAAAGGCGCCAAACAAAGTAATTGCCGGGAGGTATCCTGGTTGTATTTACAACCATTTATCAAAACCTCTATGCCGTCGAGCCATTTGTCGGGCGTTTCCAGATAGGAGAAATAATAATTCACTTCCGGCCCGCGGCCCGAATCGGAGAGGTAATTGACATCGGCCAGCCGCTGGATTTCGAATTGATGGGCATAGCGGCTGCCGCCGCAGCAGGTGTGGAAGGAAGCCTGCGGAAAACGGTTCAAAAACTGTTCGGTATTTGTGCGAAAGGCGCGGTCGGATTGCAAGTCCGAACGGCCGAAGCCATCGGTTCGCCATTGGAAATTACCCCAGGAGGCGATCTTGGTGCCCATAATCCCCAACGAAGGCCGGCCGACAAACCATATCAGCCATTTCATGTCCATCCGGTTCAGATACCGCAGGGTATTGGCATAGTCCGGCCCTTCATAACTGGCCTGAAAAACCGAGCTGTAGCTGTCCGGGACTGGCCAGCCGGGATATTTCGCCCAGCCGGCGTCATCCCAGAGCATATCGAAACCCATCTCCCGCAACAAATCCGCATCCATATCCAGATGGGCCAGGCGGGCGGTAAACTGTTCCTGCAGATTGCGGGTACAGGCGAACCAGGCCACGGGCCATTTGGTCTGGGCGTAATAATCGGGATTGGTGTAATCCCACATATATTCATATTGCCAGTTGTATAAATGCACACCCATATTATCGAGGTTCTGGTGGAATACGCCGGTGGTGACCACCGGAAGATCCAGCCGTTCACCGGGAGCGAGGGGATAGTCCGCCAGCGAGGGCAGGCTCATACTCAAAAGGGTCGGACCGCCGGCATCCTGATCGAGGCTGATGTTCCAGGTGCCCAGGTAATCGAGGGCTGCGAAACAGCCGTCGGCGGGTGAGTCATTCCGATGCAAGGCGATCCAGGGAACCAGATTATCGCTTCGTTCTCCCAAAAGACTGCGGTGATAGGAATCGCTCATCGCTGCTTTTTGCAAAACACCCTGATTCGGCCGGCTGGTGCCGCCGCAAAGCCAGTAATTGGTGTAGGAGGCTGACTCCGTACCATTCATACTTAGCAGAAACGGCATGGGCGAACGGAGGATTTCATTTTCCGCACCGGTATTCTGGAGTGTTACCCATTGCCGCAGGATGGGAGTTCCCGGATAAGCGATCACGCGCAGGCTGGCTTGTAAGGACGGGCGGGTTAAAAGGATTTCCAGTAGCACGGCCGGTCTGCCGCCGGCGTTTACGCGGGATACCCCGGCTTTTTCCACTTTCCAACTGCTGAAAGGATTGGAAAGCCGGCTAAGCGGCCCGGCTTTTTCTTTAATCCGCACGATACTGACCGTGGCTTGCCCACTACTGATCGCCGCTTCACCATCCAAGGTAATTACGCCGCTTTCCGGCGCCTGCCAGATCCGCATCAGGGTGTAGGAATTTCGCAGTGCGAAGGCGCTGTTGCTGATCCCGTGCGTTTCGAAAGGGGCACGATAACCGGTGGCGACCCGAACGGGAACGGCCCCCTTGCCCAGGTCGATGGAAGAGATTTCACCCAATTCCTCCAGACATCCGGTACCGGTGGCATTATGACAGTAGAACCAAACCGGTCCCTGACCGAGTGCGGTATCTTCGGTGGAAACATAACTTTGGCCATTGGCATACTTCACGGTGGTGGCCCATTCCACCGTAATCCAGGCGGCATCCTGGGCGGCGAGGGCACAAAAACCAATCCGGTCTCCTTTTTCGACTTCTATACTCACCTGGTCCGCGGCAGGATTCGCCGCGGATTGCGGGTTTATGGTTTTACTCCAAATTTTTTCGAGATGATAAGGCCCGGTGAAAGATGCCGCTTCCAGACCGAAGGGAGCGCCGGCGGTTTCCGGCAAGACATACTCTGTCGCCGGCTGGGTCAGTTTATTCAGGTAGCTGGCCAGATGGAACTGCCCCTCCCGGCATTCAAAGACCTGCTCCACGGAGCCGGTGCCGATGGTCCAGCGTTGACCGGAGGCTTCCGATCGTGCGTAGGCATCGGCCACGGTGACTTCCGCGGCGGATAGGGCATTCGGGATGGTAATCAGGGCAATTCCCAGAAAAAATGTAATAAAACGAATATTCCTATAACATGTATCCATCATTAGGTTTTACTCCTGATAAAGAACTGAATTTTCCGGGGTTTCTCAGATACCATTTTATAGCATAGCTATACAACTAATCCACATTCTGGTTATTTTACTTTCGCGGAGAAGGTTGTGCAACCATTTATCATTATTGGGGGGTTAGACTTCCGGAAGGAAGCCGGAAGACCTTAGCTTGCCGGTACGGTTCTAATCGGAAGGGTTGTCTTTCGGAGTCGCAATCGTATTTGATGCAGCCGCTGGTTTCTGGGAAGCGCGAGATCGGGGCTGGATGAGAATCTCATTGGCGAGACTATACCCGACAGCCAGAAGCGTCGGGCCTAAAAACACTCCGATAAAACCAAAGGTCATAATACCGCCGATCACCCCGATAAAGGTCACGATAAATGATAATTTGGAGCCGCGGCTGATGATATAAGGTTTGATAAAATTATCGATGGTGCTGATTACGAGCGTGCCATAGGCAATCATGAAAATTCCCCAGCCGGTTTGGCCGCTGGCAAAAAGCCAGGCCGCTGTGCCCAGCCAGACCAGCACCGGCCCGGCGGGCAGGAAACTGAGGAAAAAGGTCAGCATCGCCAGCAGGATGGGGGAGGGAACCCCGGCAATGGCAAAACCGATGCCGGCTACCGTTGCTTGCGCCAGGGCCGTGCCGATGATCCCATACACCACACTTCGCACCGTGGCTTTGACCACATCCATCAGGTGCTGGGCATAGTCCCCGCTGATCTGTTGAAAACCCTCCCGCAAGCGCTCTACCACGACCACGCCGTCGCGGTATAGAAAAAACGCAATCAGAACGCTGATCGCCAGTTCGAAAATCCCGCTAGCGACCCCCAGACTATGCTGCAATAACCAGACTCCGGCCCCCTGAAGATGCGGTTTTAGCCAGCTCATGGTCGTGCCGCTGTTGGCCACCAGTCGGGTCCAGTATTCGTCGAACGCCGTTCCAATGACCGGTATTCGTTTCACCCATTCCGGGGGGGCGGGTAAGCTGGCCTCGCCATGCGATTTCAGCCATTCAACGGCGTAATAAATACTGTCGGAAATTTGCAGGCCAATCAGAAAAAACGGGATAAAAAGCACCAGCAAAAGGATAATGACCATCAGACCGGAGGCAAGGGTTTTTCGCCCGCGGAGCCATTTCAGCAGCAGTTCATAGATAGGCCAGGTGGCAAAGCAGAGGATGGCCGCCCAGAGAATAGGCAGTACAAACGGCCGCAAGACATAACCGCAACAGGCAATGATCGCGATAATCAGGGCCAAGCCAGCAATCTGTTCAATTTTTTGTTTGTTCTTGATCAAGGTATCCGGTCTTACCTCTAAACTGGGATTTTCCAGATCGCCTTGCCCGGCTACATCGCCGAGCAATGCTATTCTTATTTTACCGTGCGGTTCTGCTGCGTCTATTTTTTTATGGTTTTTTCGCTGGTTATGGCAGACTCGAACGAATGGCGGCCTGCTTTTTTATAATTTGTTATTGATAAATCATTTAGAAAATATTCAGAAACCCTAAAAGAATCATTGCTGAAACCCATATTTCACGGTAAAATGCCCTATTCTAAAAATGGACTGTAAGAGAGGATTGATTCCGTGGAATCTGAAGAGAAAATAGAGACAAACGAAGGAAAAATTGAGGATCTTTCGATTCTGGATGAATTGAAGGATTCGTATCTGAATTATGCGATGAGCGTGATCATCAGCCGGGCGCTGCCGGATGTCCGGGATGGGCTGAAGCCCTCCCAGCGGCGGATCCTGGTGGCGATGAACGACCTGAACCTGGGGCCGCGCAGCAAACACCGAAAATGCGCCAAGATCATCGGGGATACCAACGGTAATTATCACCCACATGGCGATCAGGCTACCTACGGGACCCTGGTGCGTATGGCTCAGGAATGGAACATGCGTCAGCCGCTGGTGGATCCACAGGGGAATTTTGGGAGCGTTGACGATGATCCACCCGCCGCGATGCGATACACCGAAGCCCGGATGACCACCGCCGCCACCGATATGATGGCGGACATCAAGCGGGAGACCGTCGATTTTGTTCCGAATTATGACGAAACCATAACCGAGCCGCTGGTGCTGCCGGCGAAATTTCCGAATTTGATTATCAACGGGTGCACGGGGATTGCGGTGGGGATGGCGACCAGCATGCCGCCCCACAATCCGACGGAGGTGTGCGACGCCCTGATTAAGCTGATAGACGATCCCGATTGCGGGCTACGGGAACTGATGGAAATCATTCCCGGCCCGGATTTTCCCACGGGCGGTTTGATTTGCGGCCGCAAAGGAATTATCGACGGTTATACCACCGGCCGGGGCATCCTGACCGTTCGAGCCAAGTATCATACGGAACAGACCAAGCGGGACCGGACCCTGATCATCATCGATGAGATCCCCTATCAGACCGTAAAATCGCAAATCGTCATAAAAATTGCTGAGTGTGTCAATGCGGGGACGATCACGGAGATTTCCGATGTACGCGACGAGAGCGACCGCAAGGGGATGCGGATTGTCATCGAAATCCGCAAGGACGCCGAACCGGAAATTGTGATCAACCAGCTTTTTAAGCATACGCAACTGCAAAACAGTTTCAGCATTATCAATATTGCCCTGGTGAGTAACCGTCCGCAGACCTTAAATCTCAAGCAGATTCTGAGTTATTATCTCGACCATCGGAAAGAAGTTATTCGCCGCCGTACCCGCTACCTGCTGCGTAAAGCCCGTACCCGTGCCCATATTGTCGAGGGTTTGCTGCTGGCGCAGAGCGATATCGATGAAATCATCCGCCTGATCAAGCAGTCGCCGGATGTGCCGTCGGCCAGGCTGGCGTTGATGCAGAAACCGCTGCGGCTGATTGAAAGCCAGACGCTCAAGCGATTGTTACCCGAAGAGTTTGTCCGGGAAAAGAGCACGACGGATCAGTTCCTGACCGGGCCGCAGGCGGATGCGATTTTGGTGATGCAGTTGCAGCGGCTGACGGGTCTGGAAGTGGAGAAGCTGGCCACGGAATTTGCGCAGTTGACGGAAGAAATTGCCGGTTATGAAGCCATTCTGGCCCATGAAGAACTGGTTCTGGACATTATTCGCGAAGACATTTATGAAATGAAGGAGAAATACGGCAATCCGCGGCGTACGGAGATTACGGGGGAGGCGACGGAATTTAATATTGAAGACCTGGTGGCGGAAGAAGAAGTGGTGGTTACCATCAGCCATGAGGGCTATATCAAGCGGATGCCGATCGACACCTACCGCAAGCAGGGGCGCGGCGGCCGGGGCATTATCGGCAGCGATACCAAGGAAGGGGATTTTATCGAACACCTCTTTATCGCCGGTACGCACGATTATCTGCTGTGTTTTACCAACCGGGGCCGGTGCTACTGGCAGCGGGTGTATGATGTTCCCTCTCTGACCCGCCAGAGCCGGGGCCGCAGTATCGCCAATCTTCTGCAGATGGTCAAGGATGAGCAGTTGGCGGAGATTCTGCCGGTTCGTCAGTTTGACGAGCGGATGCTGGTGATGGCTACGCAAAACGGGGTAATCAAAAAGACCCCGCTGGCGGCGTTCAGCAACGTGCGGCGTTCGGGGATCAATGCCATTTCGCTGGATCCCGGCGATGATGTGATCGGTGCCCGGATTACCGGGGATAATGACGAAATTATACTCGGTACCCATGACGGCATGGCTATCCGGTTCCCGGAAGATGATGTGCGGGCGATGGGCCGGACGGCCCGGGGCGTGAAAGGGATTTCGCTGCGTAAGGGGGACCAGGTGGTCGATATGGTGCTGGCCAGTACGGGGCATAGCCTGCTGACGGTGTGCGAGAACGGCTTCGGCAAGCGGACGGATCTGGATGACTACCGCATCCAGAAGCGCGGCGGGCTGGGCCTGATTAATATCAAGACGACCGAACGGAATGGCAAGGTTGTGGCTCTGAAGGCGGTGGCGGATACCGACGACCTGATGCTCATCAGTGCGCACGGGATTATTATGCGGACGGGTCTGGAACAACTGCGGGACATCGGGCGCAATACCCAGGGTGTCAAGCTCATCCGGCTGGATGAGGGGGATAAACTGGTGGCGGTGGCCCGTGTGGTCAAGGAAGAGGAAAAGGAAGGCGGCGAAGAAGCCGACCAGACGGAAACCCCCGTTGCGGAGTCCGAACCGGCGGAAATCGACCGACCCGCCGCGGAAGTGGAACCGGAAGAAACCGAACCGTCCGCTGATAATGAGTGAAGTTTATAGATCCGCGTGGGAGGCGTGCGGGCCGAGATAGAGGTCGGCGGTGAGTCCGGCTTGTAATTTGTGCCAGGCCAGGCCGGCCACCATGGCGGCGTTGTCGGTACAGTATTTTTTTTCCGCGATCATCAGTTTGAGATGTTCGTGGTTGCAGGCGGTTTGCAGTTGTTCGCGGAGGGCGGAATTGGCCGCCACGCCGCCGCCGAGGAGTATGGTTTTGGCCTGCTGCTGGCGGGCAGCCAGGAGGGTTTTTCGTATCAGAACATCGATCACGGCGGCCTGGAAGCTGGCGGCGATATCGGCGATCTCCTGGGGAGTCATTTGCGGAACACGATCCTCCCCGAGCATGTTCTGGCCGCGGCAGTGGTAGAGGACGGCGGTTTTCAGGCCGCTGAAGGAAAAATCCAGGCTGTCTTTTTCCAGATAGCTGCGTGTGAAATGAAAGGCTTTGGGATTGCCGGTGCGGGCTGCCTTTTCGATGGAAGGGCCGCCGGGATAAGGTAACCGGAGGATTACGGCGACTTTATCGAAGGCTTCGCCGGCAGCGTCGTCGCGGGTGGAACCGAGGAGTTTCAGTTCCAGCGGATGGCGGCAGGAATACAGACTGGTGTGCCCGCCGGATACGACTAGGGCTACCGCGGGGAAACAATTCTGGTCAGCATCCAGCATGACCGCCTGGAGGTGGCTGTGGATGTGATTGACGGCGATGAGCGGTTTATTCCAGGACCAGGCCAGCGTTTTGGCGGCGGTAACGGCAATAATCAGCGAGGGGGTCAGGCCCGGACAGGCCGCCACGGCAACGGCGTCGATCTGGCTGGGGGTGACGCCGGAGCGGTCAAAGGCTTCGTGAAGGACCGGCAGGAGGTTTTCGATGTGGGCACGGGCGGCGATTTCGGGCACCACGCCGCCGTATTTTTCGTGGATCTTGCCCTGGGAGGCAATGACGGAGCTGAGCACCTCCCGGCCGTCGGCCACGATGGCGGCGGCGGTTTCGTCACAGCTCGATTCCAGACCTAATATGATTGTTTTTTTCATGCGTAGGGGATATAGTAGCGTTATTCGTTACATATGTAAACGTTTTGTTGGACATTCACGGAGAAATCCCATGTGTAATTCCCGTTTAAATCGAGTTTTGCGGCTGATCGGATTCATCATTTTTGCGGCCAGTGGATTAAGTTATGCTCAGGAGCAATCCGGAAGCGAGCTGCGGTGGTGGAAGGGAAATCTGCATGACCATACGCTATGGAGCGATGGGGATGATTACCCGGAGATGGTGGCGGCGTGGTATAAGGAGCACGGGTATCATTTTCTTTCGATTACGGACCACAATACCTGTGCGACGGAAGGGAAGTGGATTGATCCCAACTCAAAGGGCGGCATGACGGCCTATGAAAAATATGTGCAGCGGTTCGGCAAGGATTGGGTGCAGACGCGCGAGGAGGCGGGCAGCCTGAAGGTAAAATTACGGGCCTTGCCGGAATTTCGCAGCCGGTTAGAGGAACCGGGCCGGTTCCTTTTCATAGCAGGTGAGGAAGTTAGCGATTCGGCCCTCGATTCCCCGGTGCATTTAAACGCAATAAATCTACAGGCTGTGATCCCGCCGCAGGGAGGGGGTACTATTTTCGAGGCGATCCAGAAGAATACGAACGCCATACTGGAACCGGGCAGGAGTACCGGCCAGCCGATTTTAGCGACGCTGAACCATCCGAATTTTTTCCTGGCACGGGCGGGTTGGCTGCCGAATACGGCGGAGGACGCGGCCCAGGTGGCGGGATTGAAGTTTGTCGAGGTTTTTAACGGCCATCCGGGCGTGTTCAATACGGGCAATGGCACGCAGGTGGATATGGATCGCTGGTGGGATATTGTGCTTACCCAAAGGCTGGCGGACAAGAAGGGAGAGATTCTTTATGGTGTGGCGACGGATGATGCGCATAATTATCATGAGTTTGCACCCGGCCGGGCCAATCCGGCGCGCGGGTGGGTCATGGTTCGATCATCCGCTTTGCAGGCGGAATCCCTGATCGCGGCGCTGGAGGCGGGGGATTTTTATGCCAGTACGGGCGTGGCGCTGGAGAAAATGGAATCCGACGAAAAGGAAATCCGGATTGCCGTTGCCCCGGAAGCGGGCGTTACCTATAAGATTCAGTTTATCGGGACGCGCCGCGGTTTTAATCCGCAGGGGACACCCATGACGGACGGTGAGGGCAAGACGATACCCGGCACCTGCCGCTACGATGGCAGTATTGGGGCGGTGCTGGCGGAGGCGGAAGGGACTTCGGCGGCGTATCCTTTCGCGGGGGATGAAATCTATGTGCGGGCGAAGGTGGTTTCCTCGAAGATACAGGCCAATGGGGTTCATGCGGATGACCGGGAGTGTGCCTGGTGTCAGCCGGTCGTGGGAAAAGGTCAATGAACCGGATCCCGTAAACTCACGAAGCCGCCGTCAACTAATGACGCCCTTGATGTATTCGCGGGTCATTTTTTCACGGGGATTTTCGAATAGTTCGGCGGCGGGGCCGTGTTCGATCAATTCACCGCAATATAAAAAAGCCACGTAATCGGCCAGCCGTTTGGCCTGGCGCAGGATGTGCGTTACGACGATGATGGTGTAGTCTTTTTTCAGGGTGAGGAAATTTTCTTCGATGCGGCGGCTGGAGTTGGGGTCCAGGGCGGAGGTGGGTTCATCGGCCAGAATGATGCTCGGCTCGACGGCCAGGCCGCGGGCCAGACAGAGCCGCTGCTGCTGGCCGATGGAGATTTTGGAGGCGGGGGAATGCAGGCGGTCTTTCACTTCGTCCCACAAGTTTGCGGTTCGGAGGTAATGTTCGACGATACGGTCCAGTTCTTTTTTGTTTCTCTGGCCGTGGATGCGGGGACCATAGGCCACGTTATCGTAAATCGACATGGGCAGGGGCGAGGGGTTCTGGGAGAGCAGGCCCATCTTTTTGCGGATGCGGGTGATTTCCACGTCCGGATCGAAGATGTTTTCGCCGTCCAGCAAGATCTTACCGGTAACTTGTACTCCCTCGACGGTATCGATCAGGCGGTTGAACGATTTGAGGAGAGTGGTTTTGCCGCAGCCGGAGGGGCCGATCAGGGCCACGATGTTCCGGTCGGGGACATCGAAGGTGATATTTTTCAGGGCCTGTTCCCGGCCGTAAAAAACATTCAGGTCCTGTACGCTGATATGGGCTTTGGCATCCAAGGGCAACTCCTACTTGACAATATGGCGGGTGAAACGTTTGGTGAACAACCGGGCCAGAATACTGATGACGATAATCAAGGCCGTCAGGATCAGGGCGGAGGCGTAGGCCCGGTCCTGTACCTGGGGGAATGGTGTCCCTAACTGGAAAAAAATCGCCAGCGGCAGAGTGGCCGCCGGGCGGGACAGGGAATCGGGGATGGAATCGGTATAGCCGGCGGTGAAGAGCACGGAGGCAGCGTCGCCGATGCCCCTGCCGAAGGCGATCAGGATGGCAGTCAGAATGCCGGGCAGGGCCTGGCGGACGACTACCTTGAAAGCTGTTTCCAGCCGGGTGGCCCCCAGGGCGTAGGAGGCTTCGACAATTTTCGGCGGGATCATCTTGATGACTTCATCCATGGCCCGGATCATAATAGGCATAATCAGCAGGGCCACGGTAATGATCCCCGCCAGCAGGGAGGCGCGCAGACCAAAGAACAGCATGACGGTAAAACCGAAGGCCCCGATTACAATCGAGGGGACACCCCAGAGGACATCCAGCGAAAAGCGAATCCAGGCGGCCAGCCGGGACCCCTTGCGGAGATAGACATTCAGATATAACGCCACCGGCAGGCTGACCAGCAGGGCCAGGAACGCAGCGCCCCCCGCGACATAGAGCGAGCCGATGATGGCGTTGAGAATCCCGCCTTCTTTGCCCAGGTAATAGCCGCCCCTGGGAGTCTGGCTGAGCATGGCCCAGTCCAGGGCGGGCAGCCCCTTGACGGCAATGGTAACCAGGATCAATCCCAGGCAGGAGAAAATCAGCAGCAGGGACATGATCATCAGGGCCTTGAAACATGTTTCTTCGATTTTTCGTTTATCCACTTATTGAACTCTCCTTTCCATGCGCACCAGAACGATCCGGGCCAGGATGTTGAACAGCAGGACCACCAGCAGCAGAATGAGGCTGGCCAACAGGATGGCTGAGTCATAGAGGGGAATCGAAAGCATTTCGCCATAGTTATTGGCAATCAGGGCGGGCAGGGGATAGCAGGGATCCAGCACCGAAGAAGGGGCCCGAACCACATTGCCCGCCACCATGAGGACGGCCATGGTTTCGCCGAAGGCCCGCGAGAAGCCCAGCACCACCGCCGCCAGAATGCCCGGTAAGGATTTGCGAACCACGACATGTTTTATCGTTTGCCATTGGGTGGCCCCCAGCGCCAGCGAAGCTTCTTTGAGTTCCCGCGGGACGGTACCCAAGACTTCCCAGGTGACATGGATGAGAATGGGGAAGACCATAATCGCCAGGACAATCCCTCCGGCCAGGGTGGTATAGCCCGTGGAGGTAGTTCCGAAGAAGGGGGCGATGGTATTTCGCACCAGGGGCACGATGAACAGGACGCCCCAAACGCCATAAACGACCGAAGGGATGCCCGCCAGCAGATCAATCAGAGGTTTGGCCAGTTCCCGCACGTATTTCGAGGCATATTCCGACAAATAAATGGCCGCCAGGAGGCAAAGAGGAATCGCGATCAGCAGGGCCAGGGCCGTGACCCAGAGGGAACCCATGATGAAGGGGTAAAAGCCAAACTCACCTTTGAACGGATGCCAGGCCTTTGAAAACAGCAGGTCGCTCCAGGGCTTCATCGCCAAAACCGGGCGGGCCTTGAGGTATAAGCCCAGGGCCACGGCCAGCACGATCAGGCCCGAAAAGACCGTCAGGCCCCGCATCAATCGACCGGCCCATTTTTCTTTTACTAACCGTTGGCTTTGCATGTTATTGGGTGATGAGTTTCTTTTGTTCCTGTTCGAGCTGTTCCTTTTTCAGATTGATATAGCCCGTTTCCGCGACATACTGCTGGCCGTCGGTGAGAATCCAGAGGATAAACTCCCGAACCAGTTTTTTTTGCGGAACGCCTTTGCTAACCAGAAACAACTGGCGGGCCGGAGGAGAGGGATAGCGATCTCCCAGGATGGCGGGAATGATTTCCTCCAGACTGCCATAGAAATTTTCTTCCGGATCGATCCGGCCGTTGTCATTCAAATCGATCGGCAATACCCGGAGATGTTCGACAGGCTTTTTGGTTTGGGCGTCATAGGCGTAATTGACATTGTTATAGCCGATGCCCAAAACATCTTTTCGGACCGCCTCGGCCAGGCCCGGATCGCCATAGACACCAACGCCGGTTAGATCCTCCTGTTTGCCGCCGAGATATTTGGCCCAGACATCGGCTGCCCCGCAGGCGTCCGAGCGGGTATAAACGCTGATGGGATGGCTGCCGGTACCCTTTGCCACTTCCGCCCAGTTTTTTACCTTCCCATTCATCCAGATGGCCACCAGAGTTTCTTTTTTAATGCCCTGGGCCAGAAGATCGTTGAGAAATGGATTGGATTCATTGATGGTGGGCACCACGGCGTCCTTGGTGACGGCGAAGCCGCAGGCCCCTTTTTCGGTTTCCGCCGGATTAATATCACGGGACACCATACCCAGATCCACTGCCCCGGCCAGGGCATCGGCCATGCCCTTGCCCGCCCCGCCGGCGGCCACATCGATTTTCACTTCCGGATGAAGGGCCTGAAATTCTTCGGCCCATTTGACCACCATGGGATATAAGGCCCAGGCGCCGGATACGGTAATTGTGCCGCGGAGGGAGCCGCTATTTTCTGTCTCCGCAGTTTTTTTCTGACAGCCGATGAAAACTAGCTGAATACCTATCAAAACTATGGTGATTAACCTTTTCATAAAACACAATCCTTTCTAAACCACATCGGATAATTTTAAGTCTTCCAGCCGTTGGGCGGTGTAGTCCCGGATTTCCTGGAAAACCGCAATGATTTTTTTCTCCCGGCTGAGCGGGGTATTGGCATAAAAATATTTACTGACGGATTCGGTGGGGGCCAAAGCACCATCCAGCAAACGGATGATCTCCGCAATGCTGATATCGGAGGCCGGCCGGGCCAGCTTGTATCCCCCGCCGGCTCCGCGTTTGGTCTTGATAAAACGGCTTTGCCGCAAGATGGTGAATAAATATTCCAGATATTTTTTGGAGATGTCACATTCGCAGCAGATTTCCTCGATTTTGATAAATCCTTTTTTTTCGTTACGGGCCAGGTAGATCAGGGCCAGGATCGAATATTCGCTTTTGGTGGTCAATTTCATTTTATATCCTCTTTGTCTATAGACATTATAGATTATTATGGCTGGGAATGGAACAAAAAAATGGAAAAATTTTCGATTTGTATTGTATATATAGTAATGACAAGTATTTATATTTCATTTGGGCTAGGGAGTTGTATTTTCAGGGGGATAGGGTATGATAGCGGCGGTTCCAGAACGATGCAGTAGCCCTGGCAAAAGGAAATGACGTAATTATAGGAATTATAAAGGATTATGGCAAAACCAATCACATATAGCGAGGCAGGGGTGCATATCAGCAGTAATGATGAGATGGTGGACCTGATCGCCGGTAATGTCCGGCGGACGCATACGCCGCGGGTGATGTATCTGCATAACGCCTTTGCGGGGCTGTTTCGGCTGGACTATGATGAAAAGCTGTTTAAAAAGAATTATCGCAATCCGGTGCTGGTGGCCTGTACCGATGGGGTAGGCACGAAGATCAAAGTGGCGGCGATGATGGGCCGGTATGATACGGTGGGGATCGACCTGGTGGCGATGAGCGTGAATGATATGCTGGTGCAGGGGGCGGAGCCGCTGTTTTTTCTGGATTATATCGCGATCCATCAACTGATACCGGAAGAGATTAACCAGTTTGTCAAGGGGATCAGCGACGGCTGCTGTCAGGCGGATTGTGCCCTGCTGGGCGGGGAGACGGCGGAGATGCCGGACTTGTACCCCAAGGGGGAGTTCGACCTGGCCGGTTTTGCGGTGGGCGTGGTGGAAAAACACCGGATTGTGACAGGCAGCCAGGTGAAGGCGGGTGATTCGGTGATCGGGCTGGCCAGCAGCGGGCTGCACTCCAACGGGTATGCCCTGGTGAGGCGGATCTGTTTTGAGCAGGAAAAGCTGGATGTGAAGCAATATATTGAGGAGCTGGGGGCGCCGCTGGGGGAGGTGCTGCTGCGGCCGACGCGAATCTATGTGGCCTCGATCCTGAAGCTATTGAAAAAATACCGGGTGAAAAAGGTGGTCAAAGCGATGGCCCATATTACCGGTGGCGGGCTGGTGGGGAATATCCCGCGGGTCATCAGTAAGGACCTGGATGTGGTGATTGACAAAAGCAAATGGGACGTGCCGCCCATTTTTCGCTTTTTGCAGAAGCGCGGCCCGGTGGAAGAGCAGGAGATGTTCCGGGTGTTTAATATGGGGATCGGTTATGTCCTGGTGGTGGCGTCGGACTTTACCCGTTCGATCATGGCCCATTTGCGCAAGCTGGGGGAAACGCCCTATTTTCTGGGCAAGGTCAAACGCGGCAGCGGGAAAGTTATTTTAAAGTGAAGGAACTGGATATTTTTACGTATTTGGGATAAAATAAAGCTGAACATCAGCAAAAATTACTGGAGGCGTGGAATGGGTATTTTGGCTCTGCAGGCAGATGAACGAGTAAAGGATGTTCATTTTACCAAAGAAACGTTAAGCGTTGATTTGGCCGATGGCCGCACGATAATCGTTCCCTTATCCTGGTATCCGCGCTTATTAAACGCCAGCCAGAAACAAAGGGAGCATTGGGAGATTTGCGGAGCCGGCTATGGGATTCACTGGCCTGATCTGGATGAGGATCTGAGCACGGAAGGTTTACTGCGCGGGGCACCTGCTCCCAAGGCGGCGAGTAGCGGAAAATAGATGTACAAGCATATCATCTGGGACTGGAATGGTACACTGCTAAATGATGCGGCGGAATGCGTGGAGACGGTGAACCGGCTGATTGCGGCGCGGAACCTGCCGGCGCTGACACTGGAGCGATATCGGGAGGAAGTGGATTTTCCGGTGGTGAATTTTTATCGTCACCTGGGATTTACCTTTGCGACGGAAACCTTTGAGGAGGTGGCGCATGAGTATATGGAAGGGTATATCCAGCAGGTGCCGAAATGCCGCCTGCAGGCGGGAGCGGTGGAAATCCTGCGGAAATTGAGCGAGGCGGGATACAGCCATTCGCTGTTGTCCGCCTATCATCAGCAGCGGCTGGAAGAGGCGGTGGACTATTTCGGTTTGCGCAAATGGTTTATCCGGCTGATCGGCTTGAACGACTATTACGCCCACAGCAAGGTGGAAAACGGCAGGAAATGGATTCGGGAACTGCCCTTTCCCCGGCAGGAAGTGGTATTTGTAGGGGATATGCTGCACGATTATGAAGCCGCCCGTGCGATGGGGGTGGATTGCATTTTATTGACATGCGGTCATCAATCGCGCAGCCAACTGGAGCGCTGCGGGGTATTGGTGCTGGATAGCCTGTTGGAGGCGGCGGACCGGCTGCTGAACCAGGGGCAGGGGCAAAATTGACGGAACCGCCAAAAGTCGATATTGAAATCCCAAAACGGCTCTGGCTCCCCAATAACAAGGGATCGAAGAGCTTTTGACGCTGGCGTCAAAATTAGTTTTATCAGCCATTATAGATGCAGCCGCCGGCGTCCAGGTATTGCCGCAAAATTAAACGGGCTTTATCCCGCTGGACATCCGTTATTACTTCGATGCCGCGTTTGCTCAATTGGGCAATCCAATTTTCCGGTTTGTCGCCTTCATCGAAACCGATGGCCCGGGCGTCTTCATCGCGGGCGCCGCAGACTAAAGATGAAATCCCGGACCAGGGGATAGCTCCCAAGCACATGGCGCAGGGGGCGGTGCTGGAGACCAGTTGGCAGGAAAGGTTATTATCGTTCAAATTGTAACAGCCGAGTTTCTGCTGGGCCAGAGCCAGGGCGACCATTTCGGCATGGGCCAGGCTGCAGTTGGAAGAGGTGACCAGATTGACTCCCGGGGCGATTAACCGGCCGGTGTTACCATCAAAAACCGCCGCTGCGAAGGGTCCGCCGGTAGCTTTTAGAACATTCTGGCTAGCCAGTTCCAGGACCAGGTTCATTCGCTGTTCCACAGAAGGGAAAAAATAGTCTTTTTCGGCCAGGACAGGATTGAACCAGTCAGGTAACTGAATATATATTGGATTCCATTTCATTCGAACACCTTATATACAAAAAGTCTTTCCATCCGGCAAACTATTCCAACTGTAAAATTTTACAGGGTTATGTCAAGAGGGGAGCAAAATATGGTTCAAAGACCGTGCAGAAAATCGTTCTTTTTACCACTTGTGGAATCCATCATGGCCAGATACAATAAGTGGTTCTTATAATGGTTTGTTTGAGATAGTAAAAGGTTTTATTGTAGAAGGAGTTTTTATGATTTACGATACGATTGAAAATGCGAAGCAATATTTTGCCAAAGACAAGCTGATGAAAAAAGCGCTGGATTATATCCGGAAGGTGGATCCCGGTATCGCGGACGGGAAATACGACATCGACGGCGATGATGTTTATGCCCGCGTGGTCAGCTACGAGCTGGACCCTGCCCAACCGAAAGATCTCGAAGGCCACCGCACCTATATTGATGTGCAGGTAATCCTAACGGGATGCGAAAGGCTGGAGGTAAGTCACAAAAAGGATTTGCCTGTCACCATGCCGTATAATGCGGAGAAAGACGCAGAGCTTTTCAAAAGCCCCAAAGAACTGACTTCCCTGATTATGGATCAGGAAATGATCGCGATATTTTACCCGCAGGATTTGCATCGGCCAGCCAGCCCCGGCAGCCACAAACAGAAAATTCACAAGCTGGTAGTGAAGGTTCGTTTATAACGGGCAGTAAGAATGGCCTGATCTCTGGCTGAGCAAGGCGAAGGATCTTGATTTCGCAACAGATTTTTTAGTGTCTGCCGAAATGAAGATTCTTCGCTGCGCTCGGAATCTGCTATTCCCACTATTTCGGGGGGATTCCAAAAGGGGTTCCATTTTTCTATCCATCTTATGGTTATCGGTCCAGGGATATCCCGTCTAAAACCAGCTTCTATGGCTGAGGGTGTTGAAGAAAGTAATGTCTGGATGGCAGGGTAACTCAAATTATAGGCCGATAACTCACCGTCAGAATCCGAAAATACCAGCTAATTGTTTCAATCGGTACAGCTTTACAATATACGCTGTATGGATTGAGAATATTGGCCGATATAAAAGAGGTTATACGGTCTAGTAAGGTGATAGTATGGAAATAGTAAAAGATCCGATAATTATGGTACTGTTGGCGTTGCTGTTGATAACGGCATATGCAGCTCTGCAGCCCCGGCGGCGGCCGGAATTGTGGTTAATCGTTCTGACCATTATGCTTTTTGCCCTGCCTCGAGCCGGTCTGCTGATCAAACAGATTAATTTGCCTCTACCGGTCAATTATATTTTGGCGGCGGTTTTTATTATTGAATGGCTGCTTCTGCGACAAACCCGTCCCATGGAACGGTCCCGGATCAATTATCTTTTTATTTTGTATTCGGCTATCTCGGGAGTGGGACTGGCGATCGGATTAAGTACCGGCGGTACGTATCTGATAGCGTTTCTGGAATTGTGCTTTTATCTGTTTGCCATAGGCCTGTTTTTCTATGCCAGCGAGACGTTTTGTGAACCACGGCATTTTTATCTTTTCGCCCGGCTGGTATTATTTATTTCTGTTTTGGTAAGCCTTTATGGAATCGGACAGTATTTTCTGGGATCGTCGCTATTGGTCAATTATGTAACCTATAATTCCGGCAGCGATTTGGCACGCAGTTATGTGGAAAGCGATGTAATTGGAATTCGGCGCGTACTCTCCAGTTATGGCGATCCGAACGTCCTGGCCAGTCAACTGGTGGTTTTTGCAGGGATTGGGCTGGCATTAACGATTGGAAAAGGAATTTCGAAACATACCCGCTTGCTGTGTTTTTTAATCGTGATTGCCAATGGTCTCTGTATTGTATATACCGGTTCTCGCGCGGGCATTATCTGCCTGTTTTTGATCGCGACCCTAGTGCTGATCTGGCGAACCCGCTGGGCTTTGCTGCTGATTCCGGCATTTGGGGTGATTGGCGTGATCCTGCTTCCCGATTTATTGAATTCCCTATTTCAAGATCGATTTCAGGGATTCATCACCGGTGAGGATGCACGCAAGCAATTTCCGGCCATGGCGTGGCAGTTAGTTCAGGCCGTCCCGTTTGGCTGCGGCCTGGGCAATTCGGTGGAATTGAGCTTGCAGGGTTTTAACTGGTCGTTTGCCATTAAACCGGCAGGGGTAATCTGGTCGGGATTAAATTCTTTTTGGTTGAATTTATTCAGCCGGCTGGGAATACCGGGTGTCATTACCTTTGGATTATTGCTCTGGTCGCTGGTGAAATATATTTCCGTTCGAGCCAAAACGATTACGGATCCCCAGGTAAAGGCTTTTTTGATCGGTGGGTTGGCGGGATTTGCCGGGCAATGGCTGATCTGGCTGGTGAATAATACCTATATGCTGCCGGGCGGGACTTTGAATTTCTGGTTTATGATGGGCATGCTGGTAGCCGGTGCACGGACGTTTTCGATGCAACCCCAGATGGTAATGGTGCCGCTGCAGGAAACGGTGTCCCGGAGCCGATGGGTGCCGGCGTTCAAATAAAGCTATCGAAACACTATAAAAAGGATTTTTAAAACGTAATTGATCGGGGGCCATGGATAAAAACCTACTACCAGTTAAGCAGAAAATATGAAAATAGTTTTTCTTAATGGACCCTACCGGAAAGCGGCTTATTCCCGCTGCAGCCGCAGTCCGTCGGTGACTAAAAGCGGGACGATTTATTATCCGTTCTGGCTGGCCTATGCCGCCGGGATCATGACCCGGCGGAAGGAATATGAAGTCTCGCTGGTGGACGCCGTGGCCAAGAAACTGGACCAGGCGGAGCTGGTGGACTATTTCCGGGTGAATCCGCCGGATCTGGTTTTTTGCGACACATCCACACCCAGCATTCATGAAGATCTGGCAACGGCTGGGGCGATTAAAGAAGCCTTTTCCGGTACGAAAGTGATACTGGTTGGAACCCATGCGACTGCTTTACCGACGGAAGTGCTCCAGGGTCAGAAGCAGATCGACGCGGTAATCCGGGGTGAATACGATTTTGCCGCACTCGAACTGGCAGAGGCGATGGCGGGCAACAGGGATTGGGAAACCGTAGCGGGTTTGAGTTTTCGCCGGGGGGATCGAATCCTTCATACCCCGCAGAGAGAATTAATTTCGGATCTGGACAGTTTGCCTTTTGTCACCCAGGTCTATAATGAATATTTGCGGGTAGAGGACTACTTTTTTTCCGCCGCCCAGTATCCGATGGTGATGACGGTTACTTCGCGGGGTTGTCCGCATCGCTGCGGCTGGTGTTTGTATCCGCAGGTGATGCACCGGGGGAAATACCGCACCCGCAGCAGTGCCAACGTGGCGGAGGAATTTGCCTATATTGCCGCGGAAATGCCTTCGGTACGGGAAATCGGAATCGAAGATGATTTATTTACCGGAGATCGCCGGCGCTTGCGTGAGATTTGCGAGCGATTGATCCGGCAGGGGAATCGGCTGAACTTCTGGTGCGACACCCGAGTGGACCTGGATCTGGAAACGATGCAATTGATGAAGGCGGCTGGGTGCCGGCTGCTGATCGCGGGATTCGAAAGTGCCAATCAGGAAATCCTGGAAACCATCGGCAAAGGTACGCAGGTGGATCAGGCGTTTGAATTTGTCCGCCATGCACAACGGGCGAACCTGCTGGTGCACGGCTGTTTTGTGCTGGGCAATCCGGGGGAGACCGAAACGTCCCTGCGGCAAACTCTGGATTTTGCCAAAAAACTCGATCCGGATACGGCCCAGTTTTTCCCGATGATGGTTTATCCGGGGACGGAAATGTATGAGTGGGCCCAAACGAATCGTTGCCTGCGAACGGGAAATTATGAGGATTGGCTGACGGAAGATGGTTTGCACAACAGCGTGATTGATCTGCCGGGATTGCCGGGGGCGGAGGTGGTTCGTTTTTGCGACTACGCCCGGCGGGAATTTTATCTGCGGAAAGGTTATATCCTGAAGAAACTAGTCCAGTCGCTGGTGAATGTCCATGAGGCCCGGCGCAATGTAAAAGCCTTTAAGCGATTTGCCCGTTTTCTGGTGAAGAGTGAATGACTCCGACAGCAAGCCAAGAAATACATCGCACCATGAACCCTCCGGAAATTCGATGGGAGACGGTAAACTGCAATTCTTGCGGCCGGGATGACACCCGGATCTATCACCGGGAAAGACTGTTGTACTTTGAACGGCCCCTGGAGTTTACGATTGTCCAGTGCCGCCATTGCGGCCTGGTTTATACGAATCCGAGACTTGCCGAACATAACGCCACTTATTTACTGGATGCTTCGCAAGATCCCGTTGCCATTGAAGCCCACGGCCGGGCGAAACTGCCGGTCTATGAAAGCGCGTTGGATGAAATCGAAGCATTGGGAAAAGGCTCACAAGATGGGCGGGCGAGAACCTTATTGGATGTTGGATGCGGAACCGGCCATTTTCTGCGAGCGGCCCGCCAAAGAGGATTTGAAGTAGCCGGGATTGAACCGGCCCGGGCTTCGGCAAAATACGCAGTCGAACAATTTCATGTTCCTGTCTATGAAATGGATGTTTTTACCATTGATTTACCGGAGAAACGGTACGACGTAATTACCGCCTGGGACGTTATCGAGCATATAAGCGATCCCCGGCGATTTTTGCAACGGATCAGCCGCTGGCTGAAGCCGGAGGGGATTCTGGCGCTGCGGTTTCCTTCGGCAGCCTGGCAAAAAATCAAAGGCGTGATCCTGCATCAGATGCTGAATAGCCATTGGCCGTCCTTTGGGGCGACCATGCATTTATATTTTTTCAGCGAAACAACGATTGCTCAAATGATGCAAAGGGCTGGGATGGATATGGTGCGTGCCAAAACGACTTTGGCAGAGGCGAATTCACAAAATATATTTATCAACCAGATGAAAAAAGCCAGCCAGGCGGCCTTGCGGGGAATCGAATTGTGCAGCGGGAAAAAACTGGGCAATCTGGAAGTGTATGGGCGGAAACGTACGCGTGACGGCGAATCAACCGGACAGGGACGAGGTGCAACATGAGTACCAGTGAGATCGTTTTACGGATTTTATTCTGGGGCAGTCTGGCGGCTGTCGTTTATACGTATTTTCTGTATCCGCTGCTGCTGAGCGGCTTATCCCGAGTCAAAAAAAATAGGCGTACCGAAACGGCACCTCTGATGGAAAGTGCGTTGCCGGAGGTAACGATGGTAATCAGCGCGTATAATGAAGAACAGGTCTTGCCGGAAAAAATCCGCAACTGTAAAAAAATCGACTACCCGGAAGACCGGATTTCCTTTTTATTCGGGTCCGACGGCTCCGAGGATGGGACCGGCAAAATCCTGGAAGCGATCCGGGACCGGCGATTTGAGGTGTTGATCCGTCCGGAGCGCCGGGGGAAAGTACAAATGCTGAATACGCTGGTGCCCCGGGTGCAATCGGAACTAGTGGTCTTTTCGGATGCCAATACCATGTATGAACCCGATGCCGTTCGGGAGATGGTGCGGCTGTTTTCCGATCCGCGGGTGGGTTGTGTGATCGGCAAGCAGATTTTGTACGCCCCCGAAAATGATCCGGAATCCTGCAAAACGGAGAGCACCTACTGGCGTTATGAGAATTCTATCAAAACGATGGAAAGTACCTTTGGCGCGGTGCCCAGTGTGAACGGCAGTATATTCGCGATCCGGCGGGAATTATATCAAGAATTACCCGGCCACGCGATCACGGAAGATCAGGTGCTGGGCCTGCGGATCATGACCGGCGGGCATCGTGGGCTTTTCGCGGAAAAAGCGATTGCCTGGGAACCGGTTTCGACTTTGACGGATGAATTGCGGCGGCGCATCCGGATCAGCGCTGGTAATTTTCAGTCCCTGTTTCTGGTACCCAGGATTCTTGATCCCCGGTGCGGATGGGTGTTCTTCGCGTTTTTCAGCCATAAACTCTTACGCTGGCTGGTCCCGTTCTTTTTGGTCGTTATGCTGGGGAGTAATCTGCTATTAGCCGGGGAGCCATTCTACGGCAGCACAATGGTTGTGCAGGGATTGTTTTATCTGAGCGGGATTCTTGGAGCGGCGATACCGAAACTAACGGGTGTATTCAAAATATTTACCATTCCCAAATATTTTCTGGCGATGAATTTTGCGATTGTGCTGGGTCTGGCGCGATTTCTTTCGGGAAAACAGAAGGTCACCTGGTTCAAGGCGGCCCGGCATTAGGCCTTCCCGGCCGGTTCCAGCACCGACAGAAGGGCCACAGCTAACGGACGGGCACCAGGTTCGGTCACGATTCGGCCACAATCTGATTTGGCCATAAATTCATCGGTATCTCCGGATTGTACCACCAGATTCCGTCCCGCCGCCTGAACGTGCAATAGGCGAATGACTTCCCGGAGATTTTCCCCACCCACCAGGACCGCATCACAGGCGGCGACCCACTGATCCCAGGTGTGCTGCTGATCCAGCAAGATCATGTTATTCACGTTCCACATATGCTGCCAGGCTTCGATTCTGTCCCAATCGGTTTTTCGGCAGGGGCCGGCCACCACCAGCTTGATATTTTTCTGAAGATGATAAAGGACCGCACAGGCCCAGCAGACGGTTCGCAGGGCATGGGTATTCCCGGGCCGGGCTAAGGCAAGAATCAGAAACGGAACCGAATCGGTTCCGCTGTTATATTTGATTTGGCTGCGTAAATCACTCCGGTTGGCATCCGATATCGGTTCGATGGTTGGGATGGGCAGGTCAAGGGCTATGCGGTCATCCGAAATCCCTGAATCTTTGAGCGAGCGAGCCAAAAAATGTCCCGCACAGCAAAAGCGTGCGGACCGGGGGGCGAGCCACTTTACAGAACGGAGCATACCGGCTTCCATGCGACCGGTGATATGGATGGTCACGGCAAGCGGCAAAGCGGCGGCGGCAGCCAGCAACGGAAACAGTTTTTGATCCGGCTGATACAAATGCACTTCGCTGATCCGGTGACTTTTCAGCCAGCGGCGCCAGCCAATCAGGTTGTACAGGTGGGGGTATTGGCCGGTCTTGCCGACCATCCCGGCATCGAGCAGAAAAGAGTGGGCCGGTAAATAATTCTGCCACAACGAATCTGTCTGGGAAGATAGGACTATGAATGAATTCTCTGCCATAAAATCAAGATTGCTTTTTCAGTCGATGTTTATAGAAGTAAGGAGCGATTTGCAGCGCCACCTGCCGGCTTAGTTCCCGGATGAGTTTGTCTTTCAGTAAATCCCCTTGTCCCTGTTCCAATTGTCCTGACTGGCTCAGGGGACGGAACAAATGGTCCTTCGGCCAGAGCCGCTTGCCCGTTTCGATGTCGATTACTTTCAAATAACCGTTGAGGCTGGCAAGGTAATATCCCTCCCCCGCGGCATGCTGCAATTGAAAACTGTCGATATAAATATACAAAACCTGTCCTGCCTGAAGTTTCTGACCGATTTCCTGGATGCTCAGGCTGGAATAGTCCGGAAACCGCCGGCGAAAAGCAATCACGTCGTTATAATCCACCGTGTCAAAATCCTCGATGTTTTCTCTCAGCTCCTGCTGTATATTTTCGGTAATTTCCCGATGCAGAATGGGACCCCGTTCGTGGCCGGAGATATCATCGATCCAGATCAGGACTTTTTGGGATCCGAATTCATGCTCCGCCTTGATTGTGGGAGCCGGAACCAGCGGATCGATAAAAATACCGTAAAAAGCTCCCAGCATGTTACAGCCGCCTAAAGCAATAGGAATCAGGCAGATAGCGAAAATCCGGGCGGTTTTTCCTGCTGTTATTGATGATAGTATTTTCATAGTGCCTATTAATCCTTTCTTCGGAAGGAAAAGGGCATTATACCCGAACTGGCCCCACGACACAACCATCAGTGGCAAAGGAAATTAATCGGCTGGGAAGATGAGCATTTTCCATTGACAGACAAGAGGTTATGGCTATTATGAGGCAAATATGGAAGAAAAATACAACGAATATGAGCGGATCCGGCGGGAGAAGCTGGCGAAGCTTCGCGAGTTGGGTGTCGATCCCTTTGGGCAGCGTTTTGACGTTACGGAGAGCCTCTCTGTTATCAAGTCCAAATATAATCCGGAAAATGAGGAGCAAACGGTCCGCGGGGCCGGCCGGATCGTATTACACCGGGACATCGGCAAATTGATTTTTATTACGCTGCGGGACTGGACGGGGAACCTGCAAATCGGGCTGAGCAAACAATGGCTGGGGGACCAGTGGGAAGTGGCCAAGCTGCTGGATTTGGGGGATATTGTGGGGATGGAAGGGAAATTAGGCCGAACCAAGACCGGGGAGATAACCGTCTGGGTGACTTCCTTGAAACTGTTGTGCAAGGCAACCCTGCCCCCGCCGGAGAAATGGCATGGCCTGCAGGATGTGGAGCTTCGGTACCGGCAGCGGTATGTGGATCTGTTCACGAATCCGGAGGTGATGGCTACTTTCAAGGACCGTTCCGCCATTGTCCAGTCGATCCGGGAATTTCTGACCCGGCGCGGGTTCCAGGAAGTGGAAACCCCCATGATGCAGTCCATCGCCGGCGGAGCGGCAGCCAAGCCGTTTATTACCCATCATAACACGCTGGATATGGATCTGTATCTGCGGATCGCACCCGAACTCTATCTGAAAAGACTCCTGGTTGGCGGGATGGAAAAAGTATTCGAGGTGAACCGGAATTTCCGCAACGAGGGGATCAGCACGAAACATAATCCGGAATTTACCATGTGCGAAGTGTACCAGGCGTATGCGGATTATCAGGTCATGATGGATTTGATTGAGGAGCTGGTCTGTACCCTGGTGGAACAGCGCAGCGAGGACATGAAACTGGAGTTTAACGGAAAAACGATCGATTACCGGCAGCCCTGGGCACGCAAAACCTACGCCGAT
>CAZOMV010000015.1:44858-67606 GCA_964580995.1 uncultured Pirellulales bacterium
GATCTTTTCGCCGAGCATGTCGGCTGCCGTATGGAGGAGATCGGGGAAGTGCGCCAAAAAGCCCGGCAACTGGAAATCGGGGAGGCCGGCAAAGATGACAGCGTGGTGGTAAATGAGGTGTTCGAACACTGCGTCGAAGAGAAACTGATCCATCCTACCTTTGTCATGGATTATCCTGCCGTACTGTGCCCGTTAACCAAACGAAAAACCGGTAATCCTGCCATCGCTGAGCGTTTTGAACTTTTCGTCAACGGCATGGAAATCGCCAATGCCTATACCGAATTGAATGATCCGGAGATTCAGGAGCAGAATTTCCGGGTACAGCTTCGGGGGCAGGAAGAAACCGAAGCGGTGATGGACTCGGATTTTGTCACGGCCTTGAAATATGGCATGCCCCCGGCCGGGGGGCTGGGTTTCGGGATTGACCGGCTGGTCATGCTATTGACCCATTCCGCTTCCATACGGGATGTGATCTTATTCCCCCTAATGCGGCCAGGTTCTCATGTATAAATTCTTTCTATGTCTGCGCTATCTGCGGAAACGGCGGATCGCGTTTTTCGGCATTGCGGCGGTGATGCTGTGCGTGGCGTTGTTAATTGTAATCACCAGTCTGTTCAGCGGTTTCATCGATACCTATCTGGCCTATTCCGATCGGATCTGGGGAGAGTTGGTTTTGGAACCCTACCGGGAAATGGCCGATTATGAGCAACTGGCCCGGCATCTGGAGGAATTGCCTTCCGTGGCGACCGCAGAGGCGATCCTCAAAACGGGCGGATTGTTATATCTGGGGACTGGTGATGTGCGGGGGGTACAACTGCTGGGGATTGAGCTGGACAAACACAGCCGGGACGATGCGTTTCGGCAAGGATTGCTCCTGCAAAACGATCCGGTCAAGCCGGCGGTCTTTGCGTTGTCCGATTCGGCCCGCCAAAAAGCGAAGGAGTGGCTCCGTTCGAGGCTACATCGGGAAATCGAAGATGCGGAGTTACCGGCCGGCGCGATTTTGAGTATCGGGATTTTAGGTTCGCCTGACGAACAGACCGATGAATATGACCGGAAAGCGATTATCGATCAAATTGAAAAGGGACTGCCGCTGGTAATTACTACCGGCGCTCAGGCCCAAGTGGAGGGAGAAACCGCCCGAAAAATTCAGGGCCGATGCTGGGCGGTGGATGCGGTGCAAATCGGACTGTATGAAGCGGATAGCTCGTATGTATATTTGCCCTTTGGGTATGTACGGGATCTGATCGGGCAAACGGGGCAGGATGGCAGGAAAGAATGTCTGGCCAGTGTGCAGATTCGGCCCGCGCCGGGGTTCGCGGAAGAAACCGTAAAACAGCAGGTCAGAGAGGCATGGAAGCTCTATGCCAAAACGGAATTGGGCTGGTCTGACCTGGCGGTGAGAAATGTGGCAATTTATTCCTCCAGTGAGAATGAACGGGTAAAAATGTTCACCCATGAAATTCGCAAGCAGCTGGGAGTCATGCAGATGATGATGGGGCTGATTTGTCTGGTAACGGCTCTGCTGGTCTTTGTAACCCTCTTTATGATTGTCATGCAGAAACGTCGTGATATGGGGATTATCCGCAGCCTGGGCAGCTCGCGCAGCGGCCTGGCCATGATTTTCATGTATTACGGATTGAGTATCGGGGTGGCGGGAACGGCATTGGGCTTACTCCTGGGAGTAACCGCGACACGGCATATTAATCTTCTGGAAGCGACGCTGACCCGGCTGCTGGGATTCAAAGTCTGGAAAAGCGGGGTCTATATGTTCAGCCATATTCCCGATGAGGTGGCGTGGAATTCAGTGGGCTGGATCCTGGCGGCGGGAATCGGAACCGCTATGCTGGGAGCGTTATTGCCGGCCCTGCGCGCAGCAAGATTGCGGCCGGTCGAAAATTTACGGTACGAGTAACTGATAAATATGTATAAACTGCTGCTAATCTGGCGCTATTTTTTAAAAAAGCGAGTTGCCTACATCGCGATACTGGCGGTGATGCTGCTGGTGATGCTGGTGCTGGTGGTGTTAAGTGTCATGTCCGGCCTGCTGGAAGATACGCGACTGCGGAACCATCAGTGGACCGGGGATCTGGTACTGCTGCGGGATTCTCTGGTGGGGTTTGCTTATTATGAGGAATTTATCGCGGAATTAAAGAACCACCCGCAGATAGAAACCGCAACTCCGGTCATCAAAACATTCGGATTGATTCAAGGGGGCGAAGCGCAACAATTGATGGGGGTGCAAATGGAATCGTGGTGCCGGGTGACCCATTTTCAGCAAACCCTGTTTTATCAGAAAGATTGGGAAAAGCCCAGTTTTGCCGTTACGTCGCTTGACCCGGCACAACCGGATCAGGAAACGAATCGTAAGGGGTGTATCCTTGGTTATTACATGCTAGCCGACCAACAGGGAATCTTTCGGCCTGGGAAGGGACAGGTAAAATTAAGCGTGACCGTGTTCGGCCTGAACGGCAGAGGGCAACTGGCAGGCTCCGGAATCGGGGAGCAGCAGTTCTTCTGGTATGTGGATGATTCCGAATCGGGACTGGTGGATATCGATGGTTCGGTTCTGTATGTGGATTTCGATCTATTGCAAAAACTCTGTTATATGAACGGTCTGGACGGCCAACCCAAACGCACCAGCGAAATCCGCATCAAATGCAAAAACGGAGTGAATCTGGCGGAGGCCAAAACCGCGGTCGCTACTCTCTGGCAGAAATTTTACCAAACTTATCAGAATCAACCGTCCGGAAATTTGCTGGCGGATGTGCGGGTGGAAACCTGGAAAGAATATCGGCGCAGCCGCATCGCGCCGGCGGAAAAAGAAAAAAGCCTCATGATTGTCATATTCAGCATGATCGGGTTTGTGGCGGTCTTTATCATCTTCGCGATTTTTTACATGATCGTGACGGAAAAAATCAAAGACCTGGGCATAGTCAAAAGTGTGGGGGGATCCAGCTTCGGAGTCAGCCAGATCTTTCTGGGCTATGGCATACTCGTCGGCCTGGTGGGAGCCATTATCGGAACCCTCCTGGGCGTTTTGATCGTTACCCACAGTAACGAAATAGAAGAGGTACTGAATGCCTGGTTTGGTTTTCGGTTATGGGACCCGGAAGTCTATGCCATCAGCCGTATCCCGGATGTGGTTGATTACCGGCAGGCAGCCGTGATCGGGCTGGTTGCGATACTGGCATGCGTGCTGGGAGTGTTGCTACCGGCCTGGCGCGGGGCAAAATTAGAGGTGGTAGAAACTTTACGGGTGGACTAAAATAAAACCATGAGCCAGACAAACCAAAATATAATAATACGCACAAAAGCCCTGTATAAAGATTACCAAATGGGCCGGGATAAACTCCACGTTTTACGCGGGGTCAATCTGGAGGTGCGGCGGGGGGAATTTCTGGCGATTATGGGAGCCAGCGGCAGCGGGAAAAGCACCTTATTACACATCTTGGGTCTTCTTGACCACCCCGACCGGGGTGAAGTCGAATTCGAAGGAAAGCAGGTATTTCTTCAGAGCCAGTCTCAGCAGGACCGGATTCGAAATAAGGACATCGGATTTGTTTTTCAGTTTTACCACTTATTACCCGAATTAAATGTAGAGGAAAATGTCTTGCTGCCGGAAATGGTAGGCAATTCACTCTGGAGTTGGACCCGGAAGCGGAAAAATGCCCGCCGCCAGGCTCGTGAAGTGATCGCCGCTGTAGGATTAGAGAAACAGATTCAGCAGCGACCTGCCACTTTGTCAGGCGGTGAGCGGCAAAGGGTGGCAATTGCTCGTGCTCTGGTTCAGCAGCCAAAATTATTATTGGCCGATGAGCCGACAGGAAATCTTGACTCTGTCTCAGGAAAAGTTATCTTAGAGCTTCTCGGTCGATTAAATCGAGCGGGCCAGACAATTGTTATGGTTACTCATGACGCAAAAGTAGCCGCACTGGCCGATAGAAAATTAGACCTTTTAGATGGTAAAATTCAATAAAAAGGCGGTAAAAGCTGCATATGGAGGCAGCTTGTGTTAAAATAGGATTTATAGGCAATATAGTAAAGGTGTTTTATGGGCTTAAAAATCTGGCTCAACGATAAGTTGGTTGAGGAATCCGAGGCTAAAGTATCTGTTTTCGATCATGGCTTGCTCTATGGTGATGGAGTTTTTGAGGGAATCCGTGTCTATGGCGGCAAGGTATTTGAGCTGAAAGCCCATATGGACCGGTTATATGTATCCGCCAAGGCCATTCGCCTGGTAATTCCTCAGGATATTGAAACCCTTTCGGATAATGTCCGTAAAACCGTAGCGGCCAATAATATAAAAGATGGATATATTCGGTTGATTGTGACTCGTGGTGTCGGCTCCCTGGGTCTGAATCCGCTGACCTGCAGCCAGGGACAAATCATCATCATTGCCGACAAAATTCAATTATATCCCCCGGAAGTATATGAACGTGGCCTGCGTGTCATCAGTGCCAACACCATGCGGAACCATCCGCTGGCCATGAGTCCGCAAATCAAAAGCCTGAATTACCTGAATAACATTATTGCCAAAATAGAGGCCCTGGATCGGGACATGCTGGAAGCGATCATGTACAACCACATGGGATATGTTGCCGAAGCCACCGGTGATAATGTCTTTGTCATTCGGAATAGCCGGATTTACACCCCCCCTATCTCCGCCGGTTCACTGGAGGGAATCACGCGGGGGGTGGTGATTCAACTGGCACGGCAAAGCCGCTATGACGTGTTGGAGCAGAATTTAACCCGCTATGATTTATATGCGGCCGATGAGATTTTTTTAACGGGAACCGCGGCGGAGGTCGTCGGAGTTGTTGAGGTTGACGGACGCAAGATTGGCACCGGCCGGCCTGGCGCGATTACCCGGGATTTATTGCAAAAATTCGAAGCGTATGCCCGAAGCTGAAAGCGGTTGCCTGTGTTTTATCCCTCACTCAATAACAGAAGATCTTTTCCATGATTGATATGCTGCAAGCGTACGATTGCATTATGACCGAGATGGAGGAAGTCCGAGAGATCTTCAACCGGGAGTTGCTCTGTGATGTTCCCATGATCTCGGATCTGCTCGATCATGTCGGCAAGTTCCGTGGGAAAATGCTGCGGCCGATGCTGGTTCTTTTAAGCGGGCAAGCCTGCGGCCGGATGAACCATCAGCATCGAAAGATTGCTGTGGTTCTGGAAATGGTACATATGGCCACCCTGGTCCATGATGATGTCCTGGATGAAACGGAAATCCGGCGTCGCGGAAAAACGATCAATTCTCTGCACGGCAATGAAACCGCGGTGATGCTGGGCGATTTATTGATCAGCCGCGCCTTCCATCTGTGCAGTTCGCTGGACAATCCAATTTATTCCCGCCGGATCGCCACCGCCGCCAATACGGTCTGCGAAGGGGAAATCATGCAGTTATACTATCGCGACTATTATGATCTGGAGGAGGAGCGTTATCTGGAAATTATCGCGCGTAAAACGGCTGCTTTAATCTCGTGCAGTTGTTATCTCGGCGCCAAGACCGCGGATGCCGAGGAAAAAGAATGCCAAAATCTGGAAGCCTACGGGAAAAACCTGGGGATCGCGTTTCAGATTATGGACGATGTGATTGACTTGACGGGCAAAGAAACACAGGCCGGCAAGACGTTGGGGACGGATTTTCTGAAAGGGAAAATCACCCTGCCCGGAATTCATTTGTTACGCAGTTGTGATCCGGAGAAAAGGCAGGCCGTACGATCCTGGCTGGACCGCCGGACGCCTCCGGATTACGAAAATTATGTAACGGCCCTGCACGAATCCGGCAGTATGGAATACGCACGGCGGCGGGCGAAGCAATACATTGAACAAGCACAGAAGGAATTGTCGTCTCATCCCGACCGGGAAGCCCGGAAGCTCCTGATGGAACTGGCGGAGCTGGTGGTGTAAATCGATGGCCCTATTTTCATTATTAGCCGATCCTGATCGTTATGTCGCGGATACCTGGGACATTACCGACGATGAGGAAGCAAGAAAGTACTGGATTGAGGCGTTTGGCCAGGCGAAGGAGACCATACTGACCGCGGCCCGGCAATGCCTGGTAACGGATCACCAGGGTCTGGAAGGGGCCATTGCAAGATCCCGGCAAAGCTATGAGAAAATCATCGGCGAAATGCAAAATCGTCCGGAGCGATTCAAGCCGTTCACATTATTTACCTTTGATAATATTCATAAAGAAATTCTGGAAGAAAACGGGTTGCAGGATCCCTTTTTAAAAGTCAAACATCAGGAAAATGTCAAAGCGTGCAGCCAATACAAACGGCTGATTACCGCCCACGAAAAGCTGGAAGTCAAATCCCTGATCCGGGTTTTGACAGAAGGAATTTTTGCCGGCAATATATTTGATCTGGGCTGCCAAAAAACAGCCAAAGAGTATTATCAAAATGGCCTGGATTTTTTTCATACTTTGGACCATCTCACTCCGCACCCCTGGCTGGTGGATGATTACCATCCGTGGAGTGAATTTTTTATTTCCCAAAGCAATCATTTGAAACGGGTCGTATTTTTTGTGGATAATGCCGGGCCGGATTTTGTGCTGGGCTGTGTGCCGCTGGCCCGCGTATTGGCAAAACGCGGGGCAACCGTGGTTCTGGTTTCGAACGATCACCCCTGTTTGAATGATATGACCGTACCGGAATGCCGGGCGGTTTTACGGGCCTTGGCGGAGGATGATCCGATTTTACGCTATCTTTTGCAAACCAAACGGATTCGGCTGGCCGGATCGGGCAACGGCTATCCGCTGATTGACTTCAAGAATATTTCGGAAACTTGCGATCAGGCCGCTCGGAAAGCGGATTTGTTAATTCTTGAGGGGATGGGCCGGGCGGTAGAAAGTAACTGGCATGCCCGGTTCCGGTGTCCCACCTTGAAAATCGCGATGTTGAAAAATGAATGGATTGCAAAACAATTGAATGGTAAATTATATGATTTAATATGTAGATTTGAATTACCCGGGAAATAAGGATTACCTATTCATGAAAGATGTTCGGCTGGAAAAATTGGCACAGGTGCTGGTTCGATATTCGGTGGCTTTACAGCCTAATGATCTGGTAGTGATCCAGTCCACTTTGATTGGTGAACCGCTGGTGGTGGAGCTTTACAAAGCGGCATTGCAAGCCGGTGCGCACCCGCAGGTCCGCATGGCACCGGATGAATTGACCGAATGGCTCCTCAAATACGGCAATGAACAGCAATTGAAATATCTATCCCCGCTGGCCATGCACGATATCGAAAAGATAGATGCCCGAATATCCCTTTGGTCGGAGGTAAACACCCGTGCTCTGAGCCATACGGATCCGGCCAAACATGCCATGATGTCCGCCGCCCGCAAGCCGCTTGTGAACCGGGTTATGGAACGGACCGCTAAAAACGAGTTTCGCTGGACCGGTACGATGTTTCCCACCCAGGCCAGTGCTCAGGATGCGGGGATGTCATTAACGGAATATGAAGAGTTTGTTTTTGGGGCGGGCCTGCTGGATCATAAGGATCCGGTAGCGGCCTGGCAGGACGTGGAGAAGCGGCAGGAACGGGCCGTTGAATTGCTGAACGGGAAAAAGACCCTGCGAATCGAAGCGGCCAATGGCACCGATCTGACCATGTCCATGGAAAGCCGCAAATGGATTAACTGCTGCGGAAAAATCAATTTCCCGGATGGGGAAATTTACAGTGCCCCGGTGGAAGATTCTGTTCAGGGAACGATTGTCTTTAGCTTTCCCGCGCTGTATATGGGACATGAATGCGACGGAGTAACGCTGCGTTTCGAAAAAGGAAAGGTTGTCAAAGCCACAGCCGCCAAGGGGGAAGCCTTTTTGAATCAGATGCTGGACCAGGACGAAGGTGCCCGAGTGGTGGGTGAAATCGCAATCGGGACGAATTATGGCATAACCGAATTTACCCGGAATACCTTATTCGATGAAAAAATCGGCGGGACTATTCATTTGGCGGTGGGAGCGGCCTACCCGCAAACCGGCGGCAAAAATCAGTCCGGTCTCCATTGGGATATGGTTTGTGATCTGCGCCCGGGCGGACGCATTACTCTGTATGGTAAGACGATACACGAAAACGGAAAATTTACAACCATCGAACTATGAAAAAGATCGAGGCGATTTTATTTGATTTTGGCGGGACCCTGGACTATGACGGTGTGGACTGGTTCACCCGTTTGTTCCGCATTCTCCAGCCTACCCACCGGTTCGCAACCCAAAAGGAATTCGATACCTATGCGGATCAGGCCGCCCAAGCGATTTGTTTTATGGAGGACACGCCCACCCTTTCCATGGCAGAGACCGTGGGGCGAATCTGCGAACAAATTCAGGCTCGATCCCACACCCATAACGGGCATGACTCCTTTGCCTGGGATCCGAAACAAGTGAGCGAAACGTTTGTGAGCGAATCCCGGCGGTATCTGGAACGAAACCGGCAGGTTCTGGCCCAGCTTCACAAAACATTTCGGCTGGGAGTCATCAGCAACAATTGGGGGAACACCGCCGGCTGGTGCCGGCAATGTCTGCTTCATGAGTATCTGGACACCATGATCGACTCCACCGTGGTCGGTTCGGTGAAACCGGATGCGGGTATCTTCCAGGCGGCCCTGCGGGACATGAAATTAGCACCGGAACAATGCGTCTATGTCGGGGACCGTTACGATTGCGATGTCCAGGGGTCCCGTGCGGCAGGCATGGTTCCGATTTGGATCGTCGGGGAGAGAAATCATACCCCACCGGATAACTCGCCGGAGGTATTGCGAATCAGCAATCTGACCAGACTGCTGGAGATCGATTTTTCCCGATTATAAAAGGGAACCATACCTCAGTTCTCCCGTTCCGAATGCTCTTTTTCATCGGGGGAACTATCGGAACGGGATGCGCTCATCATTCGCGCTTTTAATTCGGGTGTATTCATGACGATAATAGTTTGGGCCGCCAAATCGCCGAATCGTTGTTTGTTTCTGGTAAAGAGAACCACCAGAAAAACCGGGAAAAACATTTGCGGATGGAATTCCAGAATCCGAAGCATATCTCGAATGAAAACCTGCCAGCGACGGATGGGTTTGCCATCCTGGCCGAGAATCACCAGGCCCAACGCCAGTTTTCCAGCGGTAGTACCGAAAAACATTTCAAAAACAAAAAAGTAAAGAATCACCACCGCAAAAAAAACCAGCAGCAGCTTGCCGACAAAAGGATCTATAATGCCTTGCTGTAGTTGTTCCAGAGAGTAGGGATCCATTTGCAGCGGACGCAGCTTCTCAGGGGCAAGAATATTGGCGATAAACAAAAGGATTTGCAGGAACATGGAGATCACAAAAATATCCAGGAAGAACGCAACCAGTCGTCTCCAGAGCGGTGCCACATGAATATAGTCCGGCAACGGATCCGCCGGGGAAAAGATTTGTTTGCGGCGCCAAAACAGGATCGCACCTGCCGCCACCATTAAGGTGATCCCAACCGTAGGGTTTTCTGCCCATTTCAACAGCGGAAAAGGCGTTTGTCCCACCGCCCGGATGGGCTGATTATCGACCGTAATAGTTTTTGCGTGAGGAGAAAAATAACCGAACCGGACTTCCTTATCCGACTCCCACTGGAAAAAAGCGATATTCTGCCCGAACGCGGTAAAGGCGGCATGGTCGCGTTGCACCGTGAACACTTGCCCATTCTTGTCCGCTAGTAACGGAGAAAATTGCCAGGTGTTTCCATTCTGCCAGCCGAGTTGAACCTGGGTAACGCGCCCTGTAGTACCATCCGCACTAGCAGAGTCAGACTCGGTAAAAGCGATCAGAAGCAACTGGCGGTTTACATTCAACGCGGAAAGATCATACACCTGATCGAGGGATAGGATCTCGACCGGCGAGAGGATATGTTTCTGTAGTTGAAAATGCTGAATTTTATCGGCCGAATCCATCGAATTCGCATCACCAGCCGGAATCCCAAAAATATGGATAGTCTCTCCGTGAACCGCCATATGAAGTTTCGACAAAGGGGGCAGAGGAAAAGACCCTGCGGAAAGACACCGCCATTCCTTATCGAGGCCCCGCTGGAGAATAACATATTCACCCACAGAAAGAGAGGGTGTTTTCTGATCAGCCTCTATTTTTTCAGAATCTTTTGCAGCAGGCATCGGTTCGTTGGCATCCGAAGAGGATGGGGACGGCTGAACAGGCACCATGCTGCTGAGGGCGGGAATATTTTCTACCGGCTTCTCGACCAGGGCCAGGGCATACAACGCTTCATCCTGGGAACTGCAATCTAAAATACGCAAACCCGCGGGCAATTGCCTTTCGGTTTGAGGTTCCGTGTTCAGACTGTAACTTTGACAGCCACCGCCCTGCAAAAAAACCATCAAACGGTCCTGATGCATGACTACCACATCCGGAATACCGGAATACCCGAAGTCCGGCAAGAATGTATCGCGTACCAGATCGCGAAAATAAAGCTGGTACCCCGGCGCCTGTTGCTGCTCCCGCGCCAGCAGCAGATAGACACCCCGGTCATTACCGCTAGCCCACATAACCGGGACTGCATTTGTTGTGGAAAGCGCCGGATGGAGATCTTCCTGACCGGATAGCGGCAGCGCAGGGGCCGACAAAAACACGATTGTCCAGAATAAACTGGACAAAAAGGAAGAAAACGTTTCTTTATTCATTTTCACACTGCTTATCTATTTGTAGGTATTCTTCTGCGTCAATCCCCGGAATCCGGACAGGACGTTCGAATAATGTCCGTTCTTTCTTGTCCACCTTGAACCGGTGTAATTTCAGATGAATATACGTGTCGTCAGCCGGATACCGCAGCAGGATATCCCCCGGAATCCAGGCATTCTCCAAAGACTGGTACTCCGTCAAGGTGCTCTGGATCAGAATTTTCCCGGCGGGGTCAAACTCGATGATTTCGCAGGCCAGGTAGGTATATCGGTCAAACCCGATCTTACGCTTTAGATAAACGCCATCTTCCCCGGTGTCGAGAAAACTGAAACTGTTCGTCTGGGGATCATATACCGGATCGATGGCCTGGTTCGGGTCCGGCGATAAAGGACAAAGACCGATGTACTCCAGCAGAATCTGCGGGTTCATCGGCATGTTTTCCGCACAGGGCTTGCCCAAATGTTCATATTTTCCCCACTGGGCAAAATTCTGCTGGGGATTCTTGGAATAGATCCAGTATTCTTTCTGGTTGGAGGCAATCACAAAAGCGGCTCCCAAAGTAGCGTCCGCCTGCAGATAAACCATGGCTGCCCCCCCCACTTCCCCAGGCGGACGGTAAAAAACTTTACCGGATGATTCCTTATAATTATGCGTCTTTCTATTTTCATCGATAACATTTACTTCCCATTTTTTCAGAGACGCCATAAATGGAGGAATATTTTCAATATTCGTATGATATTGTACCATAATCTGATCGGCAGATAACGGCTCCGGGAGAGGCCGGATTTGCTTTTGCGGTTCACAACCCGAAAAAATCAGAAAAAGCAGTACGCCCATCCAAACGATAAGAGATTCCGCTTTAAAAGTAATATCTTTTTGCATATCCATCATGCCTCGTTCCCCGAAATTATGCCAATTTAAAGCTCGCCGTGCAGAATACTGCTGAGTTCAAGCGACACCTGCTCGATCTGCGGATCATCCAATTGCGGATTGATCACCTCATGGGTGTCCGTTTCCCTGGCAAATCGCATCTTCCAGATTTCCTGACCCGCTTCCCGCCGGGTGTCTTCATACTTCAATATTTTTTTCCGCATCAGGATCAAGGCCAGGACGAAACGGAAATGCACTTTGATCGGCTCTTTTTCGTCTTCCAGCCGCCTGAAAAAATTGATTAATATCTCATCATCGACAAACAGCTTTTTCTTCTGATTAGGCAGGGGCATGGCCGTCTTCCAATAACTGTAAACCTGCGGTTTGCTAGCCTCCCAATATTCCACACAAAAATCACATCGTTCGAAAGTGTCATGCTTGTCAATTAAGGCCGCGTAATATTCTTCGCCGGGCCGCAGTTCTCGGCCGGTACCGGTGCATTTACCCGTGCTTCGCTGTACTTCCCATTGTTCCATAAACACTTTTTTCCGTGGTTTCCTGTTATTCCTACATGCAATACGTAGTATTCATTGTATAGAGGATTGAACATTAATCAAACACTAAGTAGGATTTAATTTTCTCAACGGTTTTAAAACCGATGCCTTTGACTTTGGTCAAATCAGCCGCTTGTTGAAAAGGTCCTTCATCCCCCTGTCTTTGATTTTGCTGCCGATATTGAATAATAGCCATAGCCCGAACTTTTCCGATCCCCGGCAGACGGGCCAGTGACATCCAGGTTTCCCGATTGGGGTTGATCCGGTCATACATCGCTACGGGAGCCATAGAAATTCCGGCGGAAGGCTGTTCAACGAAATGCGGCCGTTGGAATCTCAAGCATACCCAAATTAGGGCCAAGGCAAACAATAGCACCCACAGAGATGCGTGCCTGGAAGTATATATTCTATCTTTGCAATTTCGCATTACTTTGCGTTACTCGGATACCAACTCTTTAGATGCCCCTATTTATATCAGCTTTTCCCGGATGCGATCAAAATCATCCAGATTGTAATATTCAATGATAATTTTTCCACGATGCGTCGTTCGTTTGGCGGTATGTATCATTACTCGTGTCCCTAATATTCGGGTCATCTCGTGTTCGAGCTCCAGAATATGAGGGGTCTTATTGTTTTTGGATTGCGCAGGCGTAACTTGCTGCTGCATCATCTGGATCATGCGTTCCAGCTTGCGCACGGATACATTCTTTTCCCGTACCAGGGCAGCCAACTCTTTCTGCCGGGCCGGCTCTTTGATGCCCAGCAGAGCACGGGCATGACCCATACTCAGGGAACCATCCGCGACCCATTGCTGCAGCTCAGGCGATAAATCCAGCAGACGCATATAATTGGCAATCGTCGAACGATCCTCCCCCAACCGCTGCGCCACTTCCTGCTGGCTCAGCGAAAAGGTGGTAATATAACTTTTATATGCCCGGGCCCGCTCAATGGCATTCAGATCAGAACGGTGGATATTCTCGATCAAAGCCCATTCGAGCATCTGTTCTTCACTGGCATGGCGAACAATGGCTGGGATAGTACTTTTTTGGGCCTGGATAGTCGCCCGCAATCTTCTTTCACCCGCGATTAACTGATAATTCGAACCAAGCTGCCTGACCAGAATCGGCTGAATGACTCCATTGGCCTTTATGGATTCAGCTAATTCCATCAATTCAGTTTCGTTCCATTTTTTTCTGGGCTGATGAGGGTTACTTGTGATTTTATCTACCGGAAGATCAACCACCGACTCGGAATGAGAAGATGGCTCCATAACATGTTCATAAGTTCCTGTATTAAAAGTAGATGCGCTTTCTATCGCCTGGATCCGAGTGGATGTAAGAAGAGAATCAAGCCCCCTACCCAGCCGTTTTTTAACTTCATTCACAAAACACCTCCTTGCGTGATGTTATCCATTTAACAAAATAGCTATTTTTATGCACAAAATATTTATACTAATTCGCTAAATTATATGTTTTTCATACTCAGTAACAAGATAATAATAATTATTAATTAATTCAGTCACCTAAGTATGTTCCACGTGGAACAACCATAAAATTGCAATTAAATCTATAAGGTAAAATCCTGATTCATATCCAACACGGAGGAACTTGTTCCACGTGGAACACACCCAAGCGTCATTTCTTGTCAAAATAAAATTTATTTTCTGGCTATTATCTAATAACCTTTTATATCGAAATTACTCCATTACCTTCCTATGCCAGCCTCATTTTAAATATGAAAACTCGAGAAAGCGATTAATGCATAATAATTGACCGGAAAAATAAAATAATAAAACTTACCCGCGACCTGATACGCTCAATTCACCTTTGCCAGCAATCACCCGCAAAACCATCTTTCACCACCTTTCTTAAATATAAATAAGGTTCAACTCCAAAATAGTTGCTAATTTCGGTATGGTTACAGGAGATGGATTTATCGCATGAAGGTCTCCGGCATAAGCGGTGGTGGTAAATATGGGCGGTACCGTGAGATGCTGCCCCATACCTTATGGCACCAGGAAAACGCTCGGGGGTCGGGTTGGTCGGGTTCACTTCCCAGCGTTGATCTATCCTCCTTCCTGGTGGCAATATTATACCCTGCCCTGCCGGTGGCATAAAACGATAAATTCAAAACACTTATATCAACAATAAGCATCGTTTCCGCCAACTAATTTGAAGTTGAACCTAATTAACTGTAATGTCTCACTTTTAAAAACGAACATAACATATTATGAATATAATGGTTACGTCGAAACGTAATAAATGATCGCCATCAAATAGAATATGGTGCGAAACGTCAGATTCGGTTCCAATAGGCCATTTGTTGCGTTTTTTCGGTTTTTATTGCCAAATTGAACACTATGTTTCCAATCCACGCTAAACAATATAAGACAGGTAATAGAAACATCTTATGTCAATAATTCAAAGTGAGACAGTACAATTAAAAAGGATTTTGTGAATTCGTATATATAGATATTATAGATCTACTAAAACCATATTTAACTCGCTTCATAAAAATCTCTTCCGCTTTGGAATAAATGCCGATTTATATCAGGTATGTCAAAACGAAATGAAAACGTCAGTAACACTTTGTGGAATACCTGCTTACGCGCCTGCAGCTGGGTAAGCATGGGCAGCATGACTTCGCAACTGATCCGCATGTCTCGCTTATGGATTTTGACCTTTTTACTAGCGCCCGAACAATTTGGGATTTTAACTATAGTATGGTGTGTGTTCGGCTTGATGCAGGAGTTATCGGACACCGGAATCCGGCATGCCCTGATCCAAAATCCCAGAGCGAACCAAAAACATTATCTGGATAACGCCTGGATTCTGAATCTGCTGCGAAATATCCTGTTGTTCGGATTGCTCTATATAACTGCCCCCTATATCTCGAATCGCATATACAATAAACCGGAAATGCAGCATTTGCTTCGGATAGCCGGAATTATTTTTCTTTTTGACGCCTTCACCAGCGTAAGTCTGGTATTGCTCCGAAAACAATTGGATTTCAAACGCGTTGCCATCGTCAATGTCGCCGGGAATATAATGGCATTAATCGCAACGATCCTCTGTACCGTATTCCTGAAGGGCATCCAGGGGGTTATCTACGGTGAAATAGTCGGGTCGGCAACCATTTGTTTTCTTAGTTATTACGTTCATTCCTATCGTCCTCAAATAAAATGGAGCCGAATGGCCGGCAGCGAATTGCTTGGATACGGTCTCATCACATATCTGGTTACACTGATTGATGCCGTCGGCATGAGAATGGATGTATTTATCCTGGGGAAAATCGCAACGAATTATGAAATAGGGATATACGGGTTAGCCATGGCGATCGTCATGGCACCTTGTGCGTTATTTTCCTTGTTGACTATATCCGTTGGCTTTCCCGCATTATCCATGGTGCAGCATGATATCCCCATGGTACGGCGTGGCACAGCGGAGATTATCAAGGCAACTCAGATGATATCGCTTCCCCTATTTATCATACTATTTCTTTTGGCACAGGACATAGTAATAATACTACCGAATAAATATGCCGGTGTAAGCGAGACATTGCGCTGGTTGTCAATTTATGGTTTCTTTATCGTCTATCTGCGTCAGGTTACTCCTGCATTATATGCGATCAGTAAAGTATATTGGTTAATCATTCGTGGAATGATCCATGTAATCCTGATGGCAATCCTTTTACCCCTATTTTATCAAAAGTATGGTTTATTCGGTGTCTGCTGGGCATGTAATATTACAAGTATCATAACAGATATATTCGTAGTATGGATAGCCATGCATGAACTTCAATGGTCGCTGCAGCAATATTATAAGGATATCTGCATCGTAATCAGATCAATGCTATTTGGAATCATAAGTTTTACCATTCTGTATTATGCAATGGCGCTTTTAAATTATCCATGGTCTGACCATCTATGGGTACGTATTATGGTAACGATATTGGGTCTCGTAGGTTATGGTTGCGGATATTACCACTATTACAGCGGTCGAATCCGATTGCCGAGTCTATTGGCAGAAAATCGGATGGTTGCCGATGAGTAAGGAAAATAATAAGATTCTATATAAAGGTTACTCGACACGATGAATCGGGAGTAAGATATGCAAATACATAGTCGCGAGAATTATCTGGAATATTTACGGGCGGACCTTTTCAACAGCAATGTAGATCGCTGGACCATACGTGAGTATTTCAAGAATGATGTAATGCGGTATCAGAGAATCCTGCGAAAACTGGAGTATTATCTCAACTGTAAGCCCAGGTGGTGGTCCAGGCCCATGCAGATGTATTTGCGCTGGCGGCGACTTCGGTTGGGTGTGCGCCTGGGGATTACGATTTCACCAAACTGTTTTGGACCGGGACTGTCGATTGCGCATCCGGGCAGTCTGGTGGTCAACGATGAGGTGAAGGTTGGCAGGAATTGCCGGATTCACTCGTGCGTAAATATTGGTTTGTTTCGGGATAAGGCGCCGCTGATCGGGGACAACGTGTATATAGGACCGGGAGCAAAACTGTTTGGGGGGATCCGGATTGGGGACGATGTCGCGATCGGAGCCAACGCCGTAGTGAATAAAGATGTGCCGGCCCATGTAACGGTGGGCGGGGTTCCGGCGCGAATTATCTCGCGGCAGGGTTCGGCAGATTTGATTCCAGCACTTATCAAAACGAAACAAAGGCCGAAGCGGATTCTCCGGCCCCAGCCGAAAGCTATTCATTCGGGATTCATGCAGATTCAGAAATTAGTAGAAATAGATTTGCATCAACAAGACCCTGCGGAAGGGCAGGCTCCGGTACAAAATAAATGCGAAAATGAACCTGAGGATAGGATGGATGTAATCAAAACCAACCGTAATGGTATTTATAGTGACGATAAATAGAACCTGTACTTTGTGTGGGAATCAAAGAAATGAATCAAAAACTAGTACATTTATTAGTCTGTCCTGAGTGCAAATGTGACCTGGCTGCCTTCGCGTTTTCCAAAAAAGAGGAAAGAGTAATCGACGGAGTACTTCGTTGTACGAATTGCACCGGTGAATATATGATCGTAGGCGGGATTCCCCGGATGTTACCGTCGAGTTTATATCGCAATGACGACTTTCTGTGTCGGTATCAAACAGAGATACAGGCTATTCGGCAGGGACAAGAGGTTGTTGAGATGCAGATGGACAGCTTAAACAGCCACAAGAAAAGGACCATCGAAAGTTTTCAATGGCAATGGCATACCTATAATCGGTTCGGATATGACGATCCTACTTTTCATATTGAAAGGGAAAGACAGCGATTTTTTGATAACACTCTTTTCTCCGGTGAGGATATTAAAAACAAACGGATCCTGGATGGCGGCTGCGGCAACGGCCGATATTCCCTGCAATGTGTTTTGCAAGGAGCGGAAGTGGTTGGTATCGATTTAAGCGCCGCGGTAGAGGATGCCTGCCAAAATTTACAGGGACATCCCAATGCCAGTTTCGTCCAGGCGGATATGTTTAAATTGCCGTTCCGACCGGGTATATTTGACATGGCCTTTAGTATCGGAGTCTTGATGCATACCGGAGATGCACAAAAAGCGTTTACTTCCCTTGCTGGTCATGTCAAACCGGGTGGGCATGTAGGGATTGGTGTCTACCAAAAACAAAATCCGCTGCATGAATTTAATGATCGATGGTTGCGTGCTTTTAGCATCCATTTTTCACCGGCCTTTTTAAAAGATTTGGCCCATGTGTTGGCCAAAGTTGCCAACGCCGCCTGGAAAATAAGAATGCTGGGACTCATCAACGCGTTCTTTCGTTTGGAACCGTATGAATTATGCATCTATGACTGGTATAAGGCGCCCGTCGCCACGCATCATACCTATGCGGAAGTAGAAAGCTGGTTCCGGGCGATTCACATGGCGGACATTCGTGATGACCGGAAAAGGGACCAAAGAGATTTTTTTCGAAAATGGCTCTGGCCCCGCTGCGGTCTAACGATGCGCGGACAAATTCCACAAAAAAAACCAGAGAAAATCGCACCGGGGAATTACAATACGCCTGAACTTTCCCTTTCTCGCATAACCGATGAAATGATTTGTACAAATTGATTTTGCTGCACTGGCAAATGAAACTGTTGTATAAAATCCCAATTCGGCTTCGGCTGAAATTCATCGAATTTGATTTTTCGAAAAAGGTCCAAAACCGTTTTTTGAATACCGTGGATATCATCCGGCCGAGCAGGAAAACCCGTACCCGCTCGCAAAACGAGATCGCGCGCCTCTCCATGCGGCAGTAAAGCCAGAATGGTTTTGCCCGAGCCAAGATATGTGTACGTTTTTCCTGGAACACACCAGTGGTAGTCCCTGTATTTTATACCATACAGGCTCAGGACCAGCAAATCTGCCCCTGCCAGAAATTCTTGCACTTGCGAATGGGGCAGGGGTCCATGCTGGATCACCTGTTCCGAAATCCCCAGCTTTTTTGCCCAATGATCGATCTCCGGAAAACGATTTCCCACAAAGTGCATTTGGAACGTTCGGCCGAATTCCGGATCGTCATGGGCTGCCCCTGCCAGTGCCTGCAGCAGATAATGTGGAGACATCCATTCAAGTTGCAGATTCTCGCAAAAACAAGCGCCGAATAATCCACGGCGTAACCACTGGCTGATCCGTAAAAACACCCGGGCGAAAACCGTTGCCGATGCAATGTCAATCCCGCGTAACTGACCGGTATAAGCAATGGTAAACGGTTTGCTGGTTTTGGGCGGAATCCCGTCTCCCTTCTCCGCTGCGGTTTCATAGCTGTGACGAACCGTAAATATCTTCCGCCCCAGACTCTCCCCATAGGCTCCCACCAGAATTTGCCGCTGGGTTTCGGTCTCAGCAAGGATCGCCTGGGCATCGCGCACACAACGGCTTTCCCACAAACGAGCTCGTCTTTTTTCCAGGTAACTTTTATAAGGCCACGGCATCCCCGTAAACCAGGCATCCCGAAACTCCAGAACCATGGGTAGTTGATACTGTCCAGCCAAGGTATGAGCTATCGCCATCAAACCAAAAGGTAAAGCGGTGGCAAAGAGTGCGTCAATTTTAAAATGTCTGATAAGCCAATGGGAAACGCAAAAAATCGCCTTGCTGAGTCCATATTCCGGATCCGGGCCGGGTAACCGTTTCCACCAGGGCCATTTCGGAAGTACCTCTTTTTTTATTTCTGCGGGTACCTGGTTCTCCTTACTTATACAACAGATCCTAAGCCGTGGAGAAATTTCTTCAATACAGGCATTGTCCCCCTTGGTTACCACAACGACACCGTAACCTCTTTGAATTAAGGCATTAACGAATCGATCCGCCCGGATTCCCGCGGCAGTATTGGTAGAAAAATAATGTTGGGTTATGTAAAGTACCGTCTTCTTTTCCATCTGAGACTTTATTCGGCTGATATCTGAGTTTTCCATCGAATTTGCTGGAAATTCCTTTTGAACCCTACTGCGTACACAAAATCATCGTAACTCATTGATACCTTTGTAATTATATTACAATTTCCGTCCGTTCACTCATTTGTACTGCTTTATATTACGATAGATGGTATAATGTCATCTGAATAATAGTGCGATAAAATACCTGGAAACTTTCCTGATGACAGAATAGTTCATACAATAAGTATAAACAATTGCCCTAACTGAGGTAAGAGCATGAATTATTTTCGGTTACTTTTTATTTTGATCTGCTTCGGGATAAATCCATGGATTGCCGCTGGCGAACAAGAAGGGGATGTTAATGAAGATCAAATTGTTGATTTGGGAGATATCGCGGTCTTGGCTGATCAATGGCTGACGAATTCCGGAGGTTCCGCGGATATCGCCGACAATGATGGCGTAAACTTATCGGACTATGCCTTGCAGGCCAAAAACTGGCTGCAGGGTGCCTTGCTTATAACCGAATTTATGGCCAGCAATAAAAATTATCTTTCTGATGGCAACGGCACGTTTTCCGACTGGATCGAAATCCATAATCAATCCCAATTTCCGATTTCCCTGGCGGGCTGGTACCTGACGGATGATCCAAACAATCTTCATAAATGGGCCTTCCCCAGCGACCTGGCCATTGGCAGTGATGATTATCTGTTGGTATTTGCCTCCGGCCAGCCGGATGAGGCCTATCCTTATATTGACCCCTTGGGATATTATCACGCCAATTTCAAACTGGATGCCCAGGGGGAATATCTGGCCCTGGTCCGGGGAACCAGGGTAATGCACGAATATAGCCTCCACTTCCCTTCCCAATCCGAAAATGTTTCCTTCGGTATCGGTGCTGTCAGCGAGGCGGTTGAAACATTAATTTACTCGGAAGATATGGCCCGATATCTGGTGCCAGCCGATGGTTTACTGGGTACTAGCTGGACTGCCGTGAATTTCGACGATTCTTCCTGGAATAATGGCCCCACAGGAATCGGGTATGAAACCTCACCGGAAAATTATCAATATCTGATTCAGTCTATTGTTCCGCTCCATATCGCTTCGTTTTATACCCGAATGATTTTTACGATAGAAGACCCATCCGAAATAATGCGGCTTACGCTACGAATGAAATATGATGACGGTTTTGTTGCGTATTTAAATGGGATCCGGATAGCTAGTGCCAATGCGCCGGAACCGCCGGCCTGGGATTCCGCCTCGACCGCGAATCATCCTGACAATGAAGCGATCATGTTTGAAGATTATGATCTGACAGGATCTATTTCGCTTTTGCAACCGGGTGAGAATGTTCTGGCTGTTCATGGCCTCAATGTGGTTCCCAACACCAGTACGGATATGCTGATATTGCCGGAATTGACCGCCAATATACGAGGGACATACAATACTCTCCTGCCCATGTATTTTAACACACCCACACCGGAAAACCAAAATCTAAGTGGAGTCCCCTATATCCCCCTCCCCCAGTTTTCCCGCCAAAGCGGTTTGTTTACCGATCCCTTCGGTCTGGAGTTGTCCGTCAGCTCCGCCACCGCAACGATTTATTACACGACAAATGGTTCCACGCCGACGCTTGCCTCCTCTGTGTATAGCGGAGCGATTCCCATTTCCAATAGTACGATCGTCAAGGCGGCTACGTATGAACCTCTGGCAGGCTGGAGTACTGCAATATCGAATGGCTATTCCAAACTGGATCCCGATGTCGTCAATTTCAGTTCCAATCTGCCGATTGTGGTAATCGATACTTTCACACAGCCTGTCAGTACCTCTGATGTTTATACCCTTACTTCCGCCACCTTTATCAGTCCCGACCCGCTCACCGGCCGGGCGACCATCACCGATACCCCGGAATATGCCGGGCTGGGTGGGATGCGAATCCGGGGTTATTCGTCCTCCCAAATGCCGAAAAAGGCCTATAAATTCGAGACCTGGAACGAATTTTACCAGGATAATCCTGTCCCACTATTAGGGATACCTTCGGAATCGGACTGGGCGTTTCACGGCCCCATATTTGACAAAACCTTGATGCGAAACGCCCTAGCCTATAAATGGAGCAATGACATCGGAATGTACGCGCCCCGCACGCGGTTCGTCGAAGTGTTTCTCAATACCAATGGCGGCAATGTTTCCCTGAATAACTTTGCCAATGTGAATTCCACCTCTCCCTATAGCTATCCCGGTGATTATATCGGTGTCTATTTGATTGTCGAAAAAATCAAACGGGATGAGAACCGGGTGGATATTGCCAAACTCGAGCCGGAAGACAACACCGAACCGGAAGTAACCGGCGGCTATATCTTGCAAAGCGATTACGAAAATGTTTTGTCAAGTATCTACGCCGGATTTGAATTTATTGAGCCGGATTTAACCCAAGTTACTTCCGCCCAGCGGAACTGGATCCAGAATTATTTAAATGAGTTTGGGAATGTGCTGTACGGCAGCAACTTCACCGATCCGGTGAATGGATACAATAAATATATCGATGTGGATTCCTATATTGATTATTACATCCTGGAAGAAACCTACAAAAATGTGGACGGTTTTATCGTCAGCACCCATCTGCACAAAGATCGTCTCGGCAAACTCACCATGGGGCCGATCTGGGATTTGAACATGTCCATGGGACTGCCCAACTTCTTGAATGCCTGGGTCACCACTGGTTGGCAACTGGATCAACGCGGCGCCGGTGCTCCCCACGTCAAAGCCTATTATCGGCTTTTCGAAGACCCCGAATTCAAATTACGCTGGTGGGATCATTGGTTTGAGTTGCGGAAAAAGGTTTTCTTTCTGAATAAAATGTATGCGGATATCGATGCCTTTACCGCCCAACTGGATGAGGCACAGCAGCGCAACTTCGCACGCTGGCCGGTGATGGGAATAAAGGTTTTATGGAACGGCCTGGGGGACCAATATGCCTTCCCCACTTACGAGGAAGAAATTGATTATATGAAAACCTGGTTTGCTGGCCGTTTGAGCTGGATTGATTCCCAAACCCCTTATGATCGACCCCCAACTTTTATACCGGATGGAGGCCATGTATCTTCCGGCTATCCGGTAGCCATCACCTCCGGCGGGGTGCTGGGCGGCTCCCTGAAACTGGACGGCTCCGGCGATTACGTGACTATGACAGGTTACAAAGGGATCACCGGTACCCAATCCCGCTCCGTCAGCGCCTGGATCAACACCGAAACCACGGGCGTCATCGT
>CAZOMV010000016.1:0-65008 GCA_964580995.1 uncultured Pirellulales bacterium
AGAATGGTGTACGCGGAAAGATTAAAAAGTCCCCGGCGAAGCCGGGATAAGTTCTTTTCTATTTTTAAATCTAACTAAGCTATTCGTAATCATTGATATCATTATTTCGGCAGCCCCCGATGAGGCCCCGGAAATTAGTAAAAACCCAATATTGTAAATGTCTGCGAAATTCCATCATGCTGCTGAGCCTGAGGGGGATTATACGGCTAGGGAGGGGTGGGGGGAAAGGGGAAAATTGGGAAATTTATAGGGTTTTGGGGGAGGGGGAAGAAGAATAGGTCTTATAGGGCTTATAGGAGAATTGGAATAAGAGGCCGGCGAAAGGCTGGCGGGACGCCAGCGGGACGAGGAAGAGTGCCGGCCAGAGGCCAGCGGTACGGGGGAAAAGAACCGGCGGGACGGATGGGTTATGTGGTTATGGTTATGAAGTAAATCACAGGCGGGACGCCTGTGCTACGTTCGACGCGAGGATGGCTGGCAAGTTGACGGTTCATTCTGACTCAGGTGTTTCCAGCGTGACTTCCAGGCCGCCCACCCACTTTGCCGCCAGATTATAAAAGACCGCCATCAGGATACCCCCAATGAAACCCATGACAGGATACAACAATAGTGTGAAGAGCATAGGAAACATGGTCCGAGGACTTGCCATAATGCTAATCAACATAAATGGAAACGCAACAACAGCTATAAAACCGTAGAGCACGGCAAGGAGTTTTCCCGTCTGCAGGACTGTCAATCGTGAGATACGCGTGTTCATATAATTTTCCTTTCGTGACTTGTATCCTTCGGAAGCCCCCGATGAGGCCCCGGAAATTAGTAAAAACCCAATATGGAAAATGTCGGCAAAAATCCTCATGATGTTGAGCCTGAGGGGGATTATACGGTTGGGAGGGGCGGGGGGAAAGGGGAAAATTGGGAAATTTACAGGGTTTTGGGGGTGGGGGAAGGATAGAAGAAAAGAATGGGACATATAGGACATATAGGACATATGGGACAAATCGGACGGGGGACAAAAAAAGTGGGAAAGCGGGAAAGGGGCGAAAGGGAAAAAGTAACCGGCAGATAGAAGAACACCTCTCTGCTTGCAGCAGAAAGGTGGTACCCAACGCCGTTAATTTTTTTAGTTTGAAAGGGCGATAAGTGGTTGAATTCAAAGAAAATAAAACCTCCTTGCCGATAGGGTATTTGTCGTCGCGACGATACCACCAACCGAAAGGAGGTTTTTAATGACAACTCGCAAAAACGAGCACGGATGTGCTACCACTACACATCGTCAGGCATTAGCTTCGGCCATGAAGAAATTTCTCATGGCCCCCTTTTTTCTCAACCAACCAGACTCCATCGCTGGTCGCCGTTCTATACGGTGATGGTATCGCTGATAATGGTTTTCGATAATTCTTCGACACTTCGTGACCATTTTGCCGCTGCCCGGCGTTGTCTGGTGGAGATGTAGGAGCGGTTTCGTCGTCCCGGCAAAACCTTCGAGGGATTTATGGCCGCCCGCAAAAAGCTGTCCGCCCCGTTCCAATCCCAGATACAGGCCCAACTTCAGCAGCAGCACCGTACCGTGGCCGGCGCCTTCTGGAAACGCCTGGGCTGGGAAGCGTTTGCCGCCGATGGCTCCCGGGTCGAGATGCCCCGCACCGATGCCCATGAAAAAGCGTTTGGTTGTGCCGGCAAAAAGAAGACCGGCCCGCAGTTACTGCTGACCACCCTCTATCAGATGGGTAGCGGTCTGCCCTGGGATTGGCAGCTGGGCAAAGGCACCGAATCAGAACGAAACCATCTTCGCGCGATGCTGGGCGGATTGCCCGGCCATTCTCTTATTGTGGCGGATGCCGGATTTACCGGCTATGAACTGCTCAAGGATATTATCGATTCCGGTCGGCATTTTCTGATTCGGGTTGGTTCCAATGTCACCTTGCTGAAGGGTTTGGCTTTGGAATCCCAGGTTCCTGGCGATACGGTATGGTTGTGGCCATCCCAAAAACGGGACCAACCGCCGTTGAGGTTACGTCTGATGGTGCTGCGGAAAGCGGAGGCCTCCAAATCTGACGGGTACCTGCTGACGGATGTGTTTGATAAAGAGCGTTTATCCGATCAGACGGCGGCCCTTTTGTATCAGATGCGCTGGGGCGTGGAGGTGTTTTATCGTGGTTTCAAGCGGACGCTGGATCAGCATAAACTTCGCAGCCGCAGTTCTGGGAATGTGAGGGACGAACTGCACTGGGCCATGACGGGGTATCTGCTGCTGGGCCTGATGAGCATCGAAGGGATGATAACGGCAGGTAGCGACCCACTGGAATGGCGCATTGCCTCGGCATTAAGGATCATACGCACCGCCATGCAGAGTCATTCTGGCTGGCGTAGAAAAGGTGATTTGCAGCAGTTGCTGGCCACGGCGAGAAAAGACCCATATCACCGGAAACATGCAAAAGCAGCGCGTAATTGGCCCCATAAAAAAAATGATCCGCCCTGCGGCATACCCAAAATCCGCAGAGCCACAGCGAGCGAAATCCATTGTGCTCAAAGGTTTTATGATGCAGCATAAAGTAAAAAATTTAACGGCGTTGGGTGCCACCCGCAGTGGCCCAGCCCCACTACCACGAATGGAGGCACCCCTTTATCATAGGGGAGCTTTTCCTCCGGCTCTTGGGGCCGCTCGGTCATCCCCTCCGGTTCGATACAGTAATTGATCAGCGGTTCACCATATTGCGATACCAGCCGGCCCACTTCCACCCCCTTGGGACCGAGAATATGCGCCCCCACACCAGAATTCACAGGATCCATTTTGGTAACTTCCGATTTCTGCGGTTCAATAATCGGCTCTGCCATACGAATATCCTTTCCAAAAAATGAGGCCACACGTCAGACGTGCGATACTTTTGGTTATTGACTTTTCCTGTGATTCCGGCTCACAGGACGATTGTAATCGATCCCGCCTGGTTGTCAAGCAAGGTTCGTGTTTGCTTGGACTGCAGCGTGTGAAATGTTTTACTATCACTCTGTAAGTGCCTTTTTTATGATGGCTTATGCTGGCAAAAAATCAGATGCGTTTTCTGTTTTTTGAAAGGTAAACCATGGAAAACAAACGAGTGAACAGCGCGAAGAAGTGAAGTGTTGTCCGGCAGGCTGTCCACTCGAATCTTCCGTTTATGATGACCAAGCCGACAAGACCAAAACAGTGATGCCCGAATCGGTGTGCAGTCAATGCGAATTTTATGAGTGGTGCCCGGTGGAAAAGATCAAAGGTCAGTATAAGCTGGAACATACCCTCGCCCGGGATCGGACGATTGTATATCAAGGCTGGTGCTTGTGGGTCAACGGCACGGAGTGATGGCCAGATTTTGGCTCTATGCAACAGGGGTAATTTGGAGGGGAAGGAAGAATCTGAAGATGGTTATGGGGAGTTGTACGATTGTGCATTTAGCGGCTGTTTGCCCGAAGAACGAAAGCGGGCGGAAGAAAATGCCCGGCTCAAAGAGAAATTGGTGCGGTTTTGTATAGACCACTGGGATAATGAGTTTGGGCATGCGGTCTGGGGTGAATTGGTGGACCAGAATAAAGTATTAAAAAATCGGACAAATTCAGAAAAGATAGTAACTGGGATGGAGAAGTTAATGGGACCTGCCTATACGGGCCACTCCACGGGAAAAAAGGCAGCCGGCAAAAATGACTGGTAAGATTTGTGGAACTGCTTATTCTATTTCTGTGGGTTCTTTTTCACGTCAAAACACCACAAGTTATCGTGATAGCGGAGGTAAAGGATCCCATTCTGTAAGACGGGATGAGCCCAAGCATCGTGAACCTTCTCGGTGGTCAGGATGAAGCGTCCCTGGAGTTCCAGACCATTATCGCCCGATTTCAACAAGGCCACAGCGCCGGTTTCATCGAGGCAATACAGACGGCTGTCGGCGTAGATGGCTGAGCCGGTAGTCAAATCTTTGAATTCGCTTTTGGTCTGGCCGGTTTGCCAATCGACAGCCAGCCACCATTTGCAATCCCGGTAGCCGGAGGCATAGAGGGTGCCGTCCGCCAGCACCGCCCCGCCGGTGACGGTATCCAGCGGGCAAGTCCAGATGTGCTCGGCAGTGATTTTATTTTCCTGCGTCTGGAGACGATAGGCCCGGCCCAGCTCGGCATAGGCAGTTACGTAGTACAGGCAGCCGCTGCCATAGACGGGGGTGGCGACATTAGTACCGTAGGGATTTTTCAGAGGGACCGTCCAGAGAAGCTCGCCGGTATCGGCATCGACGCCAAAGCCGTGGGCGGAGGAACAATTGGTAATCAGGCGGCGCCCGGCATATTGAAAGAGGATGGGGGAACAATGGGAGGTGGTATCCTCCGCAAGCGGGGTGGTGGTCCAGATGGTCCGGCCGCTGCGTTTATCCAGGGCGGCCATGAGCGCCTTTTTACCGCCCGGAGTAACGATAACGCGCGGGCCATCCACCAGCAGGCATTCGCTCAAGGCCCATTTGATATTCTGGGCATCGAATTTTTTCAGAATGTCCAATGTCCATAGTTCGTTCCCCGAAACGGCATCCAGGCAGGCCAGACGTCCGTGGGCATTTAAATGGTAGATTTTGCCTTCGGAATAAACGCAGCAGGCTCGTGCACCGGGATAGGATTTCTTCCAGGCTTGTCCATTTTTGACCTGCCAAAGGGCAGTCCCTTCTGTATCGAAGGCAAATATCACCAGGTCGTCACCCACATCGCCGGTAATAAATAGCTGACGGCCCACGATAATGGGGGAGGACCAGCCGGCGCCCAGGCCGTTTATTTTACGGAAGAGTTTCGGTCCTTCGGGCGGCCAGGCGGTCAGTAATCCTTTCTCGTCCGAGATGCCGTCCCGGCGCGGACCGCGCCACTGCGGCCAGTCCGGTTCCGGCGAGGGGATGAGACCGTCGGGGAGGGAGGGAGCGGCGGCAGGCGAGGGGGCAACCGGTTCTTCCGCCGTATTTAACGGTGTTACACAAAGACAGAGAATCAGGCAGTAGGCAATCATTACTTTTCCAGTTTCCGGGGAACATGCAGGGCATACAGATATTTCTGCGTAGCGAAGAACAAGACCCCATTGGCCGCAATGGGAGTCGTGTACATGGGTTGTTTGAGACGGATTTTCGCCAGGACCTTTTTTTCCTTGCCGGCCTGGAGTATCCAGAAATCCCGGTTCTCCGTGCCAATATACACCTTGCCATCGGCGGCCAGCGTCGAGCTCCAGATCATGGAAGATTCCATATCATGGACCCAGTATTGCTGGCCGGTATCGGCATCGAAACAATGGAGCTGGCCGGACAGGTCCGCAATATACAGCAGGCCGTCCAGAATCGAAACCGTGGATAAACTGCGATCCACCAGTTTGGAGGTCCAGATCGCATCGGTACTGATACTATCGGATCGAACCTCTCCCCGCTTAGAGGCATCGATACAGGCCAGAATCCCCTCGCCGGTCCCGTGACGGGGATCCTGGCCGACGGCCACATACACGCGATTATCATGGAAAACCGGTGTGGCAATGATTTCGCTGGGACCCTTGAAATAGCCTTTTTGGGTGGTGCCATGCCCCCAGCGCTCGTAAAAGATCGGTTTGCCATCGCGGAATTTGTACTCGGGCGGATTGCAGTCGAAGGACCAGACTTTCTTGAGAATGGCAGGTTCCGCACCTTCGGGAACCATTTTTGCCGCCTCAAAGGCATAGCAGACGCCATCACCGCCCCCATAGAAAATCAGGGTTTTCGCGTCCACTTCCCCCAGCGCCGGCGAAGACCACTGGCCATGGTATATGCGCCGGCCGATCTTTTCATCGTCCCGCGCTACCAGCCGGCCGGTTTTCTTGTCCAGCACCAGCAGACTGGGTACGTCGGGGTACGGGACGTTCCGATGGGAACCATCCACGCTATTGGAAGTCCCTACATAAAGCAAATCCCCGTAGATCAGTATCGCGCTGGAAGAGGCATCCTCCGGCCAGCTAGGAGCACCGTAAAGCATATCGAAAGACCAGACAATATCCCCGTCTGTGGGAAGGACTTCGATGGCCGGTTTTCCCGGGCCGGCCATGTATTGACCTTCCTCCAGAAAAGGCCCTTCATTGCCATTGGCCTGACCCTCCCCATCCATGCACAAGACTTCGCCCCGGCTGCTGACCAGAAAGACTCGGTTGCCTTCCACGGTGGCGGAAGAACAGATGCCCAGGTCCAGACGTTCATAATTAAAATCATACTCGAAATCCGTTCTCTTGGTTTCGTAACGGGGGATTGGTAATTGCCAAAGCAGTTTCCCGCTCTGTTCCTCCAGACAGATAAACAGACCGCCGTTGGTCTTTTTTAGCCGCGGATCTTCCAGATAGGTATCGTTGGTGCCAACGAATACCTTGCCGCCGGCAACTACAGGGTTGCCATAGGTTTGGGAGCCGAGTTTGGCTACCCATTTGACATTTTGCGTTGTGGCTAAATCGATCCCGGAACCGTCGCTCAGGGTGGAGCCCGGATCGAACGTTTCCGGCAGACCTTTTTCATCCGAAGCCATGTTGCGATTATGCAAGCGGCCCCATTGTGTCCAGTCTCCGGCCAGCATAACACCCGATCCGCTTAGCATCAAAAAAAGTACCGATAATACAAGACCATACCGGATTATGAATTGAAAATTCATGGGAATCTCTTTGCACTGGGAAAGTATAGGATTGGCAGCAGGAAACGGTATCACATTCAATATCATACAAGATTATTATATTCCCTTTCCGTTTCGAGACAAGTCTCCACCGCTTAATTTTCACCAGAACCTTGTTATTGCAATCCCGGTTTTTTTGACCCGCCTGGGGCCGTCAGAAATCCTCTGGGGAGGGGGCAAATATCTGATTGGTAAACAAGAACTTATATGATAATTTTGGCCGGGAGGAATTTTTGTGGTATAATTTTTAAGAGTAAGCCGCCGGCGTGTTTGGCACCATTCGCAATAATTATGGGAGAATTTGAAATGAAGGTCGAACCTGTAAAAGCCGGGAAAACATGGATGGGCAGCAGCGGGGGATATGTCGTTATGTTCCTGCTGGCGGTATGGGGAATGTGGATACCAGGTTCCTGTAAAAAAAGTCCGGTTCCTCCGGAAACTCCCCCTCCGTACCGTGTTTTTCAGACTCCGAATCAGGATATCAAGGCGGAAACGGCTGTGTGGCCGCACCCCCGGTCGCAGGAGCGGGAGGCGGAACGCCGGCAGATGGCCGAACATATCCGCCGCGCTTATGATCTGGATGATGCGAAGGTGCTGGAAGCCATGCAAAATGTGCCGCGTCACTGGTTCGTGCCGGAAAACGAGCAGCGGCTGGCGTACGCCGATATGCCTTTACCCATCGGGTACGACCAGACCATTTCCCAGCCGTTTATCGTGGCGTATATGACTAGTCTGCTGGGGCTTACGCCGGAGAAGAAGGTGCTGGAGGTGGGGACCGGGTCGGGATACCAGGCGGCGGTGTTGGCGGAACTGACTCCTTATGTATATACCATCGAGATTGTGGAGCCGCTGGGCCGGAGTGCCCGGGAAAAGCTGAAACAGTTCGGGTATGAAACGATTCAGGTGAAAATAGGGGATGGTTATAAAGGCTGGCAGGAGCATCAGCCGTTTGATGCCATGATTGTTACCTGCGCCCCGGATCATGTGCCGCAGCCGCTGCTGGATCAGCTCAAACCGGGCGGCTGCCTGGTGATTCCGGTGGGTGAGAATTCACGGGTGCAAAATCTGGTGCGCATTCGCAAAGATCAGGCGGGGCATATCACCAGAGAGTCCCTGCTGCCGGTGCGGTTCGTCCCTCTGGTGCGGGAGCCTGAATCCTGAGTTTTTTCATTGGGGGATTCTGCATTAGCGGGCGGAGCTGATCCGGTACAGCACAATCCCCAGCAGAAAAACACCCAGCGAGATACACAGGCCGACCGGTTTATAAGCGATGGCATACGATACGGAGCTGTAAATAAGCCAGGCACAGACGGCAGAGAAAACGAGGGTGGGAAGGGGATAGGCCGTTACCCGGTAGGGACGATCTATCCGCGGTTCTTTGCGGCGCAAAATGATAACGGATACGCTGGTTGCCAGATAGAAGGTATAGACGGCCGCGGCGGTGTACAGGATAGTGTTGACAAAGGAACCTAAAACTACAATCAAGCCGATGGCCAGGATTCCCTGCAGGACAAGAGCACGGAGCGGGGTTCCCGTCCGGCTATGCCAGCGGCCCAAGACGCTGAAAACTCGATGTCCGGTTCCCAGGGCGTAGGAGACTCGGGCGCCGGTGAAAATCAGGCCGCTCACCGCGCCCAACGCCGATATGCAGATCAGGGCACTGATCATTTGGCCGCCCCGGCGGGGGAATGCCACGGCGATGCTGTCGGCGGCGACGGCGCTGGAAGCGGCTATACCCTGGTATCCCAGGGAATAGAGAAAGGCGGTGTTCACCAGCAGATACAGAACCGTGACGCTCAGCAAACCCAGTACCAAGGCACGTACCATATTGCGCCGGGGATTTTTGACCTCCGCGGCCACGTAGGCAATCTCATTCCAGCCGCCAAAGGTAAACAATACGAAAATCAGGGCCAACCCGGCCGGCAAGGGACTAAAATAGGGGGCAGTAACTTCCGGCGGGGCCGGGGACATCAGGGCCGCACCGACAATAAACAGCAAACCCAGGGCCTTGACCAGGGTCAGAAGATTCTGGGTCCATTTGCCTTCCCGCACGCCCAGGATGTTAATGGCCGTTAAGACCACCACGGCTCCGCCGGCGTATATCAATTGCCCGGCGGGAATGACCAGCCCGGCATATGACTTCAGGGGAATCCAATCATACGAGATTGCCAGGCCGGCAAACGGATCGCAGATAACTCGTGCATAAGCGGCAAAGGCAAACGCCATGACGGCAATATCGCCGGGCTTAACAATGGCAACCTGCAGCCAGCCGAACAAAAAGCCGGCCCAGCGACCATACGCACGGCTGAGATAGACATAATCTCCCCCCTGAAAGGGATAGGCGGCGGCCAGCTCGGCATAGCCCAGCGCCCCGCAGAGTGAAATCAGCCCCCCCACCAGCCAAAACAGCAGCAATCCCCAGCCGCTCGAAGCTCCTTTGGCGATGTCGGGGGTCATCTGGTAGATGCCGGCACCAATGATTATCCCGACAATAATACAGGTCGAGTCCAGCAGCGAGAGTTCTTTTTTCGGGTCGGCAGCCATCATCCGTACTTTCGCCCGGAAACCAGGATTATTCGCGTTTTTTCAGGGTTACACCGATTCCGGCCCCCTCCTGAAACAGGAACAGGGTCTCCAGGGCCGGGTCGGTGGTCACGGCGTCAAGGTACTCCTTCATCGATTTCTGCATGTTGGTATTGTGGGCCAGAATCAGGCCGCCCGGCCGCACCTTCGGCAAGAGTTTTTTCAGATAATCGCTATAACCTTCTTTATCGGCATCCAGAAAAAGGATGTCAATCGGCCCTTCCAGTTGGCTGACCGTCTCGTGGGCATTTCCTTCCACGAGGGTAATCAGGCCATCCACTCCCGCACGCTGGAAATTTTTACGGGCCAGGGCCGCCCTGCCGGCATCGATTTCATGGGTAATCAGTTTGCCGCCGGTGGTTCGCAGCGCCAGACAGAACCAGATAGCGGAGTAACCGTTGGAAGTGCCGATTTCAACGACCTGCTGGGCACCCAGGGATTCGGTCAGGAGCCGCAGGAGCCGGCCGTCCGTAGGAGATACGTTCATCATGCCGCGCGAATCACCGAGGTTCATCTCTTCCAGGACCGCCAGGATTTTTTTCTCCGTATCGTTTTGGGGCAAAGGCGGCTTCAGGGCAGCCGTATTTTCGCCCCTGGGCGGCCGGTTTCGGCGACTTTCCGGATCCATACCGCGTTCCGGACGCTGCGGCGGGGTTTGCGAATCCGGGTTCGGATTTTCGCTGCCGCCCGGCTGGGCAAGAATATGCCCCACTGTTACGCAAACGGCCGCCACCAGAATTATGGATAGCATTTTCTTACTCATGGTTTACTCCTTCAAACTAGCACAAACAATCTCTTCATCGTTACGAATATAAACGTGCTGATTGGCAAAGGCCGGGTGGGTCCAGCAAACTCCTCCCCGCTGATCCAACTGGCCCAGAGTGGGATTGATAAGTTGCGCCCGGCTGATTTCCTGATATCCCTGCGGCGAAAGCTGACTGATGATTAACTCACCCCGTTCGTTAAACATCCAGGTCTGCTGCCCGTTTCGGACCATGTGAATATTGGCCCAGCGGGCTTTCGGAACCGCGGAGAGACTTTCCCAGATGCGATTGCCGGTAAGCCGTTCCAGACAACGCAGCTCTCCGTAGCTGTCCACCCCGTAAATGTAGTTTCCCTCCATTATGGGAGTGGATATGCAGCAATGGAGACTGTCGGTATTCTGTTCATTCGTTCCTTTTCTCTGCCATACCAGGGTTGCACCCGGCTGATCACTATGGAGGTGTAAAAGCAGGGAACCTTCAAAGAAATCGGAGACAAAAAGAAAATGATCGGCAACCACGGGGGTGGCAATCCCCATACTCGCTGAGAATGGCTGCTGCCAGTATACAGTACCGCTAGCAGGATCCAGACCAACCAGGCGTTCCGCGGTCCAGCAGATCAGAACCCGCCTGCCGGCCTGGTCGATCACGATCGGTGAAGAATAGTTAAGGGCATCGTTCAAAGCCCGCCAGATCTCTTTGCCGGTAGTTTTGTCCAGTGCCACGAGGCAGGCTCCCTCGGCCCCGCCGATGGGAACAATGACCACGTCACCCTCAACCAACGGGGAAGCGGCAATACCCCAGACCGGCATCCTTATCTTATAATCCTGATACAAATCACGGCTCCAGATTATATCACCCTTTTCTGCATTGTAACAGTGAAGGTTTCCCATTGTACCCAGGCTATAAGCGCGGTAATCCTGAATGGTAACTGAAGCGCGGGGGCCATTCGGATAGGCCACCCCCTGGTAGATGCAATCATAAGCCTGAGACCAGATTTGTTTGCCGGTCAGCGTATCAAAACAAAGGACCCGTTCCTTTTGGACAGGACGGACCAGACGATCCATGACAAAGACCCGGCCATTGGCTACCGTCGGACCGCTATAGCCATTGGAAATGGATGCCCGCCAGAGGATTGGCCACTGGGGCAAGTCAAATTTGGCTACCAGCCCTTTCTCTCGCAAAACCCCCGTTCGGTCAGGACCCCGCCACTGGGGCCAGTCCTCGGCTGACACAAAAGAAGCGGACCGGATATTAAAAATAAAAAATGAGAAAAAACACAAAAAGAAAATGAGTTTTTTTCTAAATGGTTTCTGACTAGCCAGGTTTAGGATATTTGATTTATAAATAAGAAATGTCTGACTTGTTTCCATTATCGTAGCTCTATCATGCTTTAGCGGTTTAATACCGATAATTCTAAGAACAAAATTTGAAATGGCATCCAGATTGATGTTATCCAAGCACACTTTATTAATTTTACCGATACTATCCGTGATTGTAAATAATAATGTCAACTTTGGCTGAATGAAATCGTGATGAATGGCCAGGATAAGACCGTATTGAAGGCAGCGATCCAGAGGCGTTTCACCGGCAATTTTTCTTCCGGATCAGGATTGTTATATAGTCATGTGATTTTTCCTTACCCATCATCAAACCAATTTCCACATCATACCTGTCAACATCATTTATTTTCGGCACGCAGTGTCACATGGAGGATCTCACCTGGTTTCCAAAGGCGCATCCGAGGTCCCCAGGTGCCTGTTCCGCGACAGACGATGACCGACATACGGCCCACCTCGTAACGACCCGCCAGTAGCGGGTAACGAATGCGAGTAAGGTAACCCAAAGGCCAGATTTGTCCATTATGGGTGTGGCCACAAAGCATCAGATTCGCACCAGCCTGAGCCGCGGTTTCAGCTTGCCAGGGGGTGTGGGAAAGGAGTATGGTGGCGCCGCCCGGCCGATCTGCCAGGGCCTGCGTGATAAATTCCTCCTCCCTGCCTGTTCTTCGGGCAGCAGTGAGGTCATCGACGCCTGCCAGGATAAGACCCGGACAGACTTCCACCCAGCAATTATGCAACTCGGGGATATTGGACTTTTCTAAGAGTGTCCAGCTTTTTTCGCGTCTTCCATGCGATTCATGATTGCCCGAAACGGCCCATACACCCAGGGGGGCGGACAATTGTCGAAAATCCTCGAATAGACCATCTTGGGGTTGGCCGTGCCCTTCGAATAAATCACCCAGAAGCACCACCATATCCGGCTGAAGCGACTGGATCTGAGAAATTCTTGCATTCAGCCATCCCTCGCCCAGCAAGGAACCGAGGTGCAGGTCGGACATGGCTACCAGCACTGTGCCATCCCGTTCCCTAGGAAGGTCGGCAAGTTGCACTTCGTAACGATGCACCACAGGCGAACGCAGGCCTTGGATGTTCGCGATCACGGATAACAGGATACCGGCAATCAGCGCCACTCCGCGGAGTGAAGGAGCTAACCGAGGAAAGAAAAAACTAAAGCCGGTGATCAGATCCACTACCAGAAGAGAAACAAAAAATAGTAAAAGGGTGGCAAGCCAGGTCATACCGAATAGTTCCAGTATCTGGGCTGGGAATCCGACACTGCCATGTCCCAGGATACGACCCAGAACAAAAACAACCCAAAGGATAAAACCCGAACTGAGGAGTATTCTTAGGGGTACGCGGCGGCGCAGCATAGGTACCGATGCAATTCGCCAGAATACGTAAATATGCATCAAGGTACCGATAACCAGAAGGCCTGTTCCAAACATTGTCTTTCTTTCTTGTCTGCGGGGGCTTCCGTCATGGACGGATGCCGAACTATCTAAGTATCAAAATCAGTCATCGGAATGCATGGTACATCCACTGCAGCCAGTAACAGGGCCATCTGTCGGTCAAAACATCATACCGGTCTCAGACGTTCTGCACCGAACTACTTATATAATCGGGATATTATGTGCTATGGCAACCTAAAAATATGTTTACACTCGCATTTGTTTGATTTCGTCATAAGCCTCAAGCAGCTTATTGCGTATCTGCGTGAGCAGATCAAAGGCAATACCCGCTTTTCGGATGGAGGTGAATACCTCCGCCATGTTATCCGTTCGACCGGTTGCCAGATCTATACGCGACTGGCTGGCTTTCGCCTGCAGACGGTTTGCCTCTTCGATGGTTTCCATCAGTAAATCCTTAAAGTCTTTTCCCTCGCTGGTCTTTTGGACACTACCGACAGAGAGGTCGCTGTCAATTGGTTTAATGCTCGGCACATTCCCAATGGTATGAATTTGATCTACCATAGATTGGTTCCTTCCATCTGACTACAAGTATTGGAGGTTCTATAAGTTTTGGGATGGCGTTTCGTTTACGGTTCCATGGATTTCTCAGAAATTACAAGCTCGATTCAACAGCAGAAGGTCCGTGAAGACCCAACTGAAGGTTTTTGAAATCAGAATCAAATGATTTGAAACCGGCTGTGTCGAGTATAGCCGCTTTCTGCTGGAGACGGTCGATTCTTTCCTGGGGGGTGGGATGCGTGCTCAACAGGGAGAATCCTACCCCAAAATTTCCGGTCGGCCCGACATCCATCTCCGCCTTCAGTCCAGCGAAGAAATCAACCATGCCTCGCGGATCCATTCTCGCTTTTTGAAGCAGGTCCCATGCCATATCATCAGCGCTGCGTTCATCATCCCGGCTGAACTTCAGGGAAATTAGTGTCGCTCCGTCCTGGATCAGGGCGTCCAGGTAACGGTTTTCGTTGCCGGAAAGGGCCTGGACAATCACGCCCAGGCCGGTATTTTTCGCCAGTTGTACCAGGCTGTGGCGTTTCAGGATATGGGCCATCTCGTGGGCGAGAATGCCCTGAATCTCCTGCGGACTCTTGGCTCGTTCCAGTAAACCCTGATTGAAGATGATAGTTCCACCAGGTAGGGCACAGGCATTGACCTCTGTTGCATCCGATACCAACAGCCGAAATTGGTAAGGCGAATTTGAAATTCCATTAAACAGCGGCTCCGCGAGCCGGTTGATCGGTTCCAAAACCTGTGGAGCGTTAATGAAACGAGTTGTTCTCTGAATCTGGGCCAGGGCCGAATCCCCAAGTTTTTGTTCCCAGGCAATCGGAATGTTTGGCAAGGTTTTTCCGGCCAGGTAATTTTTTAGATGCCCTGCGCCCCAGATCGCCGCCCAGACGACCGCGATGACCAGAAAAAAGCCCAGGATAAGCGAAATCAGGCATCCTATTTTCAGCCCCCGCCTATGCCGGCGAATCCACGAGCGAATCGCCTGATCCATTTCGGGCGGTATGTACTCATAAAAATGGCCCATCAGGGGAACTCCTTTTCAATAGTCGGATATCCTGCCGTGCGGCGCTGATCGTTGGATCCATCTGGAGCTTAATCGATCATGGCCAGTACGCCGTGACCAATCGCCAAGGCGAATGCGATAAAGCTGATGACGCGGTGTATTTTGAACAGCCATCTTCGCTTGTACTTCATGAACAAACCGCTAAAAAATGCGATACCAATAACGATCAGACTGATAATGCCAAGCACTTCAACCATTTCATCCATTGTTAATCTTCATGTTTGTTATTATTTATATTTCGGCGATACCTATCACGTCATCTATTCATTTTCTGAGATTGTTTTTCGCTTTCGAATCAGTTTCAGTCCTTCAAACCATCCGATACTGACGGCACCCGCCGTCAGACAGATGATTAAATCGATTCTGTGCGGTGCGGCAAAGTGGAAAAGGGATTGCAGAGCCGGGATGAAAAGCACCAATCCCAGAAATCCGATAGCCCCGATCACAACCCATCGCAGGGCGGCATTGGGAGCTTTCATCATGGACCAGATCGTGCGGGTCCACGACCGATTGGTCAGGATCAGTCCGAGATTGGTAATCACCAGGGCGGAGAAGGTCAGCCCGCGCGCATTGTCATCTGAATGGCCCAGCCGGCGTGCTGCAAGAAATACGCCCAACACAATGAACAGGACACTAAGGCCCTGCAACAAGCTGACTCCCAGTGACTTAAGGCCCAATAATCGCTCGTGAGGACCTCGTGGCGGTCTGGCCATAATGTTTTGTTCCGCCTGTTCGGCCTCAAAAATCATGGTACATGACGGATCGATAATCAATTCCAGGAACAGGATGTGGACCGGCAGCAGAATCAAGGGCCAGTCGGCAAAAAAGACCGGAACGAGCGAGAGTCCCGCGATGGGCACATGAACGGCAAAGATATAGGAGACGGCTTTTTTGATGTTATCGAAAATTCTTCTACCGGACCGGACTGCTTCCACGATGGAGGAGAAATCATCATCCAGAAGCACCAGTCCCGCGGCCTCGCGGGCCACATCGGTGCCCCGTCCGCCCATGGCGACACCGATATGGGCGGCTTTCAGAGCCGGTGCGTCGTTAACACCATCCCCGGTCATTGCCACTACCTCCCCGTTGGTCTTGAGGGCATTAACAATACGAAGTTTCTGTTCCGGAACCACACGGGCGCAAATCGAGGTATCGCGCAGCTTTTGGCAGAGATCCTCATCGGTCAGGTTTTCGATCTCCGGTCCCGTCAAAACTTTTTTGGATGGTAATCCGATTTGTCGGCCGATACTCTGGGCTGTTCCGGGATAATCCCCCGTAATCATAATCACCCGGATACCCGCCTGGCGGCATTCTTCCACCGCCTGGGGGACGCTGGGGCGAATCGGATCGGCCAATCCCAAAAGGCCAAGAAATTGAAAATCGAAGTCATGCTGACTCTGGGGCAGTTCCGCAAGTCGGCAGGGGATACCTTTGGCTACGCCGAGTACGCGAAGCCCTTCATTGGCCATAATGGCAGTTCGCCGGGAAATTTCTTCGATGGTCCCAGCATCCAGATGGCACAACTCGACAATTGCTTCCGGAGCCCCTTTGGCTGCGACCATTACGCTTGTCCCATCAGGTGAACGCCAAACATGAGACAACGCCAGAAGATCGGGATTGAGCGGATACTCGCGGAACAAACGCCACTGTTCGTGTAAATGCTCGGTACCGGCCAGCAGGGAATCCCCCTGCTGCCGAATCGCCTTTTCCATGGGATCAAAAGGATCCGCTTTACTAGCGAGCATGGCGAATTCCAGCAAATCGTGAAAATGATCCGGCAATGATTTGCCCCGGCTTTCCACAAGGTCAAGGATGCCGGTTCCGTTTGAAAGTTTTTGGATGGACATACAATTTTGGGTCAGCGTTCCGGTTTTGTCCACACATAATACTGTCGCAGCGCCAAGGGTTTCGATTACCGGCATCCGCCGCGTCAGCACCCGTTTCTGAGAAATCCGCCAGGCCCCCAGGGCCAGGAAAATTGTCAGCACAACCGGGAATTCCTCCGGCAGGGTGGCCATCGCCATGGCAATGCCCGCCAGAAATCCCTGTTTCCACGATAAAAGGCTATTCCCGCGACTCAGGGCATACATGACCACCACCACGGCACAGAGACTCAGACCGATTATCGCCAGAGAACGAACCAGCCGTCCGGTTTCTTTCTGGAGCAGTGTTTGTTCCGGTTCCAAGGTCTGCAAGGCCTTACCAATGCGACCGATCTCCGTTCGAACACCGGTGCCGAGCACTTCCGCTACGGCCTGGCCGCTGGTGACCAAGGTACCCGAAAAGACCGATGGCAAATCATCACCGCCGGGCCGATCCAGCACGTCGGCAGTGGCGGATGCGGTTTTACGGACGGGAACTGATTCGCCCGTCAGAAGCGATTCATCGGTACTGAGGTTCACCGAGTACCGCAAAACGCCATCCGCCGGAACACGGTCGCCTTCAGACAGGATGACCATATCTCCCCGAACGACGTCCCGGCCGGCAATACGAATCTGCCGACCATCACGGATGACCAGTGCCCGCGGGCTGGACAAATCTCGCAACGCCTCCAGGGCCCGTTCGGTCCGCCGTTCCTGAACGATGGTGATGCCCATGATCACGAAGACGAATCCCAGCAGCATTATCGCTTCCTTGGGCTCCCCCAGCATCAGATACACCACCCCGCAGGCCAGCAGCAGCAGAAACATAGGCTCACGGACCACTTCCCAGGCGATATCCCGTATACCACGACGTCGGCTGGTCGGTAGTTCGTTATAGCCTTCATTTTCGAGTCGCCGTGCGGCTTCCGCTTCCGAAAGGCCGGTGATTTGCGTAACGTCAAAAAGATCAGGCATATTTTACTCCAGAGGTTATTGTTCGCCGCCAGTTTTTTGAATCACTTGTCGGTGGAACATGTTAAGGTTCATTTGATCAGTGGGCAGACACAGACTGGAGTTTCAGTACCGACGTACATCTCTTGAGGAACTTAAGTACAGCCCAGATGGCCGCAGTTCCAATTACGATGTTCAACCAAAGCCAATCAAGCCGCAACTCTCCCGCGGTGAAGCGTTCTCTAAAGTACTCGGTCATCGCGAAGGCCAGAACGGTTGAGAACAGAGTATCATTCTCTCGGCGAAGAAACATCTTCCAGGACCACGGGCGATCCGGAGCGATCCACCGTCGAAGAGACGGCACAAGGCATGGTACTTTGGCTGAATAACGTCGGAACCGGTCGCCAAAGGTCTCCAAGAGGAATCTCTCTTCCACCATGATGATCGGTACATAGACCGCCAGGAAGAGCGTTGTATTGATGAGGATCAGCTCCCAGTTCTGCGACAGCAGCGTCACACCAAGAAGGATCAGGTAATTCCCGACATACAACGGATTCCGTACGATAGAGTATAGTCCGGTCGTGTTCAAAACATCCGCTCGTTGACGGTTCGTGTTACGACCGGAGGTTCCTCTTGTCACAAAACCGGTGGTTCCCGCCCGGATTGCTATGCCAATCATTGCCACCAGGAAGCAGGCCAGTTCATACGGAATATCCCACATTGTGTTGTGAGTCCAATAGATGTCGTGGGCCTCGAGGCACAACAGCGGGACTATTAACAACGGAGTATAGCTGCGATAGCGGAAGAGCCCATGGCCTATCTTATGCAATTGATCTTCTAATAACATTGCCACATCCAATCGCCGTCATGGTTATGACGTTTTGTCTAAAAACGATCCATTATCAGCCGCCACCAGATACGATCTTCTAATGGTGGGAGGTTTATGAAGAAGTTTGCCGCCTTTCTGCCCGTTAGCGGCTCGACAAGGAATATGATGCCATGGGCTTCCATGACCAGCTTTTTCATAAAACACTCATTAAACGCTTCTGTTTTTCGACTCAATCGAATAACTCGCCAAGCCATGACTTCTTCCGTTTGTAGGAATAGCCGTGGTGGCTATCGTGGCTACTTAGCGGCGGCTGAGAACCGTTTTGCGGCTGAACGGAGGTAAACGACATCGACCGTTCGATGATTTTGTCGAGTTCCCCGCGATCCAGCCAGACCCCCCGGCACTGCGGGCAATAATCGATTTCCACACCCTGACGATCTGACATTACCAAATCTGTTTCCTTACAAACTGGGCATTTCATAGGAGTAATCCTTTCCATAGGTTGAAAATTATTCGGCACCATAAACGAAGCCACAATGGCACAGGTAGGACTGGTATAAAAAACGAAGGCAGGAAAGAATTTCAGATGGTTAGAAGCTGATGAAGTGAAACAGGAGAGGAAGCGGCTGGATCAGGAATAGCCAGGGGGAGATTATGTAAAAAGGGATTACGGGTGACTCCGGCCTGGTCAGAAAAGGGAAAAGAAAAAATACTTGGATAGTCTATCCTTTGCCGGGATACACCGGTTGACAAAAGGCGAGGGGAAAAAGAATCGTGCCTTTCACCAGGAGATTCAAAAGCCTCATGTCCTGCATGCACAGAACCAATCGAGGCCAGGACAAAGAACAATATTGTTATTACCATTCGACGGCACATGTTTGTTAAGGTATCCGCTTTTTCTAAAAAGTCAATATTATTTTTCCAGTTGAATTCGCCGAAACTAAACTCTGATTTACTCTTATTTTACGAACTATTATGCATTTTTGTTCGTAACATTTTCCGATGGGTATTTTTGTGAAAATAGAAGGCCGCCCGGGGGGAAGGTGAAAATGGGCGAATGGACGGGATGGACATGGGAGGGGAAAATATGAAGTATGAATTACGAGTTACAAATTAGAGGAGGGGGAGATTGCCCAGGCTTCCCAGATTGACAATGGCAAAATAGGGTGGAGAGGCAGGCATTGCCTGCTCCATATCGCCGCGGGCGTTTGACCCTATCGACGTTCCCGATGGAAGCTGGCGCAGCACAAAGGGAAAAAAATCATCCGCAGATAAAAAGGATTGCAGTGCAGATAAGAAAAGGAAAAAAGATTTTGGCTGGCAGGATGGGAGGTTTTGGTTTGGGAGTTTGGGAAAAAGAAAAATGGTATCGCGTTGGCAGGTAAGTTTTCGATTTAGGCTGTCCTCTATTAACGGGAAAGCAGACACAGAAACGGATATAGAATTAGTTCCTGACCCAAATATTTTTAGTCTGTCCCGTATATTCTTTTCCGCCCCCCCCCGCTCGTTACAAAACCACCATATTCTTTCAGCACATCATGCGTAGAATCTGCATTCCGCCTTTCTCGCTTCACCATCGCCTGTCGGCTGCCCGTTTCCTTGTACTTGCTCCGCTCATCCCCCCATCATACTCCCCCCCGCCTCCCCTCGTCAACTGGTATTTTTTCCCCTGACTTCTACCCAATAATCATGAACTGAGAACCAATACCCGATAGCTGCCAACCATTTGCCGATAACCATTTTCTACTTCGCAATTTGCAATTCGTAATTTCTCCGCCCCCCAGCCAATCCACAGCTAAATAGGGAAGATTTACACGACCTTCGTGCCTAATCGTGCCACGGCCGTGCCATCCGTGCCTCCCATCCCCCAGCTTCTTCCGCCCGTTTCTTCTCGTTTACCAGGCTGCATGGGAACCCGAACATAATTATCCTCAACCGTACCGAACCTCATACTTCTTTTCACGGGGGGAAACCGGCATTCCATGCTCTCCGAGCTAGAAATATCCTCCCAGCCAATCGTCCCACCCCTCCGACCTTGAGGCGGTGTGGCCAGCCGTCTTCCGCTTTCCCGACTTTTTTACGCTGTTAATCTAGGCAACTTCCCCCCTCCCCAAAATTCCCTCTTCAACGATAACCGATAACAAATAACCATCAACTTCTTAGTATGTTTTCCCCCACTTCTATATCACTTTTTTCATCTTTTACTATACTTTCTTCAACATTTACCAACTCAACCTAATCGTTATATCTTACCCAATCACTACAATCCCGACCAGTTATCGGACTATCATTTCCCACGCAAAATAAACACTTACAGCTTTTAAATCACCCCTCTTTTAACGATTCGGGTTTGTTCGCCGTTTTGATTTAAGATTTTAATTTCCAGACCCTTACCATCGAAATCAGCATTGGCAACCTGCTCTTTTAACTGCTCGAACGTGGCAATTTTCTGTCCATCCACAGCCAGAATGATATCGCCAGCCAACAGCCCACCCTCATCCGCCAGACTCCCCGGCAATACCGATGTAATCATTAGTCCTTCTGTACCAGCAGGATAGCCCAATTCAGCAGCCATTTCCGGCGTCATCTGTTGCAGACTCACCCCCAGCCTGGGCGGGTCATTAGGAACTATCGGCCCAGGATAATTGGGTACATATTCTTCGATTTTCGGTTCCGTTAACTCTTCTGGATACAAGTCCTTAGCTACGTTTTCCCCCGCCTCGCTATCGCCCAGCAGCACATCTACCATCACTTCCTCCCCCCCGCGCCAAACCCGACATTGGGCGTGCGTGCCTGGCAGCAAAATCCCGATCATATTCCGTAACTCCTTGGCTGAAGCGACTTTCTTGCCATTTATCTCCAAAATAATATCCCCTTCGAGCATCCCCGCATTCCCCGCCGGCGAATCCTTTACAATATCAAAAACCACAACCCCGCTCAGCGACTCAGGAATCCCCGCCAGCAGCTTATCAGGGTCTTTTTTAAATCTTTCTCGAAATCCCTCTTTTTGATAAGGTAAGGATAAAATCTCCCGCAGTTCCTCCAGACCCTGCATCCAGACGCCCAGCCATCCACGCTTAACCTCTTTACGTTCAATCAATTGCGCTGCAACAAATTTTACGATATTGCTGGGAATCGCAAAGCCATAACCGGCGGAAACCCCCGTTGGGCTTTTAATGTTCGAGTTAATCCCGATTACCTCACCATAGAGATTAACCAGTGGCCCGCCGCTGTTTCCCTGATTGATATCGGCGTCCGTCTGGAGAAAATCTTCATAAGCGGATCTCCCTAAAATGAATGTCTGCCTGCCTTTATAGCTGATAATGCCCGAAGTCACCGTCTGTTCCAGTCCGAAGGGACTTCCCATCGCCAAAACGAGATCACCAACCTTAACTTGGTCGGAATCCCCCAGTTGCGCGACGGGCAAATCTTCCCCGACCGGATCGATTTGCACCACCGCCAAATCCGTGGCTGGATCGAGGAATTTGTCGATGGCAGTAAATATTCGACCATCGGAAAGAACCACTTCGATTTTGGAAGTACCAGCCACAACATGATTATTAGTAATGAGATAGCCGCGTTTGTCGATGATACAGCCGCTGCCGATGCCGCGTTCTTCCAGATCGGGGGCGAAAGGCGAGGTCTTGATATCTTTATAAACCTTTATATTAACCAGAGTTGGGATTACCCTATCGACGGGGCGGCGAAAAACCGAATTGATTTGATCGGCCAGGGATTTCTCCTGTTGGGTAAGGGGACTTTCATCATAAGTTGTTTTTTCAAAAGCATTTAGTGATAAAGACGACCATGAAAATAAAAATGGGTAAAGTATGAAAGAAGTGAAACAATAGGATAAAAACCTGGAATAAAGTGATGAAGATTTAGAGTAAAACATAGTTAGTTTCCATGTAAAAGTTAATGATTAAATACATACCAAACGGTCGGTATAAATTACCTATTTTACCTACATTTGGTAATCTCTAGTAATCATTATAGACGGCTGGGAGTCGGTTGTCATACACAGGGGGGATCAATCTGTTGGGGCCTGGTATTTCTGGGAAAGTTTTTTCAGGAAGCCGTTGCGGTAGGGGTACCAGAGGCAGGCGGGAATGGTTTTTACCTGGCCATCCTCGGCATCTTCATAGGCAAAGACCGCCTTGCAGTTTTTCAGACGCCCGGCGTCAATAGAATGTTCCTCCTCAAACGGCAGACCGGCAATCCGCAAGATGCGGGCGGGCCGGCGTTTGCTGCCTGTTCCCAAAATTCGGCGCCACAAATACTTACCGTATTGTAGCAGAGAGCCGCCCAGTAACGTACCAATTTTCAAACGGCGAAATATCCAGGGTGCCAAGTTTTTGAGAATGATCAGTTGTCCCTGCAGCCGCTGGAAAAATTTATCGGGATTGAGTCGGGAAAGTTTGGGTTCCATTTTTTGGCTGATATCCGCGAATTCCCGACATACCTGCCGGAACGGAACCTTCAGATAGTGATTGACACTGCGGTATTTCTTGCCATCCGAGATCAGCAGCGTCATCGACTCGCAGTTAGGATGTACCCCACCCAGCAACAAAATCTCCGAGCGGGTATTTCGCCGGAAGAAGGAGCGGGGCAGACGCATAGCGTAGGAGAGGCCGGCGGGAATGAATTCCACCTCTTCGCCGGGCAGGCTTTGGCGAACCATTTTCTCGACATCCTCCAGGGTGGTGCGTACGGAAACTTCAAACTCGTTGTTTTTCCAGTTTTCGGTCAGGGGGATAATGCCGATTTCGCCGATCAGGTCCCGGTACTCGTGGCAGAAGGCGATCAGATCGCCGATCAAATGGTCGTTGATGCCCCAGGCGGCGCAGCTAATGATGGACTGCCGGCGGTGGCTGAAGCGGTTGAGGTTCTCCAGCCCTTTGAGTTTCTTTTCGTAGGCACCGGGATTATCCCGCAGTTTGGCGTAGATGTCCGGGCTGCGGCCGTCGAAGGCAAACCGCACGCGGACGCCCGATTCGCACAATTTCCGGCAATATTCCTCATCGGCCAGCTTGATACCATTGGTGACGACGCGGGGTTTGAGCTTGTATTTTCGCCCGAGGGCGATGATCTCCAGCAGGTCTTTGCGGACAGTCGGCTCGCCGCCGAACAGTTCGACCATGGGGATGGGGTCCATTTTGCTCAAATACTTGAAAATCTTGTCAAAATATTCCAGCGGGGGGTAGAAATCGAATCCCATGTATTTTATGGTAGCGATGCAGATGGGGCAATTCATGTTGCAGCGGTTGGTGACATCCAGAAACACCATATTGGGCTTGTGTTCGTTGGCGCAGCGGTCGCAGTGGAGGGAGCAGCCGTCGGCGGTGACGGAGGCATCGGGCCAGATATCGCGTTTGGCCTGCCAGGCGGCGGCGTCGGTGCTGACCAGGGACTCGGTGCGGCCGCAGGCGGGGCAGTCCTTTTCGATCCAGACCTCGTTGTTGCGGAAGGCAAATTTCGAGGAGACGCGGGCGCCGCATTGATTGCACAGGCCGAGATTATTTTCCTTTTTCTGGTTTTCTGGTTTCTGACTGGACGGTTCCATACCCAAAATCCTTTCCCGTGTTTATGGTATCTGATCGAGAGAAAAGGGTTTGCCTTTTCCTTTTACGGCCTGGTCCAGCACCGGCCGATAACTGTTCAGGTCATAGTTCATAACCCATCGGCCCCGGACTTCTCCCTCGTTGAAGAGGATAACGGTGGGAAAAACCGACACTTCGTAGTTTTCTTTCATTTCCTGGGAAGTGACCACAAAGATGGGGGTCATCAGCTCAAAGCGGACAAAATCCACCCGGCCTTTATATTCATCCGCCAGCATATCCAGGCGGGGTTCCAGGCCCAGGCAGGTGGGGCAGCCGCCTTTATAAAACTCCACCAGGACCGGTTTTTCCGCCAGCAGGACATGCTCTTCAAACTCTTCCAGGTTCTGGATATGCCGGAGATTTTTAGAACAACCGCCGGCGGACCACAGGGCAGTCAGGGCCGAAATGAGTATCAGAATCCGAAATCTATTCATTTTTTCCAAGTTCCTTTCCAGCAGCGGATTGTATCGGAACGGCGAAAAAAAATCAAGATCGCGTTTGAAGGGGCTGATTTTTATAGAGCACGGCTGGTACATCCATTTTGGAAAACTTCCGTTCTCCTATTTATTCTATCCAATTGGATTGGATAGTATTTGACGGAACCGCCAAAAGTCGATATTGACATCCAAAAACAGCTCTGGCTCCCCAATAACAAGAGGTCGAAGAGCTTTTGACGCTGGCGTCTTATTTCACCTGATTATACACAATCACCGCGGCACCGGGGGTGTTTTTAATGGGTACGGCCAGGCCGGTTTCCATCAGGTCTTTGCCGGTAGCCTTGATGGAACCTTCGACATCGAAGTTGGTGACTTCGTACTCTGACGCCGGATCCAGCCCCTGAAGCCGAAACGTTTGTGACTCTTGCGGATTCTCTTTGCGGCGGAATGCCTGAATCACACCATCACCCAACTCCGGACGGTTAAACTGCCAGGCGATCCACTGATCGGTTTGGCGGCTGTAGGCGGTTAAGGGGTAGTAGTCGCCGAGCATACAGGGGGCGATTTTGCGGCATTCGGCGTAGGCCTGCTGCTGGGCGGCGGTGTTCTCCGGATTCATACCGCCCATGCCGAAACCGGGTATATAGAAACTGCGGAAGGAGTAAGAATCATAATGATACGTCCCGGTGCCCTGGAACGGCAGCCAGAAGGAGAGGCCGTAGGTATGGGCCTGGTTGGCTTCTACGACGCCCTCCATGGTGGGGAACTGGAAATCGCTGCGCAGAAGGGGTACGGAGCGCCGCATGGTTTCCAAATCGTTGCGGCGGCCGCCCGAGGCGCAGGAATCGATACACAAATGGGGGTTGCGGCGTTTGAGTTCGTCCCAGAAGGCCAGGTGGCCCTGGACATAAAAGTTTTCCGTGATACCCTGGCGGTCGGGGGCGTCATGGTTGCGCCAACTGGGACAGGGGCCGTTGCCGTTCATGTCTTCGCGATACCAGTCGATACCCTGGGACTTGATCATGCCGTCGATATGGTTGATCAGCCAAGCCAGGGCGTCCGGGTTGCCCTCATCGAAAATGAGACCCACGGAACCGGGATGCAGCAACCATTCGGGGTGATTCTGGCCCAGCCAGGAATTGGGGTCGCCCACTCGTTCCGGCTCGAACCATAGCAAAAATTTCATGCCCTGGCCGTGAACCCAATCGCTGAAGGGTTTGAAGCCTTTGGGATATCTCTCCGGATCAATATCCCAGGTGCCGGTATTGAGCCAGGAATCGTTGCCTTTGTAAGGGCCATTTTGATTGGGATACCAGGTATGGGCGCCGCCGGCGTCGCGCCAACAAATATCCACTTGAATACCGGCCTCCTGAAACTTTTTTACGTACTCAATGTTTTCCTCTGAGGCTCCGACCTGAATCTGGGCTAGCGGCCCCTGCGGTTTACCATCCACGTACGGAATGACGTGCTTCATGTACCAGCGCCGCCAGAGGTTTTGGGCACGCACCACATCCGTTCCTTCCCAGAATACCAGGGCAATCAAGGGGGTGCGGATTTCTTCCCCGGGTTTGAGCTGCAGATGGGTCAGTTGCTGTCCTGCCTTGATGCGCAAGCCATTCGAACGATCCCGCACAAACGAACTGGCCCATTGTCCCGGCCAGCCCACGGCCAGAATGATTCCGCCATTGGGCATCTGCAAATTATAGTACGGCCATCCTTCCGGACCGTCACACGACTTGCCCGAATTGGGAGGGGAAAATTGCTTCTCCAGGCCGGGAGTCAGGGTAAGCTGGTATGGCTCAAAACTGTCGGCCGTGCAAAAATCGCCCTTGATTCCGTGCAGTACGAACTCACCCTCGGCGCCGCGTTTCCAACGGGCATCCAGCCCCTGGATGTCTTCCAGGACCGGTGTATCCTGTGCGGCGTTGTTCTTGAAGTATATCGTCCACTCCACCACCGGATAGTCCGAGTATTCTACCGCCACGCAGCGTACTTCAAGGCCGGTTTTGCGGTCATTCCAAATCATGGTATGCTGCGTGCGGGCCGCATCGAGTGTTTTATCCTGGATTTGGCCCGGCCAGTCCGAGAGCATATTTTTCGAGGATTGCGCACCATACATAAATGAAAATGGTTTCAGGGTTTTTACCTCCAGAAGATATTTCTGAGACCATTGGTCCCGCTGTTTCATTTCGCCGGCGTTCACGAAAGCCGCGGCTCCCACCACACCCTTTCCCAGAGCCAGACTCAGTGTTACCGCTGCGACCCATAGGGCAAGACGAATGTTGTTTCGTTTTTTCATTTTTTATCCTTTTATTAAAAGGTCTTCGGTTCCAGTTTTCAGATACCATAGCCGAGTTGTTTTCTATTCCGGTAATCTTTCTTTCAATAGCCCATTTGCTGGAGCAGGGCGGCAAAATCGGCAGGAAGCGGTTCGGCGGGTTTATCGATATCCTGACCGGCATAATTGAGCATATTACGAAGCAGTTTTTCTGCCTGGGGAATCCGGCCGAGGTTTTCACGTATCAGGAGGGTATTCAGCACGAACTGGCCCGCGCCCAGCTTGTGGACCGCCACCGTCAGGCCGGCGTCATAGAACCAGGAGACATCGTTCATTCCGGCTACCGCCTCGGCGGGTACTGAACCGCCCGTCCAGGCCAGATCGGGGATGATCTCACGATAATAGGTGTAATCCATCAGGGCGCCGCTTTGCATCCCGGCGAAGATTGGGTGTTTTTTCGCCCATTCATCCACGTGATAGAGCCAGTGGCTCAGGCCGCGAATGGCACCTTTGTCCGGCAGCGGAGCGAAGGCGGTAGTGTTGTCTCCGTTCTTGAACACACCGGGGGACAGGAATACCACGGAGGATCCCTGGGCAATGCGAGCGGCCAGATCGCGGAAGGCTTCCGCCCCGCCGGGGGCGGCCGGGGTATGCGAAGCGAGAATCAGTTCCCGCCGGCCGGTGATAGAGGCATCAAACGGACGAACCTTAATGCCATGATCGGTGAGCCACTGCGCCAGTTCGGCATCCTCACCCCAGAGGACCACTTCCTGGGGCACGGCGGGTATGTCGCTCGTATCAAAAACATAAAACCGGGTCTGCTGGCCGCCGGTAGCGGCAGCGCCGGCCTCGAAACTGACCTCAAAACTGTAGCAGCCGGTGGGAACGTCCATCGGGACTTCCTCGCTGAAGACCACCTTGGCAAAAGGCTGTTCACCGGCGGTTTTCGGGTCGGGGACGGTAACGGTGAAGGACCGGTCGAAGACCTTTTCCCGGTTTGGGCCGAAGACCCAGACATGGGCCGGATAATCGCCGGGCCGCAGCACATCCTCATTGGACAGGACCGCTTCGAGTTTGACCTTGCCGCCCCGATAGAGATTGACCGGCTCGGCAAAGGTGCACCAGCGCAGCGGCGACCAGAGGTCAAAGAGGGCATCCACAGTGCCGGGTTTGAGTTCGCGGAAAGTAGTGGTCAGGCCCTCGCCGGACATGCCCTGATCGACGGTCCCGGTTACGCTGTGGGCGACGATGCTGGGATTGGCGCGAATGGCGTTAATGCCGACGGTACGCTGGCCGGCCATTTTGGCGATGCTCTGAATGAAAAATTCCTCCGGCCGGCCGAATGCCTCCGCCAGATTCCATTTCTCATAATCGGCCAGGAACTGGTCGCGGCGGGCCTTGTAAAACAAACCGTCTTCCGCCAGCGGGTAGCCATTCTGCTCAAACAGCCGCACCACCCGCATCCAGTTGACGCCGCTGCCGATGCCGTATTCGGACAGGAAGTACGGTTTGTGCGGGCTGACGGTGCGGAAAAAGTTGATAATGTCGGCGGTATGCGGTGCGCGGCGATAAGGGTGCTGGTCGTCCAGCACATCCTCCCAGACCAGCGAACCGGGATTGCTCAAGGAACCAATCCCCGGCACGGGATCACTGAATCGGGAATTATATACCTGGAAACTGGCACTGGCCGGTTTTGTTCCGGCGGAAAGCATGCCGTAACTCCAAGGCCCGCCCGAATTTTCCTGGTCGGAAAAATCCCCGGCGGCATCATATATTTTTCCATTCGCTGCTTTTATCACTACTTCCAGGCCGGTGCTATCCCCGCCGTAATGGCCGTTACCGAACCCGAGGCAAAAATCGAGTTTGTCATTCTTGTTGATGGGTAATTTTGCCGAGTACACCTGTTCCTTGCCCTGTCCCTCCAGATTGATGAATCCCTCAAAAAGAGCCTGACCATTCTGCAAAACATGCACATCGGTCGTGGCGGCCTGCCTGGATATATCAATAAATCGTGCGGTTATCTCATAGTCTTCGCTGGTTGGTGCGATCCAGCGAACGGTACTATATTCACCTGTTTGCCCTGGATGAAAGGCCAATCGTTTCGGTTCCCAGAGTACATTGGAATGATCGATCGGGCACTCTGTTGCATTAAAGGTAACGCAAGGATCAACGGAATCCATTCTCCAGCCTTTTAAACCGGCTGGCATGGTTCCCGCGGGGCCCTGGGCATTGTCCCAGCGGCCGCTGTTGAGCAAGACCAGGCGGGTGGTATCCAGCGAGCGGACCAGTTCCAGAGTTTTCACCGCGTGGCGGAAGACCGGGCCATCCACTGTCTCATTCAGCATGCCCCACATCACGATGCTAGCGTGATTGCGGTCCCGCAAGATCATTTCACGGATGGCGCGGTCGTAGCGCTCGGTCATTTGGGGCGAATCGGCCAGGCACCAGGCGGCATACGGTTCAGTATAGACCATCAGGCCGATTTCGTCGGCTAATTCCAACTGGTATCGGGTAGATAGGCCGGCGATGAAGCGGATGGAATTGAATCCCATGACCTTGCAATTGAGCAAATCCCGCCGGAACAGATCCGGGTCATGCGCCCACTGCTGGCCGATGGGGCAGTGATTGCCGGTGTGCGAGCATTTCAGATACACCCGCTTGCCGTTCAGCCGGAAGTAGCCGTCCTTAAAGACAAATTCCCGGAAGCCGCATTTGACGGCATATTCATCCAGCGAATCGTATTTATCCACCTCGGCGTTCACTGTCACCCGATACAGAAACGGATCGTTCAACTTCCACAGCCGGGGATTCTGTACTGTCAGTTCCTGCGTCAGCACCGTATCGCCGGCTGCCACTTTCTTTTTCTGATATTCTATTGTAATGGTCTCTCCCCCAGCCGCCGGCGAAACGGCAAAACTCAATTTCGCCTCCACCGTTTTCTCACCGGCATTCCGCAGGGTAGTTTGGACCTTGATTTTGCCGGTGTGCATATCCGGCTGGGCAAAGACATCCGCGATCCGCACCGCCGGAACCACCAGCAGTTCGACCGAATCGACGATCCCGCCGTGGTTATAGGACCCGCCGGCACTGTAGGGCATAACCTTATTCCGGTGCGGACTCTCATTCAGCACGATCCCATCGATCGGCTGGTGCGATGGATTCAACACCCGAACAGCCAAAAAATTCTTACCGGTCTTGACCGCATCGGTGACATCCAGCTCAAAGGGAGTTTCGCCATTCTCATGGCTCCCCACCTCTTTGCCGTTGACCCAGACATCGGCTTTATAATCCACCGCCCAAAACCGCAGGATATACCGACCCTGCTCGCTCGCATTAACCGGCACATTGAATTCCTTCCAGTACCACGCCACCCCGTGATATTCCGGGAAGGTTACCTGAATGATCCAGGGTACTTTGACTTGCTTGGCCTGGGGCTGGGGCTGGTTATACCACTGCTGGTCCCTTCCGGCGTTGTCCGGGTCGGTCGCCAGCAGCCAATCCGAACCATCCAGCGGAATTACCTGACTGCTATGTACAGAATCCGCCCGTACTTGCGCAAAATCGGAAAATCCCAAACAAACAATGGAAACCAGTAAAAAAAGAAAACTACGTGACCGCATCCTTTCGCTCTCCAGCCCCCTGGTGTTGAAATAAAATCAGTAACCGGCTTTATATTCCTCAAATCATGTCATGTTGTCAAGTTTGAAATTCGTACAGTAATTCCAGTCGATACATTTTCACAATCCGCCAATCAGATACCCATAGCTCCACACGCCATTGGGATTGGGACCTCCCGTGGCGGTGGGATAATCGGCGTTGTAATCCCACGGCTGGGCCTGGCCCACACTGGCCAGCCCGATCATCAAAAACAAATTTGCTAAAAATACTACTCTTTTTTCCATTAGCTTTCTCCTAAAATGTTTTTATTAGTTTTCTGCTCTCGCACACACTTCCCCTTCACAAAACGCCTCGCAACCAGCACGCTTATAGATTTTCTCAATAGCACCTCCTTATATCCGGGATTTCCCATATAAATGGTATAGCCTTGCTCAGCTACGCCGCTGAGTTTTTTTTCTAATAAAATATCGAATTTGTCTCGAAAAATCATGTTTCTACCAGCTTTTTGTCGGAGAAAAACAAATTTATAACTATGATTGGCGCAAGATAGCCACTAGATCGGACACCTCCTTGGGAACCGGATCGGCCTCCAGACGCATGGCAAAATTCTTTTTGACTTCCTCTGCAATATGTTGGTAATCCTCTGGCGGAATGCCATATTCCGCGGGTGTCTTTTTCAACCCGATCTTCTCGATCAGTTTTTCAATCCCTGCGATGGCCCACTCCGCTAAAGATTCCGATGGATAGGTTTCCGTACAGCCCATCAGCTGGGCGACATTGGCCAATTTATCGATCGCACCCTTTTTCGAATGTCGCAGACAGGCAGGCATGACCGAAGCAATCGCACGGGCATGAGGGATATGATAGCGACCACCGAGGACCATCGCAATCACATGAGGGGTGAGAACCGCATTGGCGGACATGGCAATGCCCTGCAGGGTATCCGCCCAGGCCATCGCCGAACGCAATTCCAGATTTTGACCATCCTCATATACGCGGGGTAAGGTGGCGGCGATAATTCGCATCGCTTCTTGGGCGCATAAATTACCCATGGGATTTTCAGATGAGGAAAGGTAGCTCTCCAAAGCCTGGGCAAAGGCGTCGAAGCCCGAAGTGGCGGTTATCTCGCGGGGCATGTAACGCAGAATTTCCGCATCGCAAAAAGCGACACGGGGATACAAATAATCCGAAGCCATGAATCGCTTCAATTTTTTCTCTGGCTCGGAAACTACCGCGACCCGGCCGATATGGCTGCCCGTACCGGAGGTGGAAGGAATCACAACAATGGGCAATGTGGCAGCTGTTATGACCTGGGTGCCACCGACCCGGTAATCCAGAATCGAACCCGAATGTGCCGCCGCCAGGGCGATGAGTTTAGCGGTATCCATCGAACTGCCGCCGCCATAAGCAACGACAACATCCGCCCTGAAATCTCGTGCCAGAACAGCGCCTTTCTCAACTTCCTGATAACTTGGTTCTGCGGGAAACTCGCTAAAAACCTTTGTTTCTATATCATTTTCCCTTAACAGGTTAATGATCTGATCGATGACCACTTCGGCGGCTGTGCCGAACAACTGCGTGACCAGCAGTGCTCTTCTGTAACTGGACAAATAGGGGGGTATTTTCTTTATACTACCCGGTCCAAACTCGACGGTGACGGGCAATTTCAGAGTCCAGGCCTGGCTGGTTTCGGTTTTATAATCAGTATTCACGGACATAGGTACACCTCACTTTTAATCAACCAATAGCTAACTCTTTCCGAATCGTATCCATCATGGGGCAGGCCAGCCGGGTTCCGATGCGGGTCACTCCGGCATCATAGAATTCCACTGCCTGTGCAAAGGTCAGGTTGGCACCTAGGCCGGATATTTTTACGCCGGTATGACCGTGAACATGCTTTTTTAATAATCGGACTTCTTCTAACGTGCCGCCCTTGAGATTGAAACCGGACGACGTTTTCACGTAATGAGCCCCGGCATCGGATATGATTCTGGCACTTCGGATCAGCTCATTTTCATTCAAACAGCAGGACTCGATAATCACCTTTACAATCCGTCCGTCCGCAACCTTCACAACGCCGGCAATCTCAACGGTTACCTCTGTTTCCCGTCCATCTTTCAAAAAACCGACATTCATCACCATATCCAGTTCATCGGCACCATCCCCAACAGCATGACGAGCTTCCTCGATCTTGACTTGTGAACTATGCTGACCGAACGGATACCCGATCACAGAACAGGTTTTCGTAATTCCTTTCGGTAAATTCCGGGCAACGTGGCTGACATAGCACGGATTCACACATACCGTCGCACAACCGGCGGCGGAAGCGATACGGATAATCTCATCGACCTGCGCCCGCTGGGAAGCAGCTCCCAGTACCGAAACATCACAAAGAGATGCAACTTTTTTAATCATTTCCTGGTCCTTATCTGGTATTAAAATACCCCGTCATAGTAACTGACGAAGCATTATTTATATTGACTACATAACTAAAAATAAACTTATTTTCGTCTTAGCAGTACCAAACTGCCCAGACCCAACAAAACCATTTTTCTCGCTTTGTCAAATCTAAAAAAACATACATTAAACAAAAAAACACAACACACACAAAGTTCTATACTTTTTTCTATGTTTCCTCTTTATCACATCCTTTCTTTTTAAATTTGCCCGAACGAGCCAGCTTGTATACCGGCCCGTTCGAGACATTTGTTAACAAAACTGTTAATCGATACAATTGGCATTGGCTGGATCATTACACTTGAGCCAATCCTGAGCGAACTGAGCAAAATCTTCCAGGTTGACGTAGCAATCCTGGTTGAAGTCCATAAATAAGTATTCATCACCCATGGCAATCAAATCGTCACAGGTGGGAGTATAGGAACTAACACTCAGGGTGAACTGCCCCACTACTTCGAGGTTACCATCCGGACCGTTGGTGACGGGATTCAAACCACCGGGTTCCTGATTCGATATCAAATCGATGCTGAATACATCCTGATGATAAACAACCCAATCCGTCAAAGTTACCGCCAGACCTTTATCAAAATCTATATAAATAAGGGTGCCAGCTCCGGGTACATCCGTAATCGGCCAGCCCATTGTGGTAGCGCTGTCAGCCAAAAATTCAGGCTGTTCGGTATCCGCCACATCATACATATTGGCATAAACGGAAATACCGTGCGGCCGGCTTAATTTCTCTGCACTATCAAAGAAGAAATTCATGCCAAAGTACAATCCCTGATCCGCTGCTATTCTGGTATTGAGCCAGGTATAGGTATATTCCTGTCCTTTGTTCAGGATTTCATAGATATTCAGATTGTTCTCGATGTTCAAACTGGACGGAAAGGAGTCATTGGGATCAAGTACCAGCGCCTGGAGGTCTTCAATCGAACTGCTAGTAAGTACGACATCCCAGGCAGCATCAGAATACTGTGTGTTCCATCGCTCTTGAGGTCGAACGAAACCACTGGATGAAGTGCCATAAAAGGTCAGGGCCGTCAAAGCCACCTGATCCGGATTGGGACCACCCAGACATTCCCGGTTCAAACCGTACTTGTTGGATAACTCATTAACAACCGCCAAGTGAGTCGATTCAATGAAGCCGTCGTACACCCGGATTTCCGCGATGTCCCCTTTCAGGTACTGGGTACCGCTCCCTAGTGCACCAACACTAGCTACGGAGGCTGTCGAATATACACTACCGCCGTTGCCTTCTGCTTCCATACAGTCATTCACAAACATCATTTTGTTTCTGGTTTGTGTAACGGTTGTGGCTATCAGATAATAGCGGTTGTTATCATCAATCGGACCAGTTGATCTCATTTCACCACCGGCATTGGTCCAGAATTTGGCATAATCTGGCAAGACGTCGGAAACTCCTACACTATAGCCTTTTCCGTTTGCATAATTGGCAAAGAATATTTGGCTGGTATTCATCGTGGTATTCAATTTTCCTACCACATAGATGGTGTAGGTTGACAAATCCAACGGGGCCATATAATTCGGGTCCGACGAAGAGGGTTTATAGATGGTCATCCCATCACCTCCAGTGAACCGAATCACGTTATGCGGGCCATTCGGGAAGCTACCGCTCTCCAGCGAAGGACTGCCCCACTGAGTTGTTGCATCTAGAATGCCACTGGCCGACTGATCCTCCCAAATCCTCACGGTATCACCATAAGTAATACCGCCGGGTTTATTGGGATCTATGGTACCCAAACCGGCATCCAGTTGCATAACCAGATTCATCGTGGGAGGGGGAAGTTCACCAGATTGTATAGTACACTCAAAACCGACTTGCTGCCAGCCGCCGTTGGAACTACCCTGACCTGCAATAGCACCCACCGCAAAGTCAATAGTCTCTCCGGTCGCTAAAGCGAACGAGCCAAGAAAAGTGGAAAAGTTTTCCGGACCGCTTTTAAAACCGGTAACCGTATCCTCATGAACAATCGCTCCATTCACCAAAACGAAAACTGCCGTGGTCGGGCCACCGGCACTCGATAAGTTCTCGAACTCCGCCGTAACGGAATACGTCCCTTCTGCCGGAGCCGTGAAACGAGCGGCAGGTTTGTCAACTCCACCACTTTGCGGGGTCATAAGATTGGTTCCACCAGGATTCCAGTACATACCATTGGGCCAGCCAGGATTCCAGGCATTCAGCGGATCGGTATTAATGCTGACACTACCTGTCGGATCGGTTCCCCAAAATCCAATAACAGCCGCATAGGTGGGACCCCCATACAGGGTGTAGGTACCGGTAAAGCCACCCACATACGATCCATAGGACCATACGCCATTAGGATTGGAGTTCAAGCTGAATTCCGCATTGTAATCCCGGGATTGTGCCTGCAGTACGCTCACCAAGCCAATGGTCAGCAGAATCGACACTAAACTAAATTTCATTTTTTGCATTTTTTTCTCCTTAACAAATTTTCCATGATACCTTATTTTCTGAACAAGACGAAATTAAACACAGTCCCATTCCTTCTCAACCACTATTCTTCATAACAAAACCTCCTTTCTTGTTAAATAAAGTAAGAAAAGCCTTGCAATCCTAGTCGAATTCGTTATAAAAGAGAAAGTGATAGAAATGAGTATGTACTCAGGGGTACGCGATACCTCTGGGACATCCCGTGGGCTAGCGGCGATCTTACCAAAATTCAACGCTAGCTCACTTTATTGAATCACCTGAATGGGCTTTTTCTATCCTACTTTATATTTCCTATATTTTTTCTCAAACATGGACTTTCCATTTCAACTACCAGCTAAAATAATTATTCTCCCTTATCAGACTCAATCTGTTTCATTCTCTGATTTTCTTTTTGCACGGCATCTTTCATCCATTTCCATGCCTCACGGATATGATTCGCCATCGACTCATAAGCTAGCTCTTCCTTTGATTTTGCGATCGCTTCGTAGATATCGCGATGTTGTTCCAATATTTGCTTGGTAGTCTTGCGGGCGCGCCACCACGGCATGGAATAAAATAATCCAGACATGATGGAACATATCACAGGAAATACAGTATTCTGACTCTCGCTGGATAAAATCCCATGAAATAATCGATCCTGAACTCGGAATTCTTCCACATAAATATCGCTGCAATATCTCTCCATCATATCCAGCGTTTCTTTTAGCTGTTTCAATCCGTGTGAACTTATATTCTGCGCTGCCAATTTCGCTATCATGGGTTCGATCGTCAACCGAACCATCATAATCTGATCAATATCGGTTCCGCTAAAATTCTTCAAAATAGGTGACAAAAATGCTAATCCATGCACAGGATCAAATTGACCTACATACCACCCTTGTCCATTTCTTGAATAGATGACACCGACGGATTTCAAAATCACCAAAGCTTCTCGTAGGGATCGTGCCCCGACACCAAACTGTTCACATAATAAACGTTCGGGTGGCAATTTGGTTCCAACCTTAAAACCGCTATCATGAATATATTGCGTTAGAATATTTACAATGATATCCGCCTTATTAATGCCAAAATCACCCAGAGATGCATGAATCATATTTCGTAATTGAGTAACCTTCGAAAAATCAACTCCCGGCCTTGAATATCGATTTTGTGTTTCGATAACGTTGCATCCATCTCCGATGGCTTGATTCATGATTTGATCTTTCACTGCCATGAAATAACACCTTTTTTTAACAGGAAAATTCTATGTCATAATTAATACCTATGTCATAGCTAATTATCGTTAAATTTACTAATTAAATCAACAAAAAAAAGAAAATTATTCATAACTTCTGCATTTGCTGGCTTTACTTCCGAAAAATACCGTTTTCGTAGGGTGAAAAAATTAGCCTAAGTTCCGCAGTTAGGGGTGGAAAACGTTGATTTTAGCGTAAAAACGCGGAAAGTTTTCACTACATTTTTTAAAAAACTGTCCGGCAAGCGGCGGAATTTTTAAGGTGGATATTTTTGTTAAAATCGTTAGTTTGGCGATAAGGCTGGTCTGAAAACGGATCAAATAAGGATATTTTGCAGCAGAAGGACAACAAAATGAGGACCATTAAATACAGTTGTTTCTGGTTGGTTTTTGCGATGGTGTGGTGTCAGGGGATTTCCGCTGAGATGACCGGTCCGGGTGTCGGGGCTTCGTACCAGGTCAGCCTGAACAGGCCGGCGGGGGAGTGGCTGGAAGGCTGGCCGCTGGCGAATGGGATATCGGCGGTGATGGTCTGGGGGCAGCCGGGCAAGGTGGTGCTGAGTTTGAATCATGTGGATTTCTGGCGGGATCATCTGGGTAAAGAGATAGACAATTACAGCAGCGAATTGCGGCAGGTACAGCAGCTCATGCTGGCGGGCAAGCCAAAGGAGGCGAATGATTTGTTTTATCAGACGGTAAATAAGATTCAGATCATGCCGCGGCAGAAGGCCCCGAATTATCCCGGTGCGTGCGGTTATACCAATTCCTTTCAGCCGTTGGGGAACCTGATTCTGGAAATAGAGGGGCAGGACACCATGAGTGAATATCGGCGGGTGCTGAATTTACGGGACGGAGTAGCGGATATCTATTATCAGGGGAAGAACGGACAGATTCATCGGCAGTGCTTTGTGCCCGCCGGGGAGGACGTGATTGTTTTCCGTATGGAGGCGGAGCAGCCAGTCACAGGGCAGATTCGTTTTGAACGTCCGGAACAGCCGGAATATCGTTGGACGGCGGTCGCGAAGGAAAATCAGCTATCCATCAAAGGGGAGTTTGCTGAAGGTGTAAAAAGTTTTGTCCAGGCGGTAGTCCGGCCCGGCGATACCGGCAGGATCGCCGCCGACGGGGAGCGTCCGGAATTGAAGTTTGAGGCGGTTCGCCAGCTTACCATTTATATCGCCGTGGATGCTGGAAAGGGAGCGTTTGACCCGGAAACCGGCTGCCGCGGCAAAATCGAAGGGCTGGGAAATAAAGAGTACGATGCGATTTTTCAACAGCACCAGATGGAGCACAGGACACTCATGGACCGGGTTGCGTTCCTGCTGGAGAAGCCGCAGGGAAACGAGCCGGCGGATACGGAGGCCCTGCTGGCCCGCACCCAGCAGGGGGAGTATTCGCCGGAGCTGGCGGAGCTGGTGTTCCAAATGGGGCGGTATCTGATGATTTCGTGCAACCGTGCCGGTCGGCGGCCGGCCAACCTGCAGGGCATCTGGAATGCCGCCCTGATGCCGGACTGGGATGCCGACTGGCACCTGGATATGAATATCGAAATGAATCACTGGATGGTCAATCCTACCAATCTGGACGAATGCAATCTGGCCCTGTTCCGCCAACTGGAGCTGATTATCGAGCAGGGCCGGCGCAACGCCCGCCAAATGACCGGCTGCCGGGGGATCCTGTTTTACGGGCTGATCGGCGGCGATGCGAATATCTGGTGCGCGGAAGGGGGATTCTGGACCGGGGCGGCCGCCTGGCTGGCCCAGCATTACTGGACGCATTACGAATATACGCTGGACCGGGAGTTTCTGGCGGAGAAGGTGTATCCGTATCTCAAAGAGGTGGGATTATTCTACAAAGATTTCCTGATCAAAAACGAGGATGGCAAATATATCACCGGCTTTTCCTTTTCGCCGGAAAATGTCCCCCCGAACGGATTCGTCAATAATATTCACAACACGATGGACACCGCGCTGGTGCGGGAAGTGACGCGGCACCTTTTGGAAGCATGCAGGATTCTGGGAGTCGATCAGGACCTCTGGCCCCTCTGGCAGGATTTGCATGATAATATTCTTCCTTACCCCGTCACAGCCGAAGGATTGCTCAAAGAATGGCCCGATCCTCTGCAGGAACAGCCGGCGCACCGGCACTTTTCCCATCTATATCCGCTCTTTCCGGGGGATGAGTTCAGCCGGGAGGGGACGCCGGAGCTGTATGAGGCGGCTCGAAAAGCGGTGCAATTGCGCGAAGAGAACCGCTCCGCCTACGCCAGTTGGAGTTTTCCCTATATGGCCTGTTTTTACGCACGGCTGGGCCAGGGGGATCAGGCTCTGGGGAATCTGGCTGACCTGGCCCGGCAGAATACGGTGATCAATCTGCTGACCTGGTACAATGTGGGGACGCGTTTGTTTCAGATCGAGGCTGGCTTTGGTGCAACCGACGCGATCGCGGAGATGCTGCTGCAAAGCCAGCAGGGGCTGATTCGCCTGCTGCCCGCCCTGCCGGCGGCCTGGCCCGCCGGTTCCATAAAAGGTTTGAAAGCCCGCGGCGCCTTTGAAGTGGACATCACCTGGAAAAACGGCAAGATAATCCAGGCCGCCATTAAAAGCCTAAAAGGTTCCCCCTGCCGAATCCTTTGCGGCACTGCCTGGCAGGGGCTGAGCATCACCAGCGAAGCCCCGGTCGAATACCAACTCGATAAAAAGACCAACATCATCCAATTCGACACCCAGCCGAACCAGAACTATGTCCTGATGTTTGATTAAGCGGAGGATGAATAGAGAAAACCGCTCCATCGTCTTGAAAACCTCTCTGAGGCCGCTCAGGACCATAGCCTAATGCTGTACCCCAAGTATTGTTATCTGTTTATCGATTCAGAAAGGGCGATTTTTGAGATGGCAGAGTGGATTGACTTTTGTGTTGGTTTACGCTATAAGTTGGAGGTGGTATGGAAATGGCAGTTTTTTTTTGTTGTGGAGCGGTGGAAACGAAGAATCTGGTCTGGATCGGGTCGGTCCTGGCGGTTTTGGTGGTGGGGGCGATGGCGGGCTATTTGCTGGTGAAAAGATTTGCGGTTACTTCCCTGCGGGGGAAGGAGGGGGATTCGTCCTTTACCCTGGAACAAATCATACAATTGCATCGGGAAGGGCAACTCTCCGACGAAGAATTCAAGGTGCTGAATGTAAAAATTATTCAGAATAACCGCTTTACTCTGGAGCAAATTCGGAAATTGCACCAGGAAGGGCAGCTCTCGGACGAAGAATTTCAGACTTTGAAAGAAAAAATCATACAAAAGGCCCGTTTTGGTTAAAAATCCGGTATAATAGTTAAGTTGGTATTGGCCTTAGGGTAAGGTTTTGGCCGATATTCAAAACAACCCGCTTATGCCGGAAAAGTTCCTGCTTTTTGATTGCCAGGCAGAGGCTCGGGTGTACTATATATAGTAGATTAGAAAGGATAAACTTATAATGACAAGCGATAATAAGAATTCATCATCCGGCACATCCAAACGCCGGGTGAATATATGCAGCTTTTGCGGCAAGAATGAGCGGGAGGTCGGCCCGATGATCGAGGGGCCTGGGCGGATTTTTATCTGCGGCAATTGCGTGGAGCTTTGTTCGAGCATTATCCATCAGGAGAAACGTAAAGTCTCACGCCACAAGCCTTTATTTTCCAATATTCCCACACCGCGTAATATTAAAGAACATCTGGATAAGTATGTGATTGGCCAGGACTATGCCAAGCGGAGTATATCGGTGGCGGTTCACAATCACTATAAAAGACTTACGTATCTGGCTGGCGACAATGAAGATGTGGAAATTGAGAAGAGCAATGTCCTGCTGATTGGGCCGACAGGCTGTGGGAAAACGCTGATCGCCCGGACGCTGGCCCGTTATCTGCATGTCCCGTTTGCCATTAGTGATGCTACCACTTTGACGGAGGCGGGCTATGTAGGGGAAGATGTGGAAAATATCCTGCTGCGGCTGCTGCAGGCGGCAGAGTTTGATCTGGAAGCGGCCCAGCGTGGGATTATCTATATTGACGAAATTGATAAAATAGGCAAGACCAACCAGAATGTCAGCATCACCCGTGATGTTTCGGGAGAAGGTGTCCAGCAGTCGCTGCTGAAGATTCTGGAGGGCACGATTTCCAATATTCCGCCGCAGGGTGGCCGTAAACATCCGGAACAGCAGTATATACAGATGGATACCTCGCAGATCCTGTTTATCTGCGGCGGAACCTTTACCGGGCTGGATAATATTATTAAAAAGCGGCTGGGCCGGCAGATGATCGGTTTTTCGGCGGAAAAACAGGTTCCGAATGAAGCCGAAGAACAAAAAGGGGATATTTTGCAGCAAGTGACACCGGAAGATCTGGTTCATTACGGGATGATACCCGAACTGGTAGGGCGTTTACCGATCTGTACGGCATTGAGTCCACTGGATGAGAGTGCCTTAATCAAGATTTTGACCGAACCGAAAAATGCCCTAATCAAACAATACGTTAAATTTTTCGAGATGGAGAATGCCGAGTTGGAATTTACTCCAGAAGCTCTTTTATCCATTGCTAATAAAGCACTTAAGCGTGATACCGGCGCACGGGCCCTTCGGGCCGTTACCGAGGAAATTATGCTCGAGTTGATGTATGAGCTTCCCGATCAGCCGGAAAAGCAAAAATATGTCATCGACCAGGATATAGTCGAAGGGAAGGCCTCGTTATTTACCGCTCGGAAAATGCCTAAAAAGGAAACGGCATAACCATTTGTTTCTGGGCGTATAGCAGAAAAGATTTTTCCGAACAGCTTACCTTTCTTACCCAGGTTTTGCATAATGGAGGTTAGGCCAATAGTGTTCAGCCAGGGATTTGCTCTTATCCAATCGCCACGAGAGTTTCGGCATCCGGGTCAAACCGGTTCGTAACCATTCACAGCAGTTCCCCCTGGGCTGGACCGCCGCGAACGGTGTGATTCCGTTTGATATTCGGGGTACATTGAACGGCAATCAGACGCAGAGGTGCCTGGGTTATCGTCACTTTTACAGTAAAATACCCATCAATAAGAAAATGGTACACAGTTCGGAAATATTCTTGATTCAGGACCGACAACAATATAATCAAGATAAGTCTTTGGGTTACAGGATCTTGAGTTTATTGGAGTCCTCCATCACATGAAAATCGGCACCAAAATCCGGTATCTGCTGATAAGCTGCCTGATCATACTTACGATATGGCAAATGCGTATCATGGCAAGCAGGCCAGTGTTCTTGCCGGCCAAGGCCTCGGACGTTCTTATGCCTACTATCGGTGTGGTGGTACCGATGCCTCTCGCTTTGGCGGGCAGCGCCTCTGCTGTAATAGACAGGTGCGGATCGATTTATTGGAAGAAGCCGTTTGGCAGGATGTATGTTCCCTGCTGAAAGATCCGCAACGCGTGGCGCAGGAATACCAACGGCGTTTGGCTACCAGGAAAAAAGGGGGAGCCTGGAGCAGTATCGAACAGCTTCGGACCTTGATCCAAAAGGTGAAACGCGGCATAGCTCGTCTGGTCGATGCGTATCAGGATGGTTTAATCGACAAGTCCGAATTTGAACCCCGTCTGCGAAAGGCGAAAGACCGGCTGGCAAAACTGCAGGGGGAGGTGGAAACGCAGGAAAAACAAGACTCTCGACAAAAAGAACTGAAACTGGTAATCAGTTGTATGAATGAATTTGCCGATAAGGTTACCCATAATCTGGAAGAGGCCGACTGGATGACACGACGGGAGATTATCCGTTCTTTGGTGAAGCAAATTGAGGTGGGGGAAGAATCCGTACGGGTAGTTTACCGGGTACCTCCACCCCCTTTTGTCCAAGCCCCTGAAAAGGGGCTTTTGCAAGATTGTTTGAGGCGTAAATATTCCGTCGCCCCCCAGCGCTGACGAGCCGCAGAATGAGGGTGCGGAAATACTGAAAATGGTCCCCGTGGAACGGAGATGCCAGGGAACCCAAAAAAGATTCCAGATTTTGGGGAAAACGGACGATCTTAAAGATAATGGTAGTTTCCTGTCCAAAGGGTCTTGTTCCAACCCTTGGATCGAAGAGAGTGTTGTTTTTTATTGGAAAATTCATGATTGTCATCTAAAATTTTATCAAGAAAGTCAGCCACTGTGAGTATATTATGCTGCAAGGCAAGAATAAAATTTGTAACTCTTTATGAATAAAGGTCTCCCGTGTTATGACCTTGGCGGCTGTTAACCGCTAGGTTACTGGTTCGAGTCCAGTTCGGGGAGTTACGTTAAAGCCTTGCAAACAAGCACGTTGTGGGGCTTTCTTTTTTGCCGCAAATATGATATGTTTAAAGGCATTTGTTTTTGGTCAGAATGAATGTATCTTACGTGCTAATCTAGCGGAAAAATGGATGGTTTGTTATGTCAGTGGAAGATGATTTTGATCCCCAGTCTGCCGCGCAAATACGAATCGAACTGACTCGATTTGGCGATAAATGTCATTACGACGAAGTCAGAAAAAAAATCATTTATCATAACCATCAAGAGGCCTTGGAAGCATACTTGGCTCTCCAGAGAGAAGAAATGGAACGACATAGATGGTTTGAATCAGAGAAGGCCCATTGTGATCTGGGGGAACCATTGCTAGCAGACTGGATTCGCAAGTACTCCAGCAAATTTGCCAAATATTGGCGAAAAACACACGTTTATATTCCCTCGAATGATAATCTGCCAAAATCCTAAACCTGCATATTGTCGGCAGGATGGCAGAATCTGACATCTGGCCCACCCATGTATTTGGATATCTGCAAGTATATAAGAATTTAGATAGTTCTCCTGCAAAAATAGGGCTATTTTCTTTCCTCTCCTGTCGTAAAACCTTGTGCTTTAAGGCTTTAACCCTCCGGCATACTGAATAAAAGGGTCCGATCCATGTCTGGTTTATTAACAAGATAACTGTTGACGAAAACAGATTTTCAAGGTTTAATGCTGTATTGTCCATTGATGTGATGGTCAGAAGTCGAAGGTCCCGGATTCACTGTGGCGGTCCGGAGTGTGAGGCCAGATAGCCGGAAGGTACAAGGAATAAAGATAAGGTAATGGTTAACAGAAACATTTTTCAAAGCTTCGAAATCAATGAACAGGAAATCGAACAACAGGTAGAAGAAGCGTTAGGGATCGGAATCGATGATGATATGTTGTCCATCATCGACAAGACGGTTCGGAATTTTGATCCCGGCAGTATCCTGAAGGGGAAAATCGTTAATCACATAGGCGACGATGTCATTGTCGAAGTGGGTCTGAAAAGCGAAGGCACCATCGACGCTTCCGAATTTGATGATCCCAGTGAGATTCGAATTGGGGACTCAATCGAAGTTCTTCTGGAATCGGTGGAATCAGACAGCGGACTGGTCCAATTAAGCAAGCGAAAAGCCGACCGGATTCGCGGATGGGAACGGATCCTGGAGAAATACAAAGAAGGGGATGTAATCAAAGGTAAAGTCACCCGCCGGATCAAGGGCGGTTTGTTAGTTGATGTGGGGGTACCGGTTTTCCTGCCTGCTTCTCAGGTGGATGTGCGACGTCCGGGTGACATATCGGAATATATCGGTACGGAGATTGAAGCGAAGATTTTGAAGATCGATCAGGAGCGGCGGAATATCGTGATTTCGCGGCGGAAGATGCTGGAGGAAACCCGTGCCAGCGCCAAGCGGACCTTATTATCGGATATCGAGCCCGGGCAGCTTCGCAAAGGGATCGTCAAGAACATCGCGGATTTCGGCGCATTTGTCGATTTGGGAGGTCTGGACGGTCTTCTGCATATCACCGATATGAGCTGGGGCCGTATCAATCATCCTTCGGAACTGGTACATCTGGACGAAGAAATCGAAGTAAAAGTTCTGAGTATCGACCGGGACAAGGAAAAAATCGCCCTAGGTCTGAAACAGAAGACCGAAAGTCCCTGGACCTCGGTGGAGCAGCGTTATCCGGTACATGGGGTGGTCAAGGGACATGTGGTGAACATTACGAACTATGGTGCGTTCATCAAGCTGGAAGAAGGGGTGGAAGGGCTGGTTCATATCAGTGAGATGAGCTGGACCAAGCGTATCAATCATCCCAGCGAGCTTTTGAGTGTCGGCCAGGAAGTGGAAGTGGTGGTTCTGGAAGTGAATTCCGCCAAGCAGGAAGTATCGCTCGGATTGAAACAGCTTTCCGAAAATCCGTGGACGCATGTGGCCAATAAATATCCTCCGGGCACCATTGTGGAAGGTAAGGTTCGGAATCTGGCGAACTACGGTGCGTTTATTGAGATCGAAGAAGGAATCGACGGCTTGCTGCATGTATCGGATATGAGTTGGACGAAGAAAATCAGCCATCCAGGTGAAATGCTCAAGAAGAACGATTCGATTAAATGTATTGTACTGGCTGTGGACCAGGAGAAACAGCGGGTCGCATTGGGTCTAAAACAAATGACCGAAGACCCGTGGGTCCGTGCTATCCCCGAGAAATATATCGCCGGTCAGATTGTACGAGGCAAAGTTACCAAACTGACCAATTTCGGGGTTTTCGTGGAACTGGAACCGGATCTGGAAGGTTTGCTGCATATTTCGGAGCTTTCCGACCAGAAGGTGGAAGAGCCGCAGGACATAGTCAAAGTTGGTCAGGACATCGAGGTAAAAATACTGCGCGTAGATATCGATGACCGGAAGATCGGCCTCTCGCTCAAGCGGGCGCAATGGGCCACCGAAGACGAGGAAGACACCGAAAAGGCGGATACCGAGCATCAGCGCGGCGGTCTGGACAGTCATCCTCATTTGGGTACTGATCGAATTGATATGTCATTTTTTCGCAGCAAAGCCAAGCCGTCCAAGCCCCAAAATGTAGAATCAACTTCGGAAACCCCTGAAAACAAAGAGGATACACCCGGTTCCGGCGATGGAACTGCCAATGTCCAATAATCACCAGGCTCTGGAAAGAGTTTTGAGGACAAAACAGGGCAAAAGTAGAATCGTAAACCACAGGAGATAGCCTGAAACGGATTCAACAGGGAGTGTTTAACTGCCGATAATGATAAGGCAGCAGATATGATTTCTGCTTTGAGCCAAAAAGCAGGAGGGTGGACCTGCCTCATTGTTATTCGGTTATGTGAACATAATACAAAGGAATCGATTTGATTACTTCCTGAAAGCGATTTCGGAAAGGAAAGAACCGTGGATTCAACTTTACAACTCTACCTTGAAGCTATCAATGAAGCTCCGCTTTTAACCGCCTCGGAAGAAAAAGAACTGGGCCGTCGGATTATTGAAGGAAATGATTTGGAAGCCCGTGACCGGATGATCCGCAGCAATCTGCGGCTGGTTGTGAATATAGCCAAGAAATTCGGCAATCGCGGTTTGCCGCTGGCAGACCTGATCGAAGAAGGGAATCTGGGCCTGCTGCGAGCCGTCGAAGGTTTCGATCCGGAGCAGGGATCCCGCTTCAGCACCTATGCTTCCTGGTGGATCAAACAGGCGATCAAACGGGCTTTGATCAACAGTGTCCAGCCGATTCATATCCCGGCCTATATGGTCGAGATGATCGCCCGCTGGAAGCAGGCTTCTTCGATGCTGGAGGATCAAATGGGCCGCACTCCATCACTTGAAGAGATGAGCCAGGCTCTGCAAATGCCGGCCCGGAAAGTAAAGATTATTCGCCGGGCGGTCAAAGCTTTTACGGCCCCGTCGCAGATGCCGGCTTCGGATAAATCTTCGGCGATTAACGAAATGCTGGAAGACGACAAGACCCCGCGTCCGGAAGAAGCGGTCTTCACCGCAGACGAACTGGAAACGATTAAGGTTTTACTGGATCAAATAGACAATCGGGAAGCGGAGATTTTGCGGCTTCGGTTCGGGCTGGACCGGGACAAACCCATGACCCTCAAAGAAATCGGCAAGCACATCGGCCTGACACGGGAACGGGTGCGGCAGATTGAAAAAGAAGCTCTGGAAAAATTAAACCAAATACTCACCGCAGATGACTGAAAAGGAAATGGATTGACATGACGCAACGGATTGACCCGGCGGTACGAAATCATCTTCAGAAACTCATTCGCAGCATTCAGGACTTTCCCAAACCCGGCATTCTCTTCTGGGACATTACTCCCCTGCTGGCAGACAAAGAAGCTTTGGCCCAAACGATTACCAGTATGGCAGCGCCTTTTCAGGATCAGCAAATTGACCTGGTAGTCGGAATTGAAAGCCGGGGATTTATTTTAGGAACAGCAATTGCCCGGGAACTGGACTGCGGTTTTGTCCCGGTGCGTAAGCCTCACAAGCTGCCGCATGAAACAATCAGCCAGGAATATGCGCTGGAATACGGCACCGATCGGTTGGAGATGCACGCGGATGCCATCAAAACCGGCCAGCGTATCTTGATGGTAGATGATCTGTTAGCCACGGGCGGCACAATGCAGGCCAGTTGTCAAATGGTAGAAAAACTCGGGGGCCGGATTATGGGTATTTCTTTTCTGATTGAGCTGGCCCACCTCAAAGGAAAAGAAAAACTGACTGATTACGACGTTCACTGTATATTGACTTTTTAAATGAAATACCCATCAATAAAAAAAGTCTTCCCATAAAGGAAGACCTTCGTTTGCATTTCGGAAACTACCCTTACACGTTTTTATTATAGGATTGGCCATCCCCTTCTTTTTGCGCCTGGTCCGGTGCTTCGGGCGTTTGTTGAGACTCCGCCGCCGAGGGGGAAGGCTCCTGAGTTTGCGAAGCCGGGGCGGGTGCGGTTTCTTCGGCCATCAGTTCTTCTATGTTCTGCTCCAGATAAATATCTTCCAAATCGGTCCCATCCTCACGTTGCCGGAGCAAAAAGTAGATGGTGGTATTGGCCGTAAAGAAAAAGCTGACTAGAAAGGAGATTACCAAACCCACGATCAGGCATACCCAAAGGCAAATCAGAAAAGCACTGAAAGACTCGGTGCCGTTGAGGCTGGCCCAGTTGACGACGGGATTCAAATCGGTATAGGTGGGGGCAGTCCATATCGCATCCAGTTTGCCGCATAAGAGATTGCCGGACGAGGTATCCCAATTGACCACCCAGCCGATCATTCCATGAACCGAGGCCAACATCAAAAAGGCAAAGAACCGGACAAACAGATAACAAATCGCACCATAAACAGCAGCCACCACGGTATAAAAACCCATACGCCAGGGTCTGCCGAATAAATAACTGAAAGAGTGACTAATGGCATCAAAACTGTCAGAACCTTCCACCGCAATCGTCGGATACATCAGAGAAGATCCGCCCACCAATCCGATGGCAATCAGGGCAAACACAAAGCCGCCCACCCAAGCCAAACCTATGAAAATTCCTACCAGGATTTCGCCCACATAGGGAATCGCGCCCACCAGGCTGCACAGACCGGTCAGCATGGCAATCAAAACTAGTATGCCGACCGGAAGAAGCGGAGCACACAAAAAGCTGACAAACCGGGAGGCACTAAACTTCAAGGCGGTAATCGGGCCGAGTTGCTCATCACGTGCGATTTTCAAGGCGGTGATCCGGCAAATCGCCCCTCCGATGAGAGCCCAAATCACCAGCCAGGCAGCGATGAAGAAAATGGCGAATACATAATGAAAGCGAACCAGCCAGCAAACACTTTTCGCGGACTGCCAGAGAGAGGTTTTAATTTGCGAAAAATCCCGATTCCACACCAGGGCCGTTACGGCGGTATGAAAACACCCGGAGTTAAATTCGGTTAAGGAACGGAAAATACCTTTCCCTTCAATCGCTTTAACTATTTCCCTGGCCTGGGCTAATGGAATGGCTTCATGGATCAGTTTTTTGGCATTGGCGACCGCTTCCTTATCTATCTTTTTTTGGTCCATATCCTGGATCGCAGGGTTTTCCCTAACCAGGAGATCCACCCAGCGGATGGCAGAGGCGGCATTTCCGCCGCCCCCGGCTACCATCTGAAAAAGTCCCAGGTATGCTTCCCGAAGAGAATCAAGTTCCCGGTCACGATTGAGTGTGGTTTGTGTTTTTTCAACATCCTGCGCATAATCGAAACTGGCTTTGTAACTTTTCTCGACTGCATCCACCCGGTTTTGAAAACTTTTTCTCAGAACCGAAAACGTCGGGTTAATTTTGTCACCATATTCACTGTTGACTTTCGACAAAACCTCAGCCAATTCCATGCTCTTCACGGCAGGAAAGGTATCTTGCAACGTTCCCGAAGAAAGCAGTTGTCGCAAACGTTCTTCGTTTTCTCCACGAAGGGTATTTTTATACGTTTCCAGATTGGAACCCGCTATCTTATATTGGCCGCTGACATAGGCTTCCAGTTCATTCCGGGCGGAAGCCATCTCCGACGCAGAGGAGCTGCTGACTACGGCACGGAAAGAAGAGGGGGTCATCCAATCCATCGTCCAGCCGACCAGGCAGATCAAGGTGATCCCGATCAATGCCAAAATCATCTTGCCCGGCTGGGCGGCGATCCGAAAGCAACGAAAAATCCTCATAACAGGCAGACTCGCAAACCAGTCATGGAATTCGTTGCACTTTTGTTTACCTTGTTCAGACATGAGAGATCTCCTTTCGCTTAAAATCCCACTGTCACAGCGGACTTACCAGTGTTTTTAATCGAGTTATCACATTTGGCTTCGCCGGAAAGCGTCCATTAAAAATGTACTAAGAAATATTATAATAGCCCGCGAAAAGGTTTTCAACAAAAATTTCCGCTATCTTGACGCCGGAATCGGGGAGGAAGCACTCTGAAATTCGATTTTCCCCCCAAAAATCAGGCAGAGTCCTTTTGGCTGGGTTTGCTGGTTTTGCTTTCCGAGGCAGGTTTACTGGTTTTGCTATCAGAAGAACTGTCTTTGGAAGAAGCGGAACCAGTGCTATCCGCACTGGCAGCTTTTTTATAGCTTTCGCTGCGATAATCCGTTTGATAGAAACCCGATCCCTTGAAAATCAGCCCAGATCCGGCACCAATCAGACGTTTGACTTTTTTGCCCCCGCAGGCAGGACAGATTCGTATGGGTTTGGCGGTAATGGATTGAAACTCCTCAAACCGTTGATTACAATCGGGACACTGATATTCATAGGTCGGCATGGCACAAACCTTTCCTCTCAAACCAGAGAATTACTCTTCCTTTTCTTCCATTTCCGTCAAAGATTCCGTTTCACAATCCGTAGTTTCGTCCGTCTGCATCGGCAAGGGTACGGGATTCTTACATACGGACACTTTGGCTGGCCGCAGGGTCCGGTCATTCATAATATAACCCGGAGCCAGTTCCCGCACGACGGAATGATCGGGATATTGTTCATTTACCTCGTGCATCATAGCTTCGTGCAGGCGGGGATTGAAACTTGTGCCCGCTTTCACCTCGATTCGCTGCAATCCATACCGCCGAAGAATATCCAGCAAATGATCGTAAATGATTCCGACTCCCTTCAGCAGCGAGTCCAAATTCTGTGTGCCGCTGCCTTTGTCCAGGGCATGTTCAAAATTATCCAGCACGGATAACAATTCCTTCGCGAATTTTTCTTCCGCCAGTTGGCCTGCCTGCTCGATGAGCCGCTGGGATCGTTTCTGGTAATTCTGATAGTCTGCCGCGATCCTCTGCATCTGCTGCCGGATCTGCTCCACATCGTCCGAGGGAGTTTCGGCCGGTTCAGGCGAGGCTTCGTTATCTGGTTTTTCTTGATCGTTATCAGATTCCATCATTTCTACTTTTCATTCCTTACGAAATAGGAAAATTATTCTTCTTTCTTCTCTGAATCGTTTAATCCGGCAAAATGTTCTTTCAATCTATCGAAAAAACCTCTGCTTTCCGGCAGGACGGTTTTATCTTCCGTTTCCGCAAATTGACGCAGCAATTTTTCCTGCTCCCTGCTGAGCTTTTTGGGAATCTCGACCAGAATCTGCACCAGCAGCGACCCGCGCCGGCCGGTTTGCAGATGGGGCATGCCCTGCCCCTTAATTTGCAGAACGGTTCCGTGCTGGGTACCGGCGGGAATCGATAATTTTTCCCGGCCTGACAAGGAGGGCACATCCACGACGGCACCGAGAGCCGCCTGACTGAAACCAATCGGCAGCCGAATCACCAGATCATCTTCATTCCGGATTAAAAACGGATGTTTCTTTTCCCGGATATAACAATACAGATCGCCACGAGGGCCGCCCTGCTGACCCGGCTCGCCTTCGCCGCTGACGCGAATGGCCTGGCCGTCCTGCACTCCGGCCGGTATTTTAATCGATACTTTTTGGGTTTTATTGACCCGGCCGCTGCCGTGACATTCTTTACAGGGATGGGTTATTTTTTTGCCGGTTCCCCGGCACTGGGGACAGGCAGTCACCATGCGAAACAGGCCTCCCATCCCTGTCTGGGCCACCTGGCCCTGGCCGTTGCACATCCCGCACGTTTGCGGAGGGTGATTGGGTTCGGCGCCGCTGCCGCTGCAATGCGGACATACGTCTTTTCGCTTAAACTCAATTGTTTTTTCCACACCGGCCAGAATCTCATTGAGGGTCAACTCGATCTGCGCTTCAATATCATAGCCGCGTGCCGCCTGTTGAGCACGGCGACCGCGGCGAGAGCCAAAAACACTCCCGCCAAAAATGTCGTCGAACATGCTGAAAATATCTTCAAATCCCATATGGGAAAAATCATGCATGCCCGCGCCGCGGAGGCCTTCGTGTCCATACTGATCGTAGCGCTGCCGTTTCGCCGGATCGCTGAGAACCTCGTAGGCTTCCGCACATTCCTTAAATTTAGATTCAGCGTCCTTGTCGTCGGGGTTCTTATCCGGATGATACTTCAAAGCCATTCTTCGATACGCACGTTTGATATCATCGGCGCTGCTAGTACGATTTATGCCCAAGACCTCATAATAATCGCGTTTGGCTGTTGACATTGGACTCATTTCATATCATACCTGCATACATGGAAAAACCGCGCCCGCGATTTCCGGTTGTCGGTTTTACAACCGTTGTCTGGCCCGCCGAAAAATCGGACAGGCGAAAACAACCAGGACCGCGGGTGCGGTTCCAAAATACTAGCTGACTGCGCCAGCCACCGGTTCCTTATCCTCTTTCAGATCGGTAACCAGAACATTGGTGGTCAGCATTAAGCCGGACACACTGGCAGCATTCTGCAAAGCACAGCGGGCAACTTTGGCAGGATCGATAATCCCTGCTTCAAACATATCCACATACTGGGCTTTGGCGGCATCGTAGCCGGCGGAACCTTTTTGTTCCATCAGTTCAGAAACCACCATTGCTCCGTCGAGACCGCTGTTATCGACGATCTGGCGGGTAGGATAACTTAAGGATTTTATAATAATATCAAATCCCAGGGTTTCATCGCCTTCGATTTCCTTTTTGGCCTGTGCCACCGCCTTGATCGCACGCAGAAAAGCGACCCCGCCGCCGGGTATCACACCTTCTTCGGTGGCGGCACGGGTGGCATGGAGGGCATCTTCGAGCAGGTCTTTGCGTTCCTTCATTTCGGTTTCAGTTGCCGCACCGGCACGAACGACCGCCACGCCACCGGTCAGTTTTGCCAACCGTTCCTGAAGTTTTTCCCGGTCGTAATCACTGGTGGTCTTTTCAATCTGGGCTTCGATCTGAGCGATACGGGCATGGATCTCTTTTTTCTTCCCCACACCTTCAACAATCGTGGTGTTGTCTTTGCTGACGACGACCCGGCGTGCCTGCCCGAGTTGAGACATTTCGATATTTTCGAGCTTGACTCCCAGGTCTTCACTGATTAACTGGCCGCCAGTTACTGCGGCGATATCACCGAGCATCGCCTTGCGTCGATCCCCGAATCCGGGGGCTTTCACGGCACAGACTTTCAATACCCCACGCAGCTTATTAATCACCAGAGCCGCCAGGGCTTCGCCTTCCAGATCTTCAGCAATGATCAACAAGGGCTTGCCGGTTCCCACGATTTTTTCCATCAGAGGGATCATTTCCCGCAGATTGCTGAGTTTCTTTTCATGAATCAGGATATAACAGTCTTCCAGAACCGCTTCCATCGTATCGGCTTTGGTCATAAAATAGGGAGACAAATATCCTTTGTCAAACTGCATGCCTTCGACCACTTCCAGTTCGGTTTGCAGGCCTTTGCCTTCCTCCACCTCAATGACACCGTTCTGGCCTACTTTGTCCATCGCTTCGGCTAGCAGCTTGCCGATCTCCGGATCATTATTGGCGGAAATGGCCCCGACTTTGGCGATATCGTCGCTGCCCTTGACTTTTTTGCTTTGTTTGGCAATCGAATCGACCGCCACGGCGACCGCTTTGTTAATCCCGCGCTGCAACGCCATGGGATTGACACCAGCGGCTACATATTTCAAACCTTCGGTGTAAATCGCCTCGGCCAGAATCGTGGCCGTAGTCGTGCCGTCGCCGGCGATATCGGAGGTCTTGGTGGCAACCTGATTGACCATTTTCGCTCCCATATTCTGGAAAGGTTCAGCCAGCTCGATTTCCTTGGAAACACTCACACCGTCTTTGGTGACGCGAGGTGAACCCCAGCTTTTTTGCAACACTACATTTCGTCCCGTCGGTCCCATCGTCACCTTGACCGCATTGGACAACTGCAGCAGGCCATCGCGAATCTCACGACGGGCTTGTTCATCAAACATCATTTGTTTGGCCATTGGTATTGACTCCCGTTATAGGCTGTAATTGGTTACTTCTTTTCCACAATCGCTAAGATTTCACTTTCCCGTAGAATCACAAACTTTTCCCCGTCGATTTCCACTTCGCTGCCGGCATATTTGCCGTAGTACACGACATCCCCTTTTTTCACGCACATAGCGCCGCGCTCGCCGCTATCCAGCATCTTTCCGGGACCGGTGGCTTCGACGGTACCCCGCTGGGGTTTTTCCTTGGCCGAATCCGGCAACACGATCCCGCCGGCGGTTTTTTCTTCTGCACTACCCTGTTTCACCAACACTCTGTCATCTAACGGTTTGATCTTCATATTGTAAACTCCATTTACTTTTGTATTCTTCTATCTATTTCTTAATGATATTTACACAATTCACGCTTTACTGCGTACGATTACATCATGTCCATGCCGCCCATGCCACCCATCCCGCCGCCCATACCGCCCATACCGCCCATACCGGGAGCGCCGCCGGCAGGTTTCGCTTCGTCTTTTTCGGTAATCACGGCATCCGTGGTCAACAGCAATCCTGCTACACTGGCGGCATTCTGCAAGGCGGTGCGAACCACTTTGGCAGGATCGATAATTCCGGCTTTGGCCAAATCTTCATAGATCATTTTGTCGGCGTTAAATCCGAACGCATCTTTCCCTTTGCTTACCTTATGCACCACGACGTTGCCTTCTTCTCCAGCGTTATCGGCGATATGCCACATGGGCATCTTCAAGGCATCATACACAATCTGGGCGCCGGTCTTTTCGTCGCCTTTCAGCTTCAGCGCGGGAATCGCTTCCCGACAACGCAGCAAAGCCACCCCCCCGCCGGGGACCACACCTTCCTCAATCGCCGCCCGGGTTGCATGCAAGGCATCTTCCACACGGGCTTTGATTTCTTTCATCTCTACTTCGCTGGCAGCCCCAACATTGATCTGAGCCACGCCGCCGGCCAGTTTGGCCAGACGTTCCTGCAATTTTTCCCGGTCGTAATCACTGGTTGTAGTTTCAATCTCGCGGCGAATCTGCTCAATGCGGCCTTTGATGGCGGCACTCTTGCCGGAACCTTCGATGATCGTGGTGTTATCATTATCGATCGTTACTTTTACGGCAGTTCCCAGGTCTTTGACGGTGATGGTGTCCAGCTCAATGCCCAGGTCTTTAAAGATGGGCTTGCCGCCGGTTAGAATCGCTATGTCTTCCATCATGGCCTTGCGGCGGTCGCCATATCCCGGCGCCTTCACCGCGGCTACATTCAAAATACCGCGGAGTTTATTGACTACCAGAGTTGCCAACGCTTCTCCCTCGACATCCTCGGCGATAATCAACAGAGGCCGCTTGCTTTTGGCCAGTTCTTCCAGCAGAGGAATCATTTTCTGTGCCGATGAGATTTTATCTTCATGTATCAGGATTAATGGCCTGTCCAGTTCGCAGATCATGCTTTCCTGATTGGTGATAAAATTGGGGGAGAGATAGCCCCGATCGAACTGCATCCCTTCCACTATCTTGACAAAGGTTTCCATAGTCCGGCTTTCCTCGATGGTGATTACACCATCCTTACCGACCTTGTCAAAGGCATCCGCCATGGTTTTGCCTATTTCATGATCATTATTAGCACTGATAGCGGCGATATTAATGATATCCGCCTTATTTGTGATATTCACCGGCGTACTCATTTCGGACAGTTTCCCCACCACCACCTGCACGGCGGCCTTGATGCCGCGATTCAGGGCCATGGCATCGGCGCCGGCGGCAATGTTCCGAAAGGATTCTTTGAAGATCGCTTCGGTCAAAACGGTGGCGGTGGTAGTGCCGTCTCCGGCGATACTGCTGGTCTTGCTGGCGGCTTCTTTCACCAGTTTGGCACCGAGGTTCTCGACTTTATCTTTCAGTTCGATTTCCTCGGCCACAGTCACACCGTCTTTGGTAACGGTCGGCCCGCCCCAGCCTTTATCCAGAACCACATTCCTTCCGCGTGGCCCGAGAGTGCTTTTCACCGCTGCTGCCAGCTTACTCACACCTTCCAGCAGAGACTTGCGAGCATCACTCTCAAAAGCCAGATTTTTTACTGCCATATCGTGTCTCCTTACTCATGTACTATCTAGGTTTCCTGGTTAGTTCGTATCAGATTCCTGATTTTAAACAGAACTTTTCCTTACTTTAACTGAATTAGCAAAGATAATGCCAAATCCGGCATTTCTCGAAACCATATAATTTAACTTATTATATAACAAATAGATACACAATTTTAAATATTTTCTAGGACTTGCTTTTCCCACAAGGTCACTGCCACTGTGGCAAGTCTTATCTAGCGGCAATGCCAACCTGACAGGTTTCATTTAAAGTTGGGCAGCACCTAAAATCGCACTGCCAAATTGACAGGATTTTTTGTGTAAAAAATCCGGGCTACAAAATCGAAAACAACTATATGTATTTTATTTGCAGATATTTATAAATACACAGCTTTTCTGGCATACTATTTGCGATATATAATTGGACTAATGGTTTGACATAGAACTCTGCTAATTGGAGTAAAAAATAATGAGATTTGATAAATTTACGGTTAAGGCACAGCAGGCAATCGCAACTGCCCAGGAAATCGCTGCTAACAGCAATCATGGGATGCTGACGCCGCTACATTTGCTGGGGGGGCTTTTGAGTGAGAGGGAAGGCAATGTGGCGGCAGGGATACTGGAAAAGGCGGGGGGAAATGCCCAGCGAATCCGGTCGATAGTCGAAAGTGAGATGAATCGCCTGCCGAAAGTACATGGGTCTGAACAGATTAATGCCGATCAGTCGCTAAATCGAGTAATGATCCAGGCTAACAAAGAAGCGGATATACTCAAAGATACCTATATCAGTACGGAACATTTGCTGCTGGCGTTGTTGGAGGTGGAGAGCACGGCCAAGGAAATTCTGACGGTAAATGCGGTTAAGCGAGAAGATATATTAAGCGCGCTGAAAGAAATCCGGGGTGGCCAGCGGGTGATGGATCAGAATCCGGAGGATAAATACCAGGCCTTGGAACGATTTGGGATTGATCTGATCGAGTTGGCGCGTAAGGGCAAGCTGGATCCGGTGATCGGACGGGATGATGAGATTCGCCGGTGCATGCAGGTGCTCAGCCGCCGGACAAAAAACAATCCGGTATTGATTGGCGAGCCGGGCGTGGGGAAAACCGCCATTGTGGAAGGATTGGCGCAACGTATTGTCAATGGAGATGTTCCGACGGGTTTGAAAGATAAGAAGGTGATCGGGCTGGATATGGGGGCGCTGATCGCCGGGGCGAAATATCGTGGGGAATTTGAAGACCGGCTGAAGGCGGTTCTCAAGGAAGTAACAGAGGCAGAAGGGCAGATCATCCTGTTTATTGATGAATTGCACCTGGTGGTCGGAGCCGGCAAGGCGGAAGGGGCGGTAGATGCGGGCAATCTGTTGAAGCCGGCACTGGCACGTGGGCAGTTGCGCTGTATCGGGGCAACAACGCTGGATGAATATCGCAAATACATCGAAAAAGACGCGGCCCTGGAGCGGCGGTTTCAGCCGATCCTGGTTAGCCAACCCTCTGTGGAAGATACAATTGCGATTCTGCGTGGGTTGAAACATCGTTACGATACGCATCATGGGGTACGGATTACCGATGGGGCGCTGGTGGCGGCGGCGACGCTGAGTAACCGATATATTGCGGACCGGTTTCTGCCGGATAAGGCGATTGACCTGATCGATGAGGCGGCGTCGAAATTGCGGATTGAAAACGATTCGCTGCCAAGCGAGCTGGATGAGCTGCGGCGTAAGATTATGCAGTTGCAGATTGAACGGGAGGCGTTGAAAAAGGAGACGGATGAGGGGTCGAAAAACCGGCTGGCCAGGCTGGAAGAGCAGTTGGCCAATATGCAGGAAGAGGACCGGGCGTTGACCAGCCGCTGGGAGGCGGAAACCGGTGTGCTGAAAGAGATTAAGTCTTTGCAGGAGCAGCTCGATGCGGCCCAGACGGAGTTTGAAGAGGCGCAGCGGCGTGGGGACCTGGAGGCTGCGGCCCGGCTGCGGTACGGGACGATGGAGGAATTACGTAAGAAGTTGAAGGAAAAGCAGCTACAGGCGGAAACCAAGTCCAATGGGGATAGTCTGGTCAAGGAGGAAGTGACGGATACAGAGATCGCAGAGATCGTGGCCAAATGGACGGGGATCCCGGTATCGAAGCTGCTGACGGGTGAGAAGGAAAAACTGCTATTGATGGAAAGTGCTATCAAGAAACGAGTTGTGGGACAGGATGAGGCGGTTTCGGCGGTGAGTGATGCGATCCGGCGGGCGCGGGCGGGATTGGGCGATCCGAACCGGCCGATCGGCAGTTTTATTTTTCTGGGACCGACGGGGGTGGGGAAAACGGAGCTGTCGAAGGCGCTGGCGGAGTTTTTGTTTGATGATGAAAATTCGATGGTACGTATTGATATGAGTGAGTTTATGGAACAACACAGCGTGGCGCGGCTGATCGGGGCGCCGCCGGGGTATGTGGGGTACGAGGAGGGCGGGCGGCTGACGGAGGCGATCCGGCGGCGACCGTATGCGGTGATCCTGCTGGACGAGATTGAAAAGGCCCATCGGGATGTATTCAATGTATTGCTGCAAATTCTTGATGACGGGCGACTTACGGACGGGCACGGGCGGACGGTCGATTTTAAAAACACCGTAATTATCATGACCAGTAATATTGCCAGTACCCAGATTCAGAGGCTGACGGAGGAGGAAGGGGCGGACTGGGAGGTTGAGGCGCACGTTAAAGAGGCTCTGAAACAGCACTTCCGACCGGAGTTTTTGAACCGTGTGGATGAGACGATTGTGTTCCATCCGCTGGGGAGAGAGCAGTTGCGGGCGATTATCGATATCCAGTTGGGATATTTAGCTAAACGGTTGCGGGATCGGCAGATAGAGCTTGAAGTTACGGATGCGGCCAAGGATTTGCTGATGGAAGAGGGGTACGACAGTTCCTTTGGTGCCCGGCCGCTGAAGCGGACGATTCAGCAGAAGTTGGAGAACCCGCTGGCGCAAAAGATGCTGGCAGGGGAATTTAGCGATGGTGATGGTATTCGCATCGATGCCAGTCAGCATGCGTTCCAATTTGAGAAGGCAAACCAATAATACTGCCAAACGTGGTGATAAAACCGCGGGGGCCGGCAGGTAAAACTAAGGACTGTAAGTCGTTATTTCAGGTTTCTGAAAACGATTGTAAGTCCTTATTTTTTTGGTGGGGAAATTGCTGTAAGTGCTTATTTTACGTTGTTTTGTATGGTCCGATAATAAAGTAGGGATTATAACGGTTGTAACGGTTTGGTAAGATTTTGAGTAAAATGGATAAGAAATTTGGTAATTTGTAACGGTTAAGTTGAGTTGGTAAATGTTGAAGAAAGGCAGGCAAGCCTGCACCACTCTCGCCGCGATCATTTTACGCTATAGACGCTCCCGCTGGTCGCTTCATAGTTATTTAAGTACATATGCCATAAAATATTATCGTATTTTTTGATTGAGGCTGGGTAGTGGCTGATAGTTAAGATGGGGTGTTTAGGCAAATTTGGTAAATGTTGAACAAAGTATAGCAAAATATGAATAAAGTGATGTAAAACAAGAGGAGAACCTGAGTAAAACATAGGTAAAAGTGAATGGTATTGGCACGTGACATATTGGTTGGGGCGGGAATTTGCGAAGCGTAAGTTTGCCCGGATTGTCCAAATTAACAATGATAAGTTGGCAGGCACGGACTTACACGGACCAACACGGACTGGCACGGACGGTCACGGACAAGGAGGGGGAACAAGAGAGTATGAAAGTTGGAAGGTGTAAAAGGGGAATAGAAAGAAGAAGACTGGCACACCGCCTCGTGGTCGGAAGGCTGGGCGGTTGGTCGGGAGAATCTTTCCAGCTCGGAGAGCATGGAACACCGGTTTCCCCCCGTGGGGCCAAAGGCCCATTTTACGACGCGGGCGTAAATGGAATATGACGTTCCCGACGGTCACTTCATCAGGGGCGAGAAAGGGGGTTCGGGAAGACACAGGCGGGAAGCAGGGGTTACGTGGCTGGCGCGGGATGGAGGGGCCGCCGGGAGGGGGATGGATATCCGGGGAAGGGAGATTATTCCGGATCGAGCGTATGGGACGCAGATTCCCACATGATGCTGTCGATGGGCGATTCAATATGGGGGAGATGGTTATTGAGCCGCAGAATTTTTGTTTAGATGGAGTAGTTGGGGGTGGATTGGCGATGGAGAGTATTTTCGCGATCGACGAGTTCCTGAAAGGTGACGGCATCGTACACTTTTTCCACGGCTTCCTTGGCCTGGTTCCAGAGGTGGATCAGCGAGCATTTGTCTTTTAGCGGGCAGCAGGTGCTCTCTTTGTCGCCGGTACAGCGGACGGGGTCCATCGGGCCTTCAATCAGACGGATGATCCTGCCGACGGTAATATCCTTCGGATCGGTGGTGAGAAAATATCCTCCCTGGACGCCGCGGCGGGAGTCCACCAGCCCGGTCGGTTTGAGTTCGTTGAGGATAATCTCCAGAAACCGCTGGGGGATGGCCTGGCTAGCCGCTATTTCACCGGCGGGAATGGCGCCCTGACCGAATCGTTTGGATAGCTCCAAAACCGCTCGAACCGCATATTGACACTTTTGCGAGAGATTCAAAATTTCACCTCAGAAGATAACTTTCACTTTTTAGATTATAACTAAAAAATTTATATATTCAATCGCTTTTTATAGAAAAAATTTAATCATATTTCTATAACTATATAAATATCAATATATTAAAAAATATAACAAAATATCATGATTTTAGTTGAATATCTGCGAATCTAATGTACAATTAACCCATGTTATTAATGAGGTATTGAATGAAGATTGCTGTTGAAAAATTTATTAAACATGTCCGGCTTGCTGCCAATGGCCTATTGGAGCGGCTGGCGATCCGCAAATTGAAACTGCGGCGAAATCCGAGCATTCCGGTTATGTGTTGACGGGGTGTTTCTCTCAGTTCCAAAGTGACCGATAGTTTTTAGTTCATGAATTTGAATTTGATGGAGAAACTCTGTCTGCAAGAAAGGATGAATCATTATGAATACTCGAATTTCAAGCGTTTTGATACTGATCTTGTTTACTGTGACCGGCTATGCTCAGGAGGCAACGGAGAAGGCAGCCGAAGCCCCAGCTGCGCCGCCGTTGCCGTTCCATACGATTGAAGGTTACGGCGGCGGGGCGATAACGCCGATGGCGTATCTGGTGAATCCCGGCCCGAAGGATGCGATTTTCGGCGATCCGGCGACGGCGTTTTCGTATGTGAACCTGGGCCACAAGAATTTACAGGCCTTTACGGTCACGGAGACGCTATTCCAACGGATTGAGCTGGGGTATGGGCTGGACCGGCTGGGGTTGGGGACGCTGCCCAATGATATTGAAGATGCGACGACGGTCGATATTAATCGTGATCAGGTCTATCTGCATAATTTTAATCTGCGTGGTCTGCTGCTGGAGGAAAACAGTTTCGATACTTCTTTCCTGCCGGCTTTGACGACGGGAGCTCATTTCAAGATTAACGAAGGGGTGGATGACATCAATGACATTCTGGACGGGGCGCTGGAATCCATCGGTTATGAGCACGATTACGGTGTTGATTATACTCTTACCGCCAGCAAGATGATTCCGAATGTCTTTTCCCGGCCGCTAATTCTTTCGGCGGGCCTGCGGAATAGCGAGGCGGCCCAACTGGGCCTCCTGGGATTCGGAGATGACCGCACCACGACCTTGGAAGGCAACGCGGCGTATCTGCCGACCGACTGGCTGCTGGTGGCGTATGAGTTCCGGCAGAAGGCCAATCCCTACGACAAGATACCCGGTCTGGTGGATGAGGAAAACAACTGGCATGCGGTGGATGTAAGCTGGATTGCCAATGCCCATACTACGGTGGTGGCCGGGTGGGGTGCGTTTGGGAATCTGGCCAATGCGAAGTCGAACGGCTCCTGGTGGCTGCAGCTCAAGTATGAATTTTAAGAGCTGGAGTTATGGGAATAGCAAAAGCAAAATTAACACAAAGGAAATGAATTATGGCAAAGATTTATAATGATATAACCGAAGTAATCGGGAATACCGCGCTGGTGCGGATCCGCAAGCTGATCCATGGCAAGGCGACGGTGCTGGCGAAGCTGGAGAGCCGCAATCCGCTGGTGTCGGTGAAGGACCGGATCGGGCTGGCGATGATCCAGGCGGCGGAACAGGCGGGCCGGATCAAGCCGGACACGCTGATTGTGGAGCCGACCAGCGGGAACACGGGCATTGCGCTGGCATTTATCGCGGCGGCGCGCGGGTACCGGCTGCTGCTGACGATGCCGGAGTCGATGAGTATCGAGCGGCGGAAGGTGCTCAAGGCGCTGGGGGCGGAGCTGGTGCTGACGCCGGCGGCGGAAGGGATGCGCGGGGCTATTAACAAGGCGGAAGAAATCGCCAAGAACACGCCCCACTCGTTCCTGCCGCAGCAGTTTGAGAATCCGGCCAATCCGGAGATTCACCGCCGCACGACGGCGGAGGAAATCTGGAATGATACCGGCGGTAAGGCGGACATTCTGGTTTCGGGAGTGGGGACAGGCGGGACCATTACCGGGGTGGCGGAAGTGATCAAGAAACGGAAGCCTTCGTTTGCGGCGATTGCGGTGGAACCGGCGCAAAGCCCGGTGCTGACGCAGACGCTGGCGGGCCAGGAAGTGAAACCCGGGCCGCACAAGATTCAGGGGATCGGGGCGGGATTTGTGCCCAAGGTGCTGAATCTGAAGATTGTGGATGAGGTGATCACGGTGGATCAGGCGGAAGCTATCGAATGGGCCCGGCGGGCGGCGAAAGAGGAAGGCCTGTTTATCGGCATTTCCTCCGGGGCGGCCCTGAAGGCGGCCAGCGTGGCGGCGGAGCGTCCGGAAAACGCCGGCAAGGTGATTGTTGCGATTGTTCCCAGTTTTGGCGAGCGGTATCTCTCGACGGCGTTGTTTGATCATTTGACGGTATAAAGCAAAAGGCCGGCACAGGCCGACCGGAAAGGTGAAGTGAAGTTATGAGTCTTGAGGCGAATCAGAAATATGGTTTTGGTACGCTGGCCCTCCATGCCGGTCAGGCGGATGACCCGACGACGCATGCGCGGGCGGTGCCGATTTATGCCACGGCATCGTACAATTTTACCAGTACGGAACATGCGGCGAATCTGTTTGGGCTGCGGGAGTTCGGGAACATTTATTCGCGGCTGATGAATCCGACCAACGATGTGCTGGAGAAGCGGCTGGCGGCGCTGGACGGCGGGGCGGCGGGGCTGGCCCTGGCCAGCGGGCAGGCGGCCATTACGGCGGCCATTCTGACCATTACCCACAGCGGGCAGAATTTTATTTCGTCCACCAGTCTGTACGGCGGGACGTGGACCCTTTTCATCCATACCTTTAAAAAGCTGGGAATTGAGGTCCGGTTTTTCGATCCCAACCATCCGGAGCAGATCGGCAAGCTGGCCGATGAAAACACCCGCCTGGTGTATCTGGAGAGTATCGGCAATCCGAAAAATGATGTGCCGGATTTCCGGGCGATTACAGATCTGGCGCACCGGCATGGGCTGCCGGTCATCGTTGATAATACGGTTACGCCGCCGCCGCTGTTTCGGCCCATTGATCATGGTGCGGATATTGTGGTGTACTCGGCGACGAAATTCCTCGGTGGGCACGGGGTGCATATCGGCGGGGTGATTGTTGACAGTGCCAAATTCCCCTGGGCGGAGGATCCGAAGAAATGGCCGGAGTTTGCTGCGCCGGACCCGGCGTATCACGGCGTTGTTTTTACCGAGGCGCTGAAACCGATCGGCAATATCGCCTATATCATTCACATCCGTACGCACTGGCTGCGGGATACGGGGGCGTGTTTAAGCCCGTTCGCGGCTTTTCTGTTTCTGCTGGGCATTGAGACGCTGCATCTGCGTCTGATCCGCCATTCGGAAAACGCGTTGAAGGCGGCGCAGTGGCTGCAACGGCATCCGGCGGTACAATGGGTCAACTATCCGGGTCTGCCCGGCCATCCGCAGCACGCCAACGCGCTGAAATATCTGCCTAATGGATATGGTGCTATTGTGGGCTTCGGCATCCGGGGCGGCAAAGAGGCGGGTGTCAAATTCATCAACGCGGTCAAGCTGAGCAGCCACCTGGCCAACATCGGCGACGCCAAGACGCTGGTGATTCATCCGTCCTCAACCACTCATTCGCAGCTTACGGAAAGCGAACAGCGTGAGACCGGCGTTACGCCGGAATTTGTCCGCCTTTCGATCGGGATTGAGGACATTCAGGACATTCTCGCCGATCTGGATCAGGCCCTGAAAATTTCACAACAATAACCATCCGGTGGTAAACAAGAAAGGAGACCGCTATGTGTACGCAAATAAATGGATACTGTAAAAGAAGAATGAGCGTTGGGCATTTATTGAGTACCGGATAGATTTACGAGACCTTCGGGTCACAGAAAGGAACGATATTGTGAGTAATAACTATTATGTTATTCGTCAACGAAACAACGGCCGGTTTGCCCGGCCGGTGAGTCCGCGTATAGCGGCGAGAAAATTCAGTGAGCGCCAGCCGGTTGTGCTGGCGTCGGCTCGTGAGCTGCACAGTTTGGGGATTGAGGTTCGGGAAAGGGAGGCCCTTCCTGGTTTGCGGGAAGGGCCATTGTTTTCCGGGATTCGCGGCCGATATCAGGCGGCGGAGTCTCTTTGTTGTCTCTGAGATACGAAAGGTAAGGTAAGAATGCGATTTGCGACGAAAGCCATTCGATCCGGTCAGCCGACCGACCCGGCGACCGGATCGATTATTGTTCCGATATACCAGACGGTGAATTTTATTTTTGATGATATCGGCCGGCCTCACAATTATGAGTATTCCCGCAGCGCCAATCCGACGCGGTCAGCGCTGGAGCAATGCCTGGCCAGTCTGGAGGAAGCAAAGTATGGGCTGGCGTTCAGTTCCGGGATGGCGGCGGTGGATGCGGTGCTGTCGCTGCTGCGGCCGGGGGACCATGTGGTTTCGTCGGAGAATATATACGGGGGGACATTTCGGCTGTTCGAGAAGGTATATATCCCGCGTGGGGTAACCTTTAGCTATGTGGACGGGACGGAGCCGGAGGCGTTTGCCTCGGCGCTGCGGCCGGAAACCCGGCTGGTGTGGATTGAGACTCCGGCCAATCCGCTGCTGCAACTGGTGGATGTGCGGGCGGTCGCGGCGGCGGTCCATACGCACGGGGCAAAACTGGTTGCCGATAACACCTTTGCCTCCCCCTATTTTCAGCGGCCGCTCACCCAGGGGGCGGATATTGTTCTGCACAGCACCACGAAATATATCAGCGGGCACAGCGATGTGATCGGCGGGGCGGTATTGACCAATGACACACAGATTTTTGAGCAGGTGCGGTTTTATCAGAACGCCGCGGGGGCGGTGCCGGGGCCGCAGGACTGCTGGCTGAGCCTGCGTGGTTTGAAAACTTTGGCGGTGCGTATGCGGCAGCATGAAGCCAACGCCCGCTGCGTTGCGGAATTTCTGGCCAGTGACCCCAGGGTTGAGGATGTTCTCTATCCCGGCTTGCTGAGTCATCCCCAGCATGAACTGGCAAAAAGGCAAATGGACGGTTTTGGGGCGATTGTTGCTTTCCGTCTGCCGGGTGATGTTGGTCAGGTTCGCCGGTTTATCAAGGCGGCGCGGTTATTCCTTTTTGCGGAAAGCCTCGGCGGGGTGGAGTCGCTGGTGTGTCATCCGGCGACCATGAGCCACGGCACCCTGACTCCGGCGGAACGGGAGCGGATCGGCATCCGCGACGGCACACTGCGGCTGTCGGTGGGGATTGAGGATGCTGCCGATTTAATCGAAGACCTGGATCATGCTTTGACGGCCAGTTGAAGAGGATGATGTGAACGTGGGAAAAACGCATAGGCCGGATGGCCAGAGTACGATTATGGAAGCAGAGATTGCTTCGGCAACAAGCTGCCGAGCTTATATATATAGGGACAGTTGTTATAGGGGGAATGGGCGGGGGGTTATGAGGTAAGGTGTTCGTAGCGGATGGCGGCGTGCCAGAGGCCGTTGATGCGGTCGCGGGGGAGGATGAGGGGGGTATTTGTGGTTGCGCGTCTGGAGGGGGATGGTGGGCTGGTCGGGTTCGAAGAAGACCTGTTTGAAGGTGGTTTCGTGGGG
>CAZOMV010000017.1:0-64243 GCA_964580995.1 uncultured Pirellulales bacterium
GCGAAAAGTTTGAAAGGTGCGAAAGGTGCGAAAAGGGGGTGTTTGCCGCAATATAGCCCGCCAAGACGCGAAGACGCAAAGGCGCTAAGAGAAGAATTTTGTCCGCAGATTAAGAATTATAACATGTTAAAAAACAAGGGATTAAAGAATATTGGGAACCGCGAATGCACGCGAATTCACGCGAATAAGAGGGGGGAGAATTTGAACAAAAGGCAACGAAGGCAGGGAAGGGGGGGGAGGAAAATTACGAATTACTAGTTACGAATTACAAAATAGTTATCAGTTATCCGTTATCAGTTATCGGCAAGAAGAAATTACGAGTTATAAGTTATGGATTAGGAAATAGTTAACCGTTGTTGGTTATCAGTTATCGGGGATCGGTAAAGGGGGAAAAATAATTACGAAATTAAAGAAAAATTGGGAATTGTGTTGGAAATCCGGTGGGGCAGGGTAAAATGGGGAACGGATTAATCGGCTAAAGGTTTGCAAGCAGGCATATAAAATATTGGGTTTATATTAAATGACGGGAGGCCCGGTGGGGCTTCCGATTGGGAAAAAAAAGTCAACCACAGAGAGCACAGAGAGCACAGAGAAAAGAAAGTAGGTATATTAGTGACGGATAATAAATATTATTATTCAAAAAGGCAAGCAGATAAAAGTTGTTAAAATATAGTAAAAGATAATGTGTATGTGAAACACAGAGAAAATAGAGAGCACAGAGGCAGAAATAAATTATAATTTAAAAAGCTGGAATAGCATGAAGGATGAAAAGGATTTAACGGAAAAAGTGATCGGCTGTGCCATCGAGGTGCATCGCTGCACCGGTCCGGGTTTGCTGGAGTCTGTGTATGAGCGGTGTCTGGCAATTGAGTTAACGGGTGCGAATATCCAGTATGATACCCAAAAAGAAATTCCGGTTCAGTACAAAGGAGTTTTACTGGATTGCGGGTATCGAGCGGATATGGTGGTGGAGGACAGACTGGTCATCGAACTGAAGGCGGTTGACAAAATTCTGTCCCTGCATGAGGCACAGCTATTGACCTATATGAAATTGGCTGGGATGAGCCTGGGGCTGTTGATAAATTTTAATGTAAAACTGCTGAAGGATGGTATAAAAAGATTGGTATTGTAAATTAGGGAATCAGGAAAGAGAAAGTCAACCACAGAGGCAGGCAGGGCCTGCGGCCAGATCGACGCGAGGATGAAAGGTGCTATGACGCTTCCGCTGGGCGCTGCGGCTGGGCGAGAAAGTGAGAAAGAAAAAGAAGAAAGTCAACCACAGAGAGCACAGAGTCGCACAGAGATAAGAGAAAGAATTAATGGTGACGGAAATAAAGAATATAAACCACGGACCGGCCTAGCCGGTTTTACTCACCGCCGTTGGCGGCACGGATGACACGGATTAAATATAATGTTTCCCGCAAAGGCGCAAAGGCGCGAAGAGAAGAAAGAAAAATAGTTTAAACCACAGAGGGCACAGAGGCGCACAGAGTAAAATAATATTTAGACAGGATAACGGGATGGACAGGATTTAATAGTGACAAATAAGAAAATATATTATTTAACCAAAGAGGTCGCAGAGAAAGAATGATATTATATTGGTGACATATAGTAAATATTTATATTCAAAAAAGCAAGCAGATATTGGAAAAAGAAAGTGATAAAATGTTACTATAAAACACAGAGGGAAGGGAGAACGCAGAGGAAAGAGAAGATCAATGGAACCACGGATTTCTCGGATGGCACGGATTAAAAGAATTTTAGATGATGTTATCTGCTGAGAGGAGGATGATTTACAGCATTTTTGAGGAAATTTTCAAAAAAACAAGAAAATATTGTTGAAATAATGCAATTATGATGTAATATATTAAAAATGTTACATATTAAATGATTGTATTATATAAGAATTGTTAAATATGCGTGATAAAAAGAAGGAAGAAGGCAGGGCAGAGCGGTTTCGGCGGTTGGCGTCTAGGCGGACGAATGAAATTATAAAAAAACTTTCCCTATTGGGTAACTGTGCCAACCGGAGCAGCTACGATTACAGCGAACAGGATATTAATAAGATATTTTCGGCGATTGAGAAAGAGTTAAAGGCGGCTCGTGCCCGGTTCACATTTGGGCGAAAGGATAAAACTTTTAAACTTTAATCTTTGAAATTAAGAAAAATATATAAAAATGAAAAAACGTCTAATTCGTAATATTGATATTGTTCTTTTTGCACTATATGAACAAGGTGGCGCCCAAAAATCAATTCATACTGAAGATGTGGCTCACCAGATTTTTCAGTATCCAATGGGGCGTCAACGATATAAATGGGAACGATACGAATACCCAGACAAGGAAAGAATACTCAGGGAATTGCGTAGACTTAAAAATAGGAGGGGTACACCATTGGTGAAAGGACATGCCAACGTAGGAGCTAGGAAAAATCGTGTTGATGGGTGGGTATTGACACCAGAAGGTGTAGATTATGTGAATCAACTAGAAGAATGTTTACGATCGGCGCTCCAATCGGATACAAGTAAAATGTCCATATACAGCGTTGAGGAACTCGAGAGAAGAATCAGCGAGACAAAATGCTTCAAAATATATGCAAAGGATTCAACACTGGCAAGTGCGGAAGATCATCATTTCACCGACATGCTTTACTGTCTTCCGGACGCAGCGATAGAAAGAATAAGTGCCGCATTCAACAGCCTTCTAGCAAACGCGAAAGCTGCAAAAGTCGCAACGATCATCAGTTTTCTCGAAGCCGCACGCAAGCGATTCAGTTATCTATTGGTCAAACGAGAGGATTAAGAAATGAACCGAGAATGGATTACACAAGAAGAAGGAGAAATTGAAATTGACCTGCGTCACGTGAAAATGCAGTCGGCTCAAGCTATTCGTTCTGTAACGGATGCTCTGGTGGAATTAATCACCAATTCAGATGATGCCTACCGTAATAGCGGTGATTCGCAAAATGGGAAAATCATCGTGGAAATTACACGTCAACGTGGAGATAAGGCGGGGACTATGGTGGTGAAAGATCGTGCCGGTGGGTTGACTTTAGATGAAATGAAAAAGAAAATCCTTAGATATGGAACCTTCTCAGCAGATCCGGGCGCACGAGGTTACATGGGGAGAGGCGCAAAAGACATCGTTGCGTTAGGAAATGCAGCATTCGAAGCGATAAAAGACAATAAGGTCCACAGAGTGGAACTTGATTCTGACTTCCATTGTCGCAGCATGAAACCAGTCAAGGCGATAGATGAAGATTATAAGGCTCATGGGCTCAAACCGGGGAAAAGCGGTATGATTGTTACTCTTGAAATTAGCAGAAATCATACTGTGCCGTTTCATGATACACTCATGCGCGATTTACAAAGGCATTATGCACTACGAGACATACTATGTCGGCGCGAGGTGCGACTTTTGGATGCGAAAAGTGGTAAGGAAGACGTTTTGCGATATATTCAACCAAAAGGAGAAAAGGTCCGATGTGACACTTACGAATTCGACAGCCCCTATCAAGGAGTGAAGGCACGTTTGGAACTATATAAAGCAGAAGATGAATTGTCTTCCGATATGCAGGAAGGAATACTTATAACCGATGGGTGGGCCGCATATCAGGTCACGCGTTTTGCATCTGATTTTGATGAAGATCCTATTGCGCGAAGGTTTTTTGGTCGGTTAGAATGCAGTCATATAAGACATTTACAGTTGGAATTCGAAGAAAATCGCAGACAGGGCAAGAAGCCTGAAAATAACAATCCCGTTGATATAGTAGATCCCAACCGGAGACGAGGATTAGATTGTGATAATCATCCATTTGTAAAAAAGCTCTTTGAATGGGCAGAAGATATTTTATGTAGTACGGTCCAAGATGCGCGAGACCAAGAAAGCGAAAAGGAAACACGAGCAGCAAGTGAAGAAACAAAAAAGAGATTAGCCGCTTTGAGTAAAGCAGTTGCAGAACATCTCAAAGAAAAAGTTGAGAACGAAACGCTAACCCCTCAAACCCCTGAAGAGAAAGCAATTTTGGAAGCAGACGGAGCTCTTCTGAATCCGCAGTTTCAACGAATTGAAATTGGGGAAACAAAACGATTGGGATATACTGTACTAAGTTTTGGCAAAGATTTTGATCCAGAAAATATTACCATCGAAGTTGAAGGAGATGGACTGAAAGTCGATCCTAAAAAACCATTTCTGAAGCCACAGAAAAGAGACCCTGAGAAACTTGCAGCCTATTTTGAGATTACGGGAATAGAGGTTAGTCCGCAGGTAAAATTAAGTATCATTCATCCCAACGAACTTATTAAGCCAGTTGTTCGGTTAATTGAAGTAATTGAGTCAAAAGACCCCTATGCCAACTTGCAGCCGGGTCTTTTTTTCGAGAAACAAGCCTATACAGTACACCACAATGGGACACGTACACTTACTTTTTTAGCACGGGGGCGGCGGTTTCGTACAGTTAATTGGAACTCGCAGGAAAATGTAAAAAGCTCACGCTCTGAAGCAATTAGTATTCTACGCGGTGGAAGTTTGAACGTTCAGAAGGTAGCAAAAGACGTATGGAAAGGTGAGGTACATGTAAAGGGTTTTGGAGTGGGAAATTCGGGAATCATCACCCTTTCGATTACTACCAACGATGGTGATGAGGTTGCGAATGCGCGAGTAAAAGTTGTTGAAAAAGAAAATACTGATGGAGCGACGATAAAAATAGAATTAGTATGGGAGAGCGCCGGAAAATGGCGAGCTGAATGGGATAGGGCAAATCCCAATTTTTTGAAGGTGTACGCCCAGCACCCAGTCCTCTGTCGATATCTTGGAAAACAAGAAGATATTCGTCGAACGGAGGAAGCCGCACATTTTCGAATTTTGCTCGCCGAAATAGTCGCAGATAAAGTAGCTCAACGTATCTTGGAGAAAAAGATAGAGTCAAACCCTCGGGAGTTCGAAGATCCACATAAGATGTTCTTTAGATATAGTGAGGAGATGACGGATTTTCTGCCTAAAGCACACGAAATAATGATTCCAGAAAAAGATGTGCCTCGGACAGGTTGAAAAAAATAACGTTTTGGAAATCAAGAGTTATCGGGATAAGGAGGATCAATTGAAAGGGAGAAAAAGTGTGGAAGTTATGGAAGAAATAGGGAGTTGGGTTGCAATGGGGGCGATTTTTTGGTAGTCTTACCGCTGGTATGGAGTTGAAGGCGGTGATATTTGATTTGGGGGAGACGGTGTTCACCTATGGGAAGGTGGACATGGGGGGGGTGTTTGCGGCGGGGGCGCGGCTGACGTATGAGTATTTGCGGGAGTGCGTGGGGGTGAGGCGGAAGCTGCCGGGTTTTGAGGGGTACCGGCGGGGGCATAGCCGGACGATCCGGCTGCATTATTTGTGGTCGCAGGTGGTGGGGCGGGAGTTTGACTGCATGGCGCTGCTGGACCGGAAGCTGAGGGGGGAGGGGATCGAGCTGGAGCGGGAGCAGTTGGAGCAGTTGTGCTGGCTGTGGTATCTGCCGCTGGGGGAGGCGGCGCGGGTGGAGGCGGGTACGGCGGATGTGCTGCGGGAGCTGCAGGAGATGGGGCTGCGGCTGGGGATTGTGTCGAATACGTTTTTGCCGGGGGTGGTGCTGGATAGGCATTTGCGGGCGTGCGATCTGCTGGAGTTTTTTCCGGTGCGGGTGTATTCGTCGGAGACGGTGTACCGGAAGCCGGACGGGCGGATCTATGGGCGGGCGCTGGAGCGGCTGGGGGTGAAGGCGGGTGAGGCGGAGAAGCGGGCGATGCTGAGGATCTGGAGCCAGCGGGACAGGGGCGCGTCGGCAAGGCCGATGAATATCGGGACGACCCTACCCTGAAAAACACCTCCCTGCTGGAAGGCAGGAAGGTGCCACTCTATTTAGGAAAGGTGGGACCCGGAGGAAGGGGAAGACAGCCTAAAGGCTGAACTCAGAACGGAAAGGCTGGAAGAGAAGTATAGGACATATAGGGGGTATAGGGCATATGGGACGTATAGGACGGGATGGGAAATTACAGATTTGAAAATTGAGATTTGAGAGAAAGAGAAATCCTGGATTCCTGCTTGCGATCAGGTTGGGGGAAAGAGTATCAGCGGTGGAATAATAACCCCCAACATAAAGTTGGGGGCTTTCGTGGGATGGCGGCGGAATCTGGATCAGCAGATTTTGGCGGATCCGTCAACCATACGAAAAAACGAGAAAATGTATTTCCCAGAAAAGGGAAAAATGGTATAAGCTGCAATAGCCAATGATAGTAAGGTCCTATAAAAATGACGTCATTCAACGGGAAAAACGAAGGCGAATCAGAGCGGGAAGGGCAGGCAGAGCGCCGGCGGGCAAGAGAGGAACTGCAGAGACGCACGTACCGGTATCTGGTGGGGAAGGTCCGGAAGCAGGTCCTGGTGCGGGTGGGGATTACCGCGGTGGTTCTGGCGGTATTGTTTGGGGCGTTAACCCTGGCGTACCTGCGGCGGGAGCTGAATGAAAGCATTGTACGGCACGGGAAAGAACAGATGGCGCCCCTCCGGGAACAAATCCAAACGTTGATGGAAAAAGGCGAGCCGGCCGATGCGGAGGAATGGCAAAGAGAGCTGGGGGCCGGACAGGGCCGGGCAGCGGAGCATAAAGACGGCCGTTTTGTGTATGCGGCGGTGTACGACGGAAACCGCAAACGGATGGTGCAGATGGCAGCGCAGGACCGTCAGCCGCCGGAGACGATGGCCGTGCGGCTGAATCAAAGCCCACAGCGGTTTCCGCCGGCAGGGAAGGTGTGGTCCAAGCGGGTGGCGGGAAAAGAACCGGTTTGTATTCAGTTGGTGGTCGAGATTACCGATGCGGCGGGGCAAGGCATTGGATATATGGAGGGGGTGTATGAGGTGAATCCGCAGGTGACCGCGGCGGGCCGGCGAATGATTTGGCGTTCGGTGCTGGCGGTAAATGGAATCGTACTGCTGACCAGTATGATTTTATACCCGTTGATCCTGCGCCTGATCCGGCGTCTGACGGGGGCGGTGGTCCGGCTGCTGCAGTCGTACTTCGAGATGCTGACCGTACTGAGCGGCACCATCGCCAAGCGTGACAACGACACCAGCGAACACAATTTTCGGGTGACGATTATGGCCGTCCGGCTGGCCGAGGCGGTCGGCCTTGACCGTAATGGAATCCGGGGACTGTTCAAGGGGGCCCTTATTCATGACATCGGCAAGATCGGTGAGCAGGATGCGATTTTGCGAAAGCAGGGTTCGTTGACGGAAACGGAGCGCACCGAAATGCAGAAGCACGTGATCCATGGCGCGGAGATCGTCCAGGGATCGCAATGGCTGGGAGACGGCGCGGATGTGGTGCGGTTTCATCATGAGAAATTTGACGGCAGCGGATATCCGGAGGGGCGGGCGGGTGAAACGATTCCGCGGGCAGCGCGGATCTTCTGCATTGCGGATGTGTTTGATGCGCTGATTGCCTGGCGGCCGTATAAGGAGCCGCTTTCCCTGGAAGAAACGCTAACGGTTTTGCGTCAGGGACGGGGAACGCACTTTGATCCGGAGTTGCTGGACCGATTTTTGGAAATGGCACCCGGATTGTATAACGACTTCCACCAAGCCTCCTCTACGCACCTGGATAAGGCAAAAATTGAAAGCGAACTGGTGCGGATCGCCTGCCGGTATTTTGTGTCGCCGGATGAGGCGTTGTCTTTTTGAGTTGAATCCGATCCATTTGGGTATGGATCACAAGTTAGGATAAAGGAAGAATTGATATGGCCAGAAAAACAATCACGTGCCGAAAAGAATCCGTGTCAGCCCATGCCGGGGGAGACGCCCGTACCGGTATGAGCGTCCCGGCTTTACAACAGGCGTTTTGCGAACATCTTTTTTATGTTCAGGGGCGCCATGCCCGGACGGCTTCGCGCAACGACGTATATCTGGCGGTGGCGTATGCGGTGCGGGATCGCATGTTTCAGCGGAGTGTGGGAACGATTCAGGCCCTGCTGCAGAATCCGAAAGTGAAGCTTACCGCTTATTTATCGGCGGAGTATCTCATGGGTCCGCAGCTAGGGGTCAACCTGGTCAATCTGGGTATCTTTGAGGCGATGCGCGAGGCACTGGCCAACAATGGATTTGATCTGGAGGATGTGCTGGATCAGGAGGAAGAGCCGGGGCTGGGCAACGGCGGTCTGGGGCGGCTGGCGGCGTGTTATCTGGATTCGCTGGCGACGATCGAGGCGCCGGCGCTGGGGTATGGGATTCGTTATGAGTTCGGCATCTTCGATCAGGAAATCCGGGATGGGTGGCAAGTGGAAGTGACGGACAAATGGCTGCGGTGGGGCAATCCGTGGGAAATCGCCCGGCCGGAACTGGCGGTGGAAGTTCCCTTCGGCGGGCGAACGGAAAGCTGGCGGGATGACCAGGGCCGATACCGGATGCGCTGGATTCCGGCGTATGTGGTGAAAGCGGTGCCGCATGATACGCCGATTCTGGGCTACCGGGTCAATAACTGTAACACCCTGCGGCTCTGGCGGGCGGAAGCGGTGGAGTCCTTTGATTTTGCCGCTTTCAATGTCGGGAATTATTTCCAGGCGGTGGAAGAGAAAATCAAGTCAGAAAATATCAGTAAGGTGCTGTATCCGAACGACCAGTCTCCGCAGGGCAAGACGCTGCGGCTCCAGCAGCAGTTTTTTTTCGTCTCCAGCGCGTTGCAGGACATGTTCCATATTCATCTGCGGTACGGGGGCCGGCCGGAGAATTTTTATAACCACTGGGCGGTGCAGTTGAATGATACGCACCCGGCGGTGGCGGTGGCGGAGCTGATGCGTCTGCTGGTGGACATACACGGGCTGGAGTGGGAGACGGCGTGGGATGTGACGGTGCGGACCATGGGATATACGAATCATACGCTGATGCCGGAGGCGTTGGAGAAATGGCCGGTGGGGCTGTTCGGGAGGCTGCTGCCGCGGCATCTGGAAATCATTTACGAGATCAACCGGCGGCTGCTGGAAGAGGTCCGGCGGCGGTATCCGGGGGACGAGGGCCGCGTCATAAGAATGTCCCTGATTGATGAGAAGGGCGAGCGTTCGATCCGCATGGCCCATCTGGCCTGTGCCGGCAGCCATGCCGTCAATGGGGTGGCCGCCCTGCATACCGAACTGCTTAAGCGCGAGGTACTGCCCGATTGGGTGGCGATGTACCCGCAGCGGTTTTACAGTATTACCAACGGCGTTTCGCCACGGCGTTTTCTGCTGCGGAGCAATCCGCGGCTGTCGGCTCTGATTACCGAAAAAATAGGAGATACCTGGCCGCGGCAACTGGATGAACTGCGGCGGCTGGAAGCGTTTGCGGATGATCCCGGTTTTCAGCGCCGCTGGCAGGAGGCGAAACGGGAAAACAAGCGGCGTCTGACCAGGCTGATTCAGGAGCGAACGGGGGTGGAGGTGGCGCCGGATTCGCTTTTTGACATTCAGGTCAAGCGGATTCATGAATACAAGCGGCAGCATTTGAATATTCTCCATATATTGACGCTGTACCTGCGTTTGAAGAGAAATCCGGATAGGGAAATCCCGGCCCGCACCTTTCTCTTCGGGGGCAAGGCGGCGCCGGCGTATCAGACCGCCAAGCTCATCATCAAGCTGATCACGTCCGCGGCGGAGGTTATCAACCGCGATCCGGAGGTTCGCGGTCGGCTCAAGGTGGTATTTTTCCCCGACTTCAACGTGAAAAATGCCCAGTTTATTTATCCGGCGGCGGATCTGTCGGAGCAGATTTCCACGGCGGGAATGGAAGCCAGCGGAACGGGCAATATGAAATTTTCGCTCAACGGGGCGCTGACCATCGGGACGCTGGACGGTGCGAACATTGAAATTCGCGAGGCGGTAGAGTCGGAGAATTTTTTCCTGTTCGGTCTGAAAACCGAGCAGATCCGGGAAATCCGGCAGCGCGGGTATCAGCCGCGAGCCATCTATGAACAGAACACCGAGCTGCGCGGCGTCATCGACCTGATCACCTCCGGGGCGCTGTCGAAAGGCGATGGCAATCTTTTCCGCCCATTGGTAGAAAATCTGCTGGGGAATGATCCATTTATGCTGCTGGCGGATTATCCGGATTACATTGCCTGTCAGGAGAAAGTCAGCGACCTTTGGGGCAAACCGGCGGCCTGGAATCGTATGTCGATTCTCAATGTAGCGCGGATGGGCCGGTTTTCGTCTGATCGTTCCATCCGGGAATATTGTGAAAAAATCTGGCAGGTCAAACCGATCCCGGTTAACGACGTGTGAGCTAAACCAGTGGATTTACAAAAACAGGAGCTTGCCGATCATGGAAATTACGACCCTGGGCGAATGCCGTTTTCCCTCGCCGAAAAAAAAGTTTGTCAATGACCAGGACCGGATGCCGGAACTGGTGGTATTTAGGCAGGGGGTTGCCCCGGAGACGGGGAATCTCTTTGAGATGGCAGGACCGCGGGAGAGGCTGTTCTTTGATCCGGATCGGACGCAGGCCGGGATTGTCACCTGCGGAGGCCTCTGTCCGGGTCTTAACAATGTCATCCGGTCGTTGTTTCTGGAGCTGCATTACGGATATGGTGTTCCCGAAGTCATCGGTTTTCGCGGCGGGTATCAGGGGCTGGATCCCAGATGTGGGCAGGAACCGTGGATTCTTACTCAGCAGATGGTGGACAAAATTCACAAAGAAGGCGGTACTGTGCTGGGAACTTCGCGGGGACCGGTGGATACGGAAATAGCGGTGGAAAATCTCATCCGACGTAAGGTCGATATCCTTTTCTGCATCGGGGGCGACGGGACCCAGCGTGGGGCTTTTGCCCTGTATGAAACGGCCAAAAAACACGGATATCCCTTGTCGGTGGTGGGAGTGCCCAAAACCATCGACAACGATGTGCAATACGTCATGCGAACCTTCGGGTATTTGACGGCGTTGGATGAATCGCGCCGGGTTATTGATGCCGCCCACACGGAGGCCCATAGCCGATTGAACGGCGTCAGCCTGGTCAAGCTCATGGGGCGCAATGCAGGATTTATTGCCGCCGGAGCTACGATTGCCAGCCAGGATGTGAATTTTACCCTCATTCCCGAATTGCCTTTTACGCTGGAGGGATCCGGCGGATTTCTGGCGGCCCTGAAGAAAAGGATTGTAGCTCGCAGCCACGCGGTCATCGTGGTGGCGGAAGGTGCAGGACAAGACCTCATACCGGGCGAATCGAAGGTGAAAGATGCCTCCGGCCACACGCAACTTAAGGAAATCGGTTTGTTTCTGCGCGAAAAAATTGAGGCTTTTTTCAAGGCGGAGGCGATTCCCATCACCATTCGCTACTTCGACCCCAGCTATCAATTGTGCAGTATGCCGGCCAACTGTGAGGACGCGATTATGTGCGATCAGTATGCGCGGCAGGCGGTACATGCCGCCATGGCCGGCAAGACGGGGCTGGTCATCGGGATGATCCACGGCACTTTTATCCATGTTCCGTCCGGCCTGATTGCGACCGCCAAAAAGCGGCTGGATCTGGATGGTCTGATCTGGCAGGCGGTTCTGGCGGCAACGGGCCAGCCTTCCCGATTCGAGTAGGCAGAAACAACAGCGGTTGTGAAAAGGGAAATAATGAAATAAAAAGGAACCTTTCCTTTTGGCTGGTGAAAGTGGCGAGAGAGGTGATTACCAAGGGTTTTAACCCGGTCCGATCCTACTCATCACTTTGTTTCCAGGAACCAGACACCCTGCCATGATTCATCCGGCGGTTGGGAGCGGAGTTGGCGAATTCGATCCAGGAAAAGCCGGGAGGGTCCATCATGGGGGGAAACCTCCAGGCAAGCCTTGCACAAAACCTCTGCCTGGTCCCACTGCCGGTTACGATAGGCAGCCAGCGCCAGTGAGAACCGCTGGCAAATTTCCAGGATAACTTCCGGTACCTGGCCTTTTAAACCCAGTAACTCAAAAACGCGTATGGGTTCCATCTTGCCTTTGGGTACGAGCAAATCAATTTCCCGGGTGACGAAGTCCGTTCCGGCGGCCCGACAGGCGGCCTCACTCAACAATATCTCCGTGCCATAGATTCGATTGGCTTGTTCGAGCCGCTGGCCCAGATTTACGGTATCGCCGATTACGGTATAACTGCGGGCGTTCTCCGCACCGATATTGCCGACGATGACTTCACCGGTGCTAATCCCGATCCGAAGATCGATGGGCGGCAGGTCCTTACGCAAACCGGTCAACTCGGCCAATTCGTCGCGTAAAGTGCCCAGCGCTTGCAACTGGCCCAGGGCCGCTCGGCAGGCCAACAGGGCGTGGTTATCATCGGCGGAGAAAGGCGGCCCCCAGAAGGCCATGAGGGCATCACCGATAAATTTGTCAATGACACCCAGGTTCTGCTGCACGGCCTGCGCTTGCAGTGAGAAATGACGGTTGAGCAGGTTCACCATGCGGCTGGGCGTGAGATGCTCACTGATGCCGGTGAAGCCGACCAGGTCGGCAAAGGATACCGTCATTACCCGCCGTCCGCTGTCTGCTACGCCCGGCTGAAGGATGACCTGATCCAGGACACGCGGGTCAATGTACTTGCCAAAGGTTTGTTTGATCTGTTCTTTGGCACGAAGTTCCCGGATAAAAAAGTTGAAGGATTGCGTCAAACCTCCGATCTCATCCTGCGAAATCACCGGCAGTTCGACGTCCAGATTTCCTTTTTCCACATCGTCCAATCCGGCAACCAGAGAATGAATCGGCTTGACCAGGCGACGGGTAATAAAGGCGGCCAGGATCAGGCCCAGCAGCATGGCGGCCAGCGTGATGAAGAATGCCAGCCGCTTGACCCATAGCTCTCGTTTGGGACTTTCTTCTGCGGCCTGGCGTGTCATGGCGGCAATCTGATCCTGAAGCTGAGTCCATTGTTTCTGAACCGTGGCCTGAAGATCCTTTATCACTTCCAGAAGGTCGCCGGCCCGCTGAGGCTGACCGGCGAGTTGCAGATTGATTACCTCACGCTGGCGCGTGCTGATAATCGTGAAAACCGGGTCTATCTGATTCAGCAGGGTACGAATTTCGTCCAGTTCTTTGGGATGGTGTTCCTGAGCGACCGGCAAATGGATTAATTTTTGAACTGTGGCATACTCGGTTGTCAGTTTTTCGAAGTAGGTTTCGTAATTTTCGCGTGCCTCCTCCGCCCTCAGGGTGTTGGGATCGTCGCTGGTGAGAGCGTAATACCAGCGTTCAAAGGCCAGCTGTCGACGCATGCCATATTTATCGAGATTCTCCAGGGCCTTGGTCAGGGGGATACCGCGGCTGGCAATAATCTGCATCTCCTGCTGCAGCATGTTAATATGGTAGAGAAATAACCCGGCCACGATGAGGTTCAGACACAGCAGGATCACCGCCAGGCCAAAGATTTTTTTTGCAATACTCATTCGAACAGCCATAGGTTCATTGTTTGGAGTTGGGCAGTTGGTGTCAAGTGCATTTTCCACAAACATTTACTAAAAACTAAATGGTATAAAATGGCTTGACAGACAAAGGGAAGTCATTCAGAATAGAATTTACATTATCGTAGAAATGACTATATTTAAGTTATGAATGAGAAGATACACCGAGGATTCATGCTGCGAATTATAAAACACTGTCTAACAAATACTTATGTGTTTAGGAAGCCCGGATTATCTGTTTTTGCAGCGATACTGTTGGTGTTGGTATCTTCCTGCAAAGTGGGGCCGGATTATGAAACCCCCAAGGCTAAAGTTGCTGAGCAGTGGATGGAAGATTCCGCCCCTGTCACTGGAACCGATAGTGCAGCGGAGACCTTATGGTGGCAGGGTTTTGAGGATGCGGTACTCAATCAATTGATTGACAGAGCCTATCAGAACAACTTGTCCCTCCAGATAGCCGGCGCCCGTATACTGGAGGCGCGGGCCAGACTCAACCAGACCATCGGCAATTTGTTTCCCCAGCAGCAGGTTATTACCGGGGATCTCAATTATACCCGGCTGAATGACGGCCTGATTTCCAAACTTCCCGGTATTAATCAGGACCATGTGACCGATCAACTGTTGTTTGCCGCCGCGTGGGAAATTGATTTTTGGGGGAAGTATCGGCGGAGCATCGAGGCCGAGGAGGCATCTTTTCTGGGATCGGTTGCCGCTTATGAGGATGCGCTGATTACGCTAATCTCGGATGTGGCCGCCAGCTATGTGAATATACGGACCCTGGAGGAACGGCTGGGTGTGGCGGCGCGAAATGTGGAGACGCAAAAAGAGAGCCTGCGTATTGCGACGGTGCAGTTCCAGGCGGGAGAGACGGGAGAACGTGACGTGCAGCAGGCCACGACGCAACTGGCGCAGACGGAGGCACAAATTCCCCGGCTGGAAGAAACGCTCCGCCAAACCAAAAATGGGCTGGCGGTACTGCTGGGGGAGACGCCCGATCAGATGGACCAGATTTTGAGCGGGCCAGGGCGGATTCCTCCCTCCCCTGCCTGTGTGGCGGCGGGTATTCCGAGGGATTTGCTGCGCCGCCGTCCGGATGTGCGTCAGGCCGAACTGGCCGCCGCTTCGAAGTCAGCGCTGATCGGGGTGGCCACGGCCGAAATGTATCCCTCTTTTTCCTTATCCGGTCAGTTGGGAGCGTCGGCCAATAATCAGGGGCAAAATTCTCTGACGGATATTTTTAACTGGTCCAGCCGCGACCTCAGTGTCGGGGCCGGATTTACTTTTCCAATATTCAACTACGGCCGGCTGGTTAATCAGGTGCGCGTGCAGGATGCGCAATTTCAACAGGCAGTACTCAATTATCAGAATACCGTGTTGGTGGCGCAGCAGGAAGTGGAAAATGGGTTGACCAGTTTTTCCTGCCAACAACGGGCAGTCGATCTTCTGACGCAGGCGGCATCCGCGGCCCGCCGGTCCACGGAGCTGGCCATGCTGCAATACAAGGAAGGCCAAACGGATTATACCACGGTGCTGACGGCGGAGCAGTCGCAATTGGCGGTGGAGGATGCGCTGGCCAGCAGCCGGGGCGGGGTGGTGCAGGGAATTATTTCGGTTTACCGGGCGCTGGGAGGCGGATGGGAAATGCGCCAGGGCCATGATGTGATTTCGGATGCAACCAAGGCGGAAATGGCGGAACGTACCCCTTGGGGCAAGCTGCTGGAGCCGTCGCAGCATATGCCGCAGCCTGTGGTGGAAAAGGAAACCACCCGTGCGGAGGAAGGCCAATAACCTCGGAAAAACGGGAGCATAAAAAACCATGAGAATAAAATTATTTTTACTAGGGGGATGTTGGCTGGCGGCAACGGTATTTGGGACCGGCTGCCGCAAGCCTGTCGAAGCCCCGCCGCCGGTTCCGCCATCGGTTACTGTGTGCCATCCGACACAGGAGATGGTTACCGATTCGATTGAGCTGACGGGGGTGGCGGCCGCCTCGCGGAGTGTGGATCTGGTGGCCCGGGTGTCGGGTTATCTGCAAAAGGTCAATTTTGAGGACGGACTGTTTGTCGAGGAGGGGCAACTCCTGTTCGTGATTGAGCCGGACACGTATGAGCAGCAGATGCGGCTGGCACAGGCGGAACTGACCAAGTCGCAGGCGGAGTATGACCGACAGACGGAATTGATGAAGAATAACGCTACCTCGGTGGCGAATGTGGAAAAATGGCTGAGTCAGCGGGATCAAGCGACGGCCCAGGTCGAGCTGGCGAAACTAAACCTGGGTTATACCAGCGTATCGGCGCCATTCAGCGGATATATCGGTCGGCGTCAGGTAGATCCGGGCAACCTGGTCGGTCCCAGCGGGAATACCCGGCTGGCGACGCTCGATCAGATTATCCCAATTTACGTGTACTTTAATCTGAACGAGCGTGATGCCCTGCAAATTCGCGAAATGATGCAGAAGCAGGGAATGGAGGCGGCTGGTGGAGCGGTAGGAAAGGCGCCGGTGTTCGTTGGCTTACAGAATGAGGAAGGCTACCCGCATGAGGGGACACTCGATTTCGTGGACCGGTCTGTCAGCACGTCCACGGGAACCATTGAGATGCGTGCGGTAGTGAAAAACGAGGACAAGACATTTTTCCCGGGGTTATTCGCCCGAATAAAAATCCCGTTTGGCGAGGCAAAACCAATGCTGATCGTACCCGGTGCGGCTTTCGGCAATGACCAGGAGGGTGATTATGTGCTGGTGGTGGGAGACGGGGACATCGTGGCCCGGCGCACCGTGGTGAAAGGACCTATGACCAAAGCTGGTTGTTCTGTCCGAAGCGGACTGGCGCCGGAAGACCGTGTCATTGTCAGCGGGCTGATGAATGCCAGGCCCGGCTCCAAAGTTACAGTGACAAACCAAAACGCAGATGAACATAGCTCGACCATTCTGGCTCGTTAACTATTTTTGTGAAAGGTTCTCATGTTTGCCAAATTCTTCATCGAGCGGCCGGTACTGGCCAATGTCATTGCGATTGTGATTATGCTGCTGGGCGGCGTGGCGATTTTTCTGCTGCCCGTGGCGCAGTACCCGCCTATTACGCCGCCGACCGTTCAGGTTACTGCCACCTATCCCGGCGCCAGCGCCAAAACCTTGATTGAAACGGTGGCACTGCCCATTGAGCAGCAGGTCAACGGGGTGGAAAAAATGCTCTATATGCAGTCCACTAGCACCTCCGACGGCCGTTATACACTGACCGTTACCTTCGATGTCGGCACCGATCTTGACTTTGCCCAGGTACTGGTGCAGAACCGGGTGGCGGCGGCGATGTCGCTGCTGCCCACGGCGGTGCAACAGCAGGGTGTGGTGACCAAGAAGAAATCCACGGCCATCCTCCAGATCATCACTTTAACCTCGACGAATAAGGCTCATGATGCCTTGTTTCTGAGCAATTTTGGGACGATTGAACTGCGCGACAAGCTGGCCCGCGTGTCGGGTGTCGGCGATGTGATGGTTTTCGGTATTGGGGAATATAGTATGCGTATATGGCTTGACCCGGAGCGGATGCGACAGTGTTCGCTGATGCCGCGGGATATTATCAATGCCATTCAAAAACAGAATGTCAAGGTTGCCGCCGGTCAGATCGGTATGCCGCCGGCCCCAGCCGGTCAGGACTTTCAAATCACGGTTAACGTAGAAGGAGCGTTAACGGAGATAGAGGAATTTGAGCGGATCATCGTTAAGTCAGCACCGGAGGGTGGCGGGCAGATTACCCGCATTCGCGATATCGGGCGGGTGGAACTGGGCGCCCGAACCTATGGGCAGTTTTTCAAGATGGACGGCAGTGCCGCCGGCGGCATTGCGATTTACCAGCTGCCCCAGGCCAACGCCCTCGATACCGCCAAACGCGTCGAGTCCGCCATGGAGCAGTACGCCCGGAATTTCCCAGCGGGTCTTACCTATCAGATTCCCTTCGACACCACGATCTTCGTCAGAGAATCCGTGAACGAAGTGTACAGCACGCTCTATGAAGCCGGAATCCTCGTTCTGCTGGTGATTATGGTCTTTCTGCAAAACTGGCGGGCGACTCTGGTCCCTGCCACCACGGTGCCGGTGACTATCGTAGGGGCCTTTGCGGGAATGGCCGTGCTTGGTTTTTCCATCAATCTGCTTACGCTTTTCGCCATCGTGCTGGCCATCGGGATCGTGGTGGACGATGCGATTGTGGTGGTGGAAGGAGCAGCCAAACACATCGAACACGGTAAGACTCCCAAGCAGGCGAGCATTGATGCCATGCGTGAGCTATTCGGTCCGATTATCGGCATTACGCTGGTGTTGATGTCCGTTTTTTTGCCGCCGGCCTTCATGCCCGGCATCACGGGCCAGATGTATCGCCAGTTCGCCCTGGTCATCGCCGTTACCGCCGTCATCAGCGCGATCAATGCCATAACGCTGAAACCCACGCAGTGTGCCCTCTGGCTGCGCCCACACGACCCCAATCATAAAAAAAACTTTTTCTTCCGGGCCTTCAACGCCATCTATGAACCCAGCGAACGATTTTACACCCGGATGATCCGGTCGATGGTGCGGTTCAGCGGCCTGATGGTTTTTATCGCCCTGATCCTGGTCGGAATTGCCGGCTGGGGCCTGATGAAAATACCTACGGGTTTTATCCCCACGGAAGATCAGGGCTATATGATGATTTCCGCCCAATTGCCCGATGGAGCCTCCCTGGAGCGCACGGAACGGGCGATGGATAAAATTACCGAGATTGCCAGCGGGGTTCCGGGCGTGGAACACACGATTGTCATCGGGGGTATTTCGCCGCTGGACAACAGTGCTTCGCTGGCCAATACAGGTATTGTGTATTTGATGCTCAAGGACTGGGGGCAGCGCGGAGCCGGTGAGGACATGAGAAGCATTTACCGGAATCTTACCGGGAAGCTGGCGGATGTACCGGAGGCCGCCACCCTGGTATTGATCCCGCCGCCGATTCAGGGGCTGGGGCTTTCGGGCGGATTCCAGATGCAGGTAGAACTGACCGACGGCAGCTATGATTTCACCCGGCTCCAGCGAGCCACGGATGCCCTGGTGTCATCTGCCAAAACCAATCCCGCCATTCAGGCGGCCTTCACGCCGTTCCGCTCCCAGACGCCCCAGCTTTCGGTGACGGTGGATCGGGCGCAGGCCGAAACCCTGGATGTACCCGTCGGCGATGTGTATGAGACGATTCAGAGTTACCTGGGTTCTACGTATGCGAATCTCTATACGAAATTCGGCCATAATTTCATGGTTTTTGCCCAGGCGGATGCGAATCACCGCCTTACCGCGGAGGACATCAAGAGCTATTATGTACGTAATCGCAGCGGCCAGATGGTTCCACTGGGTTCGCTGGTGGATATTCAATCCGCCCAGGGGCCGGCGTTGATTTCCCTGTATAATCTGTTTCCTACTGCCACCATCAACGGCTCGGCCGCCACCGGTTTCAGCTCCGGCCAGGGGCTTGACGTTATGCAGACTGTCGCCGACCAGAACCTGGGCCCCGGACTAGCTTATGAATGGACTGCCATGTCTTATCAGGAAAAACTGGTGGGCAGTTCTTCTTACTTTATTTTCGGGCTTGGCATCCTGCTGGTGTATTTCGTGCTGGCCGGTCAGTACGGAAGCTGGATCACGCCGGGTGCAGTCATTCTGGCGGTGCCGCTGGCTTTGCTGGGGACGGTCGGTGCCCTGCTAGCGGTTGGGCTGGCGAATAATATATACGTGCAGATCGGGCTGGTTTTGCTGATCGCACTTTCCGCAAAAAATGCGATTTTGATTGTCGAGATGGCCCGCGAAGGAAGAGAGGCCGGCAAGAGTATTATCGATGCCACCGTCGATGCGGCCCAGAGCCGATTTCGCCCCATCCTGATGACGTCCTTTGTTTTTATTCTCGGCGTCCTGCCTCTGGTGCTGGCCAGCGGCGCCGGCGCCAGTGCCCGAAAGTCACTGGGTATTGCTGTCGCCTCCGGAATGCTGGCCTCCACCTGCCTGGCGGTCCTGTTTGTACCCTCTTTTTATGTGGTCTTGCAGCGATTTGCGGAGCGGAAGAAAACTAAACAATTATGACGCCAGCGTCAAAAGCTCGTCGTCCCCTTGTTATCGGAGAGCCAGAGCTGTTTTAGGAAGTTAATATCGACTTTTGGCGGTTCCGTCAATTATCGGCTCAAAACAAGTAGATGGAACACAACCTTTGTCTGCGCAAAAGGCGGGAGAATGTTTCTTGTAAATTTTTATCTTTTGCGATGCCGTGTGGTGTATTTATTATTTTACCGCAACCGTTACATTTGGAAATTATTTTCTGGCGGGTATTTTGCAGACAGGATAGTATGGGGCCATGATGTTTGCCGAATCGGCAGGTAAACTATCGCTGCAGCAGTTTATTGCTTCGCTGGACAGTTTTTTTGGCCTGTGGCGGCTGGACGGGGCGTTCCGCGAGCATGTGATGATGTATATCGTCATGAAGGAGCGGATTCGGCGGTTCCTCGAGAGTGCCAAGCTGAATGCGGAGGTTGAGGGAACCTTCCGGGCGATTCTCGAACAGTTGGAGGCCATCGGCCCGATCCCCGGGGCTACTACCGACGATCCGGCTTATGAGGATCATCTGCTGGCGGCGGAGAAGCTCTGGCACCAGATCCGGCCGCCGGCGTCCGATGAGCCGGGGAATGACTAACGTTCCCTTTCTGGCCATTAATGCAGGTTCAGAATGAACCGTCAAATGACAAACCGAACTCGCGGCGATCTGCCCCCTGCCAAGGGTCCTGGCGGACGGCAACTCTGCTTCACATTTCTCGCATTCCATGCAGCGACTAACAGAAGCGTCAAATGGGTAAAATGGCATCAATAAGAGAAAAAGCCTCTCGGCTTCGCGGCGTATTGAGCAGGCAACCGGGTCTGCATGGTTTGCGGTCGGGTTTTAAGGATATTCCTGAATGGTAGTAAGGAATTTCCTTATTTCTTTTAGCGGGGTAATCCCATATCAATTATAGATTCATTGGATTGCATACTACGATAAAGGACCGCCAAATGCCCGCAGTAGAAGATTCACAAAAACAGTTCGAGATTTGTATGCAGGGAAACTGTTTGTCATGCCCCAGTTATCCCAGAAAGTCTGGAGAAGGGCTTTTTTGTGTTCGGGGGGCCAGCGCGCATGCCATTGAAAAACGAGGCTGCCATTGCCCTGACTGCCCTCTCTGGAAAGAAAAGGGGCTGACGGGTATGTATTATTGTATCAAATTGGAAAAAGATGATTGTTCCGGATCATGACCGAGCCCAATAAAAGAATACAGGACCAGGAAGATCAGGAATGGCGGGATTCGCTCCGGCAGGTCTATCAAAGTCAGGGTCTCCAGCGTGTCCAATCGCTTCTGGAACCATTGCTCAGCCAGGCCCGGCAATATGGAATCCCATTCCGCTCCGCCGGCGCTACGGCCTATGTCAACACCATCCCCGCCTCCCGGCAGCCGGCTTATCCCGGACGCCGGGACATGGAACGCCGGATTAAAAGCTTCATACGCTGGAATGCCATGGCCATGGTGGTGCGGGCCAACCGGGAGGAAAGCGGTATCGGCGGTCATATTTCCACCTATGCCTCCGCCGCTACGCTCTATGAAGTGGGTTTCAACCATTTCTTTCGCGCCCAAAACGATAAACAGGAGGGAGATCTAATCTATTTTCAAGGACATGCCGCCCCCGGCATCTATGCCCGTGCCTTTCTGGAGGGGCGGCTCTCCGGTTTTGATCTGGAGAATTTTCGGCGTGAGCTGCATCCGGACGGCGGGCTGCCATCCTATCCCCATCCCCGGCTGATGGACTGGTTCTGGCAGTTTCCCACGGTTTCGATGGGGTTGTCCCCGCTGATGGCCATCTATCAGGCCCGGTTCAATCGTTACCTCCAGGATCGAAAACTCAAAGAACCCTTTGAGCAGAAAATCTGGGCCTTTCTGGGCGATGGGGAAATGGATGAACCGGAAAGCCTGGGGGCCATCAGTCTGGCCGGCCGGGAAAAACTGGATAATCTGATCTTTGTCATCAACTGCAACTTGCAGCGGTTGGATGGCCCCGTACGCGGTAATGGCAAGATCATCCAGGAACTGGAAACTGTTTTTGCCGGGGCCGGCTGGAATGTCATTAAGGTCATTTGGGGCTCTGACTGGGATCCCTTGCTCGAAAAAGATACCGACGGGATACTGGCAAGGCGTATGCAGGAAGTTCCCGACGGGCAGTATCAGAAATACGCGGTTTCTTCCGGGGATTTCATCCGAAAAGATTTTTTCGGAGCCGATCCGGGCCTGTTGCAGCTCGTGAACAATTATTCGGATGAACAACTGGAAAAGATGCAGCGCGGGGGCCATGATCCGCTCAAAGTGCATGCCGCCTACCGGGCGGCGGTCGAACATACCGGTTCACCTACCGTAATCCTGGCCCAAACCATCAAAGGCTATGGTATGGGTGAAGCCGGCGAGGGGCGGAATATCAGCCATCAGCAAAAAAAACTCAACGAACAGGAATTACTCGAATTTCGAAGCCGCTTTGGCATCCCCATTCCGGATCGCGAAGTAGCGGAGGCTCCTTTTTATCGGCCTGCCGAAGATTCTGACGAAATGAAATACCTGCGGCAATGCCGCGAAGTGCTGGGCGGATTCGTCCCGCAGCGTACCGTAAATGTCTCACCTATTCAGACTCCCGCCGAGGATCTTTTCGAGGAGTTTTACCAGGGATCCCAGGATCGCCAACTGGCTACCACAATGGTCATGGTTCGCCTTCTGGCTAAACTTTTGAAAGATCCGGCTATCGGAAAGTGGATCGTGCCGATTGTCCCCGATGAAGCGCGGACCTTCGGGATGGAGTCCTTGTTTCGGCAGGTTGGAATTTATTCGCCGCTGGGCCAGCGTTATGAGCCGGTGGATAAAGAGAGCCTGCTCTACTATAACGAAAAAACGGATGGCGCCATTCTGGAAGAAGGCATTACCGAAGCAGGTTCCATGTCTTCCTTTATTGCCGCCGGGACCGCTTATGCCACCCATGGTATCCCTGCCATCCCCTTTTTCCTGTTCTATTCCATTTTCGGCTGCCAGCGAATGTTTGACCTGATCTGGGCCGCCGCCGATATCATGGCCCGAGGATTTCTCATCGGAGGAATTTCGGGACGTACCACCCTGGCGGGCGAAGGCTTGCAGCATCAGGACGGGCATAGCCATCTTTTTGCTTATGCCGTACCTAACCTGAAAGCCTATGATCCCGCCTTTGCCTACGAACTGGCGGTTATTATCCGGGAGGGTATCTACCGCATGTATGAAAAGCAGGAGAAGCTATTTTATTATATTACCATCATGAACGAATTCTACCCAATGCCCCTTATGCCCGAAGGTGCGAAGGAGGGGATCCTCAAAGGGATGTATTGTTTCCAGACTGCTGACGAGGGAAATGCCCCTGTCACGCTCCTGGGCAGCGGAGCCATCCTGAACGAAGTTGTCAAGGCCCGGCAGATTTTGCAGTCCGAATATGATATTCCCGCCGAAGTCTGGAGTGTCACCAGTTATAAGGAATTATATACCGACGCCCTGGAAGCGGACCGGTGGAATATCCTCCATCCCCAGCAGCCACCCCGAAAAGGGTATCTCCAGTCCTGCTTTGCCGATCGCGATACGGTATTTGTCGCGGCCACCGATTATCTCAAAGCCCTGCCTTGTTCCATCGCCAGGTGGCTTCCTGGTCCCCTGACCGCTTTGGGAACGGATGGTTTCGGCCGCAGCGACAGCCGAACCGCCTTGCGGAATTACTTTGAGATCGACGCCCCGTTCATTGTCCTTTCTACCCTGCATGCCCTTGCCTGCCGGGGTAAAGTGGACTCGGCTCTGGTAACGAAGGCGATAATGAACATGAATCTAGATCCGGAGAAAATCAATCCGCTATGGATTTGATCCAGGATTCGTTTGTGAATACCAAAGAGATGAAATGATGATTAAAGAAATTCAACTTCCGGAAATATCGGAAAACGTGGATTCCGGCGATGTGATAAAAGTCCTGGTGAAGGTGGGGGATTTCATCCAGAAAGATCAACCCATCGTCGAGCTGGAAACAGAAAAGGCGACGTTTGAAGTGCCTTCGCCACTGGCTGGGAAAATCACCGAAGTCCCTATAAAGGAAGGGGGGCGGGTCAAAGTTGGGCAACTGCTGGTCAGGATCGACACGGAGGCCAAAGAAGACGCGCCGCAGACTACCGAACAAAAACCGGAAGTAACTACAAGTGAAAAGGTGGAACAAAAAAAGGAAGAAAAACCGCAAGAACATATAAAAATCCCAGCAGAAGAGGCAAAGGAAGAAGAAACGCCCGCCGAAAAATCCCAGCCGCCATCCCCGATCGTATCTTCCAATGCCCCCGCGGCTCCTTCCGTTCGTCAATTGGCACGGGAACTGGGACTGGAAATTAGTCAAATCCCCGGCACCGGACCGGGTGGTCGAATTTCTGCTGAGGACGTGAAAAATTATGCCAAAAACAGGATCTCTCGCCAATCCATCCCGACCCTCACCGCCTCTATTCCCAAAGCGTTACCCGATTTTGCCCGTTGGGGTACAATTGAACGGGAAAAAATCTCCGTTACCCGAAAAAAAATCATCGAGAATCTCCGCTTTACCTGGTCTACCGTGCCGCAAGTTACCCAATTTGATCAGGCGGATATAACCGACCTGGAAAAATTTCGAACTCTGTATGCGAAAACCGTCGAAGAGCAGGATGGGAAACTGACGATTACCGCTATTTTACTGAAGGTTCTGGCAAAGGCTTTATTTGAGTTTCCGATCTTTAATACCAGCTACGATCCCGATGCGGAAGAAATCGTCTATAAAAAATACTGTCATATTTCGGTTGCGGTGGATACCGACCGGGGGCTGCTCGTTCCGGTTATACGGGACGTGGACAAAAAAAACATCCTCCAACTGGCCCTGGAACTCAACCAACTGGCCCAAAAAGCCCGCGATCATAAAGTCACTCCCGATGATATGGTAGGGGGCAATTTCACCATTTCCAATTTGGGAGGCATTGGCGGCACCCACTTCGCACCGATTCTGAACTGGCCTCAGGTTGCGATTTTAGGGGTGGGCCGGGCTTCCTCCCAGCCTGTTTACATCGAAGCGGTTCTCCAGCGGCGTTTGATCCTGCCCCTTTCTCTTTCCTACGACCACCGCATCATCGATGGTGCCGGGGGAATCCGGTTTCTCCGCTGGGTGGTTCAATATCTCGAAAATCCCTTCCGCATCGCACTGGAGGAAACGAATTCCTAGCTGGTTCCAGGGCGGCAAGTGCGGCTAATCCCCTGTAATCAGGCGGTAGATGAGATTTTCTTTGCTGATTTCCCTGACGGATACATTGGTAGTTTCGATGCCGATCATGTTATAGCCGGCGATATAGCTATGCGAGCGGAAGATCGGGACCCGCAGAAGCTCTTTCGGCTTTCCAAACAGTTCCTTGCCGCCGGCGGTGACGATGCCGCCTACGATATAATCCGCGGCGGCTATTTTTAATTTTTCCCCCTGCTGATGCTGCTGCCAGAGCCGGCGGAGTCCTTCGGTGTTGCGGCGTATCATCTGCTCCTTTTCCGGATTCATGGTAATTTCGCCCTGATCGAGTTGTTTTACCTGTTCCTGGGCGGCCTGCAGATCGGCTTCCAGTTTGGTGATGGCCTGCTGGTATTCGTTGGCGTCCTGCAGCGGAGTGGAAATGCCATCGATGTAAATATCATATGCATCCCCCGAAAACAGCATATGATTTTTTTTGCTGCCGTCCGCAAACATTTCATACTGGTTGGACATGGTTTGCCATTTATATTCCACCAGTTCCAGGCCGGGAAATACCTTCAGCATCCAGCCCGGTCCGCCGGGGCCGTAGAGAGTACCCTGGGTGCATATAGTGGTTCCAGTTCCGGCCCAGTCGAGGGTATGTTCAATCAGGCCTTTTAGCGGGATGTGAAGCTGACGTTTTTCCGAGATCGTACCCGTGACGGTCATGCCCGGAAATTCACTTTCCACCATCGGCCGCAGCGAATCGTCCGCCGCCAGGTCCAGCGATTCCACTGTCTGAATGACTTGCGCATTCGGTTCCTTCAGATCACTTTCGAAACTCGCGTTGATGGTCCCGCCGCTCATTCCCGCGGAAAAGGCAGTCTTCAGCATACCCTGCTCCAACTCGTATTGCCCTTTCAGGGCCTGGAGATTCATGCGGGCCTGGTTTTTGGGATCCACATAACTCAACCGGGCAAAATGGAAAGTGCCTTGCAGGTCACAGCGGCGTAAAATCGCCAGCCCGGCATTGAGATCTAACGATTCCGGCTTTTCCGGGGAAACCATGGCCCGGTCCGATCGATTACCGGCTGCCAGTACCTGTTGTAAAGAATCCAGGTCCAGGTTATCCGACAGGATGTCGATCCTGCCGCTGGGTTGCACAGCCGAATTGTGTAAAGCCTGCACGTTCAGTATCGGTTCTTCCAGATCGGCAATTACGGTAATCTGATTGTCACCGAATTGCAGTGCCAGCGAAGGAAGGTGCAGGCGGGAGGCGGAAAGCTCCATCTGGCCGAGGGAGAGTACGAAAGGGGTGGAATCCCACTGACCGGAAACACGGCCATCCAGTTGCGAAGGTTTGAGGAAGCTGGAGAATTCCGGCTGAAATTGCAGCGATACCGGCAGAGTCACATCCAGAAATCCATCCAACTGTACCTTCACCAGCGAGTTGAGCCAGCGGGCCGGCTGGGCCAGGTTGGGCGCGTCGATTCGAATCGTCAAATTCGCTGTTTGGATCGGCCAATCCGCTTTTCCTTTTTGGTAAGAAAAATTATCAGGGGCTTCCAGAGTGCCCTGGCAGTGAATGAAATTATCAGCCAGATGAAAGGTTTGATCTACCGCAAGCTGCCCGTTCTCCTGGCGGGCCAGTGCCATTTCGATTTGCAGAATATCTCCTGCGGGTTTATTGACTTCCAGCGGCGGCCGGTTCTTCTGAGCCTGGGGCAGATCAAAGCGAAAAGCCGTTCCGGTTAGATCGACCTGGGTCTGTAACTCAGGTTGATGGGTCTGGACATTCCGGATTAAAACACATTTGATATCGGAATACCCTTGCAATCCCAATTGTCCGCGAATTCGCTCAAGCAGAGGAATCTCACCGGCCAAACTATCTTCGTGATCGAGATGCAGTTGCAGCGTCAGTTCGGTGGGGGAAATAGTCGGCTTTCCCGTCGGATTGGGTTCCGCCGGTGGAGAGCTTACCTGCATAGTACCGCTCAGTTTCACGCTGGATCGGCCGATTTGCCCCTGGAGATAATGGATTGCAACTTCTGCCGGTTCAGATCCGTTCCATTGATTGCCCGAAAGATAGTGTAATATATTTTCCTTATGATTCAGGAATACCTCACCCGTAATGGAGCAGGGGGTATCGGCCTTTTTATCCCAACGGGTCACACCGGATGATTCCCCGTCCGGCTCCGATTCCGCAAATTGGGTGGCATAACCGGCTTGCGAGGCATCCAGCGTAAAGGTCATCTGGGTTCCCCGCGGATCGCTTTTCACCTGCAAATCCAATATGGAGTCCCCGGAGAGGGCGGCAATTTGAAACGGCCTGTCGGTTTTTCCCGTTTCGCCGCGGAAAAAGGCCGGAAAATAATCGGCCAGCTTCTCCATCTGCCGGGCTTGTATGTGCAGTTTCGCCTGTTGTAACCACAAGGTATCAAACAGACCGTTGATGAGGCCGGGCCGGACCGTTTGGATGGTCCCCTGCACCAACAGGTTTCCAAGACCACATTCGCAATTCAGTTCCATCCTGCCTGTTTCAAGCTCTCCCTTCATATTTACAGTTACCTGTGCCGGATCCGATCCGGTTTTTCGGAACCAGGGCAGCAAAGGGATTGCGGATGAATTATTTTCTTCCGAAAGTTGCGGGGCCGGATCGATTTGTATTTCCAGTTGGGGCAACTGAAACAGGGCACTGGCCCGGCAATCTTTCCGGGTGTCTTCCTCGTAAGAAAAAGACCCCTGCCCACTGCCCGATACCGCCGCCCGATTTTCCCGAAGAAATTCTGCCAGGGGTGGCAGTGCCGTCAGCCAGTTTTCGATTCCCTCGATATTCCATGCTCCATTTATCGAAAAGAGTCTGGATGAATCCTGTTCAACCGGCCAATCCAGTTCTCCTTCGTGAAATTCCAGAAGATAATCATCCAGCCTTGCCGTTATTCGCAGGGACTGGAAGGATACAATCCGGTCCAGATTGGTTCCGGCACTGCATGTGAGGGAAAATTTCCGATCCGCGTTTTTGGTAAATAAATAATGTTCCCCCGGTTTCTGACGGTCCCGCCACAAGCAGATCGACTCTTTTGGTAAGGTAAATCCCAGTTCCAAGGTGCCTTGCGTTCCGGGGACAAAATGGAGTTGTGCAGAAACAGGGCCTTGCAGCTCCCAATCAGCCAGATAACGATTGAAAACCGCCGGCAGGGATTGTTCCAGGCTGGCCCATTCCGCGATTTCCACATTCGCCTTTAGCGAGATCAATTGCGCCGGAGTGCGGATTTTCTCTATTGGAGAAATCGTATTCGGGTCTTCCTGCAGCAAAGACAACAACTCATATATATTTTCTATTTCGCATTGTACGGCCGCTGTGATGGAATACCCTTGCAGTTTTACCGGATCTATTAACAGCTTACCGGTGGTATGATTCAGGCGAGACGACACCTCCACGGTAACTTTCTCCCCAGCCGGTTTGCGATATTCTTGCGATTGCCAGGCCAGATCGGCACCATCTATATGAATTTGGGCCTGGGTTTCCCGACCGCTGGTAGATACGGAGGCGGTGAAGCGGGCCATGCCTGTCAGGCCGAATCCTTCTTCCTGATCCAGCATCTGCGTTTGTAGGAAGGGGATCGTTCGTAATAAGACCGCCGGTTCCACTTGTCCTTTATCAACCGTCACTTCTATCGAACTTAGCACATTCGGCTGGGGATTGTAGCTGCCGTGCAGCGAAAGGTCCAGCCCCGGGCCGGTTACCGCCAATCGCTTGATTTGCAGGATATCAGTGACGGGATCATAACAGGTTAGAAAATTCGTTTTTATGTCCAAATTTCGTACCCAGGTTTCTTCCTCAGCCATAGTGGTTACAGTAGCCCCGATGATCTCAAGATTTCCCCGGCATTGGAGTTCGTCCTGCTCTGTTAGCACTAATTCCAGTTGGGAAGAACATATGCCGTTGATTTCCCGAATAGGGGGGATATGCAATTTCGGATTGTTTTCATTGATCCTGCGGATCAGAGAATTGCAAAACGGCTCCATCGGCAGTTTTGCCGAATCGAGCTTATTCAGATAAAGTTTCCCGGCGGATAGGGTATGATCTTCTTGCTGCGGCGAAAGAGCGATCTCACCCCGGCTAAGCAGGGTCGGCTGGTCTATGTCCTCCTGATAGGCCTGGAGGGACCAGCGAATCCTGTCCGGTTCAAAATCACGCTCAAAAAAACCGGAACTGATCCGGAATGTCTCTTTCGCGGATGGCTGGGAAAGGTTCTCCAGATGTACATAGATCCGATCCATCTGAATTTTGGCGATTTCCATCGTATTCCCGCTGGATTGCCCTGCATTCTCCAGATTCATCTCCCCCTGATCATTGATTACCACATAAAGATGAGCATCCTGAATCAATAGGTTCGCCAACCGGGATTTCATTAGCTCAAACGGGGAAAAAGGTGTCTGGAGATAAGCAACCCGAATCATATCACCCGGACCGAAACCTTCACCTTGTTTAACGGTTAAATCCCGAATTTCTACCCCATTTTGCCATGATATGGCTAATTTATCAATCGATACCGGCTGTTTCAGATCCCTTTGCAACTGTTCAGCCAGATGATTCTTAATGGTATCCACTGGTAAATACCAGGGAAGAAGGGCGTAGCCAAATGCCACCAGCAGCACCAGGCCGAGAAAGATGTATAATGCCCGTTTCCGGGTATGCAAGTCGTTATTATCTGGTTTACCGGATTTCATCTACGCAATTACCATGACTGACCGGAAAGGTTGCCGGATCATAACATATTAAATTATTACCGTTTAGCGAATGGATTCTAAATGATTGTCAAGCCGATGACAACGGAAATTACTGTTCTGTTCACCACTCAAGCCATCATTTTCTTGGGGATTGAAAAAAAATATTCAGGAAAATAGTAAATTATGAGTTGACATATAACGATAAAAGTGATAACATGACTACGTGATTACCACATAAAGATCTTTCTGAATTGTAAAACTAGGAAAAATGATGAGTTACGATAATACGATAGCGAGGAAAACCGCCAGCCAAGTCGAAACCTACGATTTTTCCACGATTATTTCGCGTTATGACAAGCTGGGGGGAAATTATGGGAAGACCTCCAAAGTGGATCAGATTGTTTCCATTTTGGTGGAATATATCAAGTCCAATAATCTGGAATCTGGCACTAAGCTGCCCAATGAAAAAGAGTTATGCAGTGCCCTGAATATCAGCAGCCGCTCGCTGCGGGAGGCCTTGATTACCCTGGCGACTCTGGGCTTGCTGGAAGCACGGCATGGCTCCGGGTGGTATGTGGGTAAATTTGATCCGGCCAGCAGCCTGCGGGTGATGGCTCCCATCATCCAGGGATTCTGGAAATCGAGCTGGGAGGAAATCATGTATTCCCGGCTGGCGATAGAATCGATGACCGCGTATCTGGCGGCCCGGAATATCAGTCCGGAAGGGATTGCGGAACTGGAACAGATTTTGCGCGGTATGGAAAATGCGTATCAAAAAAACATGTTCGATGAATACCGCCGTTTTGACCGGGCCTTTCATCAGACCATCGCGGAAAAATGCGGCAACAGTATCCTGGCGATGCAGAGTTCCATGCTGACGGGATTGTTTTACTATATGACGTGGTGGACCCCGCAGGATAATATGCCGGACACTTTTGTCGTCCATCAAAAGATATTTAACGCGATCCGGGACGGGAAGGCGGTTGAGGCCCGGCAGACCATGGAAAAACATCTGGAGTATGGTCTGGAATGGTTTGGGAAAAATATGAGGAAAGAAGAACAAAGCCAAAAGCAGGCATAATAAGAAACATTTTTTATCAAGTTGGAAGGAGAAACGATTGTAAGAAAAAAAATCAGGATTCAAAGGAGAGTGAGTCAGTAATCCCTTTGCCGAGCGATACCGACTCACTTTAACCTGACAGAGATTGACTCCGACTCACTTATAATAAAGTAAATTATTTTTTAGTGCAAAAGAAATAATTCGCTGTCGTCATGTCCTATCAGAGTCATCACCGACAATTTGCAGAGATTTCATAATAAACTGGTTAAATATGGAGCAGATTTTCCCGGAAAGAAATACTTCGGCAAGAAGGAAAGGAGGTGAGCAGAAAGAGAAATCCATGACCACTGTCGGTGTGGTATTGATTGCAAAAAAGTTTCGTGGAATAGAAAATTAATGGAAAGGAGATAATCAGTTTAATCAGGCCAAATGAATGTGATGTGTTGAAGGATGATATGATAGAAAGTTCCAATTTATGTTAAGGAGAAAAAAATGAGAAAATGTATAGTGATTTTATTGGTATGCCTGGGTTTCCAGGCGGCAACTCTGGCGGATGTCGGGGACATTTGGGATTTTAATACCGAATTGTCCTTTGTGAACAATCCCACCATTCCGGGTAATCCGGAAGATCCCAACGACGATGCGGGCTGGGCCTATGGCTATGCTGTCGATCCGGAACTGGGCAGTATGGTGCTACCCTATGAATTTCTTCGGTATGATGTAGCCGCGACGCTGGGGGAAGCGCAGACAAATTTTTGGATTCCCGCTGGTGATGGTGGTTTTAATCCTTCTCTTTACCACAACTTCACCAATGCGGATCTGTACGGCTGCCCGATGGGCAAGTCCGCCCTACACCCCGGGCCGCTGGATACCGGTGGGAACTGGGCCAGTGTGGCACGCTGGATTGCTCCTGCCGATGAACCTGCTGTAAAAATTGAAGGAACCTTTTACGCTGGAGCACCGGGGCGGGTATCATATTTCATCGTTTATAACGGCGGTGCAGTGAATGCAGATGTTATCGTACAGGTACTTGGCTCGTATGATACCATACCCTTCGTAAAATATATTCCGAACATTAAGGCTGGCGATACGATTGATTTTATCGTCGGCTTATACGGTGTCCTTGGGTCCAATACGACGCCGCTGGATGCCACCATCACCAGCCTGACAGAGATACCTGCCTATGTGGAGGATCCGGTTGGTGCTGATCCCTGGGATTTCAACGAAGACATGAGAATTACTTTTGGGAATCCTCCCAGTGAGATCGGACAGTGGCAAAGCCCGTGGTCCTATGGAACCGCCGATGTCATCCGGATCGATCCGAATACGCAGGATCCCGGTGAGACCCGGCATTGGAATCCCGATACTCTGACAACCGCGGCACTCACCCTTTATGATGCGGTGGTTATCGATGAGAATGATATCCCGGTTTGGAATTTCGAACCGGCGACTGCCGGGTTGACGCCCGCTATATTTAAAAATACCAACCTGGGGGCCTTTTATGGCTGTCCGGCCGGCAAATCCGCTCTGCAACCGGAATATGTAGCCGATCCCAATCTGGTTGGTTCCGAAGCTGTCAGTGTGGCTCGCTTTACCATGCCGGAAATCCCGGCGGGAAATGTGACTGGAAAATTCTTCGTGCAGGCCACCTTTTACACGGGAGCTGCCGGCAAGGTGGATTGCTTCGTAATCAAGAATGGTAGCAGTCAAATCTGGCGTGTGCTCGAAACTACTGCGGATGCGGCATTTGCGGAAGTGATGGCCCTGCAGGAAGGGGATATGCTGGATTTCGTGGTGGGTGCGGCCGATGACACCGGTGTCAACGATGTCACACCTCTGGATGTTTTGATCAGGAACGCTGTCTGTGCGGATGTGGAACCTATGGCAACCGATATCAACCAGGATTGCCACGTCAATCTGGAAGATTTTGCAGCGCTGGCAGGTAACTGGCTCCAGTGCAATGATCCCCAGAATACGGATGATTGTAACTAATGTCCCAACCATCCACAGTAAACAAGAATAAAGTAAATTAAAATAAAGGAGAATTAATAATGAAAAAGTTAATCATTCTGATGACCATGATAGCCTTGTGTATACAGGTTCCGCTGTTGGCGGTGGTCTTCGATTTCAATGCCGATTTGAGTCTGACTTCCAATCCCGTCGATCCGGCGAATCCGGATGGAACCTGGTCCTATGGCTATATTGCGGATCCTAATTTCGACAGTAGTAGGACTTTCCCCTATACCATTACCCTCTACGATGCGACCGGGATCGTGACTGGCACACAAAGTCAGACGGACTGTTGGTTTCCCATTGGGGATAGTGGCTGGAATCCTCTTATTTACCATAATTTTGAAATACCTGGTGGTTTGTATGGCTGCCCAATGGGCCAGACCGCCTTGCACCCCGGGCCGATTGATGGCCTAGGTACCGGACTTTACGCTTCCGTGGCACGCTGGACGGCCAAGCGGGCGATGGACAATATCATTGTCCAGAGTTCGTTTGGTGCCGGCGCCGGTGGAGGAGTAGTATCCTGCTTCGTTATTCGTAACGGCGAGACCACCGAAGCCACGATACTGAAAGAAGCCTTAGGGACTGCTTCCGTCGTGGCCTATACGGCGGTGCTGCCAAACATTCAGGCTAACGATACGATTGATTTTATTGTCAGTGCCTATGGTGAGATTCCCGGCGATACCACTCCTCTGCAAGCCGTCATTACCGAAGTCACCGAACTGCTGGCCTGGAATCCCAGCCCGGCTGACGATGCTGTGAGTGTGCCTGTGACCACCCTCTTGAGCTGGGATGCTCCCCCGGGTGCCGTCAATCCCACCTACGATGTCTATCTGGTGGCAACGGATGAGGATACCGAGCCGGTGTTTACGGAGGCCGACCTGGTGGCGGCTGATATAAGCGCGACCCAGTTTGATCCTGATCCGGATTTGACGTTGGAAAAACATTATTTCTGGCGTGTGGATGTCACCGTGCAAAACCCGGTGCCCCAAACCTTTACCGGTGACGTGTGGCACTTCCAGACCGAACCCCTGCCTATCTGGAATCTGGCGGATGCTTACAGCGGCACCACCAATCCCGATACCATCTGGTCCTATGGGATGCTGGACTATACACCCGGCGTAGGCCCCCAATACTTACATTATATGAACAATCATACCCTGCCGAACGGCATTGGTGGTGCGATCCAATTCTGGGCCTGGCAAACAGCCGGTGACCGCGATTCCTATGGTGCGGTCAACTACAATCCGATCGATCAGGCGATATCCGCTTATGGATTTAAGTGGAAACCCTACGGAATCAATATCCAGAGCGCTACCTTTTATGCTCTGACGGATTCGGCGGTGGTATTTACCGCCCCCGAAGCGAGTGCCTATTCCTTTAATGCAACCTTTGAGGACATGACCGACGCCCGCAGCTCGCATGTCAAGATTGTACGCGATGATATGGTTACGGTGATCTGGGATCAATATGTGGAAACACCCGTCTCCTACAGCAGCGTGCTGAGCATGGCTGCCGGTGAGAAACTGTATTTCGCGAATGCGTCGCAGGGCGTGGGAGTTCCTTCGATGGTGGATGCACAGATTGCCGCGGAAAAGATTGTTCTTACCTGTGCTATCCAGGGTGAATATCTGCCCGGCGATGTGAACAAGGACTGCTATGTCGATCTGGCAGATTTTGCCCAGTTCGCGCAGGACTGGCTCAAGTGCAATGATCCGCAACTTGTTGGCTGTGAATAGTTTTTAAGCCTTAGGGAAGGCTTTAAAAAGCGGATGGTGCTTATTGATTCGTACCGGTCAGTGTAACAGCCGGCCGGTACGAATTGTTTAAAGCCATGATTTGGCAAGATGGAGGTGATGAGCAAAAGAAAAAAATTCGTGACTTTTTTTGTGTTGTGTTTTTGTATTTCGAGGTAAGTTTTTTACAAATAGTTTAGCAGGGTAAAGGAAAATGACCTTGGTTAAACGGAGGAAATGAAAATGAGAAAAGGGTTGTTGCTAGTAGTTTTAGCTGTCGTGGTATGTGTAGCTGCGCCGGGTCAGGCCGTGACGATCGATCTGAGCCAGCATCTAACCAATCCGACTTTCGATATGACCGTGGAATGGCAAGGTGCCATTGCGGAATATCCCTATCGGTTTATGGACAACAGAGGCCTGTTGAGCGGTCCGTCCGAACTGGGCTGGTACACCACCACCGGCGGCTGCTTTTATGTCCACCCGCAGGCCCCTCTTACGGAAGGCTGGGAGCATTCACCTGAGAATATGGTTGTGATGGAACTTGGGGGTGGTGCCGTATCCTTGTACAATACCGGACTAGTGGATATCAACGATGGGGATGTGGTGGAGTTTTCGTTTCAGTATAGACTCGGGCTTGCTGTAGCTGCTGAGCCGGCCCAGATAGATGTTTTTCTGTATAATGGTGCTTTTCTGAACAACTATAAATTATCAATACCGGGATCGGCTATGACCAGAGAATGGCAGCAAGCCAATTTTTCCATGACCTATAGCGGCGCTACCGTAACGGCCGGGTCGTATATCGTGGGCATAGATATGTTTAATTCTGTTCCAGGTCGATATGAGCAGATTTATGTGGATACTTTCGGCAGTGTTCCGGAACCCGCGACCATTGCGTTTTTGAGTATGGGTGCTTTGGCACTGCTGCGGAAACGCAGATAAGGTTTTGTTGTACTAAACAAAGAAGTTACACTATAGGGAGCAGGTTGTGATGACATCCTGCTCCCTTATCATATAGATAACCTGATAGGTTGGTTGTGGACGTAGCGATTAACATCCAATCAAAATTCTTTGGTTAAAGCCACGCCGGTCGTGCCGCTTTGCGGATTGATAAAGGGGGTGACCTGCATACCGAAAATCTCCGGTTTATACCGGTCCGCTACCGTTTTTCCGACGGTATAACCGATTGCGGCGCCGAAGATTACATCGCTGGCCCAGTGTTCTCCGGTTTCCATTCGCTCATACATGACCAGGCCGGAGAGGGCATAGAGAGGTATGCCGACCACCGGGCCGTAATATTCATTCAGTACGGTGGCTACCGTGATGGAGCTGGAGGTGTGCCCGGAGGGCCAGGCTAGCTTTTCCCCATTGGGGCTGTCATCCTGGGCGACGAATTTTAAACCAGTGGTTAATATCCCATTAAGAGATAATGCCTCGATCAGGCTGCGGGATACCTGGTGCATTTCGTCGTTTTCGGCCATAACTCCATATAGATAACCGGTTCCCGCCAGGGCAAAATGGGTCACCGGATTGCCGGAAGAACCCACTCCAATGGTAAAATCACGGGGGAAGGTGTGGTGCCCTTCGAAATGATCCTCGATTTTATCATCATGGGCACAACGGGTATAACCGGAAGCGCCGCCGCCGATTAGTAAAATCGCGATATTTTCCCGTTCGGTTACCAGCTTTTTCGTGTCATTCCACATATTTTCCGGCAGTTCTTTGGCATCTGCTTTCATGGTTTGCAGGGCCTGGGAATTAGTTGAGCATCCTGACAAACCCGCAATCAGAAAAGAAAAGAATACCAACAACACCAGAGCGCAGTAGGGGGGGCGGCACGAATTATTCACCGGATTCTCCTTGCCAACATAATTGCCATTGATCCTCGTTTACAAGCTCCAAAAGCATATTTCCCCGGATATTATCACTTTGCAGGTTGATTCTCCAATAGTTTTTTAAGGAATCGACGATTTGGCAGGTTCCGGCGGCATAAATTTTGACAGAGCCGCGATTTTGGGTTAGCGGCCCCTCATAGGTGAGGTATTGGAGCCGATGATCAAATATCTTGCGGCAGGAGACCGGTTTTCCGGGCCACTGGGAGGGGGGGAGCGGGATTTGCCAGGTCGCAAGGACATCCCCCTGCTGGAGCATGAGATCCCAATGGCGTGAGTTTTTTTGAATATGTTCTTGAATTACAAATTTTTGCATGTATTCTATCTTCTTTCATGGTCATTATATGTGAAGAATGCGAAGAAAAGCGAAGATATTTTGAACGAATTGCCGGAGGATGGGAATGATGGTATGATACACCTGTTACAGCAAGGTGAAAGGAAATAGCCTTGATACGAGATGCCCGATTAGATGATGTCCCAGCGATGCGGGAGTTGATCGATTCGTATGCCGAATTAGGGCGGATGCTGTTTCGGTCCTTGTCTCATTTGTACGAGTCGCTGCGGGATTTTAAGGTTTGGGAGGTAGAAGGGCAGGTGGTGGGGTGTTGTGCCCTGCAGGTGATTTGGGCTGACCTGGCGGAGATTAAATCCTTGGCTGTGAAAGAGGGATTTCAGGGGCAGGGGATCGGCAAAGCTCTGGTTCTGAGTCAGTTGGAGCAGGGCAGGGTCTTAAAGGTGCCGCGGATATTTACGCTGACGCTGGAACCGGCCTTTTTTGAAAAATTGGGATTTGTTCCGGTGGAAAAAGATCAGTTACCTATGAAAGTGTGGTCGGACTGCGTGCGTTGCAGTAAACAGGCCCAATGTGATGAAATCGCGATGGTTTTTGATATAAAGTATTGAAATATAAGTAAATAAGTTAAAATATACATGTGGAAAAGGATGTGGAAACCAGAACACAAAGAGGATAAAAGTAATGACCGGATGTCATTGCGGTGGATGAGTGTTGGTATAGAGTACATGGGAGTTTGTGGAATTTTTACCTATGCAGGTTACTATGTGGACAAGCGATACGGAACAGAACCATGGCTGATGGTTGCGGGCCTGGTGGTGGCCATGATCGGCATGACCTACCTGTTAATAAAAGAGACGGCCTCTTGGCGTAAATAATAAATGGTAAAATTTTTTCATCCTTGGCCCAACGATCTGTCGATAGTGGTTTTAAGTTAATATGTGGATAGAATTTGGGAAACTTTTGCTTCAGGCACTGAGCCTGATACTCATAGTGACTGCCGGTATTGCCTGGCCTGGTTGGTATTGGGCCAAACAGGCCGGGATTGAGGCGATAGGCTGGGCAGCATTGGTTGGCCTGTTGGGATCGTTTTGCAGTTTGATTCCGGTGGTCATAGCCAGATATAAAAAATCGACCTGGCTGGTCCAGGCTTGTCTGGGAGCTACGATGATCCGGATGGTATTGACGGGTATCTTTGCCTGGATTATTTACCTGCTGGTATTGGAGCGTGAGAATCGATTGGTTTTTGCTCTGGCTGTCCTGGTGTTGTATCTGGCATTACTGATTTGGGAGACCTTTATTGTGTTAAAGTCCATCCGGGTGATATATCCCGGCGTCAAAAAGGAAAGCCTGGTTCCAACGAATGAACATGACGTGGCATAGTTTGGGTATTCTGGCGTCGTCAGATCCATTTTCCCATGTGGTACAGCACAAGCTGTTTGAGGTGGAGCTGTTTGGCCGGGTAATAGAGTTCAGCAATCATATGTTGATGGTATTCGTGGCCGCGGTACTGATGCTGATTCTGTTCCCGTTGATAATACGGCAGAAATCGATGGTTCCGTCGGGTTGGAGGAATTTTGTAGAGAGTATTTGTGTTTTTATCCGGGATGAGGTGGTGCGGCCGGCGTTGCAGGAGAATACCGACCGGTTTATCAAGTATTTGTGGAGTATTTTCTTTTTTATCCTTATCATTAATCTGCTGGGAATGATTCCCACGGATGGAATGCTGTATTTGTTATCTGGCCGGCGATGGATGCATTTGGGTGGTGCGGCCACCGCCAATATCTGGATCACGGGCAGTTTTGCGTGCCTGTCATTTTTGATGATCCATGTATCCGGGATCCGGCAGCAGGGATTGTGGCATTACCTAAAAAACTTTATTCCGCATGTGCCGTTTCCGCTGATCCCTTTAATGTATGTTTTGGAATTTTTCGGGGCGTTGGTGAAGCCCTTTGCGCTGGCGATCCGGTTGTTTGCGAATATACTGGCCGGTCATACGGTGATTGCCGCGTTCCTGGGAATTGCGCTGGCGTCGCAGAGTTATACGATTACCGGAGTAACCCTTTTGGGTTGTGTTCTATTGAGTATCCTGGATGTGTTTGTCGCGTTTTTGCAGGCGTATATCTTTACCTTTTTGACGACGCAGTTTATCGCGGCGGCGGTTCATCCGGATCATTAAGGAAGACTTATAGCGGGTTTGGTGCCCGTACAGGAATGATACGAGTAAGTACAAGAAAGAACTAACTGACTTGGAGGTCTTGCAATGGATGTAAATATGTTGGCAGAGGCGACGCAACTGATTGGTGACAAAGGATTGGCCTGTTTAGGCGCTGCCGTGGGTAGCGGCCTGGTGGTAATTGGGGGCGGCAATGGGATTGGGAATATCGGTGCCAGCGCCCTGGCGAGCATTGCCCGCCAGCCGGAGGCAGGGGGCAGGATTTTTACTAGTATGATCATTTCCGCCGCCTTGATTGAAGGATTTACCTTTTTTGCGATCATTCTTTGCTTGATGGCGATGAATAAAGTCTGAGTGTCGCTCCAGGTGGAAACCTGTGTTTCAAATACATACGGAGAAGGCTATCTATGTTTCGCCGAACCTTAAGCCGATTGGTATCATTATTGTGGATGGTGGTGTGCCCTCTGGCGGCTTTTGCGGAAGAAGCCGCGGAGGAAACCGGTCATGCGGCCGAATCGCCCGGTATTTTTTCGGGCGACATCTTCACAGCGCTGTTTACCATCGTGTTGTTTCTCTTGATTGTATTTGTTCTGGGCAAGTGGGCATGGGGCCCGATTCTGGCCGGTTTGCAGAAGCGCGAAGAGCATATTCGCCACACCATCGAGGATGCGGACAAAGCCCGGATCGAAGCGGAACGGGTATTGCAGGAATACCAGAGTCAACTGGCCAGCGCCCGGAAGGAATCGCAGGAGATTCTTGCCAAAGGCCGGGTGGAGGCGATTCAGATGGCGGAGCAGTTTAAGAAACAGGCCCAGGAAGAGGCCCAGTCGCTGCGCCAGCAGGCAGCCAGGGATATAGCGGCGGCGAAGGATGGCGCGTTGAAGGAAATTTACGAACAGTCCACGGTGATTGCCACAGATCTGGCCTCCCGCATTATCCAGAAAAGTCTGTCGCCCGAAGATCACCGTCATCTGCTGCAAGAGTCGTTAAAGCATATGCAGAACGGCTCGTATCAGTAAGGAATGGAATTGGTATGTCAGGAAATGAATCGGAATCCATAGCCAGGGTATATGCCAGGGCGTTGTTTGAGCTGGCCGTCGAACGGCACTTGAACGAGACGGTTCGCCAGGAATGGCAAGCCCTGATGGAACTGACCGGCCAGGAGGGGGACTTTGCCCGGTTTCTGGAAAGCCCCTCCATCAGCCGGAAAGAAAAGACGGCATTTTTCCAGAAGGTATTTTTGGACCGGTTTTCGGACTTGATGATGGATTTTCTGGGTGTGGTGGCTGCAAAAGATCGCTTGGGATTGCTGCCCGTGATTTTTTCGGCCTATACGGATTTGGAAGATGGCCGGATGGGACTTGTCAAAGGAACCTTGACCACGGCAGTGGCCCTGGAAAACGGGGAACGGGTTCGCTATTCCGAGCAAATCAACCGTGCATTTCGGAAGACGTTTTTGTTGAAAACAAAAGTGGATCCGTCCATCCTCGGCGGTATGATACTGACCGTAGGAGATCAGATTATCGATGGCTCGATCCGGGGGGGGTTGCAGCGATTGGGCCGTCAGATGCGGAAAAATATAACCTGGGAAACGGGAGCATGGATTCTGGAGGAATGAAACCGGCGAAATGGTTGCAAGACGAATATGGCAGTTAGAAATTTGAGATAGAGGCCCGAGATGAAATTCAAAGTGGAAGAAATAACCAGTGTAATCAAACAGGAAATAGCCCAATATCGCAGCGAGCTGGAAGTGGCGGATGTCGGGCAGGTGCTGGAAGTGGGGGATGGGATTGCGCGGATCTACGGCTTGCGCAACGCCATGGCCGGCGAAATGCTGCTGTTTGAAAACGGGGTGTACGGGCAGGTCATGAATCTGGAAGAAGGTTCGATCGGGGCGGTGGTGTATGGCGATTATCTCAGTATTAAGGAAGGGGATCAGGTTCGTGCCACGGGGGAATTGTTGCAGGTGCCGGTGGGCCGGCAAATGCTGGGCCGGGTGGTGAATCCGCTGGGGCAGGCAATTGATGGAGGAGCGGCGATTAACACCGATCGCAAGCGGCTGGTGGACATTATCGCGCCGGGGATCGCGGATCGCCAGCCGGTGAACCAGCCCCTGCAGACCGGCCTGAAAGCGATTGATTCCATGATTCCGATTGGCCGGGGGCAGCGGGAATTGATTATCGGAGACCGCAAAACAGGAAAAACAGCGATTGCGCTGGACACGATCATCAATCAAAAAGGCAAAGATGTGATTTGCGTCTATGTGGCCGTGGGCCAGAAAGAATCGAATGTCGTGCGGGTGGTCGAAACCCTCAAAAAACATGGGGCGATGGAATACACGATTGTGGTAGCCGCCTCCGCCTCGGACCCGGCGCCGCTGCAGTATATCGCGCCGTATTCGGGCTGTGCGATGGCGGAGTATTTTTTGTATGACGAACACAAAGACACGCTTTGTGTATATGACGACCTGAGCAAGCAGGCCCAGGCCTACCGGCAATTGTCTTTGCTGCTGCGCCGCCCGCCGGGCCGGGAAGCCTATCCCGGCGATGTGTTTTATCTGCATAGCCGGCTGCTGGAGCGGGCGGTGAAACTGAGTAACGAACTGGGGGGCGGCTCATTGACGGCGCTGCCGATTGTGGAGACGCTGGAAGGGGAGGTGTCGGCGTATATTCCCACGAATGTCATTTCGATTACGGACGGGCAGATTTATCTGCGCCCGGATTTGTTCTTTGCCGGGGTGCGTCCGGCGGTGGACGTGGGGATCAGCGTCAGCCGGGTAGGCGGCAAGGCCCAGATCAAAGCCATGAAAGACATCGCGGGCATGCTGCGGCTGGATCTGGCGGCGTTTCGCGAACTGGAAGCTTTTGCCCAGTTGGGAACCGATCTGGACAAGGCGACCCAGGCCCAGTTGGACCGCGGCTACCGGATGGTGGAACTGCTGAAGCAGCCGCAGTTTCAGCCGATGGATGTAATCGACCAGGTAGTCAGTATTTTTGCCGGTTCCACGGGTTTATTCGATGATATCGAGGCCAAAAAAGTGGCGGAGACGGAACGGAAGATGCATGAGTATCTCAAGGCGAAAAAACCCGAATTGCTGGAGGAACTGCGGAGCAAGGGCAAAATGGATGAGGAACTGAAAAAGAATCTGACCGATGGAATTCGGCAGTTTAAAGCACTGCAAGGCTAGAAAAAAGGAATATGCAATAGCACGCTATGGCTAAGGCAAGAGAAATTATCAAACGGCGAAAATCGGTGGCGAATATTCGCAAGATCACCAAGACCATGGAGATGATCGCCACTTCCAAATTCCGCAAGGCGTTTCTTCGCTCTATCGGGGCGCGTCCTTATACGGAAGCGATCGCAGAACTGATTGGCGATTTGTCGCAGGGAGATTCCGAAGCAACCCATCCGCTGCTGCATACGAATCGGGAATCCGGTCGCACGGTTTTGCTGGTATTGACCAGTAACCGGGGATTGTGCGGGGGATACAACGGCAATATTATCCGGCTGGCCGGTCAGCAGATCCGGCAGTTGCAAAATGCCGGCCAGCATATCGATGTGCACGCTTCCGGAAAGAAGAGTATCCAGTATTTCAAGTTTATCAAACAGCCGGTCAGCCGCACGTTCACCGATTTGGATGACAAAATCCGGTATGAGCAGATCGAAAAACTGGCCGATGAATATATCGAGTTGTACACGGAGAAGAAAATCGACAGGGTACAGGTGGTTTATACCAAGTTTATCACAGCCGCCCGTTATTATGCGGATGTTTTGCCGCTTTTGCCTCTGGGTGAAATCAACAAGGACAAGAGCGATACGATGATCAAGAAGGTTTCGCTGGATAACTATATTGTATCGCCCTCCGCCTCGGAGATTTTAGAGGAGTTGATTCCCGCTGCGATCCGGGCAGGTTTGTTTCAGTGTTTTGTGGATTCGGTGGCCAGCGAACAGGTGGCCCGGATGAATGCGATGAAGGCGGCGACCGAAAATTCCGAGCGAATGATTCAGGTGTTGACCAGTCAATATAACCGGGCCCGACAGTCCCAGATTACCGGCGAACTGCTGGATATCATGGGTGGTGTGGAGGCCTTAAAATAGGATAGTTTGGGAGCGTAAAAGCATGAACAAGGGAAAAGTAATACAGGTCATCGGCAGCACGTTTGATGTGGAATTTGCCGAAGAGCATCTTCCTTCGCTGCACAATGCCTTGAAAATTGATGCCGCGGTTAAGGGAAATACCATTAAGGTGGTGGGGGAAGTGCAGCAGCATCTGGGGGGCGGCAAGGTCCGCGCCATTGCGCTAGGTTCCACGGACGGTTTGGCACGCGGGGTGGAGGTGCTGGATACGGAGGCCCCGGTGAAGGTTCCCGTCGGGCCGGCTACTCTCGGCCGGGTGTTCAATCTGCTGGGAGAGCCGATCGATCGCAGAGGCCCGGTGCAGGCCGAGGAATTTCGGCCGATTCATCGCGATCCGCCGGAGTTTACCGATCTCTCCTCCAAAACCGAAATGTTCGAAACGGGGATCAAGGTGATTGATTTACTCTGTCCGCTGGTTCGCGGCGGCAAGTGCGGTTTGTTCGGCGGGGCGGGGGTGGGCAAAACCGTGGTAATTCAGGAGTTGATTGCCCGGCTGGCCCGTTTTCACAGCGGGTATTCCTGTTTTGCCGGGGTGGGCGAACGGACGCGGGAGGGCAATGACCTCTGGCTGGAGATGCAGGAAGCCAAGATCGGCGATACCGGCAAGAGCGTGCTGGACCAGACAGTGATGGTATTCGGGCAGATGAACGAGCCGCCGGGCGCCCGTTTGCGAGTTGCCTTGACGGCCCTGACCATGGCGGAATATTTCCGGGATCAGACCGGCGCCGATACGCTGCTGTTTATCGATAATATATTTCGTTTTTCCCAGGCAGGCTCCGAAGTATCGGCACTGCTGGGCCGGATGCCCTCGGCGGTAGGGTATCAGCCGACACTGGCTACGGAAATGGGGGATTTACAGGAACGGATTACCTCCACGGATAAAGGGGCGGTGACTTCCATCCAGGCGGTGTATGTGCCAGCGGATGACTATACCGATCCTGCCCCGGCGACGACCTTTACACATCTGGATTCCTCGGTGAACCTGCAGCGGTCGATTACGGAAAAGGGGATTTATCCGGCGGTAGATCCGCTGGAATCGACCAGCCGGATTCTCGATCCCAATGTTGTGGGCCAGCGGCATTACGCGGTGGCCCGGCAGGTGCAGGAATATCTGCAGCGGTATCGGGATTTGCAGGATATTATCGCGATTCTCGGAGTCGATGAGTTGAGCGAGGAGGACAAACTGGTAGTATCGCGGGCACGGAAGATTGAGCGGTTTTTATCCCAGCCGTTTCTGGTAGCCGAAACCTTTACCGGTATGCCGGGAAAATATACCAGCCTGGAGGATACCATTCGCAGCTTTGAGGAGCTTTGTCAGGGCAAGTGGGATGCACTGCCGGAATCGGCGTTTATGTATGTGGGTGTGATCGAAGAAGCGGCGGAGAAGGCACGCAAAATGGAAATGTCTTCATCCGCATCCGGCAAATGATTTTGATCCTGGAAGGAAACGATGGTTGCAGCAGTTCCCAATATTACATTTACTCTTGTCACACCGGAAGCTAAGGTGGCAGAGGAAAAGGTGTTTGATGTGATTTTGCCGACCCACGATGGATTTGTAGGAATTCTGCCGAATCACGCCCCTTTGCTTTCCAAATTGGGGCAGGGGATACTGCGTTATCATGATGAATTGATGGGGGAAAAGAATTATTATGTCGAGGGTGGGTTTGTGCAGGTCCGCGAAAACAAAGTGATGATTCTTACCCGGCAGGCGGTGGCCAGGGGGGAAGTGAGTACGGCGGAGGCGGAACATCAGCTTCGTCAGGCGGAGGCAATGTCCGCTGCAACCACAAAAGAGATGGCGGCTCGATTTCAGGCGGTTCAACGGGCCAAACACCTGATCGCCTTATCCCAACTGCCCGTCGGCGGGAAGACTTTCGTATAGTTTATTCCGGAATATGTAATTCCGTACCGGTTCGGGCACGAGATACCGTAGGGATAAACCGTGGCGGATACGATGGCGAATATCGGTAGCCGAGATGTCGAGCAGGGGGGTCGAAAGCAGGTTTTTTTGTAAGTGGGCGATCTGGGAATTATCGAGAATATGGTTAAATCGGTCCCAGGAATATTGATTATAATGGGGGCGGCCGGCGGTGACAATCGTGGATTCCTCCACCAACTGCCTGATTTTATACCAGCCGGGCAGTTCCTCAATACTGTCTGCGCCAACGAGCCAGTATAACGGCAATTCCGGTCCATATTTTTTGCGAAAATAACGGACGGTATCCAGTGTATAGCTGGGGCCTTCCCGGTGGAGTTCGCAATCCGAGACCTCAAAAAGCGGATCGCCTTCCACGGCCAGACGCGCCATCGCCAGCCGGTTTTGGGCATCGGCAGCTACGCGATCCTGCTTATGGGGCGGCAGGGCGGAGGGGATCAATATGATTTTTTTCACACCCAGTTGTTCGGCGGCACTGCGGCTGACAATCAGATGGCCGTTGTGAATCGGATCAAACGTGCCGCCGAATAATAATATGCCATTCTCATTCATTCTGACACCGCGATGGGATCATTTGCCGCTGCCGCTGACCGGCCGGTTCCACTTTTCGATCCACTTTCGAATATCCTTTTCCCCCCAACTGTCCGGTTGAGGTTCGTCCTGACCGGCGGCTAATTCTTCCAGGGCAGGTTCGCGGGAAGCAACGCCTTCGGCGGGCACTTCCGCGCCGGTAATCCAGACCAGCGCATTCAGAATGAATTTACGATACTCATTATGCGCCCAGTTCCAGTGCGCGTGGCCGCCGGTGAATCCGAATCCCCGCCCGCCGTCTTGGCGTTCATAGGCCCAGGCCACATGCTCAGGTTGGCCGACCCGTTGGCGAACATGGGGATTGCCGCTATAGGGTCCTTCTTCCTGCTCAAAGGCCCGTTTGGGGGGGATGGCGGTCAGCAGGGGGGTGACGCCTTTCATGTCCTCCGCGAAACGCATGTGGAAATACCATTCGTCCAGAATTTTGAAGGGTTTGACGCCGCGGGTAATGGGATGTTCCGGAAATGTTTCAAAATTCGGTTCCCAGAACGGATTGACAGACCAGTTCGGCTCAAAATACCCCCCGATCCACTTCAGCAGGAAATTACTTTTTTCCTGGTCCTCGACGATCAGGGAAAAATGCAGCCAGGCGATCCCCACCCCCTTTTGGGCCAGCCGGTCGATTTCCGCAAAATGGCCGTCCATGGGATGCTCCTTGCTGCCGTCGCAATAAATGACAATCCCGTCCGCGTCGTCGAGTATGGCTGGATCGCTCGGCCAGCCGTTGGTTTGCACCACCGCCAGAATACCGGGCATATTCTCGTTGAGATATTCTGCTAGCAGCAGGCAACCGGTGTTGTGTTCATGCAGGCCATACCCGTGACTGCCCGGCCCGGCAATAAATACCAGTTTTTTCTGGTTTGCGACTTTTCCCGGTGGGGGGGTGGATTTTCGGCAGGCTGAGGAAAGAAAGCAGAAACCGAGGAGGATCGCCAAGAAAATAACTATTTTATGATTCTTTTTCATAATATTTTCTGATGTTCGCAAAAAGTTCCTTCATTTTGCCGGTATCCTTGATACCCGGCTCTTTTTCCACGCCGCTGCACAAATCAATGCCATAGGTGCCGACTGCCAAAGCCTCTACTATATTATCCGGCCGGATCCCGCCGGCCAGAAAAATCTTTCTGCCGCCTGTCTGCCGAATCCAGCTCCAGTCGAAGGTGTGGCCGGTGCCTCCGTAGAGTTCTTTCCGAAAGGCGTCCAGCAGGATATAATCGGTCTGGTATTCCTTGATCGGTTCGATATCTTCGGGCCGGCTGAGCCGCAGGGCCTTCATGACCGGTACCCCGAACTTCGCGACTGCCCGGCATTGTTCGGCGCTCTCATCCCCGTGCAACTGGATCATATGCAATGGACATTGTCCCAGTACGGCCTGAATCACAGGGATATCCGCATTAACAAAGAGGCCAACGGTACCGGCATCTTTGGGCAGGGTATCGATGATTTTTTTTGCCTCCGACGGCTGGATGTAACGGGGGCTGGGCTTATAAAAATTAAAACCCAGCCAGTGGGCGCCATACCGCAGGGCCAAGTGGGCGTCGATCTCGTTGGTAAGGCCGCATATTTTAATGATAGCAGTCAAAAAAACCTCAGGAATTCGAAATCCGAACCAGTTTTTCCAGGGTTCGGGCCGCCTGGCCGGAATCAATACTTTCCTTTGCTTTCCGGATTCCTTCGGCGAAACCGGGAGCTTGTCCACTTATCATAATGGCGGCGGCGGCATTGAGCAATACAATATCCCGGCAGGGACCGGTCTTTTTATTCTCAAGGATGTCGCGGGTAATCGCAACATTTTTTTCCAGCGACCCGCCAGCCAGGTCCGCCAATTCCGCTTGGGCCAGCCCGTAATCGCTGTAATCCACCGTATGCCGCGTGATTTGCCGGTCACGAAGCTCCATCATATCTGTCGGCCCGCAGGTGGTGAACTCATCCATCCCTTCCCCGTGTACCACCATGGCCCGGCTGACGCCCAGCAGCTTCAGAGCTTCCGCCATCACCGGCAGCAAATAGGGTTTGGCCACGCCGATGATCTGGAGGGGAACATTGGCCGGATTGGCCAGCGGTCCCAGCACATTGAAGGCCGTCCGGAACCCCAGGGCCTTGCGGATCGGCTGCACGTACTTCATGGTGGGGTGGTGGCTCGGCGCAAACATAAATCCGATATGGGCCTGATCGATGCATTGTTCGATTATTCCCGGCGCCGCGTCGATTTTCACCCCCAGGGCCGCCAGCAAATCGGCCGACCCGCATTTGCTGGTAATGGCGCGGTTGCCGTGTTTGGCCATCGCCACTCCGGCCCCGGCTGCCACAATCGCCGCGGTGGTGCTGATATTGAAGGTGGCCTGACCGTCCCCGCCCGTGCCGACCAGATCCACCAGCGGTCTGGCCTGCGGGCGAACCGGTACCGCATGATCGCGCATGGCACGGGCCATCCCGGCCATTTCCTCGGCTGTTTCCCCTTTGGCTGCCAACGCTGTCAAAAACCCGGCAATTTCCACTTCGCCGCATTTACCGTCCAGAATGGCGTTCAAAGCAGACTGGGCTTCCGAAAAACTCAGGTTTCCCTTATTCAGTATTTTTTGGGTATATTCCAGCAGCATAACACACTCCTGTTTTCATTGGGCTAGCATCTCAATCACATTGGCCATAATCTTGATTCCGATATCATCCTGCAGGGTTAAAATCGATTCCGGGTGAAACTGGACCGACGCGATTTTCAGCTTTTTATGCTGTAAGGCCATAATGACTCCGTCCTCGGTTTTCGCGGTCACTTCCAGACAATCCGGCACCGTCTGCGGCTTCACATACAGGCTATGATAGCGGCCGGCATAGAACGGATTGGGAATATCCGCAAAAATCCCTTTTTCATTATGGGTAACGATGGATTCCTTGCCGTGCATCGGTTCCGGCAACACCCCCAGCTCCGCCCCGAAATATTCCGCGATTCCCTGATGCCCCAGGCATACCCCAAAAACCGGCAAATTTCGCTTTACCGCCTCGCCGACCAGTTCGGGAATGTGCTGATCCCGCGGCGTTTTGGGACCGGGGGATATGAATACCAGGTTGGGTTTAATCTCATCCATTTTTTCCGGCTTGAATCCGGCCCGCAAAGTAATGACCTCGACTCCGGTCTGCCGGACATAATTGGCCAGCGTATGCACAAAGCTGTCCTGGCAATCGACAAAGAGAATTCGTTTGCCGGCCTGCATCTTTCCCAGATGTTTGAATCGGTTTTCCGGTGTGTAATCTTCGATGGTGACGGCGTTCAGAAATGCCTCCGCTTTCAGCCGGGTTTCCTTTTCCTCTTCCGCCGGGATCGAGTCAAACAAGAGTGTGGCCCCAGCCCGCACCGTTGCCACTTTATCCCGTAACTGGACCGTTCGGATGGTCACGCCGGTATTCAATTGGCCGTTAAACGTGAACAGCCCCACGCAGCCGCTGTACCATTGCCGCGGGCTGTTTTCCAGATTCTCAATGGTTTGCATGGCAATCGGTTTGGGCGAGCCGGTCATGGTGCAGGTCCACATATGCGTCAAAAACGCATCGAACATATCATAGCCTTCCAGCAAATCCCCTTTGACATGATCAACCGTGTGAAACAGCTTCGAATAGCTTTCCACCATACGCCGCCCGACCAGCTTCACCGTTCCGGGCCGGCAAACACGCGATTTGTCATTCCGGTCCACATCGGTGCACATCGTCAGCTCCGACTCATCTTTTTTGGAAGTTAACAGGGTCAGTATCTGCTCGGCGTCCTTCATCGGGCTGCCGCCCCGCCGCACCGTCCCGCTGATCGGGCTGGTTTCCACTTCAATCCCATCGACACGGACATACATCTCCGGTGACGCTCCGATCAATTGTTCATCCCCTAGATTGATCAGAAAATCATAGGGACTGGGATTGTTCTTCCGCAGCCGCCCGAAAATCTCCGTCGGCCAGTACCCGCATTTTACCTTGAATACCTGCGACAGAACCACTTCAAAAAAATCGCCCTGTTTGCAGCCCTGGCGGATTTGCTCCACTTTCTCGGCATATTCTCCTTCTTTATGATCGCATTCGATTTCCGTCGAGGTGATGCTCCGTTGAGGCAGTTTATACCGTTTCCCTTCCACGGGGATGCCTTCGGTACTCTGCCCGTCAGGCCCGGTGAATTCATAAGACAGACGAAAGGCCTGCTGCTTCTGATGATCGATCGCCTCCACCCGGTCCGGCAGAAACAGATGGCAATCTTTCTGGGTTTCGGTTCGCTGGTGTTTCAGTTCAACCGGCTCAAACTGAAAAACCAGGTCGTACCCAAACGCCCCGAACATACTCAAATATTCATCCGGACAAGCCATATGGTCACAAATCGCCCGCAGTACGGAAAAAATACTCGGCTGTTTACTCCGCTGCTCTTCGGGAAAATCATCCGGCATGGGCAGTACCTGGCCGGTAATGACCTCGTCCCGAACTTCAGCCTCAGCCACATGCGGATGTTTTGTCACGGCCTCTGTCAACATACCCAGCAGGAGGATGCCGCGCTGGTTCAACGCCCGCAACTCAAACTGTCGGCCCCGGCAGATCATCTCCAGCGGCGGGTCCACAAACCCGATATCCCACCGGCTGTACCGGCCCGGATAGTCATAATCGCTGGCCAGAATGCAGCCTTTGGCCTGATCGATATGTTTGTAAATGTGGCCCATCGCTTCTTGCATCGGCAGGCTTTCTTTGATGCGGATTACTGTGATTCCACCTTTCGTTACAAATGTCTCTTTCATAATTTTTTTCTCCAAAAAAAAACCGCGGCCAATTTATTTTTGACCGCGGTCACTTGATCTGTGTATGTACGTGGCGTCTAGCCGCCAAACCCGCGGTTATCTTGTCCACGCCACCACCAGCTATTTTTATTCACAAATTCCACTACCATTTTCAAAACTCCATTACTCAATTTTATTTATTAAAACATATATTCCCCATTGCGTCAATCCCTATTTTACGTTTTTTAACTGAAGTTCTGCAAAAACGAAGCACTCGGATGAAGTAGCAAGATAAAAAGAGGTAAAATCTTGTAAATCAGGAAGTTATATGGACTCTGTCCAGGAGGATTATTGGACATCGTCGGATTGGGAAAAACGAATGATTATGAGGATTTTAACGGTTGGCAAAGATTTATAGCCGGGTTTTCCGTCCTTTATTCATTTCCTGTTTTTCCCTATCGGTTGTGGCTAAAGGTCTCTCCTTTCCGCTCCGATGAGTAGGATAGTTGCCATAATATACGTCTATACCTTATGGATACAAAAAAAAATGGAAAAGATATTAAAACTTGTAGAGGAGTCGGCCCTTCAACTGGTTTCTCTGGATAGCACGGATCTGGGGGCTTTGGCTGACTTGCACACCCATGTGCAAAAAATCAGTGCCTGTGCCAGTGAGATCGAAGGTCTCCCCAGGGAACAGGCCGGGAAAATCTGCGATATTTCCAAAGAAACGGCAGATCTGATCGAGAAAATTATTCTGAGGGAAATCAACGATCTGGATGATGCGATCAGTTCCATCAATAAATCCATTCAATCCATCCAGACAGTTTTGCATCAGATAAACCTCAAACCCGGCGCGGCTGTGGAATCTCTGAAAACGCCAGGCCCGACAACCGGACAAGAAAAAATTAATCCCATTCCCAAGACCGGGAATCCTTTGCCGGCAAATGTGGACCGGGAAATATTTAACGAATTTATAGCCAATCGGCCCTTTGTGATGGAAAATCTGGAAAGCACCATCATGGCGGCGGAAAAGCAGCCTTCCGAAGAAAACCGGATGGCCATCAAAGCCATTCTGCATAACCTGAAAGGGGAGTCGGGCTTGATGGGATTGCAGGAAATCGCGGCGGTTTGCCATGAGGCGGAATCGCTGCTGGAAGACCTGAAAGCCCCCTTCCCGGCGGAAAAGCTCTTGCAGGCCAAGGACTGGCTGCAAAATGCCCTGGCAAAGGTAGCGGGAGTGTCAGAAGGGAAATCGGCCCCGGCCACAGGAAACCAGCCGAAAACGGAGAAAAAAAGTGAGCCGTCCGTAACTCCTCCGCCGGCGGAGAAAACCCCCGAATCGTTGACCATTGCCGAGGGGGATATCCCGCTGGTTATGGATTTTGTAAACGAATCGCGCGAACATCTGGAGTCCGCCGAATCAAATTTGCTGTTGATTGAGGAAAATCCGAAAGATAACGAAATATTAAATGCGATCTTTCGGGCATTCCACACGATCAAAGGCGTAGCGGGCTTTCTCAATCTGCACCAGATCGGCTCGCTGGCCCACGCGGCGGAAAATCTGCTCGATCTGGCACGAAAGGGGGAATTGCTGCTGGCCGGATCGAGCGTCGATGTGATTTTTGAATCGATTGATGTGACCAAGGGTATGCTTGCCAGCTTGTTGACGGCGGTGGAGAAAAATGTTCCGGTGGAGTCGTATGACAAATTACAGGAATTGATCCAGCGGATTAAAGCCTGTGTGGCTGGGGAGACACCGCCCCCGAAATTAGGTACGATTCTCGTGGAAAACGGAACTCTTTCCACCGGGGAAGTCCGAAAAGCCTTAAAAGAACAAAAAGAGGATCAAGCGAGTAGGAAACTGGGAGAAATTCTTGTCGAGGAAGGAAAAGTCACCAATGAGCAGTTGGACTCTGCTCTGAAGTCACAGGAAGTTGCCGGTGCCTTTTCCGGGGAAGGCCAGCGTAATAAAAAGACAGCCGCCACGGAAAGTACAGTCAAAGTCACGACCGAACGGTTGGATTCGTTGATCAACATGGTAGGGGAGATGGTAATCGCCCAGTCGATGGTGAGCCAGGATCTGGCCGGATACAAGGATAGAAACCCGCGGGTGGAACGGAATATCCGGCATCTGGAAAAAATCACCCGGGAGTTGCAGGATTTGTCCATGTCGATGCGGATGGTGCCGGTCCAGGGCGTCTTCCAGAAGATGGCCCGCCTGGTTCGGGATCTCTCACGCAAGGCGGGTAAGGAAATCGAACTGAACATCAGCGGGGCGGAAACGGAACTGGACCGCAATGTGGTCGAGGCCATTGCCGATCCGCTGGTTCACATGGTACGCAATTCGATCGATCACGGCATCGAACCGGCGGAAGACCGTGTCAAAATCGGAAAAAAACGCGTCGGGCGAATCGATCTGAAAGCGTTCCATCAGGGCGGCAATATCGTCATCCAGATTGTGGATGACGGCAAGGGATTGAATCGGGAAAAGATTCTGCAAAAAGCCGTTAAAAACGGAATCATAAAAGAGGGGCTGGAAATGTCCGATGAGGAAGTGTACAAGTTAATATTCCATGCCGGGCTTTCCACCGCGGAAAAAGTGACGGATATCTCCGGCCGCGGGGTGGGAATGGATGTCGTCCGGAAAAACGTGGAATCGTTGCGGGGCCGGGTGGATATCAAATCGGAACCGGGTCGCGGTTCCACCTTTAGTATCGGCCTGCCCCTGACCCTGGCGGTGATCGACGGACAGATCGTCTCGGTGGGAAAAGAAAAATTCATCATCCCCACCATATCCCTGGTACAGAGTATTCGTCCGACTCCCGATCAGCTCTCCACGGTTTGTGACCGGGGAGAAATGATCATGGTACGCGGAGATCTGATCCCGATGATACGTCTGGGGAAACTATTTGGGATCGAGTCGCAATATGACAATCCGTCAGAAGCATTAATTGTGATCGTGGCCGACGGCAAAGAACGCTCCTGCCTGCTGGTGGATTCCCTGTTGGGCCAGCAGCAGGTGGTGATTAAAAACCTGGGAGATTATCTGGGCCATATCCGCGGTATTTCCGGCGGCGCTATTATGGGAGACGGAAATGTGCATTTGATACTGGATGTTCCTGGATTGATTGCCCTGGCAAATAACCGAAATGCTTCGGCGCTGGGAGTAGCCTGATATGTTGGATATACAGCAAAACGATCATTCCCTCTCGGAAGAGGATTTTAAGCGAATCAGCGATGTGATCTACACGCACTGCGGGATCAATCTCCACGACGGGAAAAAAAGTCTGGTTCGGGCACGCCTGGCCAAACTGGTGCGAACGAGCAAGCATAAGACATTTAAGGGATATATTGATTATGTTTTGTCGCCGGAAGGGCGAGGCGAATTTTCCTCCCTGGTCGATTCGATCAGCACGAATCTGACGAGTTTTTTTCGGGAAAAGAATCATTTTGATTTCCTGACCGATACGTATCTGGACCGGTTAAGCAAAGAAAAGGAAAAAACCTCGCAGCTCAAGATTCGCGCCTGGTCGGCGGGGTGTTCCTCCGGGGAAGAGCCTTATACGATGGCGATTGTCCTCCAGGATTACTTCGGCAAAAGCGGCCAGTGGGACATTAAAATTCTGGCCACCGATGTATCGACCCGGGTGCTCGAAAAAGCCCAGATGGGAACCTATGACCGGGAGAGAGTTGCGCCTCTGTCCCAGGAACAGCTTCGGAAGTATATGGTCCCGAATGTCATCGAAGGGCGTAAAGTCTATCAGGTCAGCGCGGCACTGAAAAATATCATTAAATTCCGGTATCTCAATCTGATGGAAAAATGGCCTTTCGATACCACTTTTGATTTTATCTTTTGCCGGAATGTAATGATTTATTTTGATAAACAAACCCAGGGAAAACTGGTCAATCGGTATTGGGATTATTTGAATAAGGGGGGAATCTTGTTCGTGGGCCATTCGGAATCACTGGCGGGCATACAGCATAAATATAAATATGTGCTGCCGGCCGTATATCAGAAGACGTAAAACAGCGGATATGGGAACGTGCCATAGAAGGGAACACACTATGGGTTACAGAATTTTAATCGTGGATGACTCGTCGGTAACCAGATCGGTTCTAAAAAAAACGATCGGTATGACCGATTTTCCAGTCCAGGATATTACCCAGGCGGAAAACGGGCAGCAGGCCCTGCAGTTGTTGAGCCAGGAACCTTTTGATCTGGTGATGGCGGATCTGAATATGCCCCAAATGAACGGTATTGAAATGACCCAGCATATTCTTGCGGATAACCGTCTGAAAACAATTCCTGTGGTAGTCATAACCACTGAAGCCAGTACGACCCGTATCGAGGAACTGAAAGCGGTTGGTATTCGGGGTTATGTTCACAAGCCTTTCACCGCCGAGGGAATCCGGAATATGCTTCTGGACGTACTCGGTATCCCACAGGCTTGATTGGCTACAATAGGAGAAAGGACGGTGCCTGTGATTACCAGTTTGGTTGAAAAAAAAACCATCAAAGTATTAATTGTGGACGATTCCGCGGTGGTTCGGAAAATCCTTACCCAGCAATTGGGCCTGGACCCGGATATTCAGGTGGTAGGGGCCGCTCCGGATCCGTATATCGCCCGGGATAAAATCATAGCGTTAAAACCGGATGTGATTACCCTGGATATTGAAATGCCGCGCATGGACGGCATTACGTTTCTCCGGAAACTGATGAAGCATCATCCGCTGCCGGTGATTGTGGTTAGTTCCCTTACCCCGCAGGGCGGAGAGATGGCACTGGAGGCGATTGATGCGGGGGCGGTAGATGTGTTGTGTAAGCCAGGAGCCGCCTATACGGTGGGGGATTTGGGGCAGGATCTCATCCATAAAGTCAAGGCTGCCTCCAAAGCGAAACTGAAACAGATAAAATCGGATCAGGAAAAGGAAGACAAACCGGTCCGGCTGAGTTTGACCAAAACCACAGATAAAATATTCGCGATAGGCGCTTCTACCGGAGGAGTGGAAGCCCTTACCCAGGTTTTAACCGCTTTGCCGGCCAATACGCCGGGGACGGTGATCGTGCAGCATATGCCTGTGAAGTTTACCGCGTCCTTCGCCCAGCGGCTCAATACCCTCTGCGCCATGGAAGTCAAAGAAGCACAGGACGGCGATACCGTGATTCCTGGCCGGGTCTTAATCGCCCCCGGCGGCTTTCATATGCTGCTGCGCCGCTCCGGGGCCAGGTATTATGTGAACATCAAAGACGGTCCCCAGGTACATCATCAGCGGCCCAGCGTCGAAGTCCTTTTTCATTCCGTGGCCCAGTATGCCGGAGCGAATGCCATTGGTGCCATCCTGACCGGCATGGGGGCCGACGGGGCCAAAGGCCTCCTGGAGATGCGGCAGAATGGGGCACACACCATTGCCCAGGACGAAGCGAGCTGCATCGTATTCGGCATGCCGAAAGAAGCCATTGCCCTCAATGCCGCGGAAAAAATCATGTCACTCCGCGATATTCCCCAGGCTATGCTGAATTACGCAATGATGGAGTAAAAAAGAGTCCAGGTTTCATTTTACGTGAATGATAGGACCATTACTCCGTGATCATCTTATAAACCAAAACCGCCGAATCGCGTTTCTCTTTCAATTCTATTGCCAGCCCCGCCAGTTCTTCTCCCGTAATTCTGGTAACAGTCGGCGGCTCGGAACGGATCGTCAATTGGACCTCATATAGCTTTTCCCGGTTTATCTTTCTCAAGTTCGCCTGCAGAGTCATAATATTGCTTGCCGGCCGCCGCACAAACACCGCCACACCTGCGTTTTTGTCCCGGTCGTGGAACTGCCAGGCGGTCCAGCTATCCTTTCCCGGGCTGTACGGGATCAGCGGGTAATAATCGCCGTAAAAATAATCCCGGATCTCCTGATACTCCCGCACCTGGGGAATAAAACCATCGATCACCATCTTGCCATCCCAGTTCGACAGCGTCATCCCCGCCCCCATCGCGCCCCGGAACAGGTCCCGGTCCGATATCCCTAGTGAGGTCTGCTGCAAGGGCACCCAATACGACAGGCCGTACATGTGGCTTTGCAGGTCGCATAAATCCTTCACCTCAAACGGATAATCCGTCCGCCATAAAACCGCGCTCCGCGAAATCATCTCCAGATCGATTCTCCGGCCGCCGCTGGCACAATTGTCTATCTTCAGGCCCGGCACCCGCTTCTTCAGCTCGTCCCAGAAGGTATAAAGGCCGGCAATGTGTTTCATCTCCGTGATGCCGGTTCGGTCCGGCTGATCCGCCGCCTGCCAGATACCCGCTGGGTCCATATTGAAATCCTGCCGGTACCAGGTCGCCCCCGTCTCTATCATCTGCCCCGCAACCATATCGATGATGCCCTGCAGCGCCTCCGGATTCCCCAGATTCACCAGACCGCCGCCCAGCAGCCAGTCCGGATGCTTCTGGGCCAGTTCACTCCCGCCGTTGGCAATCTCCGGCTGGAACCAGATCAGCAGTTCCTTGTTATGCTGCTTCAAAAAATCAGACAGCGGCTTCATCCCTTCCGGAAACAGCCCCTTGTTCGGCCACCAGTTGCCGCTCTGCGTCCCCCACACCCCGTCAAAAACCGTGGAATTCTCCTTCACCTGGGCACTTCCATACCACCCCGCATCAATCCAGAACACATCATATTCAAACCCTTTATCGATGGCTTCCTGGGCTCTTCGGATTTGCTCCTGGCAAGTCACTTCCCCCCAGTTCAAATAGCACACCGGCATTTTCAAATGGGTTTGATCCGCTCCCAGGGGGGAATAGTATTTCAGCAGAAATCGTCGCCAGGTATTATAGGAGTCTTCCAGCTCTCCCTGCCATTCCATCAAAAGAATTCGGGGCGTCCGGACTTTTTCCTGCGGATACAGCAAAAACCGCGTCTTTTTCATCCCTCCCACCAGCTTGACGGCGTTGCCGCTTCGGCCGATATCCAATTGCCAGTCACCCGTCCAGCCCAGCGCGCCAATCACTCCATACGAATCGGTCTGCATATTGAAAAACGGCAGATACGCATCGGACGACCGGCCCCGGCTGGACTGAAAATGCACGTTTCCAATCGAGTTCATCGTGGAAAACACCTTGCATTGCGGCGCATAGCTTTCAGGCGAAAATTCGTCCCCCTTGGCATAATGCAGGGTGTACGTATGAAAAGCGGCCGCCGGCAGTTGCACCTGTAAAGGAAAAACATCTTCGATAATCGCGGTGTTCTGATCCCCCTCATTGCTGAAATACAGCACCCACTCCGCCGCCGGCAGCCCATGATATTGTTTTACCTCCGCCGTCACCCGCAGCCCGCTTTCCGGGTCTGCATACCGATGCTGATAAACCGTAAACTCCTCCCCCGCCTGCTGCGTTACCGTATGCTCCCATTTGCCAAGCAGAGCAGGGGAAGCCACAGCTTTATACGTAAAGTAAAACGGTACCTTATCTGCCTCCCATTGAATCCCCCCCAGCATCCTGGCCGCGTTGCCATCTTCCGCACTGGCAGCGGTAGGGGGGATTGCCCCCAACAAAAATACTACGACTACCTTCACAAACAAATTCGTTGCTGCATTTCTCATCTGGCATTCTCCTAAAATTGCATTGGGGACGGTTCATCGATCATTTTTGGGTGGGCTGTGATTGCCCCAAATCCTGGATCGTCATCAGCATATGTTCTTCCATGGCCTGGACCGCCGCTTTCGCATCGCCTTTCTCCATCGCCGCCAGAATCATCCGGTGCCCCACCAGGGCATGGGTGATATCCGATTGCAGGGTCTTGGTACGCGATTCGTAGAGCAACTGGGTCAAGGGATTCAGCATAATCGCAAAGGCCTTATTTTTACTCGCCTCCAGCAGAATCCGGTGAAACTCCATATCCAGCTCCACACAGGCCGCCATATCCCGCTGCTGCTCCATCTGCGCTAGATTATCCCGCAGGGCCGCCAGCTGTTCCGGCCCCGCCCGTACCGCCGCCAGCCGGGCAATCTGGCATTCCAGCCCCATCCGCGCCTCCGTCAGCTCCATCAAATCCACCCCGCCGCGCTGCATGGACAGCGAAATCACATTGGCCGCCGCCGTCGCCGTGGGTTCCGCCACCCGCGGCTTACGCCCGGCCACGATCTCGATCAGCCCCTGCGTTTTCGCCACCCGCAGCGCCTCCCGCAGCGTAAACCGGCTCACCCCCAACTGTTCCGCCAGCTTCCGTTCCGCCGGCAACTCCATCCCCGTCTCCAGCTTATGCTGGATAATATATTCCCGGATGATCTTCCCAATCCGATCAATCGTTCGCTCCTTCACCATCCGGGGAAATATCTTTTCCTGCGTTTTCACAATTTTATGGTAAGATATTCGGATATCTAGGTCAATAAAATAATTAACCAACCTCTAAAATTTGTTTTATCCTATCGCCCTCCCTCTCCGCTGCTCATTCCCGCTCAGATTTCAGCCTTCAGGCTCCGGCTGGCCGTTCTGAGTTCAACCTTTAGGTTGTCTTTTCTTCCTCCAGCCGGCACGTCTCCCCGTACCGCTGGCGTCCCGCCGGCCTCCTTTCTCCTTTTCCGCCATAATCCGCCCTAACAGCTCCGCCGCCGGTTCATCCCCCTCCTCCGCCTCCGCCAGCTCACCCCGAAAGGCTTTCGCTAATACCGCCTGTTCCAGCTTGTTGATCCGGGCCATTGCCTTTTGATATTTGGCCTCCAGGGAATCGGCCAGATGAAAGAGCTTTTCCACCCGCCGGACAATTTCCTGCTGTTCTTCAAGGGGAGGAAGGGGAATTAAAAAGGTCGACAACACTTGTGCATTTATATTTGATTGACTCACTCCATCGGTTTTAACTTGTTTACACCATTCCCTTGCCCGGTCCGCATTTAAGCAAATGTTTAAATATTCTGATTTTAAAATTGATTTATTGTTTTTAATTTTTATCAAATATCCGGCGAAAATTGCTGGGCGATCACCTTGATAAATAGATGTTTTTCCTACCAAATCAGGACTGTTGGTACGATTAAATAAAACATCACCTTTGATAAGTTTATATTTTTCAATTTCCGAAGTATCGTTAGTATATTTCAAATCGGACCAATCAATAATACCATCCTGAAGATTACCCATGCGTAAGACAGGAATCAATCCTTGCTTATCTGATTTACTAGAAGTTCCATATTGAAATCCATTTGAAAGAGTTGCCAATGTGGACCAAATCCAATTATTAGGAAGGTCGTAAGGATTTTCGTCTGCAACAGAGATGTTTTCTGTAATGTCAAATGGTTTCCCCTCCCTCCAATCTTCCGTCAAGCGGCCGGAGCAGGCGGCAGCGAGGACGGACTGGCGGAAGCGTTTGAGGAGGATCGGGATTTTCTCCAGCCGGACCTTGCTGCTGCGGACCTTCGGCAAAATACCATCCAGCTTTTCCACAATCCGCTTTTGTTCCTTTAATGGGGGAAGGTAAAAAGATATCTTTTGAAGATCTTCCTTGTTAAATCCATCTTGTGCACTTCGTTCTATTGATTTTATCGGTTGTTGAAATAAATACGAATTTAAATAACTATAAACATACCTTTTTTCAATAGATTCCGGTATGATTACTTTTGCGATGGCTACATTATAAGCACCTTCTTTGCCTGTTAATATTTTTCCAACAGAAGCACCATATCGGCCAATCAAAATGTCTTCTTTTCCGCATTTCTTTAATTTTTCTGAATCTTTAATAAAAGTGGGATGCTCTTTACTTCCAAAATCGCGAATTTGTAATAATTGAATAAAACCTTTTTGGGGTTCGTAAACAAAGTCCTTTTTAGGTGGTTGGGTTCCACCTTGGATATCGAGAACTTCTGTAAAACTTATTTCTACCCAATGTTCATTACTCATTGTTGTTCCCCAGCATGGCGGTGATCTCATTGAGATCATCAACGACGGCCTCCAGTTCGGTGACGGCCTCGGCGATCAGGTCCGTCGGTTCCGGCAGGTCGTTGGGGTCGTCGAGAGTATCATCCTTGAGCCACTTGATATCGAGCTTGTAGCCGCGCTGCTTGATCTCGGCGAAAGAGAAGCAGCGGAAGCGGCCATCGGGGCCGGTGTCGGTCCGCCGGGCATTGCCGTTGGGATCCTTGCCATAGCATTTTTCAAAGTCGGTGAACATGGCCGCCGCCAGCGGCCGGTCCTTCTTGGTGCAGCCGGGGATATTGGAGCGGTTGTCGTAAATCCAGACCTTTTCCGTCTTGCGTCCTTTCTGCAGGAAGATGACATTCGCCTGGGCATTGGCGTAGGGAACGAAGGTACCCCGCGGCAGCCGCAGGATGGTATGGACGTTGCAGTCGGTCATCAGGATTTCAAAGACCTCACCGGCCTTATCTTCAAACAGGCAGTTGTCCGGCAGCACCACCGCCGCCCGCCCGCCGGATTTCAGGATGGTCAGGACATGCTGGAGGAAGTTGAGCTGCTTGTTGGAGGTGGCAATGGTAAAATCGTCCCGCACGGGGGCCTGCCCGGCTCCCTTGGTGCCGAAGGGTGGATTGGTCAGGACCAGATCGTATCGCTGCCCGCGGTCGGGTTCGTAGATGGTATCACCCAGATAGATGATCGGTTTGAGGCCGTGGAGAAAGAGGTTCATCAGGGCCAGCCGCCGCGGCCGGGCCACCAGGTCCTGCCCGTAATAGGTTTTCTCCTTGATGCGTTTGATCTCATCGATGGAGATCGCCCCCTTGGTCTTTTCCATCAGCCATTCATAGGCCGCCACCAGAAAGCCGCCCGTTCCGCAGGCCGGATCGCAAATCTTCATTTCATTATTCTTCATCGGGTCGGGCTGCATCAGCCGGACCATCGTCTGGATCAGCACGCGGGGGGTAAAATACTGGCCCGCGCCCTTTTTGCCTTCACTGGCGGCCTTTTCCAGCAGTCCTTCAAAGGCCTGGGCCTTGACATCCACCCCCAGGCTGGACCAGTCTTCCGCGTCGATCATGGTAATGATCTTCTTGAGGCTGACCGGATTGTTGAACTTGGGCATCGACTGGGCGAAGATATCCCCCAGCAGCCCCTTGGCATCCCGCAGCGTTTGCAGGACCGTCAAATAATGATCGGTCAGCGCAGTGCCCGATTGTTTTTTCAGTGCTTCCCAGTCGCACCCTGCTGGTAGCTTGACGGATCGCTCGTCTGCCATCTTGATAAATAGCAGATAGGTCAACTGCTCGATATAATCCCCGTAGTCGATCCCGTCATGCCGCAGCGTGTGGCACATTCCCCAGAGTTTATTGACAATGTCTGACATTTCTATTCCTTACGCAACTAATTTATAGTTGATTTCTGCAATAATCTTGTCCAATTCCGGCCCGAAGATTTTCTTCGCCCGCGCCAGCCCGCCATGCCGCTCCAGCACCGGGATCACATCGAAGTTTTCCTTCTCAATCGCCAGATTGACAATCAGATGCTCTTTGATGTAGGAGAGCCACTGTTTCTGTTCTTCATTGAACGAATGGCCCGCTATAATCTCGGCAATAGTCCGGTTGACCCGTTCCTCCGCCGTTAGCAGCGGATTCTGCTGGCTGTCGGCGTTCTTAATCAGCGAAATAATATCCGCCATCGCCTGATGGCCGGAAAGCTGGTGCGCCCGGCGGACCTTGTCTTCCTCAAAATCATTTTTCCGCAGTTCCTGCCGGATTTCTCGCAATACCTGCCCATTCCACCGGCGGGGATGGTTCAGCAGGATGGCCAGGGCCTCGATCTTCTCTTTATTGGCATGAATAAACTCACAAAACGCCGCCAGATAGTCCGGCGGCTTCAACTGTTTATCTCCCGCCTTAAAGACCAGCTCCGAAGAAACGGTATCTGGTGTCTCATAGGCGATATAAAACGGCTTTTTCGCCCGGTCGTAGTTGAGCAGCAGGTCCTGAAACTTCGTATCCCGCAAAATGGCCATCGTTTCGGTAAAGCGGCTCTTGAGGTTCTCTTTCATCCGGTCGGCAAACCGAGTCATATCCCCGTCCGGTATAAAGGCGGCAAAATCGCTGCGGGCCTTGGCGCTCATGGTATTGTCGATGCGGCGCAGCCGCTTGATCAGCCGGTTGGTGTTATACTCCCGTTCGACATTGTTCCAGATATTCTCGATAATCTGCCCGATCGTGACCGATTCCCCCGTTTCCTCCACCTCAATCACAAAATCGGTGGTATCTTTAAAATATTCGATTAACGTGCCGTCGAAACAGTCGAAAATGGTAAAATACTCTTTATGGATATCGGAGCATTTTCGGGTTCCCCGGCCCAGCATCTGCGTCCACAGGATGCGCGACTTCACCGGGCGCAGAAATACAATAAACTCCAGCGCCGGTATATCCACCCCCGTGGAAAGCATATCCACCGTCACCACCACCGCCGGCTGGGGCCGGTTGCGGAATCTCCGGATCTTCTCCAGCGGCCGGTCCACTGAGGGACTGCCGGTAATTTTTTGTACAAACTCATCCCCCCGCCCGAATATCTCCCGCGCAATGGTTACTAACTGATCGGCATGGGACTTGTGGGGTATATCGTTATCAGCGAAAATAAGAATTTTGGGGAACCGCCCCGTCTGCTTTTCATGGTCCCGGGCATAGCGGGCGATTTCCTGCATGATCTTATGATTGCTGACGGGAGAGGTAATATCCTTTTCAATCTGCGTGGTATCAAACTGCCGCTCATCTTCCAGACTGTCGATGATCTCCTGACCGGTCTGCGGATCTTTCAGCCCGACCTTCTCTCCCTCTTTCAGGAAGATGCCGTTGATACGTACCTCCGATTTGATCTTGACCGCCTGATAATCGACCAGAAACCCATCCTCCACCGCCTCTTCATAGGTATAGCGATAAACCGGATTGCCAAAATACGCCACTGTATGCGAAGCCGGGGTCGCCGTCAGGCCGATCTTAACCGCGTCAAAATGATTCAGAACGCTCCGCCAGATATTGGTGTCTTTGGAGGTATAGCCGCGATGGCATTCGTCGGCAATGATAATATCAAAAGCATGGTTGGGAATATCCAGTCGCCCCGCCTCGTCATCGCTTTCCACTTCATCAGGGCGCTGGACAAAGCTGCCCTCGCGTCCGAAAAGGTTGATCGCCATCCGCTGGATGGTGGAGACATAAACAAATGTATGGGCGGCATTGGGGGCGGTGAGATATTCGTTGGGCATGACGCCGATATCGAATTTCTCCCCTTCCTCAAAATCTTCCTTCTGAAACCGCTGGCTGAATACTTCATATTCCTGATTGAATTTGTTTCGGCTGGGAGTAATGAACGAGGAAAAGGCCTGCGCCGCCTGTGCCGCCAGCGCCCGCCGGTCCACCAGAAACAGAATCCGCCGAGCCAATCCCGATTTTATCAGGCGATAAATGAGGGAAACGGAAGTAGTGGTTTTACCTGTCCCCGTTGCCATCGCCAGCATCATTTTTTGCTGGTTTCTCAGAATCGCTTCTTCCGCCTTGGCAATCGCTATTTTCTGAAACGGATAAAGGTGTTCGATTTCATTGGGAGTAGTGACAAGCCATTTCTGATATTCGTCCCGATTCCTTCCGAACATCTCCTCCAGGGCATCCGGGGAATGAAAAAGCATCAATTTCCGGGCGTAATATCCACTCTGTCGAACGTCCGCGAACCAGATAGCCGTTCCATTGGAGGAATAGAGGAAAGGAACCTGATACCCTCCCCAGTTCCCCACCGTCTTTGCCGCCCCGGCCGCGTACCGTTTCGCCTGTTCCAGCACATTCTGCGGATTTACCCCCACCTTTTTTGCCTCGATGATCCCCAGCAGCTTCCCCCGGACAAACAGGGCATAATCCGCCGGCCCGTTGGCGGTGGGATATTCTTCCACCGCATGGCCGGCCAGGACCGAGGTATCTATCCCTTCCTGATAAGGAATAATCTTCCAACTGGGATGCGTCCCCCGCAATTGCGCGTCAATTCTGGTCTTTCTGGTTTTCCATTCACTCTCTGTCATTTTTCGCCCATACTCTGTTACGTGTTTTCATCGTATCGTTAATATTAACTCTCAGTGCAAAGACCTTCCGGGATTCCAACCCTTCGATTCTAATCAATCCCCCGCCCCCAGCAAAGAATTATTTACTTTTTTTCTGTTCCTTTCGCCCGCATCACCGCCCCCTTCCTATAATCTTCGCCCCCTCCGCCCCGCGCCAGCCGAATCCCTTTCACGGGGGGAAACCGGCAATCCATGCTCTCCGTAACGGACATTATTCTCCC
>CAZOMV010000018.1:0-64136 GCA_964580995.1 uncultured Pirellulales bacterium
AGGTCGAGGGCAGGCTCTGCGCGGGAATGACAGGCACGGCCAACCTGGCCGTGGCACAATTGGGAAGAAAGATGGTATGCGCAGCATACCCTATCGGCTGGGCACTAATAAAATAATTTAATGCACCCGATGTTCGCTTCCCATTCATAGCAGTACATAGCGGGGGGGGAGAGACCCTATCGCACCTTTTTAAAATTGACAATTCCTTTTGGATGCCTACTATAAAAATATATGTAATGACATTGGATACTCGAGGTAAGATACCTTTAAAAAGTGCATAAAAAGTGCAAAAGATTCTTGACATACGCCATAAATATGACTAAAAGCAGACGAAATTCCGGCTTTTACAGAAAAAGTGATATTGTGATACAGGTTAGCATAAGGAATACCTAGGTTTTCTTCCTAACTAGTCTGAATGGAACAGATATGGAATATTTTTTTGTACTTTTGTTCATAGGACTCTCCGCCGTTTTTGTCTTGTGCGGCCTGGGTGCTTCCTATCTGCTGGCACCGCACCGGCCCAACCGAATCAAGAATTCACCGTATGAGTGTGGGGAAAAGCCGGTGGGACCCGCCTGGATCCAATTCAATGTTGGATATTATCTTGTAGCGCTGTTGTTTTTGGTGTTTGATGTGGAGGCGGCGTTTTTATATCCGTGGGCGGTGGTTTTGCAGGAGGTGGGGATAGTCGGCCTGATTGAGATCGGCATATTTCTGCTGATTTTGGTGCTGGGTCTGGCTTATGCCTGGAAGAAAGGTGCGTTGGAATGGGTGTAGTCACCGATGCACTGCCCGGATTGGTAGAAAACCTCCCCGGCGGCTCCCTTCTGATTACTTCGGTCGATGCGATTATGAACTGGTCGCGAAGCAACAGCCTGTGGCCATTGGCCTTCGGGACGAAATGCTGTGCGATTGAGGTGCTTATGGCTACCGGTGCTCCGCATCAGGATATGTCGCGATTTGGGGCTGAAGTTGCCCGCCAGACGCCCCGACAGGCCGATTTGATGGTAATAGCGGGTGCGATTGTTAAAAAAATGGCCTCCCGGATGAGGCTGTTGTATGATCAGATGGCCGAGCCGCGTTATGTGATAGCGACCGGATCGTGTGCGATATCGGGTGGGCCGTTCCTGTATAATTCCTACACCATCGTGCGCGGTGCCGATGAAGTGGTTCCGGTGGATGTGTATGTGCCGGGCTGTCCGCCCAGACCGGAGGCGTTTTTCTACGGTTTGCTTACCCTGCAAAAGATGATACGGGAGGGAGAGTCGATCCGGCATCCCCAGGTGCGGAAAAAACCGGTTCTCTCCCGGCTGCCTTCGGGAATTACCATCCAGGATATCCAGCAGGAAATGCAATTGCAACTGATCCAGGATAATACGATTGACGTGGAGCGTGCGGCCCGGGAAAAGAGTTGGGCCAAAAAGGTAGAGCAATGGATCGACAAACCCTCGAACAATCCGTAATCGTGTCTGAACCGGCCGCTCAACTGCGGAATGCCTCTGACCGGGCGACGGTGGAAATCGAGCCTGAGAAGCTTATTTCGCTGATGCACCGGCTGCGCGAGGATAAGGCGTTTTCCTTTGATTTGCTGCTGGACCATACCGCGGTCGATTATGTCGATCAGAATCGTTTCGAACTGGTCTATATGCTCTATTCGCTGGAGCATGGCCATCACCTGATCGTGTGTACCATCGTTAGCAGGGAAACGCCGGTGGTACCCAGTGTCAGCCGTATCTGGCCCGGGTCGCATTGGCAGGAGCGTGAGGTGTTCGATCTTTTTGGCATTCTCTATGAAAATCATGATGATCTGCGAAGGCTTTTTCTGGATGATGACTGGAAAGGGTATCCTTTGCGAAAAGATTATAAAGATGATTATATGCTGGAGTTACCGTGACGATTCGAGTCAAAACGCTGGATGAGCTGCTCGCCGAACCGGCAGTTCCGCCCCAGGTCCAGGATACGCAGGAATTCTACGTCAATATGGGCCCCCAGCATCCCATTGCGCACGGCTCGCTGCGACTGGTCCTTTTGCTGGCTGGCGAGACCATATGCAAAGTGATTCCCGTGCCGGGTTTTGTGCATCGCGGCATCGAAAAGATGTGCGAGCATCTGACTTACCGGCAAATCATTCCTCTGACCGACCGTATGGATTATCTATCCGCCATCATGAATAACTGGGTGGTGGCCAAAACCGTCGAACACGCGGCCGGGATAGAAACCAATGAACGGATTGAGACGATCCGTACCCTCATGGCGGAATTGCAGCGGCTGCAAAGTCATGTGCTGTGGTGGGGAGTGCTGGGGATGGACCTGGGAGCCTTCACGGCCTTTTTATATTCCTTCCGCGACCGTGAAATCATCGGCGAGATATTTGAAGAGACCATCGGGGCCAGGCTGACCATGAATTATATTCAACCCGGCGGGCTGATGTACGATGTGAATGCGGATTTTGCGGATAAGGTGAAAAAGCTGATTCGCTATCTTCGGCCGGTCATCGATGAATATGATACGCTGCTTTCGGGGAATATTATCCTGCAGGAACGGCTTCGCAATATCGGAATCCTGACGGCGGAAAGGGCGGTTGGTTTGGGCTGCACCGGTCCGGTGCTGCGGGGCAGCGGGGTGGCGTATGATTTACGCAAACTGGAACCTTATGGTGTTTATGACAAAGCCGATTTCGATGTGGTGGTCGGCAGTACAGGCGATTGCTGGGACCGCTACTCTGTTCGGATTGCGGAAATGCGTCAATCTTTGAATATTCTCGAACAACTGATCGACAACATTCCAGCCGGCATCCCTATGGTGCTCAGATACCCTGCGAAAATCAAACTGCCGCAGGGAAGTTATTATGGCCATATCGAGACCGCACGCGGAGTACTGGGTGTATTTATTGTTTCCGATGGCAGCAGCGAAAAACCGTATCGCCTCCATTTCCGTTCGCCGAATTTCAATAATCTCTGGGCCGTTACCGAGCTGGCTCCCGGCTGGCGAATTGCGGATTTGATTGCGATCCAATCGAGTCTTGATCTTGTGATACCTGACATTGACCGCTGAGGCAGACAGTAATGAACGTGATAATCATAAAACAATTTTTGACAATGCCGGCAGGTGCCGTTGAGACGGCCACAATGGCGCAGCGTGCCCAGCAGGCACTGGGCGAGCATCCCTGGATCGCGGTCGGATATATGCTGCTGTCGCTGGTAATCATCGGAGCTATGGTGGCATTTCTGGGTATATCTTTGATATATGTCGAGCGGAAAGTCGCCGGTCATTTCCAGTGCCGGCTGGGGCCTATGCGGGTCGGGCCTCACGGAATCTTTCAAACCGTCGCCGACACCCTCAAGCTGCTTTTCAAGGAAGATATGGTCCCTACCGATGCGGATAAGGTCATGCACCTGGTTGCCCCGTTTTTGTCGCTTAGCGCAACGGTACTTATCCTCGGGATCATCCCCTATAGCCGGAACTGGCAGATTGCCGATATTCATATCGGGGTGCTCTATGCTTCTGCCGTCGGCGGCCTGGGGGTCATGGGAACCCTGCTGGGCGGCTGGAGTTCGAATAATAAATGGTCGCTTGTGGGCGGCATGCGTGCGGCGGCCCAGGTGATCTCCTATGAAATATCGGCCACTCTGGCGATTTTGGTAGTGGTGCTTTTTGCGGGAACATTGTCCTTATCGGGTATTGTGCATAGCCAACTGGCGGGTTGGTGGATCTGGCGGGCGCACGGTGTGGGGCTGCTGGCGTTCCTCCTGTTCGTAATCGCCTCGACCGCCGAGATCAACCGCACGCCATTCGACATACCCGAAGGTGAATCGGAGCTGACCGCCGGATTCCATACCGAATATTCGGGCCTGCGGTTTGCCTTTTTTTTCCTGGCTGAATTTATTGCCATGTTTGTGGCTTCGGCACTGGCGGCAACCTTGTTTCTGGGCGGGTGGACCCCGCTGTTTATCGGCGGATTCCAGGGCTTCAATCAGGTAATGGCCCTCATTCCCACGCCCATCTGGTTTCTCGGCAAGACCGCCTTTCTGATATTTGTTTTTATGTGGTTCCGCTGGACGTTTCCGCGTTTGCGGGTGGACCAGCTCATGCATCTGGAGTGGAAGATCCTGCTGCCGATCGGCTTTTTGAACCTGATGGCGGCGGCCGTGGTAGTATTGACAAAATTTTACTTTTTTCCCCGTTAGTTGACTGAAATGAAAGCGATAGAACAATATAGAGAACAACGGACCATTGCGGGTAAGCAAGTCTGGGTTACCGTGGTAAAATCCCTGAATCGGGCGGCTCCGGTTCCCTCGGCCCTAGGCAGTCTGCTGAAAGGATTGCGGCTCACGCTGGGATATTTTATCAGGCCCTCACGGATCGTGACCAGGCAATACCCCGAGAATCGCCAGAGCCTGTCTTTTCCGCCGCGGTACCGAGCCAGACTGCATCTTATACATCAGGCCAATGGTTTCCACAAGTGCACGGCCTGCCGAATGTGTGAAAAAGCCTGCCCCAATGCCAGTATTAAGATCCTGGGCCGCAAGGGCGCAGTCACCGGAAAAACGGAACTTGACCATTATATCTGGAGGATGGATTCCTGCCTCCTGTGTAATGCGTGCGTGCAGGCCTGTCCGTGCGGCGCCCTGGCCATGGGGCCTGAGTTTGAAAATGCGGTATATGATCGTCGTTTATTGATTTTCAATCTGAACCGGTATGCCGGACCGCCGGCCTCGGTTCTGGAAAAAGCCGAATATGCCAAGATGCGCGAGCAGATGATGGAGCCGCGGGAGGCATACCTCGGTCCGGTTCCGTTCCATGGGGCCCCCACGCCCGCGGCAAGCCCGAATGTCAAACTGGTGCCAGGGGATGACAGTAGTACAAAGGTACGGATTCCGCCGGGAGAAAACCGATGATGACTGATGCTGTATTCACAATACTATTCTATATGATGGCAGCCGCTGTCGTATCGCTGGCGATTGCGGTAACCGTGTCGCGCAGATTGTTGCGGGCGGCAGTCTATCTCATGGGCGTGCTTTTACTAAGTGCGGGATTTTACCTCATGCTCGGGGCCGAGTTCCTGGCCGGCATCCAGGTGCTGGTATATGTCGGGGGTATCGTGGTGCTCATTGTTTTTGCGATCATGCTTACCCGGTCAACCGGATTGGAGCTGGATCATCCGCCGTTGCGCCGAATCATTCCGGCAGCGCTGGCCAGTGTGGTATTTGCGGTAATGACCGGATTCCTTTTGGCGACTTCGCCATTTCAGTCTGCCGTCAATACCGTATCGGTGCCCGACGGATCGGCGCAGGCGATCGGGCGAAAACTTCTGGATACCGGCAGCGGGGGGTACGTGCTGCCGTTTGAAATCATTTCCCTGTTGTTACTGGCGGTTACCATCGGCGGTATTGTCATTGCCAGAAAAACGCCTCCTTCCGGACAGCCGTTTACCAGCGGCGGGGATTTGGCGGGCGAAGCGGATTTTCAAAAACCAAAACGGCAGCGTCCCGAAGGTGCGGAGAAGCCCATATGATCGAATACCTTGCCAGCCATCAACCTACGGTCCATCACTGGCTGATGGTATCCAACCTCCTGTTTGCCATCGGATTATTTGGTGTGCTTTCCCGGCGAAACGCCATTGCGGTTCTGATGTCGGTGGAACTGATGCTCAACGCGGGAGCTTTCAATTTTGTTATTTTCAATACCTTTATCAATCCCGTTGCCGTCGATGGCCAGATTATGTCGATATTCATCATCGCCGTCGCCGCGGCTGAATCGGTGGTGGGTATGGCAATCTTTGTGGCCCTGTTCCGCTACCGCGGCACCGTCGATGTCAACCGGATGGATACCATGAAAGAATAAATGGGTATGGATCACTTACACTTTGTACTTAGACATGCCTGGCTGGTGCCTGCGATACCGCTGGTTTCGTGTGCGATTGTCGGATTGCTGCTGCGGCCCTTGGCACGCCGAGCGGCCGCGATCACCGCTACGGGAGCGATTTTTTGCAGCGCCGTGCTTGCCGGCATGATAGCCTGGCAATATTTTAAGCTGCCGGCCGGACAGGGACATACCGCCCTTGTGCCCTGGTCATTTGAATGGCTTCGCTACCAGACGGGCCTGAGTGTGCATGTCGGTGTTATGCTGGATCCGATTTCGGTGCTGCTGTTGATTGTGGTTACTACCGTCAGTGCCCTGGTGCATCTCTACAGTATCGGCTATATGCGCGGCGAGGACGGCTATGGCAGGTATTTTACCTATCTCAATCTTTTTACCTTCAGCATGCTGGGCCTGGTTGTGGCGCCGAATATCGTGCAAATGTACATCTGCTGGGAACTGGTCGGCGTAAGCAGTTTTCTGCTGATCGGATTTTATTATCAGCGTCCCTCGGCGGTCGCCGCCTCCAACAAGGCATTTATTGTAACACGCTTTGCGGATCTGGGATTTTTGATCGGGATCTTGATACTAGGCTTCTATGGGTATCGCTTTTTCCGTGAATTGGCTCCGGTCTCCTCCCTGGCAGCCGGCGGGATAACCCATCTCCAGCCGTTTGATTTCGCCTATCTGACCAGCCCGCCGTTTCTCGAAAAACTCGCCGCCACGGGCTTTGGTATGGGCGATGTAAGTGTTCTTACCGCGGCGATGGTGCTGGTGTTTATGGGAGCTTGCGGCAAAAGCGCGATGTTCCCGCTGCATATCTGGCTGCCGGACGCTATGGAAGGCCCCACGCCGGTATCGGCATTGATTCACGCCGCGACTATGGTGGTGGCCGGTGTGTACCTGGTGGCCAGATTGTTTCCGGCTTTCGCGGTAAGCGGCAGTGCCCTGGTAGTGGTGGCCTATGTGGGAGCGTTTACCAGCCTTTTCGCCGCATTGATCGCGATTACCCAGGACGATATCAAACGGGTGCTGGCCTTTTCCACCTTGAGCCAGTTGGGTTATATGATGCTGGCCCTGGGTGTCGCATCGATGGACCAGCCCCAGGGCTTTACCGCCGCGATGTTCCATCTATTCACCCACGCCTTCTTCAAAGCCCTGTTATTTTTAGGGGCCGGTGCCGTCATTCACGCGGTATGCACCAACAATATCTGGGAAATGGGCGGTCTGGCCAAAAAAATGCCTTGCACGCATTTGACTTTTCTGGTGGCGACACTGGCGATTGCGGGTATCTGGCCGTTTGCCGGCTTCTTTTCCAAGGATGAGATATTGGGGGCTGCGCTGGCGGGCGGCCATTACGGGCTGTTTGCCAGCTCCCTGCTGGTGGCGGTGTTGACGGCGCTGTATATGTTCCGCATTTATTTTGTGGCCTTCTGGCGTACCAGCACCAGCGAACCCGCTCATCATGCCCACGAGGCCCCGCTGGTAATGCTCATTCCGCTGCTCATTCTGGCCTTGCTCAGTTCGGTCGCCGGTTTTATTCCCGTGGGCGAGTATGTGGGAATCGGCTCCGAGGCCGTGCATCCTGGCATTAATTTTGCTGTTGCGATTCCTGCGACGGCAGCGGCCTTGTCGGGTATGGCGGGTGCCTGGTTCTTCTATGGCTCCCAGACTCGGCGTGCGGCGGCGGTGGCGGAAAATTTAGGGCTGCTCTACCGCATCCTAAAACGGAAATTCTACATCGATGAGGCCTATCTTTTCATTACGCGCAGCCTGATCTTCCAATTTGTGTCCCGGCCCATCGCCTGGTTCGATCGCCATGTTGTCGATGGCGGCGTTAACCTCAGTGCGTGGCTGACACGCACGAGCGGCTCGCAATTGCGGCATTTGCAAACCGGGCAGGTACAGGTCTATGGCTTGTGGCTCGTCGTCGGCGTGATGGGTGTGCTATTGATTGTATGGGCCGCGTTGCGGTAATTCTGGAGAATAAAACCTGATGGGCTTTGTAAGCTGGCTGATCGCTATACCATTCCTGACTACCCTTGCCATTGTGGCGGTGCCCCGAAAGCGGGAATCCCTGATCCGCTGGATCGCGGCGACAGGCTGTGGCCTGCATCTGCTGCTCACCGCTTTTGTGACCTTTACCTTCTGGCAGGCCGCCTCCGCCGATCCCTCTGCCCCCAATCTGATAAGCAAGCTCTACCTCGTGGAGCGGATCCCCTGGTTTCGCTCCCTGGGCATTCAGTATTTTGTGGGTCTCGACGGCATTTCAATGGCGATGGTGATTCTTACCAGTGTCATTATCTTTGCCGGCGTGCTGGCCAGTTGGTATGTCGAGGTGCGCCGAAAAGAATTTTTCGCGTTACTGCTTATTCTGGTAACCGGTGTATTCGGGGTATTTGTCAGCTTTGATCTTTTCCTTTTTTTTATGTTCTACGAGCTGGCGGTATTGCCGATGTACTTGCTCATCGGGGTCTGGGGCACCGGTCCCAAAGAATATTCCGCCATGAAACTCACGCTGATGCTGCTGGTGGGCAGTGCCTTTGTGCTGGTGGGATTCCTGGCTATGTATCACGCCTCCGGTTTGCATACCTTTGACCTGCAACAACTGGCCACGGTCCATTTTTCCAGTAATTTCCAGAGATGGATCTTCCCGATGGTCTTTGTAGGTTTTGGTGTGATCGGGGCATTATATCCGTTTCATACCTGGTCGCCGGATGGGCACAGCTCGGCACCTACCGCGGTTTCCATGCTCCATGCCGGCGTGCTGATGAAGCTGGGCGGTTATGGTGCGCTGCGGATCGCTGTTTACCTGATGCCGGAAGGCGCAACCATGTGGGGATTGATCTTTATGGTCCTGACCACCATCAACATTATCTATGGGGCTTTTGGGGCAGTCGTGCAAAAGGATTTGAAATATTTCACGGCCTATTCCTCCGTAAGCCATTGCGGATTTGTGCTCTTTGGGGTTGCCGCTCTCAATATGATGGCCTTTAAAGGCGCGGTGATCCAGATGTTCAGCCATGGCATCATGACCGGCCTGTTCTTCGGCCTGATCGGCATGGTTTATGGCCGCACGCATACCCGGAACATCGATGAAATGGGAGGCCTTGCCAAAAAAATGCCGTGGCTGGCAACCATGTTCTATATCGCCGGTTTGGCCAGTCTAGGTCTGCCCGGCCTGTCCGGCTTCATCGCCGAATCGCATGTATTCCTGGGCGGCTTTTTTGGCAATCCCTGGACCAATAGCACGGTGACGGGAATCTTGACCATTATCGCCACGATGTCCATTGTGGTAACCGCCGTATATGTCCTGCGCGGCCTCTCCCGGGTGTTCTATGGCCCGATTACCAATTCCCATTTCGAGCATCTGGGCGATGCGACCTGGCCGGAGCGGATATCGACCGGTATTCTGTCGCTGATTCTGATCGCGGTGGGAATGCTGCCGTGGTTTTTTATCAATTTAATCGAAAGTTCGCTGGTTCCCATTCTGAATCGGCTGCAGGAAACCTCATCGGCTGTCTTATTGCCTTAAACGGAATTTACTATGATCATGCTGCCTGAAATATTAGTGATAATTCTTGCTGTCGCGGTACTGGTATTCGACCTGCTGCTGGGGGAACGCCGCAGGTGGATTCTGGGACTGCTCGCTGCCGGCGGCCTCCTCACAATATTACTGATTACTTTTCTGGTAGTGCCGCATCAGGGCCAGCTTTTCGGCGGACGGTTTGTGATGGACCCGGTGGCCTGGTGGTTTAAAGTTTTCTTTCTCCTCTCCGGTTCCCTCGTGATTCTGCTGTCACTGGACCTGTTGGATGGCAGAATTCTCGTGCGGGTGCGGGGAATGGGCTTTCGCGGCGAATATTACACCGTATTGCTTTCCACCATCTGCGGGATGATGTATCTTGCCTCCGCCCAGGACCTGATCACCTTGTATGTAAGCCTGGAACTGGCAACGATACCTCTGTTTGTTCTGGCTGCCTGGCGGCGGGATGATGTCAGGTCCGGTGAGGCTGGGCTTAAGTATGTTATCATCGGTGCGCTGGCTTCGGCGTTTATGATTTATGGTTTCGGCATTCTCTTTGGCCTTGCCGGCAGTACCGATTTAGATGTTATTGCCCGTACCTTGCATCCGAATCCGGCGCTGTGGCTGGCCCTGGCCCTGATTGCCGCCGGTCTCGGTTTTAAAATGACATTGGTACCGTTCCATTTCTGGGCGGCCGATGTTTACGAAGGTGCTCCCGTGCTGGTGACCGCCTATATTTCCGTGGCCTCCAAGACGACCGGCCTGGTACTGATGTTTCAGATACTCTTGCGAATCATGGGCCATTTCGTGGCGGACTGGTCGCTGGCGATTGCGATCTTTGCGGCGGCCACCATGACCCTGGGAAACCTGGTTGCTCTCGTTCAGCAAAATATGAAACGCTTAATGGCCTTTAGCGCGATTTCCCAGGCGGGATATTTGATCATCGGGTTCGTCGGTCCCGGCCAACCCGAAGCCGTGCCGGCCATGCTGTTCTACATGCTGGTCTATATCGCAACGAACCTGGTGGTTTTTGCCTGCATCATCTGGCATTCCAACCAGACCGGTTCGGAAAATATCGGCGACTACCGGGGCCTCTCGCGCAGCAATCCGGTTGTTGCCCTGGCCATGATGGTCGGATTATTCAGCCTGGCGGGAATCCCGCCGTTGTCGGGTTTTGTGGGAAAATTCTTTTTGTTCAGCATCGCTTCCCAGGCCGGCTTCCACTGGCTGGTTGCGGTGGCCGCAGTCAATTCCACTGTATCGCTGTACTATTACCTGCGGATTGTCCGCCAGATGTATATCGAACGGGCAGAGGAAAATCCCAAACGAATAACCATAACTCCCACCCTGGCTATGACACTTGCGATCCTTACTGTGGCTGTGGTGCTGATGGGCCTGATACCATTACTATATGAGACCATCGCCAAAGAAACGAGCTTGTGGATGGCATTATCGCATGTAGGTTACCGGTAACGGATATATGTCTGATATCAATCATATTCTCGAAAATCACCAATATCTGCCTTACCTCATTTTGCTGGTATGGACGTTTCTGGAAGGGGAGACCATCGTCATCATTGCTGGGATAGCCGCCCGCGAGGGTCATCCCTGGCTGCCGCTGGTAATGCTCTGCGCTTTTTGCGGCAGCCTCACCAGCGATCTGCTGATGTTTTTTCTGGGCCGGTACAAGGGGCAGGCTTTTATTGCCCGGCGGCCTCGCTGGCAAATGCGGGCGGAAAAGGTCTATTCTCTGTTGGAAAGACATCAAACCTGGCTGATACTGGGATTCCGTTTTCTGTACGGCATACGCAATATCACACCGTTAGCGATCGGCATGAGCGGGGTGCCCGTGCGGCGCTACGTAATTTTAAATATCATAGGGGCAGCTCTCTGGTCCTTCAGCTTTTCGATCGGGGGTTATTTGTTTGGGGCCGCCCTGGAAACGTTTTTGGAAAAAGAGCATAAAATTTTTGTGATTCTGTTGCTGCTGGTTCTTACCGTTCTTCTCTGGATCCTGCGAATGGCTCGTCGCCGATCGCTACTAAAAAATAATAACATACCAAACGGGAAGTACAAAAATACCTGAATTCTTTCCTGCGAATCAAATCGCCGGGCTTTTGGAAATAGAAGCACACCACCTTCGCCATACAGCGAAACCATTATTTTACTGGGTCTGGGCGGTCTGACGCTGTTGCGTCGCCGCCGATAAGGTTGAAACCCGATTGTAACTTTGACCATAAAGATTGAAGAGCCGGTGCAGCGTAATACCTGCCCGGCTCTTTATTTATAATTCGTGATCGATAAGGGAGTGATCCATCTCTTGAAGTCGTGCTGTGAGGCAATACCTCAGAAAAAGTTTTATGCAGAAGGTATTTTTTATGGTTGCATAATTTTTTGGGACTGCTATACTCTTGTCCGATGTGGCAAAATGACCTTGTCTGATGACCTTGGCGTTTATCAGCATAAGGGACCTGGAAAAGTATTATTGTAACCTACATTTTGACAGGAGTTTACCATGAAGAAGCTTTCCCCCGTCTTATTGTCTTTGTTGTTAATCCTTATTTTGAATCTTGCCAGCTACGGCCTGGAATTTGAAGCCATTACCGTTTTTGGCTGCAATGATGGCGGTACCCAGGACGGCCACGCCCGCTGGAATACCGGCCCGGTCGATGGCTGCTGGGATATCTTTATGTATCCCGGCGATATGGTAAAAAGTATTGACCAGGCCAAATGGATGAATGACCCCGGCAGCCGCCAGGTTAAATTCAGCCCCGAAGTCGGTAGTACCACATATACCTTCCATCTGGAGTGCAATGCCGATCTGGGAATTTTCGGCATGAATCTTTTCGGCGCGGATAAGAACCGGCCGGTGATCTCGGTCTTTGCCCCGGTCACCCGCGATGCTGCCCAACCGGCGGCCTTCAAGGTCAACAGTTCCGCCAATACCATGGGCTGGCCGATGAGCGATGTTCCCGCCGCCGGTTCGCTCAGTTATGATGGGGTGGAAGGTTCGCTGTGGATTCACAATGACGCGAATGCCGGGAAAAAATACACGATTACCGATTTTAAAATTTTAGCCCCGGCTGCTTCCGGCAATCTGGATTTTGTCGGCCCCGGTGAGATCAAGGCCAGCAATCTGGCGGATTATGTCGGCCAGTTCACCATCACGGTGGAAAATCTGACGACCGCTCCCCAGAACTGGCTGCTCTGGATCAGCACGGTGGCCCAGATGAAGATCGGATCGAACAACGCCGATGGCAAATGGACGGAAAAATATGATTATCAGAATGCCCAGCCGCCGTTCTCTTTCACATATGATGGCAAATCCTCCGCGGAACTGCTGAAGGGCTGGAAATTCGATTCCGAGCATAAGAAACTGGACGAGAATCGCACCGCCCACATCCTCACCTGGCAGGACCCGAAAACCGGCCTGCAAATCCGCTGGGACGGCCTGGAATACAACGATTATGAGAGTATCGAATGGACCATTTACCTGACCAATAAAGGCAATGCGGACACCCCGATGATCGAAAACGTCAAGGCCCTGGATGCCGATTTCCAGCGGGCCTCCGGCAGCGAATATCGCCTGCATCACTGGAGCGGTACCTTTGTAACCGCCGACGATTATGCCACCAAGATGACCGTGCTCGATGCCGGTAAGCAGGCGAACTTCGAGCCTTTCGGCCGCAAATCCGGCACCGCCGGCAATTGGCCCTATTACAATCTGGAAGCCGGCGACGAAGGCCTTATTGCCGTGGTCGGCTGGCCGGGCTTCTGGTTTGCCGACTATCAGCGGGACCAGAACAGGGGCTTGCACATAGCCGCCGGTCAGAAAATCATGCACTTCCAGCTCCAGCCCGGCGAGATGGTGCGTACCCCCCTGATCGTCCTGCAATTCCGCAAAGGCGGCGATTGGATTGACGGCCAGAATGCCTGGCGCCAGTGGATGATCGAACACAATATCCCGAAAAACATCCCCCGACCGATGTTCAACGCGTGCAGTTCGCACCAGTTTGCCGAGATGACTCAGGCGAACGAGCAGAACCAGATCGAATTCATCGACAGCTACCTCAAGAAGGGCCTGAAGATTAATTACTGGTGGATGGACGCCGGCTGGTATGTCGGTGCCGCCGAAAAAGGCTGGCCCTGGACGGGTACCTGGGAAGTGGATCGCCGGGAAAAACGGTTCCCCAACGGTCTGCGGGCTATCAGTGACCATGCTCACAAGGTGGGTGTCAAAACCATCGTCTGGTTCGAGCCGGAACGGGTTGCCGGCGGTACCTGGCTGACCACGGAACATCCCGATTGGGTGTTCGGCGGTGCCGGCGGCGGATTGCTGAACCTGGGCAATCCCGATGCCCTGAAATGGGCCATCGATCATTTCAACAAGATTATTGATGACGAAGGCATCGACCTCTATCGTCAGGACTACAACATCGATCCGTACCCCTTCTGGCAGGGCAACGATACGCCCAATCGCCAGGGCATCACCGAGAACAAGTATGTCATGGGCTACCTGGCTTACTGGGATGGCCTGCTGGCCAAGCATCCGGGCATGATTATTGATTCCTGTGCCTCCGGCGGCCACCGCAACGATCTGGAGACCATGCGTCGCGCCATCCCGCTGCTCCGCAGCGACTACCTCTTCGAGCCGGTCGGCCAGCAGGGCCACACCTACGGCCTGTCCTTCTGGCTGCCTGCCCACGGTACCGGCTACACCCCCTCCAATGCGGGCGGCTGGGGCTGGGGGACCGGCGGGCTTTCTTATAATCCTTATGCCCGCCGCAGTAACATGTGCCCGACCAACACGGCCTGTTTCGATTTCCGGGTTGATTCTGATGACAATCCGGATAACGATATCGATAATGATCTGCTGTTAAGGCTATACCATGAATGGATGGAAATCGGCCCCGACTATTACGGCAATTTCTATCCCCTGACCGACTATAACCTTTCCCAGAAAGACTGGCTCGGCTGGCAGTTCTATCGCCCGGATAAGGGCGAAGGATTCGTGCAGGCCTTCCGCCGCGAGAATTGTATCTTTAAGGCGGCTGACCTGAAAATGCGCGGACTCGACCCGGAAGCCACCTACCAGTTGAAAAACTATGATGTCAAGGGCAAGACCCGCGTGACCGGTAAGGAACTGATGGAAAAGGGAATAACCATCGATATCCCCGAAAGACCCGGTGCCGTTACCATCAAATACGTAAAGGTCAAATAACCTTTCCGTATAACCGATTCCCTCAGCCGCCGTCCGGTTTTCCGGATGGCGGCTTTTTTTTATGCCTTATCTTGAAGGATATCCTTTAGATAACGAATAATACGTTCCCGATTTACACCCATACTGGAAAATTGCTTTTCGCACACGTCACTGAATCGAGCTAAAACTTTGCGGTTAATGGATTCTTGATCTTCGAAAATGGCCATGGAGCGTTGCAGGATACTCCATTTTTCGAACTGTAAAAGAGCAATGGTTGTGTCGCGTACCCGGTCGTCATTGGGTAAGGCATAAACAAATAGCGGGCGTTTCATGCTATTTACCCTGCAATCTACCGTGTACATAGATTGTGGGTCATGCATGGGATCGTTCCAGTCAAAGGTACGGCGATTTTCTGGGACCGTTTCCATCATCATCGTGCGAAAATCTTCCATGAAAGTGGAATGTACTCGTTCACGGGTGAGAAAAGAAATATCCGTGATTTTCATCAATGCCTGTATGAAAGAGTATAAGGCATCACCGAACTGGTTTTCGATAACTCGCAAAGACAATTCTCCTTCACGGTCTTCTACCCGAAATGTGGATAGCGTATTGGTGATAATTTTTTGGCGTGTGCCTCGTTGCAGATCCTTTTCCTCCAGATCATAGGTCAAATGCATATAGGTGTGCCCCTCATCGGAGAGCGACCATACTGATTTTTCCCGTTTGAGAACGATTGCCAGGTGGTCACCGTCTTCAAACAGAAACGGGGTGAACACACGATAACGGTCTATGCCTTCGCCGGTAATTCGGATTTTTTCGCAAACTTTTTTCTTGAAATCACGCTCTATGGTTTCAATGGTCATAAATCAAATTCTCCAAATAACAATTTCTGATTATCTGGGGATACTTTAAATCCGCAATTTTCAAGCAGGTAGGGTAAAGCCGTGTGAAAATCGGCATAACCGTCTGTTGGTTCGGCAAAAGCGTCTTCACGCAGGCCCATTTCCTGATACCTCTCAGTAGCCTGATGGATGTGAAAGTCATAAAAGGTATTACCTTCAATCTGATTTGTATGCTCGTGGCTTTTACCATTATACCGTCGTAAGCGAAACAATAGACTCGAATCTGCTGGACAGAAAGCAAGGATAATCGAAAAATCAAGAGTGTTAATATCGCTTTGTCTCAGAATAAGGCGAAATTGGCTCCCTTTTTCGCCCGTAACATCCAATTCTCTTTCTTTATGTCCTCGCTTATTACGAAGCTGGACAAGGGAGCGATAATCAGCAGGCAGGAATTTGCGTTCCGCAATCATCTGGGCAATTTCTTCATCTGAATATTTTGCTGGCATATCACATTATAAAAGCATAATCCCGGATTAACGTTAAGTAATTCATACGCATAAGGATAAAACCTCTATTATGAAAGGTTTATCAGTTGGTATTATATCGGATTTTGCTAGCGATACATTGTATTTTTAGCCAACTTTCTGCAAAAAACGTGACTTTTTGATTATTTTGTCGTATTTTTTATGTGTTTCAATAATGTTACTAGTTATAGTATGAAATAATGCTTAACTGGTCTATTTCACAAGTATTTATAGAAATGATCGGCATTGACATAAAAATATCTTGAATAGGTCAACGACAAGAGGCTGATATGCAAAATATACTGGAACGCATTCAAAAAGGAGAAATCCTGTTCTGTGACGGTGGAATGGGGACCTTTCTGCAGGCCAAAGGCTTGCAGCCGGGGCAGTGTCCGGAGTTGTGGTGCATTGAGCATCCGGACGAGGTGAAAGACATCCACCGCCAGTACCGCGCCGCCGGCAGCGATATCGTCGAGACCAATTCGTTCGGCGGCACCCGTTACAAGCTCAAGCATTATGGCCTGGACGGCCGGGTCGCGGAGATCAACCGGGCCGCTGCCCGCATCGCCCGCGAGGTAGCCGGCGATTCGCAGTACGTCCTGGGCAGCGTGGGATCAACGGGCGAATTTATGGCGCCGCTGGGCCTGGAATCCGAGGAAAATTTTATCGCCGCCTTCCAGGAGCAGATCGTCGCCCTGGAAGCAGGCGGCGCGGATATGGTCATCATCGAAACCATGACCGCCATTGAAGAGGCCATCGCCGCCGTCAAGGCCGCCAAAAACCATACCCGCCTGCTGGTCGTCGCCAGCTTCACCTTTGATCCCCAGCCGAACGGCAAGTACGCCACCATGATGGGCGTCACGCCGGAGAGCTTCGTCGAAAAAATCCTGCCCACGGGCGTGGACATCATCGGCGCCAACTGCGGCACCGGCATGGACCATATGATCGAAATCGTCAAGCGATTGCGTAAGGCCGCCCCAAAGACGCCGATTTTCGCTATGCCCAACGCCGGTATGCCCGTATTGGAAAACGGCCAAACCGTCTTCAAGGAGACTCCCCAGCAGATGGCCGCCCAGGCTCCCCAGCTTGTCAAAGCCGGGGCGAATATCATCGGCGGCTGCTGCGGCACCGGCCCGGCCCATATCGCCGCCATGAAAAAAGCGGTCAAAGGGATCTGATATCCTGTTGATGCCTATGAAAACCAAACGCACAAAAACCGGCTTTCCCCTGCTGCTGATACTTCTGCTGGCCGCCGGTTGTCATAAGCAATCACCCGATACGCAAACCCCTCACCCGCGTTTGATTACCTATTCACCGGCGATCACGCGGATCGTGTTCGATATGGGGCTGGGCGATTACGTAGTGGGTGTTACCCATTTCTGCCAGTTGCCGCCGGGTGAGCAGCGGCCGAGGATAGGCGATAATCTGAATGTCCAGGTGGAACCGATCTTGTCGGTTCATCCCGATATCATTTTAGCCCAGATCGCTGAAAAGAACTTCGCTGCCCTGCGCCAGATCAACTCTTCGATTCGCATTGAAAATTTTCGATTTGATAATTTGCAGGATATTGCCTCTGCCATGCAGCGAATCGGTGAAATAGTCAATCGACCGGAGATCGGCAATCAGGCCCGGCAGAATTTTCTGCAAAAACTGGATCAGGTCAGGCAAAGGGTCGCGGATTTGCCGAAACCGCGGGTGATTTTTGTAATCGATTACAAAGCCCCCAGCGGTGCAGGCCGAAATACCTTTGTGCATGAAATGATTGAACGAGCCAACGGCATCAACCTGCTGGCCGCCGATTATGACCTCTGGAAAAAAGTCTCCCTCGAAAAAATCCTGGCCCTTGATCCCGAGGTTCTTATCTGCCATGCGGAAAGGAACCAGTCCGAAGAAGCCCTGCGTTACTGGCAGGATCTTACCTTTGCCGGCGGGAAGAAAACCCGCGTGTATGTGGTGACGGATCCCGACTGGCTCATCCCCGCCGGCCATCTGGCCGAATACACCATGGAACTGGCGAAAATGATTCACCCCGAACTCCTCTCCCCGGAGGCCCAGCCTTGACTCATTCCGCCGACCAAGCCCCCGCGCCCATCACCGCCTCCCGCCTGTGGAAATGGTTTGCCGTTTGCCTCCTGCTGACGGCTTTGATTCTGCTGGCCTGCAGTTTTGTCGGCTATTATTCGATCCCCCTGGGAAAAACCTGGAAGCTCTGGCAGTGGGACATCTGGCAAAATCAAATCTGGCACATACGTTTGTACCGACTGGTAATGACAGCCTTAGTGGGTGCCGCCCTGGCTACCGGCGGCATGGCCCTGCAAGGGCTAATGCGTAATCCCCTGGCCGAGCCCTACATCCTCGGTATCTCCAGCGGCGCCGGGGTCGGCGTGCTGGCCGGCTCCTGGCTGGCCGGCTGGACCGTCATGCCCGAATGGGCCGCCACTCCCGTCCTGGCCATGGCCGGAGCCCTGATTACTTGCATTGTGGTTTATTCCGTCGCTCAGCGGGCCGGCTACCTCGATCCCTATGTTCTGCTCCTCTCCGGCGTCATCGTCAACGTCATCAACGGCGCCCTCGTTCTCACCATCCTCCAGTTCGTCAAACAAACCGATATGATTCATTTCATCGGTTGGGGCATGGGCCATATTCCGGAGTGGTTATGGTCCAAACCGAAATTAGTATTGCTCTGCGGCGGCCTGATCCTCATCGGCTGGCTGCTGCTCTTCCTGCGTTCCTCCGCCTTTAACATGCTGGGCCTGGGCGATGAAGTAGCCTCCTCCAGCGGCGTCGCCGTCCGCCGCCTCCGCTCCGAAACCTTCCTCGTCATCTCCCTGATGACCTCCGCCGCGGTGGCCCTGGCCGGCCCCGTCGGCTTCGTCGGATTGATCGTCCCCCATATATTCCGGATTATTTCCGGCCCCGACCACCGCCGCCTGGCCCTCCTCAGCGGTTTCGGCGGCGCTGCCTTCCTCATGCTGGCCGACACCGCCTGCCGCATTATCGGCGAGAGCTTCCAGCTCGGCGAACTGCCCGTTGGCGTCATCACCGCCATTCTCGGCGGCCCGTTCTTTATCTTCCTTCTGCGCCGCCGCCAGCGGGAGGCCGCCGTATGACCGACCAGAAACACATGTTGCGGGCCTCGGATATTCAGTTCGGCTATCGCCCCACTCAGCCGGTCCTGGATGCGGTCCATTTTACCGCCTCCCCCGGCCGCTTCGTCTGCATCCTCGGCCCCAACGGTTCCGGCAAAACCACCCTCCTCCGCTGCCTCCTGGGCTGGCTTAAACCCGCCCAGGGTGCTATCCTCCTTGATGACAGTCCCCTGAAAAAATATTCCCGCAAAGCCCTGGCCAAACTGATGGCCTACGTCCCCCAGTTTCCAACCTCCGCCTTCCCCTTTTCCGTGCAGGAGCTGGTCCTCATGGGCCGCTTCGCCCACGCCGGCTCCCTCGGCCTGACCGGCCCGCAGGACCTGGCCATCGCTCGCGAGGCCATGAAAATGACCCAGACCCTCGATTTCGCCGCCCGCCACCTCAACGAACTCTCCGGCGGCGAGGCCCAGTGTGTCATGATCGCCCGCGCCCTGGCCCAGCAGCCCGCCGTCATGATGCTCGACGAACCAACCAGCCACCTCGACATCCGCAACCAACTGAAAATCTACCGCATGATGCAGCGGCTCGCCCACGATTGGGGCATGGCCGTCGTCTGCGTCAGCCACGAACTCAACCTCGCTGGCCGCTTTGCCGACGAGCTGGTCTTCATGCGCAGTGGCCGCGTCATCGCCGCCGGCCCGCGTCAGCAGGTCCTCACCCGTGAAAACCTCCGCCAGACCTACGACGTCGGCATCGAGCTGATCCCCAACCCCTTCGACCCCACGCCCATCATCTGGGCCGACTAACCCGACTGACCCGCCTCCGCAATATCAGCAATATTTGTTTATCAGCAGCCCCAGCTTCTCCCGCGTCGCCGCCGGTATGCTTTTCCGATCCGACCAGATCCCCAGCTCCAGTGCCTTCTGATGCTCGCACGGCCTCTCCAGCAGTTCCGCCGCCTTCGGCAGCGCCCGCAAAATCAACTGGATCGCATTCTCCGTCGCCGCGTTCAGATTCCCGATAATCTCCGTCATCAAACTGTGCTTGTCCAAATCTCCCGGATGTTCCCGCCAGCAGTCATAATCCGTCGGCAGCGCCACCAGCGCATAGCACATCTCCGCCTCCCGCGCCAGCTTCGCCTCCGGCATGCACGTCATCCCGATCAAATGCCCGCCCCACTGCCGGTGCAGCAGCGACTCCGCCCGCGTCGAAAACTGCGGCCCCTCCATGCACACATACGTCCCGCCGTCATGCACTTTCACCCCCGCACCCGCCGCCGCCCCCAGCAGCACTTGCCGCAACTGCTCGCAGAACGGATACGCAAAATCCACATGCACCGCCAGCAGCCCGTCGAAGAAACTATTCTGCCGCTTGAACGTCTTGTCGATCACCTGGTCCGGAATCACCAGGTCCCGCGGCCGGAATTCGTTCACCAGCGAACCGGTCGCCCCGCTGGCAATGATATGCGTCACACCAAGCTGCTTCAGGGCGTAAATATTCGCGCAGTACGGCACACTCGACGGATTCAGCAGATGCCCATGCCCGTGCCGGTGTAAAAAGGCAATCGGCACCCCGTTGATCTCCGTTGTCACAATCGGCGCTGACGGCCTTCCGAACGGCGTCTCCACCTCATGCTCCTGCCCCTTCGTCGTCATCGACAATGCCTGCCCCAGCCCCGACCCCCCGATAATCCCTATCCGCTTCACCTGTTCAGCCATATCCATTTTCCTGCTGTTAATTACCATATTTACCACAATCCCTGAATTCTACCGGCATGTATTCCCTTCGGCAATATCTAACCTTACTTTTCACACCTTTCACTGATGTACAAAAGCAAACAAGCCGGTTGCAACCGGATTACGATGGATTAGCCTGTTGTTTTTTTCAGGGCAATCTTTTGTTGCTTTGCATGGGGTGGTGGAATATGATACCCTAATAAGCAATTCCGGAAGAGTGTCCGACGAATGGAGAGAATTATGGCTGAGGTACCGAGTAATAAGAATGTGAATATTGTGCCGCTGATTATCCGGGTCGGGCTGGCGGTGGTGTTTATCTATCATGGGTATGGGAAGGTATTTGCGGGGGGGCATGAGGGGATTGCGCAGTTGATGGCAAGCAAAGGGGCGCCTTTTCCGGAAGTGCTGGGGTGGATGGCGGGATTGACGGAGTTTTTCGGGGGGATACTGGTGTTGATCGGGCTATTAAGCCGGTTTTGGGCCCTGGGATTGGGATTTGTGATGGTAGTGGCGATTCAGACGGTGCATGGACCGAATGGATTTGACATTCGAAATAGTGGGTATGAATATTGTTTTACGCTGCTGGTGATGAGTCTGTCGATATTTTTGGGCGGGCCAGGGGTATTTTCGGTGGATAAGTTATTATTTGGGCGGGGTAGAAGAAAGAGGGGGAGGCCGGAATTGCGGCTGAAGCTGTAACTAAGGTTTTTAAAATATAAGTTGTTTTATATTAATTAGTTATGAAAAATACTGCGGAATAGAGAAGACACAGCCAGGATGGCCGTGGCACAATTCTTGTTAAATTAGCAAATCTGTTTGAATGAAGGAGGGAAAAGAAATAAAATACAAAGTTTGTGATTTAAAAACGATATAATACAAATTGGGTATTAATATGACAAAAAATCCTGCTATGAATGGAAATCGGCGATTGGCCCAGATTGCCCAAACGGTGGAAAGTGCCATGGAAGGTTATCTATCGCGTGAGCCGGGGATTCCTGAAACGCTGCGGAAGGCGATTTATTACAGTTTACGGGCGGGCGGGAAGCGGCTTCGACCAGGGCTGGTGATTCTGAGCTGCCAGGCGTGCGGGGGCGAGGAGATTATCGCGGTGCCGGCGGCAGCGGCGATGGAGATGGTGCATACCTATTCGCTAATCCATGATGATCTGCCGGCGATGGACAATGACGATTTCCGCCGGGGCCAGCCGTCGAATCATAAGGTGTTTGGGGATGGGATTGCGATTCTGGCGGGGGATGCGCTGCTGACGTATGCGTTTACCACGCTGGCGCGGCATATTCGGAAGGATTCGCTGGTAAAAGAGCTGGTTTTGGAACTTTCGGAGGCGGCGGGGGCCGGGGGGATGATCGGGGGGCAGGTGGAGGATTTGAATCATCAGAATCTGGGTGGGGAACTGGAAATGGTGCAATATATTCATACGCATAAGACGGCGATGATGTTTCGGGGGGCGGCGCGAATGGGGGCGATTTGTGCGGAGGCGGATCGGCGGGAGATTGACACGCTGGGGGATTACGGGCTGAAGATCGGGCTGGCGTTCCAGATTGTGGATGATATTCTGGATCTGACCGGTTCGGTGGAGGAACTGGGCAAAAGTCCCCAAAAGGACCTTCAGGCCGGGAAGCTGACGTATCCGGCGGTTATGGGACTGGAGCAATCGCAGGAGCATGCGGAGAAGCTGGTGGCGGAGGCGATCGAGGCGTTGGATGATTTTGGGGATCGGGCCGAACCTTTACGGGAACTGGCACGTATGTTAATCCAGAGAAACCATTAATCGAATTTTCCGGATGCGCGTTACTTTATGGAACAAAAATTGTTAAAAACCATTCATTCCTCTGCCGATCTTCGCCAGTTGGCGCCGGACTCCCTGGCAGAACTGGCGGAGGAGATTCGGAACCTGATTAAAGCGGCGGTGAGTAAAAATGGGGGACATTTGTCGAGCAATCTGGGGATTGTGGAGCTGTCGATAGCCCTGCATGCGGTTTTTTCGTTTGACCGGGACCGGATTGTCTGGGATGTGGGCCATCAATGTTATGTACACAAGATTCTGACGGGCCGGGGGGAGGGATTTGAGCGATTGCGTCAGAAGGGGGGGGTCAGCGGCTTTCCCAATCCGCAGGAAAGCCCGCACGACCAGTTTTCGGTGGGCCATGCCGGGACGGCGATTGCCACGGCGGTGGGGCTGGCGCTGGGAGCCCAGTTGCAGCATACCGAGGAGAAGGTGGTGGCGGTGGTGGGGGACGCGAGTATTGTCAATGGTTTGTCGTTCGAAGGGCTGAATAATACTTCGCTGCTGCAGCGGCAATTGCTGATTATTCTGAATGACAATTCGATGGCAATCGACAAGACGCAGGGGGCGTTCGCGAGTTATCTGACCCATTTGCGGCTGACGCGGTCGTATGATGATCTGCACCGGCGGACCAAGCTGCTGGTGAAAAGCCTTCCGTATGTCGGGGACGCGATCCACGAGACGCTGGGCCGGCTGAAGGGGGGCTTGAAGACGACGCTGCAGGGGCAGCAGAAATTCGATCAGTTAGGCATTCCCACGTATGGTCCGGTGGACGGCCACGATATTCCGGCTCTGATCCAGCTTTTTCAGATTTTAAAGGAGGTGCATCATCCGATTATACTGCATGTGCAGACGGAAAAGGGGCGGGGATTTACGCCGGCGTGTGAGGATCCGTGCAGGTTTCACAGCCCCAATCCATTTACGGTGAACGGTCAGACGGCCAGTTTTGCCCAGAGCGGCGGCCAGAGTTTTACCTCCGTCTTTTCGCGGATGCTGGGGGAGTTGATGCGGAAAGAGGAGCGGGTGGTGGCGTTGACGGCGGCGATGGCGGATGGAACGGGGCTGGCCCGGCTGCGGGAACAATTTCCCGGACGGGTCATTGATGTGGGGATCGCGGAGAGTGCGGCGGTGGACATAGCGGCGGGACTGGCGAAGAAAGGGCTGCGTCCGGTAGTGGCGATTTACTCGACGTTTTTGCAGCGGAGTTTCGATCAGATCTTTCAGGAAGTGTCGCTGCAGAATTTACCGGTGGTATTCTGTCTGGATCGGGCCGGACTGGTGGGCGGGGACGGTGCGGTTCATCATGGTTTTTGTGATATCACGCTACTACGGAGCCTTCCAAATCTGGTGTTGATGGCGCCGATGAACGAGGCGGAATTGGAGGGGGCGTTGGAATTTGCGCTGGGGTGCGGCAAGGCGGCGGTGATTCGTTATCCGCGGGATCTGGTGGGGGATATGGGATCCGTACTGCCGGATTACCAGTGTGAAGCATTCCGGCTGGGGAAGCCTTCGGTGCTTCGGGAGGGGCGGGACGCGTTGGTGCTGGCGTATGGCACGGCCGGATATACGGCACTGGCGGCGGCCCAGCATCTGGCGGAAGAGGGGATTGAGGCAGCGGTGGTGAGCGGCCGTTTTGCCAAGCCGCTGGAGGAGGCCTGGTGGCAGCCGTTATTGGAGAATGCAAAAAATATACCGATCCTGACGCTGGAAGACCATGCGTTGACGGGCGGTTTTGGCAGCGCGATCCTGGAATTTGCCCAGGAACACAAAATAGATACCCGAAATATCACGCGAATGGGCATTCCAGACCGATTTATTGAACAGGCCAGTCGCCCGGAGCAATTGGCGGAGGTCCATCTGGACCGTCGCGGAATCGAAGAGGCGGTTCGCGGTGCGGTGGCGAAACAGGTACCGATTTCGTCGAAGCGAGTGACCAGCCAGGCGGTATGAAGGTATGTCAGAGAAACGAAACAGAAAGCGAATTTTTCTCCTGCAAAATCCGGCGAAAGCGCAATGCCGGGAAATAGCGGCGGAGTTACTGGAATGGCTGGGGCAGCGGTCTGAAATCGCAGGTGATAATGTTCATTCCGAGAGCGTAGATCCCGTCCGTCTGCAGGGAGCGGATTATATTGTGGTGTTGGGGGGAGACGGGACGATACTCTCGACGGTGCGGGGATTGGGGAAGAATCAGGTGCCGATTATCGGGGTGAATATGGGGAAGCTGGGATTTCTGGCGGAATTTACGGTCGAGCAGTTGAAGACTAATTTTGAGAAAATCACCTCCGAATCCTCCTTTATCCGGCGTCGGGTGATGCTGGAATGCCGGATCCGGGGATCTCATCGGCCCGATCATGTGAGCACGATCGTGAACGAACTGGCGGTGATAGCCGGGCCGCCCTTTCGGATGATCGAGGTGTCGGTGCGGATCGGCGGGGAGCATTTGGCACTTTGTGCGGGGGATGGATTAATTATTTCCACACCGACGGGTTCGACGGCATATAATCTATCAGCCGGCGGTCCGATCCTGGCGGCAACGCTGCAGGCGGCGGTGATTACTCCGCTGGCGGCCCATTCGCTGAGTTTCCGGCCGATTGTGGTGAATCTGGACAAGCCGATTACGGTTCAATGCCGGGACAATCATTATCGGCAAAAAGTGCGGGAAGGGGCCGCGGTGGTGGCGATTGACGGGCAGGAGAGTATCGCCCTGAGAAATGAAGATGAAGTGATTATTACACCGGCGGAAGCGTGTTTTCAGTTGGTGCATAATCCAATGGAAAGCCAGTGGCATTTGTTGAATACGAAACTGAACTGGGGCACGATGCCTAACTATGGTGAGAAATATGAAAAATAGAAGAATGATCGATTGGATGTTTTTGGTATTGGTGGTTTTGGCTGGGAAAGCGTTGTATGGCCAGACCTATGCCTCTCAGGACGGGCATCTGCTGGATGCCAATCCGCGTCAGGGGTCGATGGGGTGGAACACTCCGATGCGGCTGGATGCGCTGGTGCCGCGGGCCAATCTGTATATTACGGGGAATGTGGGGCAGGGGGCGAGTTTTCAGGGGCTGGTTCCCTATCGCAGTACGGGCGAAATGGGGGCGCCGCTGGGGAGCAGTACGTTAAGCAATTTTCGGCGTGATTCGGTGGGATTGACGGATTTATCGGTGAATCTGGCGGCTCCGAATATTTATATTGATCCGTCCCGTGCGGTGACGGGCACGTATGGAGGGCAGGTGGTGAATACCGCCCGCCTTTATAGTACACCGGTCACCCCGGTGGGGGCGAATTTAATGATGACCCCCTATTCTGGGGATCTGTCGATGCGTCCCTTGAGCCGGTCGTATTCCTCCTCGCTCCGAATCAATCCGATTTCTGTTCCTGATTATTCAACGGGATCTCCGGGCTTGCCGCGTCAGCCGTGGCAGAGCGGGCCGGTGATGCCGACGATTCCGGGCCAATTGCCCGGTTCGGAAGGGACGGGAATTGGGGAGCCGGTTCGGAATACAAACGCTCTTACCAGCGAACAGACCCGTCTGCGGATGGAAACGGAGACGCCGGGTTATACGGAGAGTACGGTTTTGCCGGGCGATACGCTTTGGCAGAATGCCGAGCCGTCCGGAGCGAATTTGCGGCAGGGGGCCGCATACGATATTGGAGAGGTTTATTCGGAAGTGCTGGAAAGTTACCGGCAGTTGCCTCCCTCCGGTACCGTTCCTGCCGAGGGGGCTGCGTTGAATTCCCTTCAGAATCCTTCGCCGGAGTCAAAAGAAGTTTCTTCCCCCTCGTTGAGCGGTTTTGGTTCTTTATCGATGGGCAAGGATAAGAGTCTGCAACCAAATCCGCTGCAACAGAAGCAGATGAGTGAATATATGAAAAAGGGGGAGCAATGTATGAACGAAGGGAAATTTTATGCGGCGGCGAACGCGTTTGATACGGCGGTTTTTTATGACAGCCAGAATCCGCTGCCGTACCTGGCCAAATCGCATGCCCTGTTTGCGGCGGGGGAGCTGATGAGTTCGGCCTTTTTCCTGCAAAAGGCTTTTGGCCTTTCGAAGGAACTGGCGCAGGTGCCGGTGGATTTGCAGCGGCTGTTTCCCAGCCGGGAAAAGCTGGACCAGCGCATGGCGGATTTGCAGCGATGGGAAGAGCGGACCGGCCAGCCGATGCTGCTTTTTCTGCAGGGGTATTTTCAATTTCAGTTAAAGCAATATGAGCCGGCCCAGGAATCCCTGAAGCAGGCGGCGGAACGGCTGCCGGAGAACCCGGAAATCCAGGTTTTGTTAGAAGCAGTCAAGGCGGCGCAGGCTTCCGGGTCGCCGGCGCAAAATTCGGAGCCAGCCGGCGAGTCAGAAAAATAGAGTATGAGTGAACCGAGCGAACAAAATGTTGAACCGGATTCATCCCTACCCCAGGCAGAGGGATGTGCCGGCTGCCCCGATTCGCACGGGTGCCGGGCGGCGTGGGGAGCACCGCGGCGCGGGCCTTTCAGTGCCGTGGGGCTTTTTTGGGCGAGCCTGATCGTTTTTCTGTGGCCGTTGTTTTTGGCGGTGGCTGTGGGATTGCTGGCGCGGCAATGTCTGGCGTTTGCCGATACGGTTTTGTGGGAAGCGGTATTTGCCGGGTGCGGATTGCTGGCGGGCGGTTTGACGGCGCGGGCGGTGCTGCCCTGGATTCAAAGGAGATTTCCCGCCCATTCCTAAGAGCGGTTATTTCGATATGAGCAATTGGTTATGAATGAAAAACCACGGACTATCATTGTCGGGATCAGCGGGGCCAGCGGGGTGATTTATGCCCGGCGGCTGCTGGACCTGCTGGAGAAGGCCGGCTGTAAAATTCATGTAATCATTACCCCGGTGGCGGAACAATTGCTGGTTGAGGAGATGGGGATTACGGAGCGGACTGTTACTATCCTGCTGGGCCGGGAGAGCGAGAAACTTACCTTTCACAACCACAAGGATCTGTTCAGTCCGCTGGCCAGCGGCTCCTATCCGGTTGATGCGATGGTGGTTTGTCCCTGCTCCTCGCATAGTGTGGCGGCGATTGCCGCGGGATTGGCGGATACGCTGCTGCTGCGGGCGGCGTATGTCAGTCTGAAGCAAAGACGCCCCCTGATTCTGGTGCACCGGGAGGCGCCGCTGACGGCGATGGATCTGGAAAACATGCTGAAGATCACGCAAGCGGGGGGTATTATCTGTCCTGCGTCACCGGCATTTTACATGGCGCCGGAAACGATTCTCGATCTGGTGGATTCGGTGGTGGGGCGGGTGCTCGATTTACTGCACATCGAGCATGATCTGCCGATTCGCTGGAGCCTGTAAATTCCGGCTATTTTGCATTATTTTGCAGGGGGATCAGGTCAAACTGGCGGAAGAAGACTTCCGCACCCTCGGATTGAATCTGGATTTTTCCTTTACGCGGCTGGACGTCTAGGCAGCGGTTGACCAGTACGCCGTTCAATAGAACGGTGATGGTTTGGCCGTCGGCGATGCATTCGTAGCGATTCCACTGGCCGAGCGGTTTTTCGAGGTCCTGCGGGCCGCGGAATCCTTTGACATCCTTCCAGCCGGGATCGCGGCCCCACCAGTCGATGCGGCCGCCGTGAATGGTAGTGGGTGTACCTTGTTCGTTAAAGATGTGGCCGTCTGGGCCGACGGGGCTGGTCAGCATAAATTCTTTGCGGCCGTCTCCCACGACGATAAAGTCGCCGGTGCCGCCCTCGATCATCTGCAGTTCGATGCCGAACATCCACACGCCGCCGAAGGCACCATCATCCCCCTGGGAGTGAATGACCAGACCGCTGTCACGGGCACTTTCCACGCGCGGGGGGAAGGTTTTTTCGCCCCATTTGAACTCGGCGATCAAATGGTAATTTTCAAAATTATCGCGTGTCACCAGTCCGCCGAATTCCTCACCGGAAATCCGAATCATGCCGTCCTGCACGGTGCAGACGTTTTGGGGGTCCACATCACGACCGCGACCTTGCAGGAACGTATAAAAACTGCTCAGGTCTTTGCCATTGAAAAGGTGGATGACCCGATCGGATGGGGAAGACTGATTTTGGTGGCAACCACCCAAGGCGAGCAAGAGTGCCAGGACCGTGAGAGGCATGGAAAAAATTGATTTTGAATGATTCATAATCTGTTTATCTCCAAAAAGATGGCTACACGACATCATCTGACGATTGTGCTTCATTATAACTTTTCATGATGAAAATACCAGGGTTTATAGGGAAAAAATAATTTTTATACTTTGTTTTTCCGGTAATTCTGATAAGTTAAAGGCCTAAAATTACTTCAAAATCGGGAAAGTGATTGATGAAAGCTCTGAATACGTTCGATATCGTAATAATTGTGGTATATCTATTTCTTTTTCCTTGTCTGGGGTACTGGATCGGCAAGAAACAAAAGACCAGTGAGGATTACTTCCTGGGCGGTCGCAAGCTGCGATGGTGGATGGTCGGTATTTCGATGGTGGTCACGGATATCGGGGCCCTGGAACTGGTGGGGGTGGCGGGCAGCGCCTATGGCATGGGGCTGGCCATGGCCAATTTCGACTGGATCGGCTGTGTCCCGGCGATGGTGCTGGCGGCTTTTCTGTTTATCCCTCTGTATTGGAAAGCAGGGGTATATACCATCCCGGAATATCTCGGCCGGCGTTATAACGATGTGGTACGAACCCTGATTGCGATTTTATGGGGTTTATTTCTGGTGGCGAATCTGGGCATTTTTTTGTGGAGTGCAGCGACCGTGCTGGAGGTGATGCTGGGCTGGCCGAAATTGGTCTCGATACTGATTACCGCCTCGGTGGTCGGTTTATACACCTTTTTCGGCGGTCTGGAAGCCGTGGTTTTTGCGGATATGATTCAGTATGCCAACCTGATGATGGGGAGTATTATTATTCTGGTGGTTGGTTTAATCAAGGTGGGGGGTATCGATGGCCTGGTGGAGACGGTGCAGGCCGTCGGCGGGCCGGAACGCAAAGATTTCTTTCACCTGCTGCTGCCCGCCGGTACCACCCATCCCATGTCCTGGCCGGCGGTTTTTTTCGGATTGGCGCTGGTGTTGTCCCCGGCGTATTGGGTTGGCAATCAGGCGATTGTCCAGCGGAACCTGGGGACAGGAAATGCCCGGGATGCCAAAAAATCGGTGCTGTTCGGTGCGGCGCTGAAACTGACGATTCCCATTTTGATTGTCGTTCCGGGTATGGTCGGCTTTGCCCTGTATCCGGACCTTCCGGAACAGGACAAGATTTATCCCTATATGCTGCAGAATATGCTGCCGCCCGGTTTGCTGGGACTGGTGTTTGCGGGATTCCTCGTGGTGGTGATGAGCGGCGCGGATGCGTATCTCAATTCCGCCTCCACTTTGTGGACGATGGATGTATATAAGAAATACATCCGCAAAGACGCCGACCAGCGTCATCTGTATCATGTGGGTCGGATTCTGACGGCGGTTTTTATCGTACTGGCAGTCCTGCTGGCGCCCCTTACCGCTAAATTTGAGGGGGTATTCAGTGCTATGCAGACGCTTTTGTCCCTGTTTCAGGGGCCGACTTTTGCCATCCTGCTGCTGGGGATGATCTGGAAAGGGGCTAACAGCTACGGCGCAATCGCCGGGCTGGTGGCCGGGCTGATTACCAGTTCCACGTTATTCTGGGTCAAAGATGGAATTTTCCAGGCAGCCAATCCGTTTCTGTTTATTGCCTGGTGGTCGTTCGTGGCAGGAGTGGTTGTAACGATTGCGGTCAGCCTGTTTACGCCGAGCCGTCCTGAGAAAGAGCTGGCCAGCCTAACCTGGTCATCGAAAGGATCATGACATGATGCGGATACTATCGGAAGTTCTGACACCCATCATCGACGCCGGCGGATTTTTATCGACGGTACGAGAGGCCCTGATTGGTGCTCTGAAGCCAGTCGCGAGTTGGTTTTATCAGCTTACCGCCAGTGTGCCGCTAAAGGTGGTGTTGTTGCTATTTGTCGTTACCCTCTTAACGCTGGCGGCATGGGTAATCAGCCTGAAATCAGAAAAGCCGGATCCGGCACAAGGTTCGGGCGGAGGGAGGATTTTTTCCGATTTGCGATTGTGGGCGGTGCTGATCCTGCTCATTCAGACGGCCATTTATATCGTTTTAGGCTGATCGAAGCCCTATAACCGGCCCAATCGGCAATCACAGACTATTCTCCGCGCAAGCAGGCTAACGCGGTTGGTTTTTAAAGCCGTGGATTTCCGGGCCGAAATAGCAGAGTGGTTCGGGGAGGTAGTCGGGATTGTTTTTGGTTATTTTCTGGCAGCGTAAATTGTCGAAAATGTGGAACAATATGTAGGGTTTCATTTCCAGGGTGGGCATCGTGCAGGTGGGGATAAATTCAAAAAGTACGGAGGAGTCGTATTCTTTGCCGTCGGCGAGGGTTTTATAGTTTCCGGTCAGGCCGGTGTTGCCGGTGATGCTGACATGGTTGGGGATTTCGAAAAATTTGATGAGGGGGACATTGCGGGCGTAAAGCCAGTTGTCGCGGAGAACGATGTAGTTTTTATCATTTTCCAGTTCATGGGTTTTTTCGGGATTGGTCCAGGGCAGCAGGAATTTGGTGTAATTATAGATCAGGGATATTTGTTCGCCATCCAGAGCGTGGTTGTGGTTGACCGATTCGTTGCCGAAGCGGCTGCCGGCGATGTCCAGGAACCAGCCGTAATGGTCGATCCATCGCATATTTTTAAAATTACCTCCTGCTTCCGACTGGGGTGTAAAGGTGCAGTCCCGAATCCGCAGGCCGTCCATGTTGACGATATACGGCAGGTCGGATTCCATGCTGGGGCAGAACCAGGATTGCTCCAGGGTGCATTCATCAAAAACCAGGTAATCGCTCATCTGGCGAACGTTGTAAAAGACCGTGCCGATGACGCGGAATGTGCCGGGGGCGGTATGCTGGCCGGGGCGGGTACGGATGGCCACGCCGAAGCCTTTGAAGTAGCAGTTTTCGATCAGGATGTCCCCGCCATCATCCGTTTCGCCCCAGGCTGATTCTTCGTTGGGTTCCGCCTTGACGATAGACCAGTTGGGTTTTTCGCCGGGCTGGGCGCTGTTCTCCGACGGTTTCCATTTTTTCGGTTCACCGGTGGAGTAAATGATCAGAGGTGGGGTATTGTTCCGGGGGCCGGCAAACTCGATTTCGCGGAAGCGGGCCAGCCGGTGGGAAAAGCGGATGAAGCCGCTGGGACCGCATTCAAAGATGGAACGGCCTTCCGATTCGAACAGGAACTGATGCCCCATATCCACCGGTTCCGGCACATCGCGAAAATCATGGACGCGGGCGGCGAACAGGATTTTGATGGCGGTGTAGCGGTTATTCGGTTGCGGCCAGCTTCCCATCTGGGAATATTTGACGCCGATGGTTTGCAGTTTGGAACGGAGCAGATCGGGCAGTTGCTGCAATTTTTCCGTGTCGGTTTTGCCGGGCAGAGCATCGAAATAGATGACGCTGGAGTTGGCATTTTCCGGCTGCGCCAAGGCCCCCTGATGAAAGGATATAGCGCCAAAAACAAAAAGAACCATAGAAAGTGTTTTTGCATGCGTCATTTCGGTTGCCTTTCCTGTGGCTCTATCCATGATTATGGTTCGGTGACGAGCAGGCGGATTTGCCAGGGATCGACGGAGGGGATGACGAATTTTCGGTAGGGGCCGTCGGCTTCGTCGGAGCGGAGGGTGGTCTGGTTGCAGTTCATATCGTAGAGCTTGAGAATCTTGCTGTCCGTGCGGAGCATGAGGATCACATTTTCCGCCGGATCGAAGGAGGCGTTGGTCAAGGCCAGGGCGATTTGGTCGCTGGGCCGGGGCTGGCGGATCCAGAGGTTGATTTTGTGGAAGGAAGCGATGTAGCCGGGCAGGGTGTCCCTGGAGAGCCAGCGCATGACGGATTTCAACTGCCAACTGCGGGAGAGGTTCTGCAGGAAAGTCCAGGGGTAATAGCCCTGCACGCAGATGCGGCCGCCGAGTTTGTTTTCAAAGACACCCAGACAACAGTCATGGACCGGCTCGAAGGAGTAGTCCAGCAGACGGGCCAGGCTTTGGGCCTGGGGGTCGGTTTTTTCCAGCAGCCAGGCAGGGTAGAGCCACCAGACGAAGGACTGGCGGTTGTCGCAGCGGCGGCCGGCGAATTCGCCGTTGAGCGGATGGGGGAGGAACTCGGTCATCCGGTCCACGCTGTCGGTGCGGATGGTTTTGAAGCCGGTGAGTTCGCCGAAGCCCCGTTCGTTGAGCAGGTCGAGGGTCGGGCCATCCATATACACCCCTCTGGAAAGGATGTCTCGTATTTCTTCATCACTCAAGGCCAGCACGACGGTACGGGTCAGGGCGAACACCTGGGCGCATTTTCCGTCGTAGGCGCTGGGGAGGCCGCCGTCGAACATTTCATCATCGGGGAAAAAACCGCCGCCGTTGAACCAGCTTCCGCCGTCGAGGGAGAGGGCGGCGAAGCTGTCCTTGTTCCAATACATGTTCACGCCGGGCAGTTTGGAGCGGCCGAGATTTTTGGCCATCAGGTTGAGGAAGGGGCGAATCTGGTGGAGCCGGGCGATCAGCGGCTCGAACTCATCCAGCGGTTCGTCGTACTGGCCGAGCACGTTGAAGGCGGCTCCCGTGCAGCCGGCGGCGATATGCTCGGCGGCTTCCAGGGCGACGATGTTGGCGGCCTTTTTCAGCCGCTGGTAGGGGAAGTTTTCGATCTCCGATTGAATTTCGATGACATGGTCGGGCAGTATTGAAACCTGCCGGCCGATGGCGTGCGATTTATCGACCAGACCGCCGGTGCTGGAATCCTCGTAATAGCCGCCACCCGGCCGCCACATGACGGGGGCGTGGGTTTTCCCGGACAGGGTGTCCGCCCAGCGGTCGAAATCGTAACCCTCCCAGAAGCGATCGCCGGTCATGAAGCCCAAAGGCAAGTCCGGATTTCGCTCGTGTACATAATTGCCGATGGCGGCAAACAAGTCGTTGATGGTATCGCGGTTGTGCTGGAGCCATTTTTGGCGAAAGGCGAGTTTTTCGGCGAGAGTGCCCTGATCGGCGGCGTTGCGAATTTCCTCGCGGGTCCATTTCCGGCCGGTTTCCTTTTCGAAACGGGCCAGGCAATTCTCGCAGAAGCAGGTCAGATTTACCGGCATATGGCCGGCCAGCCGGATGTCATCGTCCAGCCAGATATAATCGGGATTGGCATCCAGCATGAGCTGGAAGCGCCAGAGCATCTGTTTGATTAAGTCCGGATCGTTGGGGCAGAGCGAACCTTGCGAAGTGCTGCCGTTGATATCGGTGACCTGGGTATAGGTCGCCGGATCGACAATGCTGTTGGGCAGGTTTTCGTTGTGGTGGCCCATGATGCATAGGATGTTGTAGCCGCTGCGGTAACCGCGGGCCTTGGCTGCTGCGATCCGCTGGGCGAACAGCTTGACGCGGCTCTCAAAGAGTTCCGGTTTCTGGACGGAGTGGCTGTAGGTGGTGAACAGGGTGACTTCATCGGTCACGCCGGGATACTTGTCGAAAAGGTCCAGCAGTTCGGTGAACCGGGATTCGGAGACGGATTGGCCCATGCCGATCCGGAAGGAGATAAAAGCCTTGTTGATTTCAGCCGGTTTTTCCGCGGCGGCTAACGGACCCATGAAAATGGCGAGGGACAGAAATATCGGTAATTGGAAAGGTTTGATTCTGCTCATGGCTATTTCTCCTTATGTGTTAAAGCAACTACAATTATGACATACTATATTTCTAGTCCAAGGGTTTCCATAGATGGAGGTAACATTATAATGGATAAACGTAACTTTCAATTCGAGAAAATATTTTTGTAGCGGGAAATTTCGGTTGCTTTGATGGTTACTGATTGGTTAGGTGTAAAGAGAATTGCCGTTGGAGGCGATCAGGTCGCGGTACCAGCAGGCGGAGTCCTTGAGCGTTCGTTTTTGGGTTTCATAATCGACGTGGATCAGGCCGAATCGTTGTTTATACCCCTCAGCCCATTCGAAGTTATCCATGATGGACCAGTGGAAATAGCCCCGGACGGACACACCCTCGGTGATGGCCCGCTGGAGTTGGCGGAGGTAGCGCTGAGTGTAATCGATTCGCTGGGGATCGTGGACCCGGCCGTCGGCGGCGACCCAGTCGAGGTTGGCCATGCCGTTTTCGGTGATGAGGATGGGTTTGTGGTAACGCTCATAGAAGAATTTCGGACCCCAGTACAGGCCTTCGGGCGTGATGGGCCAGAGGAAGGAAGTGCGGGGATTACCGGGCGGAAAGGCCACCGGTTCGGGCCGTCCGTCCTGCCCCGCCCGTGTTATATGTCCCCAGTAATTATTGAAGCCGAAGAAGTCCAGCGGCTGAGAGATAATCCGCATATCGTCCGGCCCGATTTCCGGCAGGACGTACCGGAAACGCGTGCAGCCGTCGTCAGGATATTTCCCCCAAAAAATCGGGTCCATCCACCAGGCATTGTTGCCGCTCTCCTGGGCGAAATCGTGGGTGGCAAACATGGCCTCCCGGGCGGCGGCGATATCGGCCGGGGAATCGGTCTGCGGAATGTGGACGCCGCCCACCGGCGCAAAGCCGATTTGGCTTTTGCTTTTACTATGGGCACGGATGACCTGTACTGCTCGGCCATGTGCCAGCAGCGTGTTATGGCCAGCGCGGAGTACCTGGGCCAGGCCCAGCCGGTCGCCCGGGGCGTGGATGCCGGTATAGTGGCCCAGCCCGATGAAGCACTGCGGTTCATTGAGGGTCATCCAGTTCTGGACCCGGTCGGAGAGTTTGTCAATAATGACTTTCGTGTAGTCGGCGAACCAGCCGGAGCTGTCCGGATTGAGCCAGCCGCCGCGGCAGTACAGTTCATAGGGGTAGTCCCAGTGAAAGAGTGTGACAAAGGGAGTGATGCTACTGGCCAGCAGCTCGTCAATAAGTCGGTCGTAGAATTCCAGCCCCTTCGGGTTAACCGGGCCGGTCCCGGCGGGGATGACACGCGGCCAGGAGATCGACAGACGGTACGCTTTCAGGCCGATCTTATTCATCAGGCGGACATCTTCCGGGTACCGGTGGTAATGGTCGCAGGCCACCTCCCCGGTGTGTCCCTGCCAGATGGCGCCGGGCTTGCGGCAGAGCATGTCCCAGACGGAGGGGCCCTTACCGTCTTCGAATGCCGCTCCCTCAATCTGATACGAAGCGGCAGCGGCACCCCAGATGAAGTTATCGGGAAAACTCATTGGATGAAATCTTTCCTACATCTGGGAAGAAGAGGCTGGACGCAATATCAGGTTGGTAATGTTGGAAACGGTGTCCTTGTAATAAGGGTCGCCGCTGATTTTTTTCCATTCGGGGTGGTTGACGAAGGTGTCCCAGGCGGTCTTTTGGGTATCGAGATCGTCAAAGCCGACCATATAGGTAAGGTTTGGCATTTTACTGCCGATTATGGATTCGCCAAAGAAGACCGGGTTCAGGCCGGTGGTGCGAAATAGGGCGATCTCGCCGCCTTCGTTGAACATTTCAATTTTTCGCTTGGCCATAATGGTGTTGTGGCTTTCGTAAATTCGTAACTGGAAGATGCGGGTGTCCTTTTTCGAGGGAACTTCGACTTTTGGACACTGATCGAAGGCCAGCAGCAGGGAACTTTCCATGCGTTTGTAAACGGGATTGTCTTTGGAGCAATTCAGAACGGCAGCACCCTCCTGCTGATATTGCGGGTCGGCCAGCATTTTGGTATTGGCGGTAATCACCGATTCGAGGGAGTTGTGAGGCAGAAGAACCCAAAGTTTGAAATTCTCGTTTTCCGCCATTTTGAAAACGCCGATCGGCTGGATGCCCAGGCGGTTCAGAGCGGGAATAGCGGCGTTGGCTAGAAATGTATCGAAAACTTTTTGCTGGTCTTCAGTAGCCAGTTCGTAGTTGCGCAGTTCGAGATATTGTTTGGGAACGGCAGGCATATCAGCAGCGGTTACCATTTGGTGCAAAGGGGCGGCAGCCGCCAGACAAGAGGCCGCTAAAAATTCTCTTCGTTTCATGATGGGTACTCCTACACATATACGTCGCCTAAGAAAATGACATTTTTTCATCCCTTTTTGACAGCAGCCCGTAGAAAGGAGACCGCAGGGGAGCGAATTATCTGTTTTGCGGGGTTATTTCCTTTTTCACCTGCACACCTGTTCCACTGCTCCCCTGCTCTATTTTTGCTCCTCTAGGGCAAAAATCGGGGCGACAGGACTTGAACCTGCGACCTCTTGACCCCCAGTCAAGCGCGCTAGCCAAACTGCGCCACGCCCCGGATATTTACTTTTTAAATCATAAAGCATTATGCTACCACACTATTTTAAAAATTTCAATCATCTAAAGGAGGAAATAAAGTAAAAATTGACAATTTGCCGGTTTTGTCTGAAAATGGTGCGGTTTTACGGATGTTATCCGTGTGTTTTTTGCAAGGAATGTTATTACTATCTTACTTTTAAGGACTTATCTATGAAAGCGGTCATGCTCACAGGGGTCAGGAAGATGGAAATTCAGGAAATAGCCAAGCCGGTCATTCAAAAAGAGAATGAGGTTTTGCTCAAAATAGAGTATGTAGGGGTGTGCGGATCGGATGTGCATTATTATGTGGAGGGCCGGATCGGGACGGCGGTGGTGGAGTATCCGTATCTTATCGGACATGAATGTGCTGCGACGGTGGCGGAGGTGGGCAGGAAGGTGAGCCGGGTGAAGGTGGGCGATACGGTGGCGGTCAATCCGGCGGTTAGCTGTCATGTCTGTGAGCAATGCCGGATGGGGCGGGAGAATACCTGCTATCACGTGCAGTTTCTGGGAACGCCGGGGCAGGGACCGGGCTGTTTGCGGGAGTATATTGTGATGCCGGATGAATGTATATTTCCGATTACGGGAAAGCTGACGCTGGAGCAGGGAGTTATGTGCGAGCCGCTGTCGGTTGGGGTATATGCGGTGAAGCGGTCGCGGCTGGGCAAGGGGGATTCGATCGCGATTCTGGGGGCCGGGCCTATCGGCTTGTGTTGTCTGGAAGTGGCCAAGGCCCAAGGGGCGGGAGAATGCTTTGTGACGGAAAAGATAGCGGAACGGGTTCGGATTGCGCAGGATCGGGCGGATTGGGTGGGCAATCCTGATGAGCAGGACATTGTGCAGGGGATTTTGCAGCGAAAGCCGCTGGGGGTGGATATGGTATTCGAATGTGCCGGGCAGCAGGAAACGGTGGATCAGGGCTTGAGTCTGTTGCGGTCGGGTGGGATCCTGGTACTGGTGGGAATACACCGCAAGGAACCAATCGCATTCAGCATGGAAAAGATGCGGCGGAAGGAACTTACGGTGATAAATATCCGCCGACAGAATGATTGCGACCAGCGGGCGATAGATATGGTTGCTTCGGGGGCGGTGGATGTTGATTTTATGGTGACGCATAAGTACGGTATGGACCAGGCGCAGGAGGCGTTTGAGCTGGTGGCTGGATACCGGGATGGAGTGGTAAAGGCCCTGATTCACATGGGATAGCCGGGAAAGGCATATGAGATTCAGGATAACAAGGTTTGCCATGTTGTGCATTGTTGGGATGTCTGGGCCGTCCTGTATTAGCCCCACTATAGAAACAAATCCTAATTCAGTAAATTTTGAATTTTATTCTTCCGGCGAAAATGAAATGCTTCTGGCATACAAGTATAACCTGGCGGAGGACTGGAAACTGCAGAAGATGGACCGGACCGGTTTTCGGTTTTTTACCGAACTGGAGGTCGTAAAAGAGGTTTGGTACGAATTTGTCTCTCCAGCCACAAATACCTGGTACAAAAAGGATCCGCTCAATCCGGCGATTGACCATGATCATCCGTATCTGCGTCGGGAAATGACCGGGCGGCTGAGCAGTCGAAATCCGGATATTCGCTATTTTTCCAGCGAGCATTTTGATTATTTCACGACGGAATGGACGGATCGGACGGCGGAATTGGAAGAACGATATCGTAAAATTATTATGCATCTGGCGATACTGAATATCGAGGCAGCGCCGGTGCATGGGAAGAAGATTCGCTATTACAGCAAACTGTTCGGCGGGATGTATTCCCTGCCGGCCTCAGCAGAAGTTGTGGACGATATTGATATTATAAACGCCCATGAGATTATTCATCTGTTCTTGCATGACATGGCGAGATATCCGCCGCTGGCAGAGGGGTATGCGCAATGTTTTCAGGAATACGGGAACCGTAAACCCTTGCGGGAGGCGAATGTAAATCTGGCGGCCAAAGAGAAAATACGAAACCAGGATTTGCTGGATGTTATGGAACATTGGCAGGAGAAGGCGGATTATCACCTGGCAGGTTCCTTTGTGTATTACCATTTGTTTGTGGATCGGGTTTTAACTCTTGACTTCATCGAACTTTCTAAAAAGCTGACCAGCGATCAGGTCAGTTATGCTGATTTTAAGGGTTTGTACCGGGATAGCATGAAGCGGGATATTGAAAAAACGGTTGGCGACTGGAAAACCTGGCTTTCGGGAATTGATGAAAATTCGAATGTGTATGTGAATTGGAATTAAAATTATTCCTCCTTACTATTGACAAAACACATGTTGTGGTTTAATCTATGTTCTTTGATGCAGGGAGGTTGTGAGCAATCATACCCTAGATTAGGATTTGATAATGCGAAGAAAAAGAGCGAAAATATTAGTTGGAGTATTGCAAGTTATTCTGTTTTCCGGACTTGCGTCGCTTTGTTTATATGGCACGATGGTTATTGCCGCACCGGAGCCGGCGTTGGTACCGCCGCCGGGAACGTGGCAACTGGATCTGGAATTGCATGGGGAACCCCAGCAGATTTCTATTACTATGCCAGGTGACAGCCAGCCGCGGCGATTCTGGTATCTGCTCTATACGATTACCAACAAGACGGGCCAGGATGTTGATTTGATCCCCCAGTTTGACCTGTACACGGATACTTTTCAGATTCGGCAAGCGGGGGTAAAGGTTCGGCGACCGGTTTTTGAGGCAATTCGGGACCGATATGCCAATTCGATTCCACTGCTGGAGCCGCAAAGCATGGTAACGGGCAGGATTTTGCAGAATGGGGATAATGCCCGTGATTCGGTGGCGATTTTTGAGGATTTTGACCCGAATGCGACGAGTGTGAAGATTTTTATTGCGGGTCTGAGCAATGAGACGGTAACGATTAAATCGCCATTAGTTTCGCAAGATAATTCAAAAGAGTTCTTGCTTCGCAAGACTTTAATGTTAGAATACCAAGTTCCAGGTGATCGTTATAACCTGGATAAGCGGGTGATGCTGTATCGCAACCGTGAATGGATTATGCGATAACGAACCGCGGACAGGCAAGCGAAAAATAGATAAGTTATTATTATAGGAATAGTTATGGCACATAAAAAAGGACAAGGTTCATCAAGGAATGGTCGCGACAGCAATCCCCAGTATCGGGGTTTAAAGGCGTTTGGCGGCCAGGTAGTAAAGGCGGGTTCCATTATCGTACGCCAGTGCGGGACGCCGTTTAAGCCCGGGAAAAATGTTGGAATCGGCAGAGATAATACCCTGTATGCCCTGAGTGAGGGCAAGGTAGAATTTCAGGGCCGGCGAGTACATGTAGTAGTGGCGTAGCTGGCCAGGTTGCAGTTGAATTGCAGCATGGAAATCGGCCGATCTACTATAAAGGTTATATTGGCAGGTGTTTGCGGCGATTCAGAAGAAATAGTTGAGTTTAATGAGAGCGGCAAAGAGGCTGCTCTCTTTTTTTTAGGTAGATTTTGGTAAGAGCCGTATAGTCAAATGTTTATAGATCGAGCGGAAATAAATGTTTATGCTGGGGATGGCGGGCATGGGTGTATGAGCTTTCGCAGAGAGAAGTTCGTGCCACGAGGTGGTCCGGATGGCGGGGATGGGGGTAAGGGGGGAAGCGTGTATTTTGTGGCTACGGATGGGGTTGATACGCTGCTGGATTTTACGGGGAAACATGACTGGCGGGCGGAGCGGGGCGGGGATGGGGCGGGACGCGATATGACGGGCAAGGATGGGGAGGATTTGGAAATCGTAGTGCCAACGGGGACAATCATTTATGATATGGACCGGGAGCTGGTGATTAAGGATCTGAACCGGACGGGGCAGAAGATTCGGGTGTGTCGGGGCGGGCGGGGCGGTAAGGGGAATAAGCACTTTGCGACGGCGACTAACCAGACGCCGCGTTATGTGGAGCCGGGCAAAGCGGGGCAAAAGCGGCGTTTGCGGCTGGAGCTTAAGTTGATTGCTGACGTGGGTTTAGTGGGGCTTCCGAACGCGGGCAAGAGTACGCTGCTGTCGCGGATATCGGCGGCGCGGCCGAAGGTGGCGGCGTATCCATTTACGACGCTGAGTCCGAATCTGGGGATCGTGGAGCTGAGCGATTATCGGCGGATCGTGGTGGCGGATATTCCCGGATTGATCGAGGGGAGCCACGAGGGGTTGGGGTTGGGGCATGATTTTCTACGACATATAGAGAGGACACGGGTTATTTTGCATCTGGTGGACGTGTCGGGGCTGGACGGGAGCGACCCGGTGGAGAATTATCATGTAATTCGAAAGGAATTAACATGTTACAGCAAGCTGCTGGCGGATAAGCCGGAGATTATTATCGCCTCGAAGATGGATCTGGACCCGGACAAAGAGAAATTTGAGATTTTTCGGCAGGGGATTGGTAAGGAAGTGTTTGAGATTTCATCAGTTACAGGTTTTCATCTGAATCCACTGCTGGAGAAGCTGTGGCAGGCGACGCAGCAGGCGAAGGAAGCGGAAGAGGCGGATAAATTAGATAAGTAGTTGGTTTATAAGCAGTTATATTCGAGTTGGTATAGTCCTATAACCAATTCAGATTATAACGAATGGGTAAGATGGGGCAATTGGGTAACTTTGATAAATGTTGAATAAAGTATAGCAAAAGATGAAGGAAATGATGTAAAACATGGGTAAAACATATATAAAAGTATAGCAAAAGATAGGTAAAAGTGGATGGTATTGGCACGTGGAAAGGGCCAAGAGGCCCGTTTTCGCGCCGCGGACGCTTGACCCAACCGACGCTCACGCTGTTCGCTGCCATAACCAATTCGATGAGGGAAATTGCCCAGATTGACATCATGAAAAGATCGGACATATCTGAAAAATGAGACAGGTCGGACTTGTCGGACGAGGAACAAAAAGAAGTGTGAAGGTGAGAAAGTGCGAAAGGGGGTGGGGGAGAATTTGAACAAAAGGCAAGGAAGGGTACTGTGCGCAGGACGGATCGGCGTTGCCGGTGGAAGCTGGCATAGGGGGTGTTTTCCGCAATGTATCCCGCAAAGACGCAAAGGCGCCAAGGGGGGAAGGAAAGTACGAGTTGTGAATTACGAATTAAGGGAGGGGAAGATTGCCTAAATTAACATCATGAAAAGTCGGACATAGCTGACAAATCGGACAGGTCGGACGGGGAAAAAGAATTTTAACCACGAAGATCACCGAGGGCACGAAGGGGGGGAAGATGACAGCACGGACTAACACGGACTGGTACGGACACAGGGCAAGAAAGGGCAGTAGGCAGGGGGACGCTGCGCGAGAACAGTTGAGCAGGAGATCAGGGGAGCAGGTGAGAAGAAACAAAAGTCCGGCTCGGGCGCATGGGATGCCGGTTTCCCCCCGTGGCTGGCGCGGGGCGGAGGGGCCGACGGGATGAGACGGGGTATGCGGAAAAGGAGGGCCAGGGGGATTAAAAATATTAATGAATTGACAAGGGGAGGAAATTGGGGGAGAATCAGGGTCAGAATCGGAGATGTGCGGTGTTAATGCAAAAAAAAGATGGCAAGGAAAAGGGTATTTTATTTAGCCACCGGGATTGGGGCGAAAATTAATAGTGTAGGTTAAAATGCTTGAAGATTCGGATAGGCAAGAACTAAAAAAACGATTAAAGGAAATTGATGCTTCGGGATCAGTACCAGAACTGTACGAGGGGGCAGTTCAAATCATAGTCGATACAAATTTTCCTGCGGAAGCCAAAGTCCGATTTGTTGCCCATGCAGCAAGAGAAATTTGCACTAGGTTACCTTCTATAGTATCAGGTAAAACTATTGAAAGAATTGAAATTCAGAAAACACTCAAAGAACTGAAAAGTATTTTAAAATTAGAAGGTTTAGAAAATTTTCAATATGCCGAAAATTTAAATCCGTCCGTTCAGAATGATTTAATATCTGTTTCTCCTATACTAATAGAAAAAGTTCATGATATTTGTAAGTTGAATGATAAGATTGATGAAAATAGAGTTAAAAAGGCGGAAGCCTTGATAACCGAATTAGTACCCGAACATAAACATAATACGAAAGAAATAATTCCACTTATTAACGAATTCAAAAAACTGGAAGATTATTTTCAAAAGCATACGCATCTAAGAAATGAGTCTGCAAAAACAGACACAAATGAGTTGCAAGAGAAATTTTATTTACTTGAGAATTTTCTGCATTCTCTTTGCGGCTATTTTTATTCCGGATATGAAAAAATTCGTCAGATTATTAAAGAAGCGAATGAAACAAATTGTGAGCCGGATCAGAATTTGGTTAATCGTGCACTTGTCGCAATGGGAACACCACAGTTTCTCAGATATTTTTATGAAAATATTAAAAGCCCATATTGGCTGGAAGCATTGAGAGAAAAGGGGTGTTTCAAAAATCCTCCCGATGCGGAAAAGGTGGGTAATGGTACACGATACCGCCATTGGCCGCAGGGGAAATATCTGGTTGCTATGGCAGAAAAGAAACCGGAACAGGTATTAGAAATCATTAACGGTATTGAGACAGATAATGTTCTGGTGATGCGTGATTGTTTTCAGGTGTTGGGGGCCATGCCGTTGAGGGTGGTGGTGCAAGGGATGGGATTGGTTCGGCGATTTTTAGAAAAGGAAGATATCTATCACGAATGGTTTTCTATCGGGGAACTGGCGGCTGAATTGATGGTGAAGCTGTCCGAGGAGGGATACGCAGATGAGGCATTTTGGATAGCGGAAAAGCTGCTGGCAGTGGAGATAAAAGAAAGCAAACATTTTCGAAGCTGGCATGACCTGGAAGGGAAATTTTTGTCTCATGAATATGATGAACTGGTATTTAAGTATTTTAAGCCGCTGTGGGAAAAGGACAAGCAGGGATTTCGGATTGGCAAGTTATTGATCGACATACTTGATCAGCAGATTGAAATAGAGAAAAAACGGAAAGAAACGGAAACGGTACCTCCCGAATTGGCGGCAAAATGGGATGAGATCCTTAAAGAAGAAGAGAATGCAGAAGAGGAAGAAGAGGATTCGGAAGAATATGATCCCACAGAACATTCCTATATAACCATGCCGTCCCTGGCAAAGTTGGGAACCGGCAGGGATATTGCGGAAACCCTGGTGGCGGCGATTTGCCAAATTGGGCAATATTTGATGGAAAATGAAGATTCCGAAACAACACATTTATTACAATTCCTGGGCGAAAAACGGAAGAATATTTTTGATCGTATCCGGATCCATGTTTTGCAGTATGCCAAAAATGATAGTTGGATGAAAGATATTGAAACCATTCTTGCTAACGAAAATTACTATGCCAACTATCGAATTGCTGCGGAATTCAAAGATCTGCTGGTAGCCAAGTGGGAAGACATTTCAGGACCGATAAAGGAGCAATATATTTCCTGGGCAGAAGGACAAGAAATTGATGATGTGAACCGGTTTAAAGAATGGTTTGTAGAAACGCGGAAACGTGAACCTGAGCCTTCCGATATCGATGCTTACAATCATTATTTGAAAGCGCAGGCATTGTATTGCGTCAAAGATAAAGGAGACGTACGGGAAAAATATCAGATGCATTTGCGGGAAAGTAAACGTGAGGAAGATACTGTAAAACCACGAGATTGGGGAGCTGTTGAAACATATTCACCGTCGTCACCGGAATACAGTCCGATGAGTCTGGAAGAAATGCAAATAAAATCACCAAAAGAGGTAATTGATTATATTCGAGATTACGATTCCAAACATGATGATAAAAAGGAAATCAATAAATATGGTTTCCCGGTGGATCGGAAAGGGGCGTTATCATCTGCACTGAGTAACGACTTAAAAAATCGCATGGCTGAATATCTAGAGGTGGATATTTCGGCCATAATAAAACTATCCCATATTTATATTCGTGATATTTTATATGCCGTTCGAGAGTTAATACAAAACAAAAGCATTGAGGGTCCGGATTGTGACAAGATTCTTGAATTGTGCCAGAAGGTATATGATTTAGGGAAAGACGATCTGAAATATCGCGAAGCTATGATAACTATTTCCCGGATTTTTGAACCGGTTTTCAAAGGGGATCATTATAAAGAGATTGTCAACCCAGACCACCTGCAAGCGATGTGGGCGATTTTAGCTTCTTTATTGGATTATAAATATGATTTAGAAAAAGAAGAGGAGGAGGAGGAGAATACTGGGGATGCCTTTGAGAAGGGTACCAATCGAGTAGGCGGCGTCGCACTTGAAAATATAATTAGTTTCGGTTTGTTCTGCAAAAATCATAAGCGGGATTTATATGACAATACATATTCTGTTTCGTTAAAGGAAAAATTACAGCATGTACTGGATAATATAGAACGCAGGGAAATTCTATGTGTGTTGGGAGTCTTTTTTGTAAATCTATGCTGGTTAGAGGGGGAATGGGTACAGGGTAAGGTAAATCAAATTTTTCCAGGGGGTGATGAGCAAAAATGGAGAGATATTTGGGGATCGTATTTAAGATGGAGCCGGCCGATCAAGTTATCGTTTGAGATAGCGAGGGGAAAGTATTTGTATGCGGTGGAGAAGGTGGAAAAAATAGCGGCTTCCGATAAGGAAGAAGATTATTCCAATCGTCTGATGGAGCATGTGATGTTGGCGTATTGGCAAGGGTGGACGGGTTTAGAGGAAAATGGATTAGTGAGGAAAATGCTGGATAAGATGGATGATGCCATGAAGGGGGAGGCTGCTCACTGGTTGGCGACAGGATTTGGGTATTTAAAAGAACATGGACAAGACGAATGGAAAGAAGGGGTGATAAAGCGGCTGCGGGATTATTGGGGATTGCGGTATCAAGTAATGGAGAAGGAGGCAGCGGCCCATCGGGAAGAGGCCAACGAATTTGCCGGGTGGGTGAAAGATTCACCTTTGGAAGCGGATGAGACTATGGCGCTTGCGGAAAAGGCGGTCCGGCTGGCAGGGGGAATTACCGGCCGCAACCGGGGTATAGCGGATTTTGTGGAGGGGATATATGCTATTTCCGAAGGCAGGGAATTGCGAGTTTTGGAGTTATTGTTATATATTCTGGAACAGGCGATTGGCGATCCGAATAGAGAGATTTGGGAATGGCAATATGAGAGAACAAAAGAAATATTGGTAAAATTTATGGATGGGATATTGGAATTGAAGGATGACACACAGATAAATGAGATTCGGAAAACGGCAAAAGAGGTGGCGGATATTTTGGGGCGGATGGGGTGTGAGTATCTGGAGGAGCATTACCGAAGATTGGCAGAGAAAGAATAGGACCTATAGGACTTATGGGACATATGGGACATATGAAAAAATCGGAGAATCAAACCTTTATTCCACCTCACGGCAATTATCAGGAATTGCTTTCCTATCAGAAAGCCGAGGCGGTCTATGATCTGACTTACCGATTCTGCCAGCGGTTTCTGACAAAAGGCGACCGTACCATCGACCAGATGGTACAGGCGGCCCGATCCGGCAAGCAGAACATTGTGGAAGGCAGCAAGGCATCCGGAACCTCCAAGGAGATGGAGATCAAGCTAACCAATGTGGCGCGGGCCAGCTTAGAGGAATTGCTGGAAGATTACCGCGATTATCTGCGTGTTCGGGAGCTGGCCGTCTGGGACAAGGATTCCAAAGAGGCGCACTATGTGCGGAAGCTGGGGAACCGGTCGAATACGACGTATGAGACTTATCGGGAATTTTGCGAAACCCGAGAGGCTGAGGTGGTGGCCAATATCGCCATTTGCCTGATTCACCAGGTGAACTATTTATTGGATCAGCAGATCCGACGGCTGGAGCAAGATTTTCTCAAGAACGGCGGCTTGCGCGAGCGGATGACCCGCACCCGTTTGCAGGTACGGAATGAGACGAATAGGCTATCCCCAAAGAAGCCCGGTCCTCATGGAAAGAACCCATGAGTCGCCAGGATAAAATCCAGAAGCTGTTGCAGGTGCGGAGGATAAGCCGATTTCCGTATAAGCGTTTTTGCGGAATCTATTTGGCGCATTGCCCGAGTTTTTTAAAAGCGAAGATAAACGTCTGGACCAAAAACAATTTCAGGCACTCATATAAGCCTATATCTTCAGCGAACAAGAACCATTACGCGAGGATATTTTTAAATGTCTCGATAACCGGCTGCAAGCCAAATCCATCGGCCAGCGGATCATCGACAAGATGAAACAGTTTGTCGATGTGTTTATTAGGGGGATGGCCGGATAGGAGGACATAAAGGGCATATGGGCCAATAGGACGGGATGGAAAATTACAGATTTGAAAATTGAGATTTGAGAGAAAGAGAAATCCTGGATTCCTGCTTCCGCAGGAATGACCATCGGGCGGGGGAATGGAATATGGGGATGATGAATAGACGGGATGGAAGAGCACGGCCAAGATGGCTGTGGCACAATTCGAGGAGGAAAGAGCTGGCCAGGGGCCAGCGAGCCAGGAGGGAATTGCGCGAAAATGGCCGCTGGGAATGGCCAATAGTGCGCAAGGTAAAAAAAAATTTGTTGAGGATTGACAAGGGGTTACGGCGATTTCGGGGGAAAAAAATGGGGAAAACCTTGCGCAGTTGTGGACATTGGTCCTATTATAGGAAGGCAGGTTTTGCGAAGAAAAAAAGGGATTGACAGCGGGTGGCCGGCTAGATAGACTGCGAAGGACAGAACAGTAAAGTATAGTACACCCCTGTTGTTTTGCCGCTGGTTTTTTTTGGCAGTTGATGTACGAAACGGAAAGGAGCGAATCGTGATTTGGAGCAAATCGGGATATGGGAGTGTTGTTGTTTTTTTATTTTTGGTGAGTGGTTCTTGTTGGGCGGTGGAGCCGGGGGCGGAGGAGATGGCGGGGAGTAAGGCCTGGTTTGAGGAGTATTTGGGGGCGGAGGCTACAGGCGTTCCGTTTTCGTTTGTATATGAGGGGAAAGCCTCTTCGGAGATTCTGGCCGGCTGGAAAAGGGAGTTTGGCGGGCAGGAATTGGCGGGCGGGCGGCGAGCGAGTACGGTGAGCTGGACGGAACCCAAGTCGGGGCTGGTGGTTCGCTGTGAGGCGATATGGTATCCGGATTTTCCGACGGTGGAGTGGGTTCTGTATTTCAAGAACGGCGGGGGCAGCGATACGGCGCTACTCGAGAAGATTCAGCCGCTGGATCTATCTTTACCGGCGAAGGCAGAAGGGGATTTTGTGCTGCGTTATAACCGGGGCAGCGGGTGCGGGGCGAATGATTTTGAGCCGAAGGAAGTGTTATTGAGCAAAGGGGTGGAGGCCCGGCTTGCCGCGGAGACAGGTTTTTCGACCGGCAGTATGGCCATGCCGTATTTCAATCTGAAGGGTCCTGAGGAAGGCAAGGTGATTGCGCTGGGGTGGCCGGGACAGTGGGCGGCGGGATTTACGCGGGGAGCGGAGGGTGGTTTGCATATCCAGGGAGGACAGGAATTGACGCATTTTCGGCTGCGACCCGGAGAAGAGGTTCGCAGTCCGCAGGTGGTGATGGAATGGTACCGGGGGGACTGGATACGGGGACAGAATATATGGCGGCGGTGGATGCGGGCGCACAATGAGCCGCGGCCGGGCGGGCAGGCCCTGAAGCCGGTGCTTTCGGCCTGTTGTGCAACGGTGCTGGGTTTTACCGGGATGACGGAAGAGAAGCAATATGAATATTTGAATCGGTATCTGGAGGAAAAGATGCCGCTGGACCGCTGGTGGATTGATGCCGGGTGGTTTCCGGTGCCGGAAGGGGCGCCGTGGTGGAACTATGGGACGTGGACGCCCGACCCGGTGCGGTTTCCCAATGGCATGAAACCGGTTATGGATTATGCGCATGCGAAAGGCTTGCAGACGGTGCTGTGGTTTTGTACGGAGACGGTGCGGCCGGGGACCTGGCTGGAGCAGAATCATCCGCAGTGGCTGGTGCCGCAGTTGGAGTATGGGCAGCGTTCGCTTTTGAATCTGGCGAATCCGGAGGCGCATCAATGGGCGGTGGAGCATATCAATCGCAGTATCGATGAATACGGCGTGGATGTGTATCGCCATGACAACGAGATCGGGGCGTTGCCGCTGTGGTGGAGCCAGGACGCAGAGGACCGGCAGGGGATTACCGAGATTCAGTATGTGACGAATTTTCTGTCGCTGTATGATGAGATATTGCGGCGGCATCCGAAGATGCTGATCGACAACTGCTGTGCGGGCGGGCGGCGGAACGATGTGGCGACGCTGCGACGGTCGGTGCCGTTGTGGCGGAGCGATGTTTGGGGAGCGCCGACGCCGATGCAGTCGATGACGTATGGGCTGGCGATGTGGATTCCCTATTTCGGGCATATGACCGGGTATTTTGATCCTTATACGTTCCGCAGTAATATGTACCCCAGCGGCATAATGGATTTTGATGTGCTCAATCGAAACCAGAATTACGATTTGCTCCGGAAGCTGCTGGGCCAGTGGCGGATGGTGGCGGATAATTTTCTGGGGGATTATTATCCGCTGACGCCCTACAGCCTGGAGGAGACGGTGTGGATGGCGTGGCAGTTTGACCGGCCGGAGGCGGGGGAGGGGATGGTGCAGGTTTTCCGGCGGCCGGGGAACGATATTTTCGGCCGGAATATCAAATTGCAGGGACTGAAACCGGAGGCCAGCTATACGCTGAAAGATATGGATCGGGAGGATAGCTGGACGGCCAGCGGGAAGGAGCTGATGGAGAAGGGGATTCATCTGGTGATCGAGCAGCAGCCGGCGGCGGTAATTATTACGTATAAAGCATTATGATTTTTACGGATGGGAAAGGAGCATTTATGCAGCGGCGAGAGTTTCTGAAGATGGCGGCGCTGGGGGCGGGGACGGTATGGTGCGGAGGAGTGGACGGCGGCCGGACGCAAGCGGCGGAAGCCTCGCTGCCGGGGATTCGGAAGATCACCCGGCCGCTGGCGATTGCGATGTGGGATTTCAGTTGGCTGCTGCGTCATCATCCAGCGGGGGAATTTGAGGATTGGGATCGGGTGCTGGATGGCCTGGCGGAGCGGGGGTATAACGCCATACGCATGGATGCCTTTCCGCACCTGGTGGCGGCCGGCCCCGATGGGAAGGTGACGGAGGAATATTATTATCCGAAAGGGGACTGGGTGCCGGCCATGTGGGGGAATACCTATACCATGTATGCCCGGCCGCGGGAGGGGCTGCTGGAGTTTCTGCCGAAGTGCCGGGCGCGGAACATCCGGGTGGGGCTGGCCACCTGGTTTATGGCGTATGCGGATCCAATACAGGGACTGGATGGTTTGGTGCGGGTGTGGGATGAGACGCTGGAGCTGCTGCGGCAGAATGATTTGCTGGATAATGTTTTGTATGTGGATGTGCTGAATGAATATCCGATGTTTCACGGGTTCAACTGGCTGCACCAGAAACTGAAGGAAGTCGGAGAAGCGCCGGCGGAACCCGGCGATGCGCAGGAGAAAGAAACGGCCCCGGCCTATCAGTGGCAGGCGGACCGGCAATACAATCCGGCCCAGCGAAAGTATTACAACCAATTTATCACGGAGGCCCTGCAGAGGCTCTCGCAGAAGTGGCCGGGCCTGGATTTTTTTGCCTCGCAGACGTACAATTATGGTGTGCCCTGGCAGGATATGGATTACAGCCGGTTTGCGGCACTGGATGTGCATTACTGGTTCATGCTGCACGAGAAACTCAACGGCGGGACCGGCTACTGGGACATCCATAACATTAGCGGCTGTCCCAACGATCAGGGATTTTATCAAATCCAGAGGAAAGTTCAGGAAAACTGGCAGGCAAATCAGGCGGAACTGATCCAGTGGATGGAAGGCAATATACAGGCGGTGGCGGAAACCGGAAAAAAATGGAATATCCCCTACGGCAATACGGAAGGCTGGGGGCCGATCAACTGGATGGATCATCCCGCGCTGAGCTGGGATCTGGTGAAAGAGACCGGTGAAATTTGCGCCCGGCTGGGAGCCAAATATGGTTATATGTTTAACTGCTCGTCAAATTTTACCCATCCGCAGTTTCCGCGGTTGTGGAACGATGTGAAATGGCATCAGAAGGTGACCTCGATTATCCGGGGAGAGCCATGATTTTTTGGAAGATAGGGAAACTGGCGGCGGCGGTGGGGGTTTGTCTGGCGGTGGGTTATGCGGGTTCGTTTGCGACGCGGGAGGCGATGGGAGGTTGGTACGCGGGGCTGGCGAAGCCGGTGTTTACGCCGCCGGGGTGGGTGTTTGGGGCGGTGTGGACGGTGCTGTATGGGATGATGGGGGCGGCGGCGTTCCTGGTATGGGAGCGGGGGGTGAGGAACCGGGAGGTGCGGATTGGGCTGGAGCTGTTTGTGTTGCGGTTGGTTTTGAATGCGTTGTGGACGCCGCTGTTTTTCCGGATGCACTGGGTGGGGACGGCGCTGGTGGAGATTGTGGTGCTGTGGGCGGTGCTTTGGGTGACGGTGCGGCAGTTTTGGCGGGTGAGGAGGGCGGCGGGGATGCTGTTGCTGCCGTATCTGGGGTGGGTGGGATTTGCTATTGCGTTAAACGGGGCGATCTGGTATTTGAATCGGTAAGATTTCCGGCGTTTACGGTAAAACTGTAGTTATGCCGGCGGTTGCATAGAGGATAAAGATATGTTTCTGAAGAATTTTTTGCTGGTGTTTGTGCCGATGTTTGTGGCGGTGGATGCGTTGGGGGTACTGCCGCTGTTTCTGGGGCTGACGGAAGGGATGGAACGGATAGACCGGCAGCGGACGATCAAGCAGGCGGTGTTGACGGCGCTGGGGGTGGCGGTGGGTTTTGTGTTTCTGGGGAAGAATGTCTTTCGGCTGATGGGAATTACGGTGGAAGATTTTATGGTGGCGGGGGGGGTGCTGCTGTTTGTTATTGCGATGATGGATTTGGTAAGCGGAGCGAAGATGGCCCGGAAAGTGGAAACCATTGGAGCAGTGCCGCTGGGGGTGCCGCTGATGGTGGGGCCGGCGGTGCTGACGACGGGCTTGATGCTGGTGGGTGTTCATGGAATCCCAGCCACATTTTTAGCGATGACGGTGAATATTCTGATAGCAGGGGTGGTGTTTATGACGGCAGACTTCTGGATGCGGATTCTGGGGCCAGCCGGTTCTCAGGCGGTATCGAAGGTGGCCAGTCTGCTGCTGGCGGCGATTGCGGTGATGATGATTCGCCGGGGGCTGGTCATCATTATTACCGGGGTGGAATTGCCGGGCTGAGAATGCAGGCTGTTTTTTACCGGCGGGGGTCGAGGCCCTGCCAGCTATGGGTCCAGTGGTCTTTGCCGGTGCTCTCGACGATGATTTTGTCCTCCTGACGGGTGCACTGGAGGGGGAGGTTGTTTTCGTCGCGGAGGTAGCGCTCGGGCATGAAGCCGGTTTGGACGAGGGTTTCCAGGGAATCGGGGAGGGTTCCGTAGGCCAGGCGGTAGGCATACACGGCCCGGCCGATGCCCAGGCGGATGAAGTGGGCTTCGTGGTGGGTTTTCTCAGCGCGAGCGGCGGGGGCGGGCAGTTTCAGCAGGCGGAGGATTTCGACGCCGAGGTCGCCGGTGTGTTCCTTGTCAGCGGCGGCGCGGAAGGCGATGGTGTGGTCGCCGGTTTTGAGGTCATGGGTGCCCAGGGGGAGGTCGGCCTCTTCGGATTCTTCGGTCGTGGGTTTGCGGAAATCGGCGGCGGCGACTTTCTGGCCGTCCAGCTCGATGTCGAAGGAGCCATAGTTAGGGCCGTTGGCGGCGGTAAGGCGGACGGCGAAGGTGCCGTCTTCGGTGAGTTGGAACGGCAGGGTCAGGAGGGCGGCGGGTTTGGGGCTGGGCCAGAGGAGGATAGGCCGGGCGCCGAAGAAGCCCTGGGCCTGCACGGTTACTTTGGAGTCATCGGAGGTTTTGGCCTGGAGGTAGGTTTTGACCAGGTGGTGATGCTGCCAGGGAACACGGCGGGAGTACCAGTCGGGCAGGGGCGGGAAGGAGTCTTTGGGTTGGCCGGTTTGGTACCAGAAAGCGACGCTGCTGAGGAAGTCGGGGCGTTCGAGGAAGAAGCCTTCGATGGCGTCATCGAGGTTGCCCATGTGTTCGATGGCGACCTGCAGGGACTGGGAGAAATGAACGGGATCGAGGTAATGCCAGCGGTAGGCGGCTCCGCCGTCGCCGGCGGAGTAGTCCTGCCAGCGGGGCTGGCCGAACCAGAGGCTGGCGCGGGGTCGGAAGCCCCAGGCGTCGTTGAAGTAGTCTTCGCTGCCGGTTCCCTGTAAGCTGGGGACGGTTTCGCCGTCGATGTAGAAGAAGTCGTCGCCTTCGCCGAACCAGCCGTTCTGGGCGAGGGTGACGGACAGGACGGTTCCGACATAGTAGCCGCTGCCCTGGAGGTCGGCCAGGAGGTAGTCGCGGCCGGGAACGGCGGGATATTCCTGGCGATAGCGGGCGTAGAAGTAGGGGATGTCGGGGGAGAGGTCGGGGAGCTGCATCCAGTCCACCTGCCAGTAGAGGCCGGTGGAGCGGTCGGGGTTGTCATTGGTGACGACGATGCGGGCGGACTGGCGGAAGGGCATGCGCCAGTAGCAGGTGAGCGAGCCGGTGGGTGAGACCTGGACGGGGATGCTGTTGACGACGGCGGGTTGGCCGTGGCCGACGGCGAAGAAGTCGCCGACGGGGACTTCGACACCGGGCTGGGGGTCGTTGTCGTAGTAGATGCGGAGGGTGAGGGCGTTCAGTTCGCCGACCCAGCCGGCGTGGCTGGTGAACCAGATGTGGGTGATGACGCCGGGGCCTTCGAGGACGGGCATGTTGACGGATTCGCCGGGCATGAGCCAGGTCATGTCGAGGTTTTCGGAGTGCCAGTCGGGCTGCTGGTTGCTGGAGACGCGGCGATTGCGGCCCTGGGGGAAGAAACCCAGGGGGCCGAGGATTTCGGTCAGCGAGGAAGAGAGGGAGGTATTGTTTTTGGGATTGTCATTTTTGGGGTAATCGATCCATACGGCGTCGTTCATGTAGGCGCGGGCGTATTCGTAGGGCATATAGCCGTCGCGGCCGCCGTAATTGGTGTTGCGGAAGAGGAAGAGTCCGCCGCCCGGCTGGGCGGGGTCGTCCTGGTAGCCGACCAGCAGGACGCTGTGGCCGTCGAAGACGCCTTCCGGGGGGGCCATTTGCAGGACATTGTCTTTCCAGGCTTCTTGGGTGGGCCAGCGGAAGCCGCCGCAGACGGGCCGGTTGCGGTTGAGTATCTGTTTGATTTTCAGGAACTGATCGTCGGTGAGTCCGGTATTGCGGTTCCAGTCTTTAATCCAAAGGAATTTGAAATTCTGCTGGAGGATTTTTTGGGCGCTGTCCAGGGCGGCCAGAGGGGGTTTTCGATCGGGATCGTATTTAGTTTGATAGGGCAGGTCCGTTTCGGGGCAGATGCCGAATTTCTGGTAGCCGGTGTAGAGATCGTGGAAGAAGGCGCCGTCCCGGCTGATGCCGAGGGTTTCGTTGGAGGCCCAGTTGAGGAATTCGACGCTGAGGCGGGGGGTGCTGCCGGTTTGGTCGGCCAGGGCATATTCCAGGGCGCAGGTGATGACAAAAACCGAGCAGGTATCGCGGCCGCCCTGGACGCGGGGGGTAAGGTGCCATTTTTCGAAGTTGGGGCGGAGGTCGATGCTGGGGAGCAGGGGGGTGGGATTTTCGTCAGGGTTCAATAAGGGTTCGGCCCGGAGGGGGGTGGAAAGAAAGAATACGGCTGCGAAGATCAGAGAGCCGAGCAGGGCCAGAACCGAAGGGGAATCATAGTTACACATGCAGAAGTCCTCATTTTATGTTGTTGGGAAGCCGCTGGGGCATTTTAGCCGTTCGACTCCGGTGGTATTGGCTTTACCAGCCGACGGGGTATTATAGCATGAGGAAAAGGGGGTGGCAAAAGTTTTATTGGCACGAATCCAGAAAAAACGGCGGGGGGGGTATGAGGGGGAGTCTGGGGGGGAAGGAAGAGCACGGCTGACACAGCAGTGGCACAATTATATGAATATGTGAACCGTGTGTGCAACCATTTGCCCATCCTGGAAGAACACCTCTCCACCTGCGGAGGAAAGATGGGGCCGAGAAGCTCCTTTAACGGCGTGAGGTTGGAATGTTAGATAACGCTTCTGCTGGTCGCTGCCTAGTCCGAGAAACGGGTGGGCCGGGCGGCCCACCCGTGAATCCAGCATACCGATTGCAGCAATCGGCGATAATGCTGTTTGAGCTTCCGTTGGGTTCGTTTGCTTAGGCTGGGGGCATGACGGGCAAAATGGCCCCGTGATGATGCCGGCAGCCGGTTATTTCACCATGTCTTTGAGGGCTTTGAGGGGCCGGACCTTGATGAGTTTGCGAGCGGGTTTGGCGGCAAAGACCTGCTCCTGCTTGGTGAAGGGATTAATGCCCTTGCGTTTGGGGGTGGCCGGCTTCTGAATGACTATGATCTTCATCAGGCCCGGCAAGGCAAAGACGCCCGGGCCTTTCTTGCCCACGGCCGCTTTGATCTGGTCGGAAAGGGCATCGAACACCGCTGACACCTGCTTGCGGGAAAGCTCCGTGGCCTCGGCAATATTAGATAGAATTTCACTTTTCGTAACGGGTTTGGCACTCTTTGCCATACTGCTGCTCCTTAATAAAGGGAAAACGACATTTTCCCGATGATTTCTCGCTGATGACCGTCACCAGCGATTTTCCTGATTTTATCTTGTTATGAAATTTAGGCAAACTAATTCTCCTTCTTTGAATTAGCGGTAAGACGCGGCGAGCCGGATGAAGGGGAACCAGGCTAGCCGCAGCAAAATACTCGATTATTTATGGTAATGACGGAGGAATTCGGGTTTTACTGCGGGACGAATTCGTTGCCGATTTTGCGGGCGCGCTGGGGTTTGTCGAGGTTGATGCCCAGGGCCAGGCCGATTTCGACCAGGAGGTTCCAGCCGGCGCAGAGGAAGACGTAGGGATTGAGGTCGCCGGCGTCCGGAACGAGGATGGTGGGGAAGCGAGTGGGCCGGGCGGCCAGGGCCACAACTTTCAGGCCGACGCCCTTTTCGAGAACCTCGTGGAACTTTTCCATTTCCTCTTCGATGGGGTCGATGACGAAGACCACGTCCTCCGGGTCCATGACTTCCTCGATGCCGTGGACGGCATAGGTGCCTTCGAGAAAGTCGGACTTGCGGCGGGTGATTTCGTTGGTTTTCAGGGTGAGTTCCTCGGCTACGCCGTCGTTGTAGCCGGCGAAGTAGATGGTGCGGGCGTTCAGGGCGTATTTGACGATGGCTGGGTCGATGGGCAGGGTGAGGGCGGTTTCCAGCATTTTAGAGAGTTTGCCGCAATCGACGTTCTGGATTTTGCCGGCGAGGTGGCGGATGATGGATTCGTAGAAGAGTCCCTGTTCGACGACGCTCTTGGTGGCGGCGACGGCCTGTTCCCAGCCGCAGCGGAGGACGAAGGTCCGGGCGCAGGCTTCCTCGAGAAGGGTTTTCTCATTGGCGGTCAGGCCGTAGCGATGTTGATTGTTCAGGGCGGCGAGTTTTTTGGCCAGCAGAACCACTTCCTTGGTGCGGCCGGAGTTGGAGGCGCAGAAGACGGCGTACTTCGTCAGGTCGTATTGGGCGGCCTGCCGCGAGCCGTCGGTGGCAACCGCCAGATTCAGGCCCCAGGTGAGGGTTTTGCGGATGGCGTTTTTGGCGGGGAAGATGCGGCTGGAGCCTTCGCCGGAGAAGAATAGCTTGCCGACGGATTTGATTTCCGGGGCCAGCGACTGGGCCTGGTTAAGGTCGAAATTTTTCACGATGTCAATGGTGTCCATCATTTCGCGGACGAGGGCATGTTTGTTATATTTTTCCTGACGATTCATAGGATTCTCCTTTATTAAAGGTTTTTGGTTTTGATGATTTTAGCCGCGCTGCCTGATTTCTCCAATCGTGCGGGCGTATTGTTCGGTTTCCTGACGTATTTGTTTGACGAAGCTGTTGTCGTCGATGGTGCCGAGGGCGGCGGTCATTTCCTCCTGGTTGCGGTAGGTGGCCTGGCGGAAGGGATTGTCGTAATCTTTCTTTCGCGAGATATAGACCTGATCGCAGATGTATTGCTGGACGGTGAGCGAGCGGTCCAGGGCGGCCTGCCACTGGGGCAGGGAGGGTTCTTCGGTGCACAGCAGGTGGGAAAGAGTGGCCCAGGCGTGTTTTTGTTTTTCGAGCGGGTAGTTCTTCCAGAGTTTTTCGTACCGGTTATGGATATCGGTCCAGGTGGAGAGCTGGCCGGTGCGGATATCGGAGCGGAGCTGGTCCACGTCGGGGGCGGGGATGAGCTGGCCGCCGAGATTGACCCATTGCGTTTGCCGCTGATTTTTCAGGGCGGCATTCAAGTCGTGGAATTTGGTGCCGGGATGGGTTTGCAGCCAGGCTATCAGATTGTTGACGGCATAGTAGAAGAGCATATCCTCATAGGCGTGCCAGGCCGGCTGGCATTTCTGGATGACCACCTTGCGGCGGGATTTTTCCATATTTTCGCCCAGTACTTCCAGGGTTTTCAGTCGCGGGTCGGATTCGCGGAGGAGTTTTTCGCCGAGGCGGGTCCATTCTTCATCGTTCGGGGCCTGGATTTGCGGGTCGATGCGGCTGAGGGCCTGTGCGGTCCAGCGCTGGAGCAGTTGACGGGCGGAGAGGATTTCTTCGACGGTGTCGGGGGCCAGGAAGTCAAATTCGATGTTCTGGATTTTGTTCAGGCGTTTGTCGCGATCGGCGAATTTCCAGGAATTGCGGATGAGGGCGTACATGTTGTAAAGCCACCAGAAGGCGGGGGTTACTTCCAACTGGTCGCGGGCGGCGTTGTTGTTGAGCAGGGAGAAGGGCAGGGGGATATTCAGCTCGGCTGGGTAGTCGGCCTTGGAGAGGAGGGTGAAGGAGGCGAAGCGGCAGGAGTGTTTGACGGAAGTGCACAGGCCGGGCCAGAAGCCGCGACCGGCCTGGATTTCGTTGTCGTTGGCGCGGCTGTTGTGGTTGGAGCCGATGGTGGCGCCGGCGGCCATGTTGCTCTGGCCCAGGACCAGGGAGGCGACCAGAAAGGAATTGTTGTGGTGCTGTTCGTGGGCGGGGAAGACCAGGTTGTTCAGGATTTCGCAGCAGGAGACGGTGGAGTTGTCGCCGAGGAAGGAGTGAATGAGGCGAGCGCCGTATTTGAGGTTGGAGTTCTGGCCGAGGATGAAGCGGACGGCCTTGCAGCCGTAGAAGATGTGGCAGCCGCAGCCGATGATGCCGTTGACCAGTTCGACGCCTTCGCCGATCTGGGTGGGTTCATCGGGGGAGGAGTGGATGGTCAGGTTCTTGAGCTTGTTGGCGCCTTTGATGTAGCAGTGGGGGCCGATTTTGACGTCCTTGAGGATGCGGGAGTTTTTGATGACGCACTGATCGGCGACCATGCCGTAGTAGCCGCGGCGGTGGTCGAAGGAATTCTGGGTAATCTGCTTGAGCTGCTCCAGGAGCGGGCGGTCGTCGCGGTATTTGGCCCAGAGATAGGCGTCGGCGGAAATCATGCCGTCAAAGGGGAGGACCTGGCGGCAGCCGGTTTCGTTCATGAGGTCCAGCCAGACGCGGACTTTTTCCGGCTCACCGTCTTTGAGGATGCCGTTGCCGAATTTGGCGTGGTTGGAGGTGTTCATTTCGTCGATGTTGGTCAGGATGCAGCGGTCGCCGATGATGTAGTAGGCCAGGTAGCGGACGCCGTGGATGGCGACGTGGTCGCCGATGTCGCAGGAGACGATGAGGCTGTCGGTGATGCCGGTGGGGACGCGGAAGTCATGGTGTTCGAGAATCATGTTGCGGAGGCGGCCGATGCGTACCAGGCCGAAAAATTTCGAGTTTTTAATCTGGCCGGGATCGAATTCCTCGGTGACCAGAAGCTGGTCCCAGTTGTCGCAGTCGTTGCTGTTTTTCACCAGGCGCTCGACCTCGTCGGAGCGGAGCTGGCGATAGTGGTCGGCGGGGTGGGGCGACTGGGCGTTGCGAAAGTGATATTCGTCCTGGCCGGGGGGGAGAAATTCCGGGGGGATGAACTGGCGGCCGATGCTTCCGGGCGGCAAAATTACAACGTTATCCATGATCGAACTCCTACCTGCTACAAGCGGCATTTTGCAATTACGCGAACCTGAGAACGATTTTATTTGGTATGGGAATAATTTAACAGAAAAAAATGGGACTGTACATGTTAAATGGAAGCGTTTTTTGGGGTTGGGTGGGAAAGAGAAAGCCGGAGAGGGGTAAACTTTGCGGTTGATTGACGGGGAGGGAGGGCATACAATGCTGCGATTATGGTGAAAAGGTGAAAAATAGAGAAGAAGGAAGCGGCTGTGAGTGAAGAAACGGTAAAGATTGAGAAGCTGAGTAATGGCATGACGCTGGTGGCGGAGCCGATGCGGGAGGTGTCGTCGGGTGCGTTTGTGATTCTGGTGCCGGCGGGGGCGGCGTATGATCCGGCGGGTCGGACAGGGACGGCGGGCGTGTTGGGGGATCTGGTATTTCGGGGGGCCGGGCAGATGGACAACCGGACGCTGAATGACCGGCTGGACGGGCTGGGGTTGCATCAGAGCAGCGGGACCTCGGCGTTTCACAGTAATTTTAGCGGGTCGCTGGTGGCGGATAATCTGGAAGCGGCACTGGAGTTGTATGGGGAGATTTTGCAGCGGCCGATGCTGCTGGCGGACCAGTTTGAGTTATGCCGGGAGCTGGCGATTCAGACGCTGGATTCGCTGGAGGACGATCCGCATCAGAAGATCTCGATGCTGGTGCGGGAGCAGTATTTGCCGTATCCGGTGGGCCGGCCCGCGTTGGGCAAGCGGGCGGAGCTGCAGGAGCTGCGGGCGGGGGAGGTGAAAGAATATTACGGCCGCTGTTATGGGGCGGAGGGGACGATCCTGGCCGCGGCGGGTGAGCTGGCCGGGGGGGGGGGGAATGGGGCTTCGCCCGGGCGGGGTTTCGCGTTCGGAGGTTGCTCGACCCGGCCAGGGTGGGGACGCACTTCGATCATGACGGGAGGGGACACTGGAAGCGGGGCGAAGGGAAATGGACGGAATGCTTGAAGGCCGGCGCGGGGTTATCCTGCAGCTTGCTCGGGAACATGGCGTGACCCGCGTGCGCGTGTTCGGATCGATGGCGCGCGGTGATGCACGGGCGGATAGCGACGTCGATCTTCTGGTCGATCTGGAGCAGGGCAGGACTTTGCTTGATCTCGGCGCGCTGCTGATGGATCTGCAGGATCTGCTACACCGAAAAGTTGACGTGCTGACCGAAGCCGCACTCCATCCGCGGATCAGAGAGCGGGTGCTTCGCGAGGCGATTCCGCTGTGAAGGAGGACATCGTCTATGTCGAGCATGCCGTTTCTTGCTTGCCCGCTTCAACAGACGGTTCTTCGCTCCGTGCTGATATGCGTCAGCATCCTTCGGCAGCGAGTCCTCAAGTGGCGCCCGCAGCACTTCCGGTCTCGACATATGCGGCGGCGACACGCACCTTCGCACGACCGGTCAGTACCAGGGCCGTACCATCGGAAATGCAGTCTATTCCTGCCGTCACCATGTAGCTCCCTTGCAGCGCCTCGCGCCGCTCGATCTTTAACCGCACTACGAGCGCCGAACCCACCCACACGGGTTTCAGGAACCTGAGATCGAGAGAGCCGTTCTCCGACCACGCCTCGCCAAAGGTGCTTGTCAGCGCACGATGCACGATCGCTGCCGTAATTGCGCCGTGCACCACGGGCGCCTGAAACCCCGCCGCGGCCGCCGCGCTGGCGTCATAGTGAATCGCGTTGGCGTCGTTGTTCACCTCACCGTAGCACTTCGTCATTTCGGCGGTGATGGGCGGAAACGCGAGTTCAAATACCTGTTGTTCCGAAATCATCCAGTCTCCCAGCCCGCCAACAAGACGGATCGGCTTGCGTGTTTCCCGATTTCCGAACAGGATAAGATCAATTTCCGCATTTGAAGTGGTGATGCCGCCCGTGGGCGAAGAATACATCTTCGAGAATCTTGTCCGGGGCCAGCCCCTGAAGCCGGTGCTGCACGAGCTGTCGGCCGAGTTTGTCGAACGCTACCGGTATGCGATCGGTGAACCTCCGTCGGCGCTGGCGAGCGCGGACGCGGTTCCGTCGGGAATCGCCACGCTCCTGTCGACAGCGGTTTTCCGTGCAGGGACCGCAGGCCGCATCGGAGACCTGCACGTCCGGCACGAATACGAGCAATTTTCTCCGCTGCACGTCGGACAACGCACGCTCACCACCGGCTATCTGAGCGACAAGTACTTGCGAGGCGCGCGAAGGTTCGTTGTCTACGATACTCTGACGGCCGACGCGGAAAGCGGATTGGTCCACGTACGCTGCAGAGTCACCTTGGCAGTAACCCGTTGAGTTCGCCGCACTGACATTTCCCGGAGGATACCCATGACCACAGCCGCTTTCAGAACCATTGCGCGCTACTTGCTCGCAGCCGGATTCCTCGCCTGCGCCTTGCCGGTTGCCTCGCAGACCGGTGATTGGCCGGGCAGGCCGATCAAGTTCATGGTGCCTTTCCCACCGGGCGGCACGATTGATCCGCTCGCCCGCCTGATCGCGCAACGGCTGACGCAGGACCGGGGCTGGACTGTCGTGGTCGAAAATCGCGCCGGGGCGAGCGGTTCGGTCGGTACTGGAATCGCAGCCAAGGCGCCTGCCGACGGCTATACCTTCGTCCTGGTCTTCGACACACACGCTGTCAATCCGAGCCTGATTCCCTCGCTGCCGTTCGATACGCAAAAGGACCTGGACCCGGTGATGGTGATCGGGACATCCGCGATGGTGCTCTCGACCCATGAGTCGCGCCCGTTCCGCACCATAGACGATGTTCTCTCCGCGGTAAGAAGCAAGCCGGATTCGGTCATATACGGAACCATAGGCAACGGCAGCCTTGCTCATCTGACCATGAAGCAGCTCGAGCCGCTGGGCCATTTCAGCGTGACCCATGTGCCCTACAAGGGCGGCGGCCCGCTGCTGCTGGATGCGGTGGCCGGAAGGCTGGATACGTTCATGACGTCGATTGCGGCGCAGATTCCCCATATCAAGTCCGGCAGGATGCGCCCCCTGGCTGTTACGGGCGACAAACGCGCCAAGCAACTTCCCGACGTGCCGACGCTTGCGGAGAAAGGCTTTCCCGGCTTCTCCTCCAAGACCTGGTGGGGATTTCTCGCGCCGGCGCGCACACCCCGGCCGATTGTCGATGCCATGCACCGCGAGATTCGCCGCATCCTCGAAGATCCCGCGGTCAAGGCGCAGCTCGAAGAGCAGCTTGCGATGGAGATCTGGGCGAGCTCGCCTGATGAGATGAGAACCTTCGTAAGCAGCGAGATCGAACGTTGGGCCAAGGTGATCAAGGAGAACAACATCAAGTCGGATTGAGGAGAGGATTCGAAAGCGAACACAATCCGGATTGCGCGTCGCTGCAATCGCCTGATTGCGCCGCGCCTGCGCGCCTTTCTGCATTTGGACTCGAATTGATTTTCCTGTCCCTCTCGGCAAACCCGCGCACATGGAGGTCGATGCCGCCGCAAACGAGCTTTACATCGCCGACGCCTACGGCGTTGGTGCCTTCGTGCGGCAGGAAATAGCCGACCAGATGCCCGCCCCACGCGGGGATGATGCAGCCCCAGTTCTGCGCGTACTCCTTGAATTCATCGCGCTGGAACGGATCGATCTCGTATCGGATGAAGCAGGTGATCGTCATTGGTCTTCTCCTCATGGCCGGCGCTTACGATAGCCCGTTGGCGCGCATCGATGCTACGTCTGAGATCGAACGATCAGAGGGGGCTCGCAATGACGAAGCAGTTCGCTGGCAAAGTTGCACTGGTGACCGGCGGCGGTGCGGGCATCGGCCGCGCCAGCGCGCTCACGTCTGCCCGCGAAGGCGCGCAAGTTGTCGTGTCCGATCGCAACGCGCAGGACGCTGAACGGACGGCGCACGAGATCGAAGCCCTGGGGAGCCGTGCTCTGCTTGTGTTCGGATGCGTCCTCGTTTGTTACCGGGCCACACCCTGGCGGTGGACGGCGGTTTTCTCGCGCAATAGGGGCAATCGCCCCGCGGAGATAGAATCAGGCATCGGGGAGGATACGGACATGCTCAATACCATCGATTTGCGCAAGCACTTCTTCGGCGTCCTGCTGGTGCGCGGCTGCTTCTAGCGCGCTCGATGGATCCAGGCTACGGATCCTTTGGATTTGTCGTGGGAACGGCGCTCGTCGTCGTTCTCGCGGTAGCGTTCCGGATCGTTTTCGACCGTTATCAGCGGCGCAAGGACATGCCGCAAGGCCAGGCGCAGGAAACCGGCGCGGGCGTACCTGAAGCGCTGACCGGCGCGGATGAGCCTGCGGGAAAGCAACCGCTCTTCGCGCTGCGCCTGTTGACGGCCATGCTGGCCGTCGCGGGATGCGCGGGCCTCTTTGCGGCCAACACGCCGCTCGGCGGGTGGCTGCCGTTTTGCCTCGTGATGCTTCCCGTGGCGGCGGTGCTGTGCGGCGCGATACTCATATCGGCTTACCGCGCCCTGAAGGGCACTCCCGCGGCCGCAGGCGGATTCATCGAGATGACCGCATACGCCCCGGTGCTGGCGTTCTCGCTGTTCGGAGTTCTGACCTACGCAAACGAGAGGTTCGATCCGAGCGACGCCCAGACGCACGACGCCCTCCTCACCAAGCGCCATCTGTACGAATGGGGCGGCCGCAAGCCCATCACCCCCCGCGAACCCCGCTACCTGCTGGTGTTCGAATCCTGGCGTAGTTGGTACCACGAGGAAGTGACCGTGCCGTTTCAGACCTACCACGTCGCCCGAGAAGGGCAGATCTGGCGCCTGCGCGTGCGCCGCGGCCTGCTCGGCTACGCCTGGGTCGAATCGATGCAGCCGCATCGCTGACCGGTCGAGCCGACCCGATGACCCCAAGCGTTTCGTCGGCTCTGGTTGTGCTGCTTGCAGTGGCCGTGATCGGCGTAGCGGTCTCATTGCCTCATCCTAGTTCGCCGGCTGTTCCCTAAGACCAGGGCGGAGCGCGAGGTCGCGGCGCAGGCGCGGCAGGTGGCGGAGCAGGTGCACGAAGCGTTGGGCGTATTCGAGCGCGCCGGCCTGCGGATCGGCGACCGATCGATGTCCGGGCACCTGGTTTCGGGCGAGCATGCCGGCCTGCACTTCGAATATCGCTGGAACCCGGCCATCGACTTCGGGGCCGGTCCGACCGCAATAGTCCGCCCGGTTCCGGGCCACGAGGAACCGTCGGGCCGCACAAGAGCGTCC
>CAZOMV010000019.1:0-63282 GCA_964580995.1 uncultured Pirellulales bacterium
TTTCCGCCGCCTTGCGCTCCCTCCTGCGGCAGGACCCCGATGTCATCATGGTCGGTGAAATTCGCGATGCGGAAACCGCGCGGATTGCCGTCCAGGCCTCCCTCACCGGCCATCTGGTCTTATCCACCCTCCATACCAACGACGCCCCCAGCAGTATCACCCGGTTGATTAATATCGGGATCGAATCGTATTTGATCGCCGCTTCCACCAATGCCGTCATGGCCCAGCGGCTGGTCCGCAAAATCTGTTCCCGCTGCAAACAACCCTACCAGCCGAAACCCGAAGAAGCCGGATACATGGAAATGTTCGGGTTTAACCGCAACAACTTGTTCCATGGCGCCGGCTGTGAGTACTGCCGCCATACCGGCTTCCAGGGACGGGTGGGATTGTATGAAATGCTGGTCATCGACGATAAATACCGCGATGTCATCACCAGCAATCCCTCCGTAACCGAATTGCGGCGGATGTGCAAGGAACGCGGAATGACCACCTTGCGGGAAGACGGTTTTAACAAAGTCCGGGCAGGCCTGACCACCATCGATGAAGTCATGCGTGTCACCGAGTGTACCATATAAAAAGAACGTGTCCAGCCGGAACGGGCTGGAAAGGAGATCGCTGTGTCATTCTTACAGGAATTGCTATTAACCGGTTTAAACTGCGGAGCTTCGGATATTCACGTGATGGTGAATTCCCCGCCTCTGCTGCGCATTCATACCGTTCTGCAGGAAACCGATTTCCCGGTCGTCACCCCCGATGGGGCCGAGGAAATGCTCAAGGAAATGATCTCGGATCATCGCTATCAGGAATTCCTCAAAAGGCGGGATCACGATTTCTCCGCCGAAGTGCCCGGCAAGGGACGGTTTCGTGTCAATGCCCACTTTCAGCGCGGGGCGATTGCCATCGCCTTCCGTGCCATTCCCGATCATGTCCTGTCGCTGGATAAATTGAACCTTCCCCAGGCGGTCGGCGACTTGACCCGGCTGCCCCGCGGCCTGGTCATCGTCACCGGCGACACCGGTTCCGGAAAAAGCACCACCATGGCCAGCATGATTGATGCCATGAACAAAGTCTATCGCAAACACATTATCACCCTCGAAGACCCGGTGGAATATGTGCTCACCAGCCATAAATGCGCCATCGAGCAGCGCGAAATCGGGGATGACTGCCCCACCTTCTCCTCCGGCCTGCGCCATGCCCTGCGGCAGGACCCCGATGTCATCCTCGTCGGGGAAATGCGCGACCTGGAAACCACTTCCGCCGCCATCACCGCCGCCGAAACTGGGCATCTGGTCTTGAGCACCCTGCATACCATCAACGCCTCCCAGACCATCGAACGTATTATCGATATTTATCCCAGTGAACAGCAGAATCAGATTCGATCCATGCTGGCCAATACCCTCCAGGCGGTCATCAGCCAGACCCTCTTCAAACGGATCGATATGCCCGGCATGGTGCCCGGCGTCGAATTGATGCTCTGCAATCCGGCGGTGCGAAACTGCATCCGCGAAAACCGGATTTTCGAAATCCCCAATGTGATTGAGACCTCCCGCGGGATGGGAATGCAGACCCTCGATACCAGCATCAGCCAGTTGTACTTCAACGGCCAGATTTCCCGCGAGGATGCGCTCGCGCATGCGGCGTTCCCCGAAAAACTCAATCACGCGTTGTGCGCCTAATGGTGGCGAAATTACGACTCAGGAATACAACCTGTTTTTTCAGGAAAAAGAGGCCGCCAGAGATTCTGGCGTAGGAATTTGTCATGCCGAATTATCGCTATGAAATACGACAGTCTAACGGTCAGGTAACCGCCGGCGTAATTGCAGCCGAGTCCAACTCCGCTGCTATTCTCTCCCTGCGCAGCCAGGGCGCCTATATCCTCGCCTTGTCCGAAGTCATCAAGGAAAAAGGCCGGGGCCTGCAGGGCCTGCTGGCGCTGAACATTCAGTCCGGGCCTTCCGCCAAGGATGTCTTGAATTTTACCCGCCAGCTCGCCGTCATGATCAAGGCCGGTATCAGTATTCGCGCTGCCCTGGACGGCATTTCCGAACAAATCGATAATCCCAAATTCCGCTCGATCGTCAATCAAATCAAGCGGGATGTCGAAGCCGGCAAACCCTTCTCGGAAGCCCTGGTCAAGTACCCCAAAATATTCAGCCCCTTGTATGTCAACATGGTTCGGGCCTCGGAACTCTCCGGTGCTTTTGGCACCATGCTCGAACGCATCGCCGAATATCAGGGCCAGCAGATCGAAACCCGCGCCCAGGTTCGCGGCGCCATGATCTACCCCATTATTATTGGCGTCATGGCGGTCTCCACCACCGTCTTCCTGCTCACCTTTGTGCTGCCGAAGTTCGTCGTGATCTTTCAGGGAAAAGAAGCCGCCCTGCCTGCCCCGACCAAAGTGATCCTCTTTCTTAGTTCCACCATGCGCTCCTATTGGTATCTGTTCATAGGCGGTGCCGTGGCTTCCGTCTGGTCCTTCTTCTGGTTTATCAATACCGCCCTGGGCCGCGTCTGGTGGGATCGGACCAAGCTGACCCTGCCGATCCTAAAAAAATTATGCCGCTGTCTCTACATTTCCCGGAGCATGCACACCATGGGCGAACTGGTCAATGCCGGTGTCCCCATGCTGGATACCATCAGCATTACCGCCAATATTTCCGGAAATGTCCTTTTCAAACGCATGTGGCATCAGGTGTTCGTTTCCGTCAAACAGGGAAAAAAAATCTCCGCGCCCCTGCAAAAATGCCCTCTGCTGCCCAAGGGAGTCGTGCAGATGATCTGCAGCGGCGAGGAAAGCGGTAAACTCGCCGATGTCCTCTGCGATATCAGTGAGTATTACCAGAAAGAACTCAAAAACGTCATTCGGGCGGTTACCGCCATGATCGAACCGCTGATGATCGTCCTGATGGGTGTAATCGTAGGTTTTATCGCCATGAGTATCATTCTGCCGATCTTCAAATTGTCCAGTCTGGTTAAATAAGGTGAAAAAATGAAACGGTTAAAAATCACGCGGACCAAACGGCAATCGGGTTTTACCTTAATGGAATCGGTGTACGCCATTATGATTATCGGCCTGGGGGTGGTCGCCCTCATGCAGGTGTTTACCGCCGGCACCACCGTCAACGATTACGGCGACGGACTCTCCAAAGCGGTCTTCCTCGCCAACGAACTCCGGTCCATGACCGATTATGTCAATTACGAAAACCTGATGCTCCTGGATACCGGCCCCTTTAACGGCGTCGATGCCAACGGCAACGCCGTGGCCGGCCTGCAAAATTTCCAGCAGCAGTTGATTATACAGCCGGTCAATCCCGATGATTTAACCATCTATGCCGGCTCTAATCCCTATGGCCTTCTGATAACCGCTGCCGTCTCCCGTAACGGGCAGCAACTAACTCGGATAAGCTGGCTGCGTACCATAGACAAACTGTAGAGTGTGCAACGGGTTGCACACCTGATTTAGGAAAAACTTTTTATATTCTCGTCGGAGAAAGAAAGGACTGCTGACATGAGAACCTCAAAACGATCATGTCGCGGAGGCAGTTCAGTACTCGCGGTCATTTTTGTAACGCTCTTTTCGGTCCTGGCGATCTCGTTTACCGCCATGAGCAACATCAACGTCCAGATGTCCCGCAATCATCGGGATCTGGTCCTGGCCCAGGCCGCCGCCGAATCCGGCCTGCAATATGCCCGGTATCTGGTAAACTCCTACGAACCGCCGGCAACTGCCTATTCGCCCCGGAATACTGTCACCGAACAGGAAGCGTCGGATTCTTTTGGTTATTTTGTCACCCATGTCCAGACCCTCCTGGCCGATTCGCCCATTCTGGCAGGGCAGGGAATCTTTCAGGATTTGACCGCCGGACTGCTTCAGGTCCCCGCCAGCGGCGGGATCTGCTATGTCAACGATGGAACCGCGTCCTTTTCCCTGCGGTTTGAATTTGCCGCTGGCGACGAAAGCAATCCGCATCGTATGATTATCACCAGTACCGGCACCCAGGAACAGGTCAGCCGTTCCGTCCGCTTGTCCTTCCCCATCCAGAAAGACTCCCGAGTGCTCGAATATGCCATCGCCGGCCGGGGCCGTATGTGGATTACCGGCGATTGTACGGTTGATGGCGACATCTTCAGCTCCTGGGATCGCACCGACCTCTCACCTTTCAATATCACCGCGGATTCCCGGATCAACGGAACCATCAATACGGTTCTTACCCTCGATCAGGTCCAGGCCCAGTCCTGGCAAATGGAAACCCTCGATGAAAACGGCAATCCCGTCTTCGATGAAAATGGCGATCGCGTCTATAGTACCGAAGATGAAGTGCAGGGTTATCACGAAGGGATCAATTATGGCCAGCAGGATATGACCATGCCCGGCATGGACATCGCCGATTATAACACCGACGACTACAAAACCATGGTCACCGATATTGCTGCTTCCGCGACTACTACCTATGAGTATTTCCCCCATCTGGCCGGGAACTATACCCTGCCTAGCTCTGCTTCCAGTCTCAAACTAAAACGGTATGTCTATCAAAATATGACCTTTACCAATAAATCGCTGCCCAATAACCGAAACGCCCTGTTTAAAAATTGTACCTTTGAGGGTGTAACCTATATCAAATGCTCCAAAACCGGCAGCACCTATTATAACAATGTCCGCTTTGATAATTGCACCTTTAACGGCCCTATTATCACCGAAGTTCCCCAGGTCCTCAAATGGCAGCAAAATTGCCTCTATTTCACCGGCTCGGCCACCTTCCAGAACCAGGCCATGGAAGAGGCCACCATCCTGGCCCCGCACTTTAACGTCAACCTGGGAAATACCAATCCGGTCGAAGGGGATACCAATGTCCTGACCGGCGCCATCGTCGGCGGGATCGTCGATGTCCGCGGCAATGCCGAAATCATTGGCACCATCATTTCCATGTGCGATACCACCGCCTGGACCTCCGGCTATGTGACGAATGTCGGGGCCACGATGGGAGACGGCGGTTCCGAAACCACCGAACCCGGCGATATCGGTGTCATCCATATTACGCCCGACCCCGGCCAGATGCTGCCCAGCGGCATCCAAACCCCCATCGTCATCCTCCCCGATGGAAATACCTACGTGGAGTTGTAATTCGATATGAATACTCATAAAAACCAAAAAAACCGCAGAAACCGGCAGCGATCAGCCGGCCTGTCCCTGATCGAGGTGCTGCTCTCGATCACCATCATGGCCCTTTTGCTCACCGCCACCGCCGTCGCCTTCGACGCCGCCTTCAAAAGCTACAAGGTCAATCATGACCTGGCCACCGTCAGCGTCTCCGCCCGCAATGCCCTCTTTCAGATGAGCAGCACCATCCGCTCCGCCTGGAACGACCCCGATGTGGATACCATCGACATCAGCTCCGACGGCACAGAATGCTCCCTCGTCGATGCCGCCGGTCGGGCGATTATCTACCGCTACGTCGAGGCGGATAATCAACTGAAAGTCAATCTCAACGGCAGCACCGACTGGTTCGTCCTGGTCGATAACGTCTATCCCGTCACCGTCGGCGACCGGATCTTTACCGCAACCGATAAAGACGGGTATGTTCTCACCGGTTCAGTCACCGGCCAGATGCTCTCCCAAGTCGAAATGCGCTTCATGGTCACCCAGGAAGGCCTCAGCCGCACTATCTCCGCCGCCGCCGTCCCCCGCAACATGCTCTACAATAAATAATGTCCCCAAATATGGGTAGGGTGTGCACCGCACACCTTTTCTAATTGTGCCACGGCTGTGTCAGCTGTGCATCGGGTCATTTCGTCCGCAGCCTGTAGGGTGTGCAACTGGTTGCACACGCGGCATCCGTCCCTTAATTTGTAGGGTGGGTTCTTAACCCACCAATCTACAAGGGTGTTCACCGCCCGCCCTTCTTTTATTGCCACCGCTGGATCGTCTCCACAATCGTTCGCGCCGCCTGCGGATGCGAAATCCGCCGGGCGTTGGCCTGCATCGCCGCCAGCCGCACCGGGTCATCCAGCAGGGTATCGATCTTGTACGCCAGTGTCGGCAGATTGTTGCACCGGATCGCCGCCCCCTGCTCCAGCAGATGATCCGAATTCCGCTCCTCCTGCCCCCGCAGCGGATTCATAACCACAAACGCCAGCCCCTTCGCCAGCGCCTCCGACACCGTCAGCCCCCCCGTCGCCCCCAGCAGAATATCCGCCGCTGACATATACTCATCCATCTCCGTGGTAAATCCAATCGGCTGCAAAACCACCGGACTCTCCTGCGGAACCGCCGCCGCGATCTGGTCCAGCCGCTGCTTCAACTCCTCATTCCGCCCGCAAATAGCCACCACCTGGGCCGGATGCCGCAATTTCGTCAGATTCGCCAGCATCTCCTCCAGCGGTCCATGCCCCCAGCCGCCCGCCGACAGCAGAATCGTCGGCCGCTCCGCATCCAGCCCGTGCCGGATTCGCATCTGCCGCTTGTCTTTTTCCTGCGAAAACACCGAATCAATCGGAATCCCCGAAACCGTAATCTTGTCCGCCGGAATCCCCAGTTGTTCCAGATGGACCTTCGCCTCCTCAATCGTCACAAAATAATGCTCATAATGATGGCACAGCCACATGGCATGTACATCAAAATCCGTCACGATAATCGCCTGCGGACAGCGGAGCCGCTCCTTCGCCTTCATCCAGGAAACGATTTCCGCCGGCAAGAAATGCGTGCAGATAATCAAATCCGGCTCCTCACCTTCCAGCAGCTTGATAAAGGCCCGCGCATTGACCTTGTCAAACTGCAGCCGCCGCCTCTCTTTCTGCCAGGGCTTGTCCAACTGGTCGAAAAAATACCGGTGCAGATCCGGCAGCTTCTGGATCACGGTAAAATACGTCTTCTGATACAGCGTCCGGAACGCCTTCGACATATAGTCCAGCGTATCGACCACCGCCACCTCCCGCGCCGCTCCGCCTTCCCGCAGCGCCTTCTCCACCGCCTGCGCCGCCCGGTTATGCCCCGCCCCCACCGATACCGTTAAAATCAATACCTTGTTAAACATGACCTCATTATACCCTCCGGTTATTTGAAGGGGAATAAAAACTTTGTTTCCCTTTTCCCCAAACCTGCTATAATCACAGAAAATAAAAAAGCGTTTTTGACAATGAATGGTATGAACGAAAAAAAAATCATCATCGGCACCCGCGGCAGCCGGTTGGCCCTGGTCCAGTCCCGCTGGGTCCAGCAGGCCCTCCAGCAAGCCTGTCCCGATCTGCACACCGAGCTGCTCACCATCCAGACCAAAGGCGATATTATCCTCGATGCCGCCCTCTCGAAAATCGGCGACAAGGGACTCTTCACCCGCGAAATCGAAAATGCCCTGCTGACCCGCCAGATCGATCTGGCCGTCCACAGCCTCAAGGACCTGCCCACCGTTTCCCCTCCCGGCCTGCGGATTGCCGCCATCCCGCCGCGTCAGGATCCCGCCGATGTCCTCCTTAGCAAAGACCATCTGCCCCTGGCCCAGCTCCCGCCCGGCGCGGTAGTCCTGACCAGTTCCCTGCGCCGCCGCGCCCAGCTTCTCCACCACCGCCCGGATTTACACGTACTCGATATCCGCGGCAATGTCACCACCCGCATCCGCAAATGGCAGGAAGGGCCGGCCCACGCCCTGGTCATGGCCGCCGCCGGCCTCAACCGCCTCCAGCTACAAATCCACATTACCGAACGCCTCGACCCGATGCAATTTCTGCCCGCCTGCGGCCAGGGCGCCCTCGCCCTGCAAATCCGGGATGATGATACGGATCTATCCGTCCGGCTCCAAACACTCGATGACCCCGCCGCACGGGCTACCACCACCGCCGAACGGTCTTTGCTGGCCGCTCTGCAGGGCGGCTGCCAGATCCCCATCGGCGCCCATGCCCAGCTCGAAAACGGCAAATTATCCCTCAAAGCCATGATTGCCGATGTACGCGGGGTATGTTATATTACCGCCGAGGATACCGGCGCCATCGACCAGCCGGAAGAACTGGGTAAACGTCTGGCCGATCAACTCATCAAGCAAGGCGCCCAAAAGATCCTCGATGAAATCAAAAGCCGATAGGTATTTTAACGGCATGTAATCCTGGATAATACTGGTCTTGAAAATTTGTTTTTTTGTGATTTGAAATTGTTTAGAATTTAGAGTTTAGTATTTCCCATAGCTAAACTCCATAACAACGAAAGTATGGTATATGAATGATCCTGATAAAGCCGCTGCCCTCCGTCCCCCCGGCACTGTCTATCTGGTCGGAGCCGGCCCCGGCGATCCCGGCCTGATTACCGTCCGCGGCCGCGATCTGCTCACCCGCGCCGACGTCATCATGTACGACCACTTGCTGGACAAGGATCTGCTCAAACTCGCCCGCCCCCAGGCCGAGTTGATTTACGTCGGCAAAAAAGCCGGCCAGCACACCATCCCCCAGGAACAGATCAATCAAATCCTGGTCGATAAAGCCAAACAGGCGAAAATCATCGTCCGCCTCAAAGGCGGCGACCCCTTCGTTTTCGGCCGCGGCGGCGAAGAGGCCCTGGCCCTGGCCGAGGCGGGCATCCCCTTCGAGGTTGTCCCCGGCGTTACCGCCGGCGTCGCCGTGCCTGCCTGTGCCGGCATCCCCGTCACCCACCGCGACTTCGCCAGCCAACTGGCCTTTATCACCGGCCATGAGGACGCCTCCCACACCGATACCTCCCGGATCGACTGGCCCTCCTTGGCCCGCTGGCCGGGTACCCTGGTCTTTTACATGGGCATCAAAAACCTGCCCCTCATCTGCGAACAACTCCTCCAGAACGGCATGGCCCCCGACACCCCCGCCGCCGTCATCGCCTCCGGCAACACCCCGCACCAGCGCACGGTTTGCAGTACGCTAGCCCGCTTGCCGGCAGATGCCCAGCATGAAAAGATTACCCCGCCCGCCATCGTCGTCATCGGCCAGGTGGTCACCCTGCGCAATAAGCTGCAATGGTTTGAAAAACGTCCTCTCTTTTCCCAACGCATCGTCGTTACCCGCTCCCGCCGCCAGGCCAGCGAACTGGTCGAACAACTCACGCTCCTGGGCGCTGCCATCCTGGAATTCCCCACCATCCGCATCGAACCGCCCCGTGATCCCCAGCCTCTCGAAAACGCTATCATCCAGATCCTCCGTTACGACTGGATCATCTTCACCAGCGTCAACGGCGTAGATTCCTTCTTCCAGATCCTGACCGGCCAGGGCTTCGACACCCGCCGCCTGGCCTCCGCCAAAATCTGCGCCATCGGCCCCGCCACCGCCGCCCGGCTCCAAACCTTCGGCATAACCGCCGATCTGGTCCCGCCCCAGTTCATCGCCGAATCCATCGTCGAGGCCCTCCGCAGCCGGGAATCACTCGAAGACATGCGCTTCCTGCTCCCCCGCGCCGACATCGCCCGCCCCGACCTGGCCGATCTGCTTCGCCATCACGAAGCCATCGTGGACGAAGTCATCGCCTATCATACTGTACCGGAAGCAGGCCCCGCCCGGGATGAACTCATCCAGGCCCTGGAGCAAAATACCATCGACTGGATCACCTTCACCAGCTCCTCCACCGCCGCCAATTTCCTCTCCCAAATCGACGCCGAACTCCTGCGCAAAAGCAAAGCCCGCCTGGCCAGCATCGGCCCCGTCACCTCCGCCGCTCTCCAAAAAGCCGGCCTCTCCGTCGCCCTCGAAGCCGACCCCTTCACCATCCCCGCCCTCGTCCACGCCCTCTGCCGCGCCGAATCCGAGAAAAAATAATATTTTCTTATTCCTTCAATCGGGCATGGATCATTTCCTTCGCCGCCTTCAATGCCTCTGCTATCTTGCCGACCTCCTTGCCGCCCGCCTGCGCCATCTGCGGCCGGCCGCCCCCGCCGCCGCCCACGATCGGGGCGATTTCCTTGACGATATCGCCCGCCTTCAGCCCCTTGCCGATCAGATCGTCCGTAACCGCCGCAAACAGCAGCACCTTACCCTCTTCCGTCGCACTGGCTAAAACAATCGCTGCCGACTGCGCCTTCTTCCGCAGCCAGTCAATCTGCGACCGCACCGCGTCCACATCCGCCGCCGGCAATTGCCCGACAATAATCTTTGCCCCTCCGATGATCTCCGCCTGCTCCAGCAGTTCCTCAGCCGAATTCTTCAAAGACGCCCCGCCCTCCTTCTTCATCTGCTTCTTTAACTTTTTATTATCCTCGATCAGCGCCGCCACCCGTCCCCCGATTTGATCGGGCGTCGCCTTGAGCAGCGCCGTCAGCTCCCCGACGATTTCGCTGTGCTTATACATCATCTCATTCAGCGCCCGGCCCGTCATCGCGATAATCCGCCGCACCCCCGTCGCCACGCTCTCCTCCCGGATAATCTTGAACGAGCCGATGTCGCGCGTATTATGCACGTGCGTCCCGCCGCAGAATTCCCGGCTGAACGCCTCTTCCAGCGTGTCGTGGTGGGCTGCCCCAATCGCCAGCACCCGCACATGATCGCCGTATTTTTCCGAGAACAGCGCCATCGCCCCCAGCTTCCGCGCCTCCGCCGTGGGCATGATTTTAAACGAAACCGGCGCCGCCGCCGCGATCTGCTCCCGCACCCGCTTCTCCACCTCATGGATCTGCTCCGCCGTCAGGGCCTTCGGATGCGTAAAATCAAACCGCAAATAATCCGCCGTCACCAGCGACCCTTCCTGGTGGGCATGGGATCCCAGCACCTGCTGCAGCGCCCATTGCAAAAGATGGGTCGCCGTATGATTCCGCTGCGTATCCTCCCGCGCCGGATCAATCGCGATATTCAGTTCCATCCCCACCGCCAGTGTCCCCTGTTCCGTGCGGCCGAAATGTACCGTCGCCGTCCCGATCCGCTGCGTATCCTCAAACACAAACCGGCTCGCCCCCGCCGTGATCGTCCCCTGATCTCCCACCTGCCCCCCGGATTCCGCATACGCGCACGTCCGGTCCAGCACCAGCCCCACCTTCACGCCCGCCGGCACCGCTCCTTCCGCAATATATTGATCCTCCCGCACATAGCCCAGCAGCCGCCCCGTCAGCGTGGTCGTGTGATACTTCTCCGTGTCGTCCGTCTCCGGCAGCCGCTCCGCCAGGCTGTCCGCTTCATACACCGCGTTCTTCTGCGACGCCTGCGCCCGGCTCCGCTGCTCCTGCATCAGCTCCTGAAACCGCCCCACATCCACCGTCAGCCCGCGCTCCTCCGCCATCAACTGCGTCAAGTCCAGCGGAAAACCATACGTATCGTACAGCCGGAACGCCTTCGCCCCGGAAATCTGTCCCTTCTTTTGTCCCGCCAGCTCTTCCACATCCGATTCAAAGATGCTCATCCCCCGCTCCAGCGTCCGGTCAAAACTGATCTCTTCCGCCTCGATCACATTCGCCGCATGTTGCGCCCGGCTGGCCAGTTCCGGAAAAATCGGACCCATCGACTCCGCAATCGTCGGCACCAGCTTATGCAAAAACGGCTCATGCACATCCAAAACCAGCCCATACCGCGCCGCCCGCCGCAAAATCCGACGCAGCACATACCCCCGTCCCTCATTGCTCGGCAGCGCCCCGTCCGCAATCGCAAACGTCAGCGTCCGCGCATGGTCCGCCAGCACCCGGTACGCAATATCCTCCTGCCGCTCCAGCGCGCCGGTATAATCCCCCGCCCCCGTAATCTCCTGTATCCGCGCAAACAGCGGCCCGAACACATCCGAATCGTAATTCGACGTCTTCCCCTGCAGAATCCGCACGATCCGCTCAAAGCCCATCCCCGTATCCACATGCCTGGCCGGCAGGGGCGTAAGCCCCTGCGCATCCCGGTTGTACTGAATAAACACCAGGTTCCAGACCTCGATCACATCCGGGTTGCTCTGGTTAACCAGTTTCTCGCCCGCTACCTGCCCCCGCGCCGCCTCCCCGCGCCCGTCATAATGAATCTCCGAACACGGCCCGCACGGACCCGTATCGCCCATCTCCCAGAAATTGTCCTTGAACTTCCCCGCGATCACCTGATTCTCCGGCAGAAAACGCCGCCAGATATCCCGCGCCTCCCCGTCCGCTTCCAGCCCCGCCGCCGCATCCCCCTCAAAATACGTCGCGTAAAGCCGGTCCTTCGGCAGCCCCCACACCCCCGTCAGCAGCTCCCACGCCCACGAAATCGCCTCCTCCTTGAAATAGTCCCCGAACGACCAGTTTCCCAGCATCTCAAAAAACGTATGATGATACGTGTCCTTGCCCACCTCCTCCAGGTCATTGTGCTTGCCGCCCGCCCGGATGCATTTCTGGCTGTTCACCGCCCGACGGTACTCCGGCGTCCGCGACCCCAGAAAAATATCCTTGAACTGGTTCATTCCCGCATTGGTGAACAGCAGCGTCGGATCCTCCTGCGGCACCACCGGGCTGCTCGCCACATACGTATGCCCCTTCTTCTCAAAAAACGCGATATACCCTTGCCTGATTTCCTGTGAACTTAACAACGGCCAAACCTTTCTCTCTTTTACCAGCTATCAACAATTGTGCCACGGCCATCTTGGCCGCATCTTTCACAAACACCAAAATCTGACGGGTGGCACCTTTCCGCCTTCAGCGGAGAGGTGTCTTTCTCCCATGCCTTACAAATCGCCAAAATCCAGCTCCGGCTCCACTTCCAGAATCTCCAAACGCGGCATCTGTTCATATTCCCCCGCTACTATGGCAAATTCCCGCAAATTGTCAACCTTGTTTTGCCCCACCGCCGTGATCACCTCCCCCGGCCGGATCCCCTCCCGCTCCGCCTCGCTGCCTCGCTCCACATCATAAACCAGCACCCCGCCCTCCCGAACCTCCAGCCCCAGCTTCGTCTTCCGCCACAGCGTCAGTTCCTTCAATTCCAGCCCCCACGCAAACAGCGAAGGCAGCCGCACCTCCTCCTGATACCCTTCCAGATCTGCCAGGGTCCGGCTGACCAGTTGTACAGCAACGGTCCTCTTCTCCGGCCGATCCTCTACGAACCGTACCATTTCAATATTCAAAACCTGCCCCGGTTGCCGCTGATTGATTTGATGGATCAGTTCTTCCGGGCGGTAAATCCGCTCGCCATCCACACTCCGGATCACATCCCCCCGTCTCAGCCCCTCCTGCTGAGCCGGCGAGCCGGGCAATACCATCTCCACCATCGCCCCCGAGGCATCCTCCAGCCCCAGTTGATTCTGTACCGATTCCGGAATGGCCGTCGTGGTAACTCCCAGAAACGCATGGCTCAGTCCCTTCCCTTCCTTCAACGAGGCAATCTTCGCCAGCGTCCGCTCATCCATCGCTATCGCAAACCCAAACGACCTCTTCTCATCCCGCGACGTCGCCATCGCCGTGTTCACCCCGACCACCTGCCCCTGCGTATTGATCAGCGGCCCCCCGCTATTGCCCGGCAGAATGATCGCGCTGGTCTGAATCAGATTGTCATAATACCGGTCGTTCACCGGATCGATCCCCGCCTGCAGCGACTGGTTCAGCTTACTGATCAGCCCGAACGTCGCCACCGCTCCCCCGTCCGCCCCCGTCCCCAGCGGATTGCCCAGCGCAATCACCACCTGACCCACCGCCGCCTTGCCCGGTTCCGCCGGCGGCAGCGGCTTTAACTCGCCCGCCTCCACCTTCACCACCGCCAGGTCCGTCCGCGGATCACCCGCCACTAGCTTCGCGTAAAATTGCCGCTTATCCGCCAGCGTCACCCGGATGTTATTCGCCCCATGCACCACATGCTCATTGGTCAGGATATTCCCCTGGCTGTCCAGCACAAAACCGCTGCCGGCGTTTTGAAAATAATAATCCGGATGCCCGCTCTTCTGCTCCACCTCCAGCGCCACCACCGACTGCGACGCCGTTTCCACGATTTCACTGAACCGCTCGTATTCTGCGCTCTGGTCCAGCCCCTCCCGCCCGATCCGCTGCTGATAGAGCATCCAAACCGCCCCCGCCAACGCGCACAGCGCCAACAACGCCGACAGCCGGTTCAAAGACCGGTTCGTAATTTGGCTCATCAATTCCTCCTGCCGCCTTCTTTCACCGGCAAACGGTAGGATTTATCTCTTGCCCCACTTTTTTCCGCTGGCCTTGGGACTTTTTGGTTCTTCGGATTCCAATTCCTCCGGTTCGATTTCTTCGCCTTCCGGTTCCGCCGCTTTCGTCCGGGCTACGCTGGCTTGGCCGTTGACGCCATGCCCTGCCATGATCTTCTCCCGCAGCTCGTCCGCCACTTGCGGATTTTCCCGCAGGAATTCCTTGGCCTTCTCCCGCCCCTGACCGATCACCGCATTCCCATAACGCAGAAATGCCCCGCTCTTCTCCACGACGTTCTCATTCACCGCCAGGTCGATCAAATCGCCCAGTATGCTGATCCCTTCATCGAACATAATATCAAATTCCGTTTCCCGAAACGGCGGCGCCACCTTGTTCTTCACCACCCGCGCCCGTACCCGGTTGCCCGTCGCCCCGTTGGCATCCTTGATCGTGCTGATCCGCCGGATATCGATACGCACCGAACTGTAAAACTTCAGCGCCCGCCCGCCCGGCGTCGTTTCCGGATTCCCGAACATCACCCCGATCTTTTCCCGGATCTGGTTGATGAAAATCACCACCGTGCTGCTCTTGCTGATCGCCCCGGTTAGCTTCCGCATCGCCTGGCTCATCAGCCGCGCCTGCAACCCCACATGGCTGTCGCCCATCTCCCCCTGGATTTCCGCCTGTGGAATCAACGCCGCCACCGAATCGATCACGATAATATCCACCGCGTTGCTCCGCACCAGCATTTCCACGATATTCAGCGCCTGTTCCCCGCTGTCCGGCTGCGACACCAGCAGCGATTCCAGATTCACCCCGATCCGCTTGGCCCAGCTCGGATCCAGCGCATGTTCCGCATCGATAAACGCCGCCACCCCGCCTTTTTTCTGCGCCTCCGCCACCACATGCAGCGCCAGCGTCGTCTTGCCGCTCGATTCCGGCCCGAACATCTCGACGATCCGACCCCGCGGGATCCCCCGGCCCCCCAGCGCCAGGTCCAGCGACAACGACCCCGTACTGATCCCCGATACCGACGCCACGCTCGTTTCGTCCAGATGCATGATCGTCCCTTCCCCGAACTGCTTCTCGATCTGCGTCAACGCCCGGTCCAGTGCCGAGGATTCCTTGCCTTCCGTCTTCCCTGCTGCTTTACTGCTGCCCTTTGCCATACCGTCTCCTGTTCTGTTAAAAATCTGATTTCCAATCCGTTAATCGCCCCAGCTTACGCGATCCCCCAGCCATTTCAAGCAAAAACTTCTATACCCTAACAAATTCTTAACATTGCTCCTAATCCTCAAGCCGATCCTCCGGTTAAACATCATTCACTAAATTTCATAATCCATTGATAATAAATAATTAACGTTAATAGAATCCCATCCTGATTCCAACCGGCTCAATTATCGGACCAAAATTATCTTTTCTTTCTTCCTTAATTTAAATGGGCTTGGTAAGGTGCTAGCCGTCCAGGAATTCGTTGACATTGTCGTTTCTTTCTGCTATTTTCGCAAATATGACATAACTGGAAACGGCAAGACTAGGTTATGTCGAACCAAAGGAAAGTATGTACTCTTGGACAACAATTTGCATGGATGCGGCGCGGTACAGAAGATGACGTTGTAATGAATTGGAAAATGTGTTTTTGGTAAAAGTATTTTTAAAGGAGAGCATTATGAAAAAGTTTTATGTTACCATGAGTGTGCTGGCCTTGTGTTCCGTATTGAATGCGGCAGGAGTGGCCCCCAAGGTTTTGCTGGTGGATTTTAACGGCCACAACTGGAACGACCCGTCCGACCCGGTTTTCATGACCTATCGCGGCCCCTCCTATCTGGAACCTTCCATCATCGACCCGGTATGGAACGGCCTGGAATTCTGGGGTACCGAACCGGAAGCACCCCATGCTGGCGCTGATCCCAGCATCATCCGTTCCATTTATTACACTTCCTATGACCCAGAAAATCCCCCCGCCGACCCCAATGCCCTGCACTGGTCCGACGGCACCGAGGCCACCGGAATAACGATTGGTTTTTCCGGACTGGCCCCTGGTGTCGGTGGTGCCGATTACTGGAATCCCTGGCAAGAACAGTCATTGCTCGGAGGCGAAGCCCAAAAAATCTATGCCGATTATCTGGTTACCCCTTACGCCAGCATCATTATTAGCGGCCTTACCGCCGGTCAGGCCTACGATCTGGCGATCTATGGCTGTAACGGCAATGGCCAGTTAGGCGGATATTTCACCGCCAACGGCGTCGGGCCTCTCGATTTGATTGCCGGTCATCAAAACGCCGGGACCCTGTATGGCGCGGTCGCCGATGCCAGCGGGAAAATCACGGTTGCCATCGGGGTGGACCCCGCGGCGGGTATCGCTGTCATCAACGGCCTTGAATTGCGGGAAGCGGTTGCTCAGCCGGCCGATACCGCCTATCTGACCGGTTTCTGCCTTACCCGTGCCGATGAATTTGGCAGTATGAATGTAAACGAACGGTACAATACCCTCTGGCCCAACCCCGCCTGGGAAACCGTCTTCTATCCGGGCGCCTATGATCCCAACACCTTTGATCCCAACCTGGTGATCAATTCCTACGCCGATATGGATATCCGCATACCCTTCCAGGTCGGCGATACCAAAACCTTTACCTTTGTCTTCGCGCGTATCACGCCCACCGATTCACCCTATTATTCCGCCACCTTATTCTTCAACGGCAAAGAGCTGGTCGGCCCCGGCGGCACGCCCGGCATCACCGTCTATGCCGCCATGGATGACACCGGCCCCGCCGATGGCAATCCCGCCTTCATGGCCAACAGCAACCCCAACACCATGGGCTGGCCCTATGACCCGGCCGTTCCGGGAACCGGCTCGCTGGTTTATTACGATTTTGCCAATCAGGTAAGTATCGCCGTCACCGAATTCGTCGTGTACAACCAGTTCGTCTTCAGCAAGGATTATATTTACCGCTCCGACTGGGCCAACCCGGTCACCGGTCCTGACACCGTGATCGATGCCATCGGTCAGATCACCCTGGAAGCCACCGAATATCTTCCCACTTGTGCCGAACAAAATGTCTATGCCCCCGAAGACTTCAACCGCGATTGTTATATCAACCTGGAGGATTTTGCCCAGTTCGCCAGTGTCTGGCTGACCTGCAACGACCCCAGAAATTCCGCTTGTAATTAAACAACCCTGAAAATATCTGCTTGCTATCGGGGGTGGGCCTCCGCCTGCCCCCGATAAGAGCAGATCTTCTCTGGAGACTGGGGTGGGCAAAATTCCCTTCAATGACGGAACCGCCAAAAGTCAATATCGACTTCCAAAAACAGCTCTGGCTCCCCAATAACAAGGGGACGACGAGCTTTTGACGCTGGCGTCTATCTCACCGGAGTTTCTCCAGTTGCATCAGAAATAAATCCCTGTTCCACAACTGCAGGGATGGCTGTTCTGCCGTTCGCACAAATCGCCGCACATCCTCTGCCGTTGCTTTCCAGTCCAGCGATCGGATGACTTTTTCCAGTTCCGCCTTACACCAGTCCAGGTTTACTTGGATATCCTGATTCTTCCACGGACCTTGCTGGAAGAGTGCCGATGCCAGAAAGGGATAATGAATAGGGATCCGCTGACTGGTGTACCACAGAAAATCATACCAGTCCCTGCCTTTGATGTAGTCTCTGCACAAAAGAGCATGGACTTTGCCGGCAAACAAACTCGGCTTGGTTTGAACCGTGACGGCAGAAACAAAGGGAAAATCCAGATATCGAATTTCCGTTTCGCCGCCCGCGGGAGGATTGGTATCCACTTCCAATTTGATTCGGATTTTACGAAACGGCCCTTTTTTCCCAACATGATGGAATTGCAAAACATGCCCGATGGAATCATCTTTGAGAAACGCTTTTTGGACGGCAATATCTGTTTTCAAGCGGTCGGTGGTATCCACATCATAACCATAGGCCCTTAATTCCTCGGATAACCAGGGGAGATACGGCTGGAGCGTAAAGGCCCGATTCGGCTCTTGCAGAATAAAATCAAGGTCTTCGGAAAACCGGTTCAAACCATAGAAGATCCGTAAACAGGTGCCGCCCTGTAAAACGCCGTATTGGAAAAAATCGCTGCGGCTCAAGGCCGCCAGCACCACTTCCTGCGTAATCTCCCGGATGGCATGTTCTTCTTCCAGTTCCGATTGGCAGCCATACGAATTCAATCGTTCCTGAATCAGCCGGATACTCATAGCTTCAAATCCTTTCGCAAGCCTTGGAGAAATTTTTGCACCCGCCGGCTGGCATAGTTTTCCAGCAAATCCTCAAAATCTGCGGATGAAACATCCCCCAGCTCCTCCGGCTCCATTCGCAGCTCCGCCGCCGCCGGCCCTAAACCTGTCCAGCTCTTCCGCCGCACATACACATAATCCGCCAGCGCCTTCACCGCGGACGCTATCAAATACGCCTGGCCGGATTCTTCCGTTTCTCTCTTTACTCCTGCCAAAAAAATCTTTTGGGGAACAGGATCATAGCTGAACGTTCCGAGGGGTGTCCGGTATTCTTTGCTTTTTCCGTAAGAGACACTCGTCACTGTATAGACCGCTTCGGGAATCAATCCGTGCTGGCTCAACGCCGATTCCAGGCTGATATACGAGGGCCCGTAGATACGCTGCGCCAATCCATACAGGCTAATCGGCTGCTTCTGATACTTCGGGGCCAGGTAGTACAATCCCCGGCGGATATGGAGTATCTCCTCCCCAGCCATGGCCCGTTTGACCAGCCCGTACCTCCTGTCCTCACTCTGCGGGAACAGCGTTGCCACCTCTTGGGTCGTAAAGTACCCATGCCGGGCTGTTTCAAACATCTTTTCTGTCAATTTATTCATAATCAGTAATAATACTGTCAAAATATGACAGTTTCTATAATTATTATAATACAAATCGGCATGAATTGCAAATATTATTAATAATACTGTCATAAAATGACAGTTTCTGGAAAAATATGACAATGTACCGCCCGCTCCCCCACCCTGGCCGCCCAAACCAGCCGCAGCCCGATGGAAAACGGCCTCACCATCGCCATCCCCGCCCGCCCCGGCGCCGCCCTCTTCCGCTGCCAACTGGTAAAATAACCATCCCCGGCGCATAAAAAAGGCCGGCATAATACCGGCCTTTCATTATCTCCATCCCGAATCGGCATCATTTGATTTCCATGGTCGGCTCGTTGGCCGGGGCTTTCGGCTCCGCCTTCGGCAGCACCTCCAGTAGCTCAATCTCAAATACCAGCGCCGAATTCCCCGGAATACTCTGCGATCCCCGTTCCCCATACCCCAGCGACGCCGGGATATACAGCTCCCACTTCGCACCTTCCTTCATCAACTGCAGCGCCTCCGTCCAGCCGCGGATCACGCCCTTCACCGGAAATTCCGCCGGCTCGCCCCGCTTGTACGAGCTATCAAACTCCGTCCCATCGATCAGGGTCCCGCGGTAATTCGTCTTCACTTTATCATCCGCCGTCGGCGTCTTGCCCGTTCCTTCGGTGATCACCTTGTACTGCAACCCGCTGGGCAGCACTTTCACGCCCTCTTTCGCCTTGTTCGCTTCCAGGAACGCCGCACCTTTCTTGGCATTCTCTTCCGCGGCTTTCTGCTGTTTCTCTACCATCTGCTTCTGAAAGTCCATCATCACCTTCTGAGCCTGTTCCTGGGTCAACAGCGGTTCTTTCCCCGCAAATATATCTTTCATCGCCTGGGCAAGCATGTCCGGATTGATTTCCAGCCCCTGCTGCTTCATCCCCTTCCCAATCTGCAGCCCGATCGCGTAGCTGATCCGGTCCACATCATTCTTGAACGAATCGGCCTTTTCTTCCGTCACAGCCTCTGCCGCCTCCGCCTTAGGCGCCGCCGCCTTCACCTCTTTCCCATCGCCCGCCGCCTTGTCCTCAGCCAGACTCACTGCCACTACGCCCACCAGCCCCGCCGCCAACATCATCAAAAATAATCGCGCTTTCAATTCATATCTCCTTTACCGTAATATCTTCCTCTGTGTTGTCCGGAAGTTACAATATCCGGTCGTTTCCGCACAAAGATATACAAACCAGAAATTATACCAACCCCGCCCACCCCATTGCAAGCAACCTTTTTCCAAAAAAAACTCCCTTAAAAATCTATCTCCCTCTGCCCTTTCCCCCATAAAATCCTCAATATCTCTCCAAAAACCGCCTTTCCCCGCCAAAACCGCCTGAAAATTGACATTTTACTCAGAAACCCAATATTTTCTTCCACCTGCTTTTTAAAACCGTAATTTGTAACTCATATTTTACGGACAGGCTAATTTCCTCTTATACTTCCTCAGCATTTCCCTCGCCTCTTCAGCTTTAAATATGCTGGGAATTCCGGCCCGGCGGTTTCTCAGATGGCTTCGTATCCACTTTACCGCCATCGGATAATCCTTGAGATCCCCATAACAGCTACCTATACAGCATCGGCTATCATTAATCAGGGATTTAGCCCATTGCAGCCCCTCGCCCCCCTTGCCAAAAGCCACGGTCTGTAATCCCTTTTTGACAATTCGCATAAATTGTCGAATCGCCTCCTCCTTCCGGCCCACCATCATAAGATCACCGGCATAATTCCATATATACAAAGGATCGTTCTGCACCAGCTCATTTGCCTTCTTGCTGGCCACCAGCGCCTTCTTATATTCATGCAGGTGGTAATATGTCTCGGATAAACAGCTCAGAAGGAAAGCATTTTCTGAGAATTTCTTTAGCTCTTTCAGAATCAGGGAAAGTGCCTTTTTATATTCATCCTTATGGATTAGCTCACAGATCAATCCTTCATTTTCCATTGACTTTAGATCTTCTCTGATCTCTTTTATGTTATATCTGCTCTTTTTGACAGTTTTGCGATGCTCCAAATAATCCCGTATCCAACGCATTGCCAAACGGGACCGGTTCAGATTAGCATAACAGTATCCGATGCATAATCTGCTATCATTGAGCACACATTGAGACTGAAAAACGCCTTCCCCAAAATCATCCGGCTTAAATTTTTTCCGCAGAATCTTTTTAAAATATTTCAGGGCCTCTTCATACCGTTCTACCTCATCAAGTGCCTCAGCATAATTCCAGATTGTCCAGGGATGATTGGGTTGTATCTTATATGCCTTTTTTGCCCATGGCAAGGCGTTCTTATAATCTTCCTCTCTAAAATAGACATCAACAAACCAGCACATCAACCACCAGTCATCCGGCCGTTCCTTTAAACCTGACCGGATAAGGGTCTTGGCCTGCGCAAAATCACTCTTTCTCCACGCTTCCCTGATGAGATTTTCTCTTTTCCGATAGGATAATTTTTGTAATTTTTCTTCTGTCATAACTGACCTCTGCTTGACTATTGCCATCTTTTCTAATCCTGATCCACAAATCCCTCTATCTTTTGGGCCAAATCTTTTCTGTCCGTGATATAATTTAAACCTTCTCCGTCACCTAATCCCAGATAACACCGGGACTTCCGCATCCAGGCGATGATGGGACTAACATCCCTGTAACAATGAGCCTCTTTTCTCCATAGTTCATTCGTTTCAATTTCATCAATATCCGGTGTCCAAAGGCGTGAAGGCGCAACTATGGTGATTGGATCGGGTGGAACGAACAAGTTCAAACTCGAAAAAAACCAGACTTCGTCAAATCCATTAAACAGGTTATCAAAGGAATCCAGCAAATCCAATATATTCTGCACCGGCAAATAAATTGCCCTTGAAATATTTGCGACTTGTAAACCGGCATTTTTCGCCAGTTTTTTATAAACAAAACCATCTGCCAGTTCTCTGGTACTATCAAGTTCCGTTATCATCATATATGAATTCCGGGGCAAATCATCTTGCAGGATATCCAAAATATCAGGTATCCCACTGTCAACCCAGCCATAGTAATAATTAGCATTTTCTTTCATCTATAATTACTCCGCTTTTTTCCTGAATAAGTCACCTCTGCCGCGCACCTTCTGAAAGTCTTTATAAATCTTCAATCCGGGCAGCGGCACCAAAGTGCCGGCACAGATCCAAACCCAGTACCCAATAAAACGGCTGGTCTCATGATGAATGACCACATCCACAATCGCCGACAACGACAAAGCCAATAAGTTCACTGCCCATAGATAACCATACCACTTCCAAAAATTATGGCAGCCTTCCGGTATAAGTCCCTTCCACGGAACCGGATACCATTTCCGCCCTAATTGCTGCACGAATAGGATCATCGGAACAGCCAGTAAACCGCCAGACCTCGAATACCGGCACAGGAGATAACCGAGCAAACCCGTCAACAGTACCGCCAGATAAAAGACCAGCATCCTCTTCCCCGCACTCATGGGAATCCCCCTCTTCCCTCCCCGTTTTTTTTCTTCACTTGTCTTTTCCCCCTTGCCCGGCTTGCCCTCCTCCCCTTGCTCCTCTATTTTTTCACCGCACCGTTCCAGCGCCTCCAGGACCCGCTTCACCTTCGGATGGTCTCTCCCCAGCCGCGGTTCTTCCATACCTGCGATCTGCTCATACCATTCTCTAGCCTTGGACCATTCCTTTGTTTTTTCATACCAACCCGCTAACCAGTATAACGCCTCCGGTGCATCCGGATGCTTTTTTCGAACGCCCTCCTTACAGATAACCGCGCTTTGTTCCAGGACCTTTTTCACTTCCTCCGGACGGTTAATTGCACGGTACACCACCGCTAATCGGATCAGAAACACAACCAGTTTAGGCTGGCCTGCCCCCTCCGCCAGTTGATAAACCTGCATACCGCGTTTGTACATGTCCTCCGCCTCATTCAGACGGTCCGTCATCCGGAGCACTTCCCCCAAATTATATAACCGATTGGCGATAAAGGTTTTTTCCGAATTGGGGGCTTGTTCGGCAACTTCAATCTCCCGCCGAATGAGCAACTCCGCCTTATCCCACCGGCCATTCACAAAATACAGCCTGCCTAACAGCGTAAGGTGCCAATGATCCCCTTTGGCCAGCGGCGTCAGCTTATCACCCCAGTCCAGCGCCTCCTGAAATCTCCCCGCATAACTAGTGGCCAGTATCAAGCCCGCATAAATCCGGCCTGCCGACAGGTCCGTTTGCCCCGCCTCCGCTGCCAGGTTGCCCAGCGCTTCCAGGAGCATCACTTCCGCACTATAGAACTTGCCCTTCGCAATATTCTGCAATGCCAGTGCATATTTCCCATCGCTGGCTCGAATCGGCCCCGCTAGCCTTCGCACCCGCCCCGCTGCCCGAAAAGGATCCTTAGGCCCCGGCAACGCCCCGATCAGATACCACTCCAGCCTCCTTACGATCCCCCCCCTGTCACCATTCCACCTTCCTTTTCCCATATCAATTCACCACCTGCCCGGTAGGGTCGGCAACTCGTTTGCCGACGCGATACCTTTCGGCTTTGCCTTTCCGCCTTATTCTATCTACTCTATTTTTCATTCTCCCGTCCAATGGTCATTCCTGCCACGTTTACCACTCCATCGCCCGTTGGTCATTCCTGCGAAGGCAGGAATCCAGGATTTTCTTCCCCATATTTTTAATTCGTAATTCATAATTCGTAATTTCTTATGCGGGAATCCATCTTCTATTCCTCCTTGCTTTCAAATTTGTGATATGCAATTCTTCTCCTCTTCTTTAGTTTGGTAGGGTCGGCAACTCACCTACCGACGCGATACCTATTTATTTTTTTGATAATATAGAATCATCATCACCATAAAAACCCACATAAGAATGGAACTGCCGACTTTAAAGACTATATCACCAACTGAACTAGTCCTCTCAAATATCAGTAAAGTCAAACCCATGAATAAGCCTTCAATGACAGCATAGCATCCAAGGTATATGAATATAGTAATGAACATTTTCTTACTCAGCATCGCTCCAAACCTCATTTCGCATGGTTGATTTCACTATTCCGCGTTTTCTCCCCTTCCTTTTTATCGCCGCCCTGTCGTACCCTTTGGATATCCTGATAAATACCATAAACGGCGGGTGGCACCACAGAACCGAGCAGGACCAAAAACCAGTACCAGAAAAAAGAGGTTAGCTCGTTATCCATAGCCACATCGATAATAGTATATACGGTCAAGGCAAACACGTTGATGACACAAAAATAGACATAGATTTTCCAGAAATAATGGCATTCTTCCAGCTTCTGTTCACATCTCCGGAACGGATACAGGAACCGCCCTAACAAATGAAGGGATAGCATCATCAGCATAATAATGAAAAAATCATACGTAGAAATATAACACAAATACCAACTAACCAGAAGAACCAATAGCCCCGCCAGATAATAGAACAATAGTTGTTTCGCCGCACTCATATTCACTCGCTTTCAATTTTAAAATCCGAATCTCGAACTTCACCGAATTTTCTTGCCCCCTGCCATCTTCTATAAAACCTTGTACAGAACCCAAATGATCATAACCGCATACGGTAAATGGATAAACAGAGACCATCCCAATGCCCACAAAATCGCTTTTCGCGGCTGCGGGGATTGGGTTATCAACGGTTTCAATAATACCTTTTTCTCCCTGGCAATTTTGTTCAGGTATCTGCTGATCAGATAGCTTCCTCTTAGTAGGATATAGCTTAACAAAGAAAACATCGTCACAAAGTTGCAGATAAGTAACATGGGCAATCCAAGCCAGGGGGATGCCTCCAATACAAATGGTAAAATATTATAGAGTATAAGGCATACCACCGTTAGCCAGAAGAAATACATGTGCCGGGTCACAAAACATCCGATGGCTCGCTCCCGGATTCTGTCTATCAGTTCCAGCAAAAAAATGATCCCGAGAATAACTGACAGAATAGTATCCAGCTCCCCTATATAATCATCCATATCAGCCAAAATATCCATCAAGCCTATTATCATTACTGCCTCCTCAATTCTCCCGCTGTTTCCCCTTCCTTTTTATCGCCGCTATGTCGCACCCTTTGAATGTCCTGATAAACACCATAAACACCCCCGACGACGGCGGGTGGCACCAGAGAGCCGATCCAGATAAAGAACCAGTACCGGAAAAAAGGACTCAGTTTGTTATCTATTGCCACATCAATAATTGCATATGCAGTCAAGGCAAACAAGTTGATTACCCAAATATAGGTATATATTTTCCAGAAATAATGGCCTCCGTCTGGATTCCGATCGAGTTTGCGGAACGGATACAGGAAACGCCTTAGCAACTGAACCGATAGTACCAGGCATATAAGAGCGAACGCCCAATACGTATGAATATACCACAACCATATATAAAAGATCAGGAGAACAAATAGTACCGCCAAATAATAGAACAATAGTTGTTTTGCAGCTCTCATTATTTACTCGCTTTCAATTGAAATTTTTAGATCACCTTTATTTGCTGAGAACCATTTACTATTCCAATCAAATCTCTCACCGTCCAGCAGTTTTTGGCGAGCTTTTTATCGGTTACGGCATACTTTTTAAACAATTCTTCTACTACCAGATCCACGGGATCATCCAGAATAAACTGCCGCCAATTTCCGGGAGCGGCAAATTCCTCGGTGAAACGATCGTCCAGCCGGATTTGCGTTGCTTGAATCCTCATCACTTTGGCCAGACGATTCAAAACATCTTCCGCTACGGCTCTCGAAACCGCCGCTTCGGGATAGTAGCGGGCAAACCATTCCTCGAACGGCATCACCTCCCGCTGACCGAATACCCGCCTCCAGTGCTTCTTTTCCTCTTTCGCCGCGATATACATAAGCAATACAATCGTCGCCGCGAATAATCCCCCAACTATCGAGAATCCATATTCATTTCGCATTTGGCAATTCCCCCTCCCTTCCCTTCTTCTTGAAATGGTACAGCCATACCTGATAAATCGCCAAAGAAATAAATAACACCCAATACGAGTACCCCATATATTTTTCAACAACCTCATACCATCGGGAAGGAATATGGAAAATAGAGAAAACAAGGATAACCGCCGGCGAAAGACTTAAATAAAAAACCAGTAACCCCGCCATCAGATATAAAACATTGGTCTTGCATCCTGGCTCTTTCTTCATCCAGTACCCCGCCAGCTTCACCACCGCCGCCGGCCAGAGCACCGCCAGAATCACTACCAAACCAAACCGGACCCAGAAAAATATCCCGCTTCCCTTACCCCCCAGCAGCAGCAAAAATAAAAACGGAACAACGAAGGATACCACCGCTATCACCACCGGCGCTAGCCAATAAATCACCCTTCTCTGCCACTTCTTCATCCCAATTCTCCTGATAACCGGAGTTTCCGTATCGCCCATCCAACTAATATAGGAGCCCATAAAGGGAAAAGAATAAAAAATTGAAACACCAGTCCTCCGTCAGCCAAACCTGTTGCAAGGAAAATGCCAACCAGGCATGACCGGGAACTAATATGGGAAATAATAAGGGAAATAATAAGGGGTTTAATAACAAAATACGCGACCTCGAAAATGACTACACCTACAAATAATTTGAATACATTTGTGCGTAGCCGGACAAACTTCACGCCGCAGACCAGGAGGGTAATGTAACATCCAATACAAATCAAAGACGTGACATAAAATATAGGACCAAAATAAGGATTATCTAGATCTTGCATTGAATCTGACACTACAAACCAAAACAAACCCAGCAGGTAGGATAGAAGACCTAATACCGCCAATAGTATAGAGATAATTCCTACTGCAATTACCCATTTCTCTGCAGTTTTTGAGACGGCCAATGATTCCAGACTTTTCTTCTCACTTTTTGATTCAAAAGTTAACTTTCCCATTGCTAGACCTTTCCGTACGAATATCCTTCGGTACTTTTTGCCATGTCCGCATCAAAATCTCCTTTAACTTACTCTGCCTATACGACGTTTTTTTCTTACTTGATCCCCTAAACACACGAAATCAGGCAAATCGCCTGTTCCTTTGGCATCCGCCCGGCACAATTCCACTTCACAGGAATGCTTTCCTAACTGGTCGCCTGCATGCAGGTGAAAATGTTCCCGGCTTCCCTTTGGACCATCCGTCATAGACTGATCAAAATCAGCCAGATAATGTAACAGCTCAGCCAGATACCGCAAACCATCCGGATTTCCAATAATAGTAACCGCAGGCTGCTTCCCCTCAATCACGGATGGATAAATATCGAGGATTCCTTTGGGAGCAATAGCAAAACCTCTATCCTGATGAATGCGATTTATTTCAGTTTTTTTCCTCTTTGACACAACTATTTACCTCTGTATTTTTACATCATAATTTAAACCGGCTAGGACCAGTAACTCGTTCACCAACGCGATACCTTGCAACCTATATGTATAATATAACACATAACATATTGTCGCCCCACACTGAAATAAAGGGGTCAACTGAAATAAAGGGGTCAGACCCCGTTTTTACCACTACTTATATCGATTGGCCGCCCCATTACGGGCACCTCACCGTTGATCTCCTCCAGATTTTCCCTGTACATCTTGACCGATCGAATCCACTTAATCTTTACGTAATGGATATACGCCATAAATACACCTAACACCAATACCACCAGAAGAAACGCGGCCAGGTTTTCTTGTTGAATAAGTGGATGCCACGCGTCTATTATAAACATAAGTACACACACTATGATAGCACCTATTTCGGTACGCAAAGCATATCGGATTCTCTTCTCCGACTTGAGCAATCTGGCTTCGCACCGAGAAATCTTTTCCTTTTCCGTTACTTTTTCATTAAGCATCCGTTTTTTCCTCAACTAATTCATAAGCCCGGCTGGATCGGCAACTCGCTTGCCTACGCGATACCTTGCAACCTATATGTATAATATAACACATAACATATTGTCTCCCGATGGTCATTCCTGCAAACGCAGGAATCCAGGATTATTTTCTTTAAAATATCAAATTCCTTTCTCATCTTTATTCGCGTGCCTTTGCTGTCCCTTCTCTTTATCTCTCCCGTCACCATTAATATATTCTCTTTCCTCTTTACTACAATCCTTCAACTTCTTGTTTTTCTGCTTGATTTTTAGTTGCCAATATTTGCAAGGTGCCGTTTTCATAAGATTTTGCCGTTTGTTTGGAATATTCCTTTTTTGGTAATTCGTATTTGTTTAGAATTTAGAGTTTAGAATTTAGGATTTGCTTGCGGCCCAAGGCCGCGCCAAGCCCTCTGTGGTAAAACATCTTTTCTTCCCTTCGCGTCCTTCGTGGTAAATACTCTTCTATCTGTCCCATATACACAATCTGCCTGCCAGCCAGTCCTGTTGACCATTCCCGATGCGATTACTTTCTATTTTATCCTGTCCCACACTCCCCCGCTAGCCAATTCCCCCCCTATTTTCTTTGTCTCCCCCCACCTTTAACTCGTAATTCGTAATTGGTAATTGGTAATTTCTTCTCCCACGCTCTTTCGCACCTTCATTCTTCCCCTGCCTCCGTACTGCTTGTTTAGAATTTAGAGTTTAGAATTTAGGATTTCGTTGCGGCCCCAGGCCGCACCAAGTAATCCGTGGTTGGTTTCTTTCTATTATCCCGCACCCTCAATTATACCCCATATTTTCTAAAAGTCAAATATAAATATAATTTTGTTTATATAAAAACATACTTATTTACAAAATTACTCATAACTACTTATTAATTAGATATTTATCTGCGCTCATCTGCAAATCAATTTCTTTTTTTATCCATTACCATTAAATCCTGTCTATCCTGTTATCCTGTCAAAAGCTTATTTCCTTCGCGCCTCTGCGTCTTTGCGGGATATATTGCGGCAAACACCCCCTATACCCACTACCCCAGCTTCGTGGTTAAATATCTTCTTGTAATTCGTAATTCATAATTCGTAATTTTCCCCTCCCCCCCCTTCCCTGCCTTCGTTGCCTTCTGTTCAAAATTCTTTTCTATCAATTTTTGATTTTTGCTCTGTCAATTTTCTTTGTTTTGAAATTTCCATTTTTGAAATTTGACATTATTTAGAATTTAGATATTAGAATTTAGAGCTTAACCATTCACCCCATTTTACCATTTTCAATCTGGGCAACCTGGATAACCATGTCCCCCAAAAATTCCCGCCCCAATCTAAATGACACGTGCCAATACCATTCACTTTTACCTATGTTTTACTCAGGTTTTCCCTATGTTTTACTATACTTTTACCTCACTTTCTTCATCTTTTACTATACTTTGTTCAACTTTTACCTCATTTACCTAATCAACCCATATTACCTAATCGCCACAATCTCAACTACTTATCGGACTATATTTCATCCCCAAAAATTCCCTTAAACATTTCGCCCTGATCCTTGACCCCCCGCCAAATACCTCTATAATATTTAACATAACCATCTATTTTGTGAGTACTTTCAATGATTATTACCTTAAACGGCAAAGAAAAAGACATTAACCCAGGCACCACCGTCGCGGACCTGGTCAAACTCCTCAACCTGATGCCCCCCCTGGCCGTCGAACTGAACCTAAAGGTTTGTCCCAAAAAACTTTATGAACAAACCATCCTGAATCCCGGCGACAACCTCGAAATCGTCACCATCGTCGGCGGCGGATAAACTTAAACTATTACCATCAAATCACTTATAAGAAAGAATCCTATGCCCTCCTCTAGCGGAAAACTCAAATTAGGTCCCTTCGAATTCACCAGCCGCCTCTTCGTCGGCACCGGAAAATACTCCACCTTCGAAATCATGCAGGAAGCCCTCGCCGCCAGCGGCTGCGAAGTCGTCACCGTCGCCGTCCGCCGCGAACGCCTCTTCGATCATAACCAGCGTAATATCCTGGACTTCCTGGACCGTAACCGTTACACCCTCCTGCCCAACACCGCTGGCTGCTTCACCGCCGACGATGCCATCCGCTGTGCCCGGCTGGGCCGGGAACTGCTCGAACTGGACTGGGTAAAACTGGAGGTTCTGGCCGATAAAAAGACCCTCCTGCCCGATCCGATCGGCACGCTGCAAGCCACTGAAACCCTTGTCAAAGAAGGCTTTACCGTCCTGGTCTATACCAACGATGACCCCGTCATGGCCCGCCGCCTCGAAGAAGCCGGCGCCACCAGCGTCATGCCCGCCGCCGCCCCCATCGGCTCCGGCCAGGGCGTCCTCAACCCCAACAACATCCGCATCATCCTCGAACAGGCCAACGTTCCTATCATTGTCGATGCCGGCGTCGGCACCGCCAGCGATGTCACCATTGCCATGGAACTCGGCGCCGAGGGCGTTCTCCTAAATACCGGTATTGCAGGGGCTAAGGATCCGGTGCAAATGGCCCAGGCCATGCAGCACGCCATCGAAGCCGGACGCCTGGCTCATCTGGCCGGCAGAATCCCCAAAAAACTCTACGCCACGGCCTCTTCCCCGTGGGAGGGAATTATTGGCTCCCAACCCAAATAAAATCGATCCCGCCGCCTTCCTCGGTGGGCAGGGTTCTGTCGCAAAATCCCTGGCCGATTATGAATCCAGACCTCAGCAAATCGAGATGGCCCAAGCAATTGCGCTCGCCTTTAAAGAATCAAACCACCTCATGGTGGAAGCCGGTACCGGCATTGGCAAAAGTTTCGCCTATCTAATCCCAGCCCTCCAGCGGGTCGTGGAAAACAAACAAAAAGTCATTATCAGCACCTATACCATCTCACTCCAGGAGCAACTGGTAAATAAAGATATCCCTTTTATTCACAAATGTTTAGGAATCGATTTCGTCTGCACCCTGGCCAAGGGCCGCGGCAACTACCTTTGCTGGCGCCGGCTGGAAAAGGCCCAGAGCCGCCAGCTTTCCCTCTTTGATCAGCCGAAACACCTTGCCTTTCTTGAAGATATATTCCACTGGGCCTTACAAACCAAAGACGGTTCCCTCTCAGACCTGCCCTTCGCCCCCCCCAAAGCCGTCTGGGAAATGGTCGCCAGCGACGAAAGTGTTTGTATGGCAAAGCATTGCCCTCGCCATGACAATTGCTTTTTCCAAAAAGCCCGCCGCCGCATGTACTCCTCCGATATCATCATCACCAACCATGCCCTATTTTTCACCGACCTGGCCATTCGTATGGAAGGCGGCTCCATCCTGCCTCGCTACGATCTGGTCATCCTGGACGAGGCCCACAACATCGAACACGTCGCCAGCCGCCATTTCGGACTGCGGCTGAGCAATTATCAGGTAAAATACCTGCTTAACCGTATTTATAATCCAAAAACCGAAAAAGGCATCCTGGCCGCCCTGCCCCATCAAGAGGCCGCCAAATTTATTACCCGAGTCGATCAAACAGCGGATTATTTTTTCAATCAGGTGTTCGGTTTTTGTAATTCTCAGAAAAACTCCGCGGGTAACGGCCGAATCAAACAGGCGGAATTTTTTGAAAACCCGCTTTCCCAACCACTTATGGATTTGAGTGCCTATCTGCGAACCGTCGCGGAAAACAGCATCGACGAACAGGACCGGATAGAAATCGACGCCTATGCCCTGCGCTGCACCGAGTTCGCCTATGAATTAAACCAGTTCATTCACCAGCAAATCCCGGAAACCGTTTACTGGGTCGAAGCCGGCGGTCGTGCTCCCATGCCCCGGACGGTAATCTCCGCCGCCCCCCTGCATATCGGCCCCAGCCTGAATAAAGCCCTCTTTACCACCTGCTCCTCAGTTATTCTAACCAGTGCCACACTAAGCACTTCCACAGAAACCGGCGTAACGGATGACGATATAGATAATAAGAAGGGTTTTCGTTTTTTCAGTTCCCGGTTAGGGCTGGAAGAATATAAAGCCTTGCAATTAGGTTCTCCCTTCGATTATCAATCCCAGGTTAAAGTGTTTGTGGAAGCTGATTTACCTGAACCCAAACTCAAGGAAGACGATTTTGTCCAGGCAGCCATCCAGGCCATTAAAAAATACCTCCTCCAAACCCAGGGCAAGGCCTTCATTCTCTTCACCAATTTCAAACATCTGCACCAGGCGGCGGATGAATTGCGGGATTTCTGCCGGGAAAATTCCTTTCTCCTGCTGGAACAAGGATTTGGGAAAGACCGCTCCGCCCTGCTGGATGAATTCCGCCAGAATATCAACAGCGTCTTATTCGGGACCGACAGCTTCTGGCAGGGTGTGGACGTACCAGGCGAAAGCTTAAGCAATGTCATAATCTTCAAACTCCCCTTTTCCGTTCCCGACGACCCGCTACTACAGGCCCGCCTGGAACAAATCCAGCTAAAAGGCGGCAGCCCCTTCTTCGATTACCAGCTTCCCGAAGCCGTCATCAAATTTAAGCAAGGCTTCGGCAGACTGATACGCACCCAGAAAGACACGGGGATTGTGGTTGTTCTGGATCCACGGATAATCACCAAAAACTACGGCAGGGCCTTCCTCAAGGCCATCCCTCCCTGCCCGGTCCAGATCATAACAGAACCATGATAAACCATTCCTAAAAATGTCTGGCAGAGTATGGTTTTTTTGTTATAAATACTTACTGCGAGACAACTTTTACCGAGTGGAATCGGTTCCCGGCAAGCTTTGCTGGGATATAGAGTGATTTGCTAATCAGAAAGGAAAAATGAAATGAAGCAGGTACTAATCATCAGCTCGATTCTGGCCTTCAATTTGCTCATGGAAACTGCGTCTTTTGCCGAAACTAACTGGAAACCCGCCGATGGCCCGCTTTTTACCCGTTGGGCCAAGGATGTTTGTCCTGAACAACCTCTGGCGGAATATCCCCGGCCGCAGATGGCTCGCGATGAATGGCTAAATCTAAATGGATTATGGAATTACGCAATCGTCGCCAAAGACGCGGCTCAGCCGGAAAAGATGGACGGCCAAATTCTGGTTCCATTTCCCATCGAATCGGCTCTCTCCGGAGTCATGAAGCCGGTCGGGCCGGAAAATCGGCTCTGGTATCAGCGCAGCTTTACCATTCCTCAGAAATGGTCCGGCAAACGAATCCTCCTGCATTTCAGTGCGGTTGACTGGGAAACTACCGTTTCCGTCAACGGCACAATCATCGGCACGCACCAGGGCGGATACGATCCCTTTTCTTTCGATATTACCGACACTTTAAAAGCCGTTGGCACCCAAGAAATTACGGTTTCCGTATGGGATCCGACCGACACCGCCCCCCAACCGCACGGCAAACAAGTTCTAAAACCGCAAGGGATTTTTTATACGGCTGTTACCGGCATCTGGCAGACGGTCTGGCTGGAACCGGTCAATACCGCCTATATTAACTCATTGAAAATCGTTCCCGACATCGATGCCGGCCAGGTAAAAATTACCGCGGACTGCCCTGGTGCAAAATCAGGCTATCAAATCAAAGGAGTGGTCAAAACCGGCTGGTTTAGCAAAGTTGATGCTAAAGCCGACTCCGCTAATGAGCTGATTATCCCGATGCCAAAGGCCAAACTTTGGTCCCCCGACAAACCCAATCTTTATGACCTGGAAATCTCTTTACTGGACGAAACCGGCAAAGAAGTGGATGAGGTCGAAAGTTATTTCGGCATGAGGAAGATTGCCATCCAGAAAGATTCGGATGGGATCCTGCGGCTGTTTCTGAACGATAAACCCTTATTCCAGCATGGTCCGCTCGATCAAGGCTGGTGGTCGGACGGTCTATATACCGCCCCCACCGACTCGGCTTTGCAATATGATATCGAGATGACCAAAAAGCTGGGATTCAATATGGCCCGCAAACATGTCAAGGTAGAACCGGCCCGCTGGTATTACTGGTGTGATAAGCTGGGGCTGCTGGTCTGGCAGGATATGCCCAGCGGTTACAATAATACAGACGAAGGAAAGAAAAATTTTGAAAGCGAACTCAAACGAATGATCGACAATCTGCATAATTACCCCAGTATCGTAATGTGGGTTCCCTTTAACGAAGGCTGGGGGCAATATGATACGGCTCGAATTACTGACTGGGTCAAAAATTATGACCCAACACGACTGGTCAACAATGCCAGTGGCTGGACCGACAGCGGAGCCGGGGATGTACATGATATCCACGTATATCCCGGTCCCGGCAAACCGGCCAATGAAGAAAAACGGGCGGTAGTGCTGGGCGAATTCGGCGGGCTGGGACTGCCAGTTGATAAACATACCTGGCAAAACAAAGAAAACTGGGGTTATGTTAGTTACCAAAACAGCGGGGAACTTACCGACGCTTATCTGAAGTTGATTGATAACCTGCAATTGCTCATCGGCCAGGGCCTGGCGGCGGCGGTTTATACGCAAACCACGGATGTGGAGGGCGAGGTCAACGGCCTGATGACCTATGACCGGGCAATGGTCAAGATGGACCTGAAGAAAATTCAGGCCGCCAATAAAAACTGCTACACAAAGACTTATAAACTGGAAAAGGAACTTAGCCCTACTTCTCAGAACACACCTATCGAATGGCGTTACACCACCGCTCAGCCGGCGGAAGGCTGGCAGAACCCCGGTTTTGATGACTCCGCCTGGCAGAGCGGACCGGGCGGTTTTGGAGTCGAGGGTACCGCCGGGGCAGTGGTAAAAACCACATGGGACAGCCCGGACATTTATCTCCGCCGGGATTTTGACTTGCAGGATATGCCGGCCGGAAAATTATATCTGATCATCCATCACGACGAAGATGCCCAGGTATATCTCAACGGCCTATTGATCGCCAAACCGGATGGGTATCTGACTTCCTATACCACCCTCCCGGTTGATGAAGAAACAAGAAAAGCACTTCAGATCGGAAAAAACACACTGGCGGTCCATTGCCATCAGACCGACGGCAAGCAATATATTGATGCCGGTCTCATAAGCGTCATCACCCATAAGAGATGTGGAAAGAAATGATTCTCTTTACAGTCTTACTTCCGGTGATATAAATCGCAGCAAAGAATCTTTCCCCCATTGATAAAGGGTACTGCGTCCGCATTCAATATGGGTCCGGCCGGACATGAACGGCCGGGCGGAGGAAGGCAATCCCTGCGGTTCCAGATGGATCGTCACTTCGTACACGGTTTCCACCGGTCGTTCCTGTTTGGTAACCGGATCATATTCGGTTAAAACTTCGCCGCCCACTTTGTTGCTCAGTGCCATCTTTTCCCCAAATTCGCCCATATTGTCTTCGCGGTGCCTGCTAATCGTGGTTACCTGGCCGTTGAATTTCTGATCGCTGAACGCATACAGCATCAATTCCGCCTGCTGGCCCAACTCGTCCGGCTGTTTAAAAATCCGGGCGAACTGCGCTTCCGGAACCCACACTTTGGCAACCAGGCGATGACTATCCCCTAATAAGAGCAGCGGGGCACCACGCGGTACGAATCTCCCATCCAGTTGCCGTAGGGATTCATCCGAGCTTAATACCTCCCCATAAAAAGGTACACGCACTTCCAGATTCGCAATTTGCTCATCCTGCCGCTGCTTTTCCCGCTGCAGAACGTTCAATCGCTCATTCATCTGCTCCAGCCGGCTCCTGTTCTCCGGCTCTTGAATCGTATAGTACGCAATTTCCAACTCTTCCTGCTTGATCTGCGCCGATAGCTGTTCCACTTTCAGCTTCAGGTCCGGATTGATCAGGCGAGCGATCCGCTCTTCACCGGAGTCGGACCGGCCCAGCCATACGCCTTCACAAACCGGCTCTTCCCAGTGTACTTCGCCCGCCACTTCACTGCGAATCCAATGCATCGGTGCCGGTTCCAGAATAAAATTCAAGGTCACATGCTGGGACATGGGGAAAAACAATACCACCACCGCCCCGGTGATAAGAAGGACCAAAAAGAACAGCAGCCGGGTGTTGGAGATACCCAGGCTGGTCCGCTGTTTCTGTAACATGATTCCCGTCTTGGTCATGGGAACAAGAAACGTGGTCAACACCCCCAGGGCAAAGATAAAACGCCCCAGAACGGCCAAATGCATCTGTTTCAAAAAATCATATACCATAAAAAGAATCGCGAACATAATAAACCAGCGATAAATAACGGCCGCAATGGCATACATCGGAAAAATAAATTTATACCGGTGTTCTTCGTGCATTTCTTCGGTGCGTCCTCCCAAAATATGCCGAATGAAAAAATTTCGAATTAAGGCGGCCGATCGCTGGCGTAAATTTGGGACATCAATCAGGTCCATCAGGATATAATAACCGTCAAATTTCATCAGGGGATTGGCGTTAAACAATACGGTAGAGATGGAACAGACAATCACTACATTAAAGGCAAAGGCGTGAATGAAACCGGGCTGATCTGTATAATACCATACCACCGCCCCTAATGCGGCAATGAGCAGTTCGGATAGAATCCCGCCGGAACTGGTTAAGAGGCGGTATGATTTATTGGGAAACGTCCAGGAATCGGTTATATTGCAATACAAAAACGGCATGAAGATCATAACCAGCAAACCGATATCATGCACCTCCCCGCCGTAATTTTTACAGGTCAGGCCGTGCCCAAATTCATGGATCGCCTTGACCAGCCAGAACACCGCAAAGACCAGCGGAATATTGTAAATAGTAAAAAAATTGGAATGAAACATGGACGTAAAATCATGCCAGCGACGCAGGATCAAAAAACCGCCCAGGGCCAGCAGCAAAAGATACAGCAGCAAAAAACCGCGGGTCCAGATAAAACGCAAATGCGGCAATATCCGGTCAAACAGTTTATCCGGATCATATAACGGGACCTTGAAAAAGAGAAAATTGCTGATCTGGGAAAGTAACTTGCCGCGCCACTTCCGTTTAGCGGCCCGGAAAAAAATCTCATCCCGCTGCGGATTCCTGCTTTCGACCAGATTTTTGGCGCTTAAGTCGCGCACAAACTGCCCAACTTCCATATTGGTCAGCATATCGCTGTTGAATTCCTTCCGGTGGGCGTCCTTTAATTGCCGCAGCGTCACACCCCGGCGAAGCTGTTCGATAATAAAATACTCCTCCCGGCTAAACCGATAGTAACGCAGCGAAAGGGGGTCTTTCAAAACCCAATACGGCTGTCCATCATACACCTGCTTCGAGACCTCCACTTCAGGCCGAAAGCGGGGCAATTCCTGATCTTCCGCGGCGGTCGTATTTTCATTCCTCTCAGCACTCAAAACCACACCTCGCCACTAGAGCTCCATTCTGGCACGTAAGCCGGGTCGATACGTATAGGGATATAAATCTTTCTGTTCTTTTTCATTAGCAATCACAGGATTGGCAAATTCCACTTCCACATCAAACTGACCGGTTTCATACACCGTGGGGCCGATAAAAACCACCTTGGCCGGGATCCCCGCCCCTTCGTCCCCCTGCACAAACACCCGGGTTTCCTGCCCGATTTGTACCGTTCCCAATTGTTCCACCGGCAGCGAAACGCTCACCCGCAGGGTATCCACCTTCATAATCACCATAACCTTTTGCCCGTTATTCACCGTTTCCCCCACTTCCAGCTTTTTCAAATTCGCGTCTTTCAGGCTGGGTACACTGGAAAAGGGAACAATCACACCATTCATCGGAGCACAAATGGAATGCCGCTTCAAGAGATCTTCATTTTGCTGTTTGTTCAACTCTAATAACTTCAATTGCAGCATGGCTGCCTTCACATCCAATTCCGCCAGATCCTTTCGCTGATTGGCTTCCTTGAATTCCTTATCCGAGCTGACCTTCTTCTCGTAGAGTTCGGTGACTATTTTCAAATTATCCTGGGCATATTCCAACACGGTCTTCGCCTTGTCCAAATCCACAAACATGTCGATATTGGCCTGCAGCTTCTGGATTTCCAGCTTAATCTGCTCCGCATCCAACTGCATCAATAAATCACCCTCCTTGACAAAATCCTGGGCTTCATGATATATTTCCGCGACAATCCCGTTCACCGAAACCCCTAAAACCGCCACATTCTGGGCTCGCAGATAGGTATTGTAATTGCCCCGCGGCGTTAAGGTATAATCCATTTCCTCCGCCGCACACGGAACCGATGACAACGACCCCCCCCAAAACAGCAGCGCAAAATAAATAAAGGCTCTTCGGCTACTCATACATCTTCCTTTCGCAATAAATATCCAGCTCATTTCGTCGCTATTTGCCAAAACGATCGAATAATATCTCAGAACAAACTCACCCGAACGAAATTAACGAACTCGTGCGTCAGGGCGTAAAAGAGGGTGCGCTCACCGCACTCGATCGCCACCTTGCCCTCCATCCCCTGCCGCGGGATCACCTTCTCGGCAAAACCTTCCGGCTGGGCCACCCGCACCTCAATAACATTGCGATACTTCTGATCGCCGGTGGTGAATACATTCGCCTTCCGGGCAACCGAAATCACATAGGTTTCAAACTTGATATCCGGATACGCATTCAGAAGCACCCGGGCACGGAGCCGCCCGTCTCCTTCCAGATGATCGTACGCCTTCAGCAGTTCCCCGGCAGCATCTTCCGGCACATTCACCTTTAAATGCCAACTGGAACCTTCCGGCACAATCTCAAACATAGGCTCACCCCGCGTCACCGGCTTCGAATAATACTGGCGGATCTCACTTTCCCGGGTGATTACCATACCATCGACGGGTGAAACAATTTCATACTGTTTCCGTTCCAGCAAATATTTGTCGCGTTCCGCTTCCAATGCCTTCAACCGACTATCTAATACCGCTACTGTGGTATTTAGATCCCGGTTCCTCGCATCATCCAGGCTGTATGTCGCTTCCATAATGGCATTGCTCACCCGGTCAATCTCATTGTCAATCTGACTCATATCCAGCGAGGCCAGAACCTCTCCCTGCTTCACGATGCGATTGGGCGGTACGGCCGTAAGAGCCTCTGCAACCGATTCAATCACACCCTCCTGCTGGGCATAGGCAATTCGAGCATCCGTCGGAACCAGTTCCGCGGTCCCGATGACTTTAACCTGCTTCTGGATAATAAACGGAGCAGACAACAAAACCGTAATCAAAGTGGCCCAGATCGCTCGATGCACCCAACTCATCCGATAGATCCGGTCCCGCAGAGCGCCTGCCGCCCGCACCAGAGGCGATAACGGCAGATTGCGATAAGATAGGCTGTTATTCAGGGCACTGCCGGCCTCTGCCAGCAAAAATTCGATCTGTTTCCGCTGTTCAGGACCGATCGGTTCCTCTTTGGCCTTTTCCACAATCAAGGCCCCCACCACATATTTTTCCCAGTGGATCGGGAAGATCCCCATCACCACCGTTCCCGCCTGCAGCATATAGAGCCGGGCCGCGGTTATCAAGTCGTCACTTTCCTGCCCCGCCTGTTTCACTGCCTCCGGGTTATCCACCAGCAAAACCTTATCGTTGCGGCAGACATGGGCGGCAATTTCGGCGATGCTTTTGATAAAGTTGCTTTTGATCGCCACCGACTCCAGCCCGGAAACCGATTCAATCCGGAACTTGCCCTTGCTGTTAAAGGTGCCGGCCATACAGCGAAATACCCCCAGCAGCTCCTGGCCGTAGTTCGCCAGGGCATAACACACCCGGCTGGGCTGCAAACTGCAATGCAAGGCACTGATATACTGACGAACTCGATCCGTCCGGGAAATCTGGGTCTCCAGTTTTTTAGTTCGCAGCCCTTGCAAATACTGGCCTGCCCACTCGCACAAACCGGCAATATAATCCAAAAATCCCCGAATCGCCCGGGCATCCACATTGGGCGGGGCGATCAGCAAAAAGATACCCCGCAAACTTTTCCGCTCCAGAATGGGAATAAAAAGTAAGGCATGATCGGAATTATTAGCCCCGGCACTGCCTAAACCGCCATCGTGTATATTGCTGCCATGACGCGCGGGAAGGATCACCGGCTCGCGAGTTTCCATAATCCGGGATAGTGCGTAACGCAGGACTTGTTCCTGTTGTCCTCCCTGTTCAATTCCCGCGGCATTTAAATTCATATGAGCGACAAATATCAGTTCACCGGAATCGGTAATCAGCCAGGCTCCCCCGCCGGTACCCAAAACCGATACCACCCGCTCCAAAAAGGTGCGAAAGTAATTCTGCGGATCGCTATCCGTATTGCTTAATTCCGCTATCCCGCGTTCCAGCGACTTCAAACTGGCCTGAAACGTTGATACTTCAACATCTTGTGACATTCCATCTCCTGAATCATAAACTCTTTATATACGTTCTACCATAATCAACTATCGGGAAAGCCCGAAAGTTTCATCTGGAGCGGAAATATTGTAGCAAACAACCACTCCTATTAAAACCTTTTTTTTCGATCTCCGGTTCATTTGCCTCAAAACTTCTTGCCAAACAAGACTTTATGTATTTTCGGTGTTTGAATTGCTACCCACAGGCAATCCTGTCCGCCCCGGCGCACAAAAAAGGCCCGATCCATGGTAGGACCGGGCCTGATCTACTTGCTTTCCATTCACCATTATTCAGTGTCTGGCGTAACCTCAAACAAATCAGTCGTATAATCCGGATGTTCCAGGCTGGAATATACATTCATGCCCGGAGCTATAGTACGAGTCACTTTAACCGGATTGTAGTATGGATTCAAGTTTCTCAGAACACCATCACCCACAGCACCGCCGCCACCATTATCCACAACCGACTCTGCGGTTTCCACCCACTTGCGGTTATCAATGTTCTCAAGGGTGACACGGCCAAACCGGCACTGATCCAGCACGCCATATCTGGTTCCGGCGAACATCCAGAGTTCACTAACCGTACCATCCACAGCCACCTTCGACCAGTTCTGACCGCTCATCTTATTTACATCGTCATAGATGTAAATGTTCTTGGCATTGATCGCGTCGAACTCATCGACGGCGCCGAGGATGCTGACGTTGGTCATCTTGTCGGTCTGGATATATTCCAAATCATTATTGACACCGATAAATGCCTTATTGATGGAACGAGTTACCTCAATCCAATCGGCATCACCGGTAATCAGCAGACCGTTGACCTTGCCATCGACAAGCAACGACTCGTTGAAGCCGTCCACTACGACATTCTTCAGCGTGGCCTTGCCCCAGGCGTTATTTGTGCCGATCGAACCGACATGGGCCGTTCCCAATCCATCCAGGCCCAAACCGGCCTTGCTGGCCTGTTTGGCGATGCTCTTCAGGGCACTCAGATCGTCACTGTTGTTATCGGCATCATACGTCCCATTGACGCTTACGATGGTGGCCGTTCCCTGGCCGACTACCGAGACACCAGTCAGTTTGCCAAAGAACGTGCTATAAACGGCCTCCATCGAGCTGGAAGCATTTACATACAGCGTCTGGGCATCACCGGCTAGATTGGTCCAGGAAATCGACCGGTTATCATGATCCATCGTGCCGTTTTCGACAAACTGGTACGCATCTACCGCGCTGGTTCCGGTTACCTCACCCTCGTGAATGTAACCGCCAAAGTTGAAGGCGGTCAGATCCGCGGTCGCGGCGATGATATCACCGTTTACCGTCAGGAAATCAATCTCGCCAATCGCACCATCGGCATTGCTGCTTACGGTAACCTGACCGGCCCAATCTCCGTTGATTACCAGGTCATCGACATCCCCGGCGATATTCAACCGGGCAGCCGAATCCGCCAAACCGGTGATCACGATAACATCCAGATCACCAAGGAAGGTATCAACGAATGCCAGCATACCACTGCCTACCGCCGTCACCTGTTCAAACCCATTTACATACGGATTGGTGGCAGATACCAGAATCTCGCCATTAACCAGTTCCAGTTGGGCATCCGGATAATAGCCGGCAGGAACACTACCGCCGACATACGGTGCTACCAGCAAATCAAACTGCGAGGAAAGAGGCATAAACAGGGTAACGTCACTCAGGTCAAATTCCAACGGAGCCACAATACCGCCGAAGCCGGCACCCAGATCATAGGTTCCCGCAACTCCGCCAGCCATGGCATAGATGGCACCCATAGCATAATCTTGCCCAAGCGGCAGGATTCCGGCAACCAGCGTCTGATTGCCATCCGCCGTGACGTACATCTCAATATCACCAATCTCCGAGAGCACACCGCCGGCGAACCAGGCAGGCAAGCCGCTCAGACCATAGAGGTCCACCGCATCCTGCATGGTGGTAGCATCATCAATGGCTACCACTCCTTCGGTTTCCAATTCAGCATAGATATCACCGCTGGCGGCAATACTGCCGATGGTATCATTGGCATACACATAGGCTTCCACATCTTCGTGCAGCGACAGCATATAACCGAAGTTATCCACGCCGACATCCTGGCTGAGATCAACATACAGATCGCCTTCAGCAATCACACCGCCGATCAGGTTATCCAAGCCATTCAGATAAAGGTTCAAGTCGAGGTTATCTTCATCAGTCTTTAGCGCTCCATCCAGATCAGACGGCTGATTGTCAGTGATTGGCGTACTGCTGATGATATCGCAGGTCAGGCTCGTTCCGTTGGCGGCGTTATAGGTCGCCAAGAAGGCTGTCTGCTCACCCATCGAAGTAGTACTCAGAGCATTCGTCTGGCTGGCCACTACCGTTCCGAGATCGCCACCATCCATGTCAACATACAAGTCAACATAACCATCTTCATTGGTATCAATGATAAATACTTCATCGATATCAACTTCTGCGTTGGTATTGGTATATGTTTCCAAATCATATTCGTAGGTACCAAACATGGTAATGCGGTCCACAGTCACACCGGTGGTCGTTACCGCGCCGGCATTGAACTCCATCAGCATGGCGCCATCCCCATCATCATCCCAGATGTCGAAATAGATTTCATTGCCTTCTTCATCGTTATTTTCATACAGATAGAAGGTGGCACCATCGACACCATCCACAGCACCTAGTATCAGATTTCCGGTAATGGCTGTACCGCCGATTTCGACATAGGTACTACCATCGCCGCCAATGAAAATATCCGCAGCAACCACACCCTCGTCGGCCCAGATCCAGTCATGATCGCCGCCGATCATAATCACACCGGAACCTGCGGTGGAACCGCCGATATTGCTGTAATACGATTCAACAAAAGGAAGGTCACCAGCTACACAGATGTAGCTATCCGCTGCACCAACCACATCCTGGTAAGCATAGAAATAATTCATATTTCCGCCAGCTTCCATCGTGCCGGTCATGTTACCAGTCACCGCTAACAGCGAGTCATCCACGCCATAGTAGCCCTGGCCGATCTCCACGTTTCCAACATTGCCATCCGCTACGATATCACCAGTATAATCACCATAGATCCTAATGTTACCGATAGCTCCATCTAAAGCGCTGTCCAGAACATCAACCGAGGTAATGATTCCAGCGAAGTTACCGTTAGCATCCAGCCAAGCCTGAGCGGTGGCCACATCCGCAAAAGCACCATTTTCATCGATGTAATCCTGGATCGTACGACCGATGGTAACATTCCCGATATTATTCGCATAAATACTACCCAAGACAGAAACATTCCCAGTGATAACCACTGTGGAAAGGTTTTCCGCAACAATCGCCCATGTCAGATCGCCGTCGATCAGTACCGAACCGGTATCATTTACAGTACCGGTAATATTCGTAATCGCGCCACCGGAAACAGTTACCAGGAAGGACTCCACAGTCGTAGCATTCAGAACCAGCGGATTGCCGCTAATCCCAGCCAAACCGGTTGCCGTACCAAAAGCGAAGCTGACATCCAGCGAACTGGAAACCGGAAGGGTAAAGACTGTTCCATCCACCGGAGCACCGAACGTGATCGGGTTGCCCGTCAGGTCTTCGAAGACCGCTTCCATTTCAGCCAATGTCGGACTGCCTACCGCTGTAACCGAACCGGCAGCAAACGCCGTTAAAGGCGTAGTCGCCGAATCTGCTATCACGATCGGTCCCTGGACATTGCCTTCGGCGATCAGAGCCGTCAGCGTGCCGGTATCCATAACATTGATATCGCCTTCAACCGTCACCGTACCGAGTACATCGGCCGTATTGGCGATCGATTCCGGGGTGAAGTCCAACGAATTCAAACTAAACGGAGCCGCATAAGGTTCGCCGTTCATTCCAGCTGCACTGTTGATCAATGTCGTGGTCAGCGACAGGTCAATTGCGCCGGTCGCCAGGGCAGCGGTACCCCAGTTGTCGATTGTAATGTCAATCGCTTGGTTAGCCCCATCAAAAGTATAACCATAGGTAGGACCGGCGGTCGCGTTCAATTCAAATAGAACACTGTCACCGGAACCGTTATAATTACCATAAATAAACTGCGTAACCGGAGAAGCAGCCGTAGCCGCTCCGGCCGTGACAAAGCCGGTGATATCTGCACCAACAACCAGATCTATGTCGCCGCCGGCAGTAATATTGCCCGTTACATTACCGGCATCCACTTCGAATCCGGCATCTTCACTGGAATCCAGAACCGCTACCTGACCGATATTGCCGTTCGTGGCTTCGATCGTTGCGGTAATATTGGCTTCCACGGTATTAACCGCGGTAATATTGCCTTCCAGCGAAGTAATGGTTCCACCGATCAGGCCTTCCGCTGCCGTCGTATCGGTCGCGGATACCGTTCCGATATTTCCACCTGCGGTAATGTTTGCGTCAATACCAATCGTGCCGCCGGCTGTTACCGAACCGATCGTACCATTGGTCGCGGTAATAGTCACCAGCGTATCAACATCAGCACCACCAGCATCGGTATCGAAGTCACCGATATTGGCAGTGGATTCAACCTTGGTGATACTACCGCCCGCGGCAATGGTCACCGAATTGGCAACGGCATTACCCGCCACCGCGATTGTACCGATGTTGCCGGAGGCAGTGACCGCACCGATGTTCCCGGTAGCAGCCGTAGCCTGAATAGTTACCGTGCTGCCATCCGTATCGCCGCCAATCACACCATCAACTTTCACATCACCGATGCTACCGGTTGAGGCGGTGATATCAATACTCGCCGCGACGCCGTCATTCACTAACACGTCTGCGTCACCGTCATCGCAATTACCAACGTTGCCATCGATTTCGATATCACCCAGGCTGGTTGCCCGAATAAATCCGAGCACATCACCGTCAATAAAAATATCATCGATTGAGCCAGTTGCGGCAAGGATCGCCACACCGGCCGAAGTACCCAGGTCGCCCACAAAGCCTGCAGACGAATCGCCCAGATATACATTGCTCAAGGAGCCGTTCACCGCAATGATCGCACCAGCATTCACCGCATAGGCGGTTGCACTGTTGGCCACATCACTATTGCTCTTGAGAATCAGGTCTCCGGCCTTGCCGGCACCTGCCACATTCACGGTCAGGCTTGCCTGTACCCAGCCGAATTCAATATCTTCACCGGCTGCCACACTGATGGTCCCGCCGACGCCGCCTTCCACCACCACATTATTGATGGTGATGTCAGAATCGCCGCCAATATCCGTAAAGGACCCTTCCACATACAGGGTACCAACCGTGATCGCCGAGGAAGCGGTAAGCGCCGTCAGAGTGATCGGAGCGTCATAGACATCAACGTCGGGATCCCAGAAAAGTTGTTCACCACCTGCATCAGCCCGACTGGTAATATAAATGCTGGTCGCGGCTGTGGTGCCGGCCAGATTATTGATTTCCAGGGTCGGATTGCCAGCATTGCCGTCAAAAATGAGTTCTGCCGAAACACCGGCTGCCGCCGTGGGTTCGGTCGGGGACGCCGGAATCGCTCCCGATATGGCCCAGACCGCATAGCTGTAGCCATCGGAAATGAAGGTTGCCAGAGGTGAACCTGGGACCGCCGTCTGAGCTGTCACCGTCGCCTCAATGATCCCGTTGCCGGCATCGACCAGGTCAATATCACCGGAAGCGGTAATCGTGCCTTCAATATCCTCACCGGCCAGGCCACCCGAACGGATCGTGTTAATATTCACCGCTGCAATCGTGGCATTAATACCATCGCCGGCAATAATCAAACCGATATTGCCTGTACCATCCACATCGGCATCCGATGCGGTAATCGTCGTCCCGACAAGAATCCCGCCAGTCACCGCAATCGCCGTTATATCATCCTCAGCGCTGATGGCTGCCCCATTAATATCGTCGCCGACCACGATCGCCGCAATGTTGCCGGACCCAGCCGTCACATTGCCGCTCAGATCACCCAGGGACGCCGTGATGGTCCCGGTGATCGCACCGGCCGTGGCGACAACATTACCGCTGATGTCATTTTGTGCTGTGATATTTGCTAAAATATCACCGTCTGTTACACCAATATTGCCAGCAATATCATTGCCTGCTGTCAGGGTTGCGCCCGCGGCAATATCACCCGTAACAACGGTTAATATATTTCCGCCAGCACCAAGATCATTTCCAGCCTGAATGACACCGACTGCTGTAATACCATCGGTAATCGAAATCAGACCGGTAATATCATTATCTGCAACAATCGAACCGGCAAAACCGTCATCACTAACGGTTATGGTAGAGGAAATGTCATTGCCGGCAAGAATCTCACCGGTTGCAGCTACTCCACCATCAGAAACCAGAATTGCACCACCACTGATATCTCCGGCTACCGCCCGGATCGTACCGGCTAAGCCGCCTAAGGTGATCGACACACCACCGGTGATATCACTGCCAGCACGAATAATACCAGTCGTTGAAGTTCCACCTACTGCAATACCATCCTCGGCAATCGTAATGGCCGCGGTTATATCATTCCCGGCCAAAATCGCACCGGTTGCAGTAATTCCGTTATTAATGGATATGGCACCGGCACCGATGTTACCATTGGTGGCATCTAGTGCCTGGATAAGACCTGACAGGGAACCATCATTATCTGCATCGGCATCACCAATGGTAACGCCGCCGGTAATAGCACCCAACGTGGCCTGAATGGTTCCAGCCATACCGCCATCAAGAACATTAATGGCACCTGCGATATCCCCGGTCGATGCGGTCAAACCACCCGCCGCGGTGATGCCATCACCAATCGCGATGGCCCCGGTGAATCCCGTATCCGCAGTAATCACTGCTTGCAGAATATCATCTATGGTAATTGCACCAATCGTGCCGGTACTGGAAATCGCACTGGTCACATTGCCGCCAAAATCCAAGGTACCGATATTCCCGGCCGACTGGGTTATGGTTCCGGCAAAGTTCCCCTTGCTGGTTCCCGATTCATCCGTATCCGCACTAATGGCGGTAATCGTGCCGCCCGCGGTAATGGTCGAATCGGCAGTAATATCACCGTTGGTGGAAACAATACCCGTGAGGGTCGTTCCCGCCGTTACATCACCAGCAAAATCACCTTCCGAAGTGATCGTTCCGACTGTTGTCCCAGCCGAAACACTGGCGGCAGAAGTAATACTGCCGGAACCTAGCGTTACGTTTCCGACACTGCCGGCCGTAGCGGCAATATCACCGCTCAGATCACCAGCCGTTATATTCACAGCACCGGACAGGTTTCCTGCCGTTACCGTAATATTGCCGCTCATGCCACCCGTGACAACCGTGGTAACACTCGACATATTACCTGCTACTACCGAGGTATTGCCGGTTAATCCACCCGTAACACTCCGTGCGCCACTATAGACACCCGCGGTTACGGTAACATCACCGGCCTGACCGCCAGCCGTCACGGTTATATCACCCACAAAATCATTGCCGACTGTAATATCACCGGCTGCGGTAATACCCGTTGCTACGGTGATGTCTGCGGCATTGAGAATGTCATGTCCAATACCCCACGCTCCGGTGATCTGTCCACCAATTCCGATCACACCCGTCAAATCGTGATCTGCTGTGAGTGTTCCGGCATTACCCGTAGTGGTAATTGTTCCGATATCACCGGTCAGGCCATCGGCGGTATCCGAAACCAGGGTGGTGAACGATGCGGCCGCAAAGTTGTTCAAATCACCGACATGGAGTGTCGCAATGCTGCCGCCCATGTTAACGTTCGAACCATTCATGTCGATTCTTGCCGACATACCTGCATTCAATGCCGGTGTCGTATCGACATCCGTTGCTGCATTCAGAGTTCCATCTGTTACACTGACGCCATAAACGCCGAGTACATTGGAAGTATTTCCATCAATGATCGCATCGCCGGCTGCTACATCCAGTTGGCCGTCACCCGCTTCCGTGGTCAACTGGAAGACGATACCGACATTATTGCCAGCCGTTAAAGCGGCGGAGTTGCCGAAATCGATCGAGTCAATCACCTGGGTTGCGGCGGTATCATTTCCGACCAGGGTAATCACTACGTTACCAGTAGTCAGAGCCGTACCGGAAGTCCCGACAGAGCTGACCAGGGCCAAAGCCCAAACATCGCCGTCTGTCTCAGTGAAGGTAAATCCATCGCCGACCTGATCGAGTGTAACCGTCGTGTTACCATCGGCACCATCAGCCACGGTTCCAAAAACGGTGATTGCCGGTGCAATTCTCTCTTCCAGTTCCTCCACCCGGAGTCTGGAGCCAAACCGGTTGGTTCGGCGAGTTATTTCATTCTTCCTTGCATTTTTAATTAATTTGCGGAGCCCATTAGCCATAATAAGATTCTCCTTTCGCGGTCATCTAAAGTTGGCAACTATATTTTAATGCCTGTTTTATCAATCGTTTGTTCCGTTCATGGCTCGGTTTACCTAAACCGGCCTCCAATTTCCCAATTTACTCTTGGGCAGGATTCACGTTTTTACATACAGTTCCTCCTGCTTCTTCTTATTTGTCTGCTATATAAGCGGATAAGTTTAATTTTTCCAGCTTTTTTCTTAAAAATTATTTCCAAACCTACTCTTGCTCCCATCAGCTCTAGCAACTCACAATCGCCATGTTAATAATCCAGAGCCTTAAACCATCATAAAACATACCCGTTTTTCCAATACTGCTAAAGCCTTTCACCGATCTCTCGCCTTCACGACTTGGTATGTTCCTCACCCGATGAAATACTCCTATAAATGCACCTTTTACAGCAACAACCGCCTTGTTACACCTGTAATCACTCAATCACATCCTTACGATCGAGATTCTCTCTTAAATAAAAACCAGAATAGCGTTTAGAATAGCACTCAGTAGTTTTACTTGGCAAAACTCACTGCTACAATAGTTTACCTTTATCGCTGCAAACCGGTAGTGTCAACTACAAATTTTCCTTTTTTTTGGAAAAATTTTGCTTTTTTTCCCAAAAGTCCGTTTTTAACACCCGGCCCCCACCCCTCCGGGCATCAAAAACTACCACAAAACAGTTCCTTTTTTCCTGTTATTTCTCTTTCGAGGGAGCCAGGCGGCGCTGCACGTTCAGCTCAATTACACCAAAATTCTGCTCATGACGCATAATGGTCTGCTGCAAAGCGGCATACAACCGTTTGGCGGTGTACTGATTCATGACCAAACGCTTGTCAATTTTGACTTTCTGATCCTGGCGGGAAAACGGATTGGGGTTCAACGCAAAATCGATTATCACTTCTTCCGGGGTCCCGGTTACTCGGCAAAAATTAGAATAGGAAGCTTCCACAGAACTCTCGTCCAGCGTTATCCGGACCTGGGCACCTTCTTCTGCACCCTTTTCTGTGATCGCCCCTTCGGTTCCCTTGCGTGCTTTGTCATCTGCCATCTAACATACTTCCTTTCGCTTAAATTCTTTTCACTCAATATCCCTTAGCTGCCACCAAACCTATAAAACCCATTGTTTTATAAAACTTTGGTCTGGCCAACAACTATACACTATAATTTTAAAGATTAGCCCTTCTGTCAAGCAAAAACTCATTATCTCCCTATAAAAAACATATAAATTCTTTCTCTCTTTCAATAAATAAATAGGACTTCTTACTTCTCATCAGGCACCAAATCGCTTTTTCAGTACTGATAACCATTCTTTTCCGATTCCGGTTTATGAATGTACAGCGTCTGGGTCGGAAACGCAAATTCGATCCCTTCGGCATTGAATTTTCGTAAAATAGCCAGATTAATCCGCTCACTCACTTCCATGTACAACCAATAATCCGGCGGTTGGAGCCAATAAATCACCAGAATATTTAACGAACAATCTTGAAAATCATTAAAATACACCCGCGGAACCAGTTCGGGATCCCGATTGATCTCCTCCGTCTGGGCCAATATCCCCTCGATAATCTGGACCGCCCTTTCCACCTTCTCCGGCGGCGTGTCATACGTAATCGTTATGTTGGCCACCCGCTTAATATAGGGCCGCCGGCTGACATTCTCCACCATCTCCTTGGATATGGTACTGTTGGGAACCGTTACCAAATGCCCGTCCAGCGTCCGGATTCGCGTGCTGCGAAATCCAACTTCCTCCACCGTGCCGTCGAAGGTTCCGACCCGGATACGGTCTTTCACTTGAAAGGGCCGGTCCGCAAAAATATTAATCGATCCGAAAAAGTTTGCTATCGTCTCCTGAGCCGCCAACGCAATGGCCAAACCGCCGACTCCGGCCGCCGCCAGAATGGATGTGATTTTCATCTCCAGCACGGCATCGGCAATAAACAAAGCCGAAAGCACGATAATAAAAACCCGCAGCGTTTTTCGGATGAGCGGCACCAGCATATCGTTCATGTGACCTTCACCCTGGGAGGTCCAGCGCCGCAGATAGAACTCCACCAGATCCACCAGCCGGTATATAAAATACGCCGCCGCCACCGCAAAAACCGCCTTGCCAATCTGCCCCCACAGCTTGAACACCTGTTCGGAAAATCCTGTTTCACCCGGGTTTAACGCAAATTTCATGAAAAATCGGGAAAAATAGATCCCTCCCGCATACACCGCTACCAACGCCGGCCGCGACAGACAATTCAAAATCAGTTTCAGTAAACCGGCCCTCTCCATTTCGCCCAAACGAGCGGCGTTCCGCTCGATAAAAAACCGAACCACCCGGCCGGCTACCAGGGTTATGGAAATCACAGCCAGCAATATCAGGTATCGCCATAATTCATTATCATTAAAAGTATAATGCAATATAGTACCCCCACCGTTCCCTGCCTCAGTTCCCGTCTGGGCCGCCGAAAACTGGGCCAGCACAAAATGACTCAACCTGCCTGCATGACTCAACATAATCACCTTCGCACTCCATTACTTCCAAGACCCGGGCAACTTTTGCCGCAACTAATCCTGTTTCCTGAAATTATATCTTTTCTCAATACTTCTTTACCAGCTTGACGAACCTGCCGAATAAAGGTAACGTATTTTAACGGAAGCGCCGGTAACTTCCATAAGTTAACCAATATATTGATCGAAAAATAGAATAAAATCAACGTTTTGCAATACCTCAGATAAAAGAAAGCAGAAATGATTATGCCCAACCCGCAATCCAGCCCTCAGCGAAAAGGCGCCCTCCACTCCTTCAAGGAAACCATCGAATCGCTGGTCATCGCCTTTATTCTCGCCTTTGTCTTCCGGGCCTTTGTGGTCGAAGCGTTCGTGATCCCCACCGGCAGCATGGCCGATACCTTGCGCGGGGCGCATTTCAACCTCACCTGCCCCACCTGCGGCTACCAATACCACTTCGGATTCAATCCCGAATATTATCTCATACCCGGCTCCCGCCAGCAAAGCTTTGACAAAGGCACCATTCCTCCCTACCCCATCGATGTCGCTCCCAATCGCATCGGTGCCAATATCCGTCCGTCCTGCCCGATCTGCAACGACCAGAGCAATGCCAAAATCAAACTCCAGCCCAGCAGCGGCGATCGCATCCTGGTGATGAAATATATTTACCAGTTCGTCGATCCTAAAATCTGGGATGTGGTTGTCTTCAAAAATCCCACCAATCCCACCGAAAATTACATCAAACGCCTCATCGGCCGGCCGGGTGACAAAGTGGAAATTATCGACGGGGACATCTATATCAACGATCTCATTCAGCCCAAACCCGATCACATCCAGAATGCACTCTGGATCAAAATATACGATCACGATCTGCTGCCCGAAAAGAAGTCCGATTCGCCCATCTGGAAGCAGCCTTTCCAAACCGACGAAACCAACGGCCATTGGCAAATCGACGCCGGCCGCCGCCGCCTAGATTTTCAAGGCTCCGATCAGCCGGAAATCCTGATCTTTGATCCCGAACAATTGAAATATAAATTGCAAAGCTTTTGCGCCTACAACGGCTCCAGCGTCGATTACCGCGCCCTGGCCAGCGATGTAAAACTGCAATTCATCCTCTCCCCCGGCGACGATCAGGGAAACCTCTCCCTGCAATTGAGCAAGTATGGCCGAACCTATCGCCTGGATATCGACTTTCAGGGCACCTGTTTCATCACCAGTGAATTCACCGGCGAAATCCTCGCCCAGGGTTCCTGCCCCCCCCTGCGGAAAGATCATCCGGTCCAGATCTCTTTCGCCATTCTCGATCATCAGCTCCTGGCCAACATCGGCAGAACCCGCCTGGCCTATGCCGGAGCCAACCGGCCCCAGGACTGGGGATACCAAAGCATGGTCTTTCATTCCGACGAACAGACCTTGCCCAACCTCCATCCCGCTTTGCGGGAAGGGGATAAAATTTTGTGTAAGGAAGTCACCTCGAACGGACAGCCCAAATGGAGCTTTCTCGCCCCGGATACCTTCAATCGACTCCCCTCGTTTGATGAAGCGGAATACTTTATTATTCAACAGCTTCCCAAACACATCACATTTAAACAAATGAAAGATTTGTATCAGGAGAAATTCGGACGGGAGCTTACCAATAATTATCTGACGCGTTTCCTGAATGAACAGCTCGCCGTCAATAATCTGCTGGAACCCAGACCGGTTTCCTCCGCCTCGCTGGTGGGGCAAAAGGGAAATTTCACCATCCGGCATCTGGCTATTTACAGGGACATCCACTACTCCAATTCCCCCAACGGCCCCTGGCACGCCGGACGCGGCACGGAAGGGGATCCCTTCACCCTGAACCCGGATGAGTTCTTCGTCCTGGGCGACAACAGCCTAGCCAGCCACGACTCCCGCTTCTGGGATGAACCGGGCCTCGGCAACGGCCGGGAATACCGCATGGGCGTCGTACCCCGCGATTATCTCATCGGCCGCGCCCTGTTCGTCTATTGGCCCGCCGGCTTCCAGATCGATCGCAATTTCCGCTTCGCCATCATCCCCAACGTCGGCGAAATGCGGTTCATCCATTAACCGAATCCTGGTCAAAGAAACCTGGAAATAAAATCAAGATAGCCGGTATCGCCTCTTGCCAGCGTGGAATGTGTATGAACTGACTCCAGCACCACCTTCAGGCCATTGTTCCAGAGTTCATCGGAAATATCCGGGCGAACCTCACGAATAGCGGACAACCTCTGTACTACCCCGGCCGTCCGTTCATCCGCCGGCTTACCCCCCGCAATGGAAATCTTTAAAGCCGAAGCAATCACAGAATCATCGATCATCTCGTTATCCCGCCAGGCCGAAACCAGGGCAAATTCAATATTTTGTAGCACATCCACATGATCCCGGGGCATTTGATGATAGAGCTTCCCCGAAATACCGAACTCCTTTGTATTCTTCGCCCGTCTTAACTTTCTCAAACTCGACATCAACAACCTCCTGGTCTTGTGAAAATTTATTATGCCGGATTCATCACCCGCCCCAGAAACAGGATACTGCCGAATTCGTTATCCCGGATCCCGAACACAAACGGATGATCCGCCCGGAACACCGCCGGCGGGGTCGGCATCGCCTTCAGGGTCATGACTACCCCCGTCGCCGCCGCCGCCTCGGTCCCCTCTTCATTAACCTCCACAAACGCCTTATGCACCACCGCCGACAAAAACAATTCCTTGTTCCCATTCATCCCCGAAAAATCCGCCTGCACCGAAAACGCATCCCCCATCCCCATTTCCGCCAGAACCTTCCCCAGACTGAATTCACTGGTCATCTTAAATTTCGGCAGATAAACCTCCACTTCCTGTCGCTTTGTTTTTTCCTGCCACGCCTGGAGATTTTTACCCGTAAGTTTATTTTCTAAATCCTTCAGCCCATCCCTTTTACCCGGCAGCAAAACCAGCATACTCAGTTGCTCCCCTTTATAAGGCAGCTCCAGGATCTGGATCCCATCCGCCTCAGCATACTTAAATTCTCCCTTCTGAAACATCATTTCTGCCTCGCTCTGCTCTTCCTTCGTCACGTAAAAAGGGGCCTTCTCCGTATCTTCCTTTTTAAACTGGCTCAGCCAGTCCCCCTTGAAATAAATCGCGTTGGTCAGTACCAGCCGGGTCGCGGCATCCAACACCCCCGGCTGAATCAGTTCCTGGATCTTATCCTGCGTCTTTTCCTCCACCCAGCCGTTAATCCGCAGCCGGGCTTCTTCCGCCGCCTGGACAAAATCCAACTCTTCCAGCGGAGCCTGGTAAAACTTATCCGTCATCTGCACATAATCCGGCAAAAGAACATACCCCTGCTGCCGCCACAGGGCATTGGCAACTGCCAACTGAAAATCACCGGCCTTGCCCTTTTCGTTCAATTGCCGCTGCAACTGCCCCAGCACCGGATGCAGCTTCTTCGGCGGCAGAGCATAATGCAGGACCTTCCCCATCTGCCTGGCCGTCTGGCCCCGCGCCCCGCCATACGTCATCGCCAGCGCGGACGAAATACTATACGGCGAAAAAAACAGATTGCCCGGCTGCTCCTGCCCCTTTGCCTCCCCCGCCAGCTTTGCGTACAGCTCCAGCGCAAATTTCGTGTTCCCCTGCACCACGATTTCCGTATCGCTGAGCCGTATTTCTTTATTCGCAGGCAGGGATTTCTCCCTTTTCTTTGCCGCCGCCCCGCTCTCACGCACAAACCCGCTCAACAACACCCCCGCCATAACCACAAAAACCAGAGTATAACGTTTCATAACAGCCTCCGTGGCGTTTTCCTATAACAGAATCTATCGTGACTACTTATAGTATGACCGGTTAAACAGCAGCAGGTTCATTGAATACCAGTAAAATGTATGTAAATCTTTCCTCCTGGCTTGGTACTTGCCGCTACTTTACCCCTTGTGGCCAATTATCGCGATTTTGTACTCATCCGCCAGCTTCAGCGTCTCCGGCATATCCAGAATCAGCGTCTTCCCCGCCTCCACCACCACACAGCCAGCCTTGTTCTTTTTCAAATTCTCGATGGTCGCCGCCCCCACCGTCGGCACATCAAACCGCATATCCTGATTCGGCTTGGCCGTTTTAATCAGCGTCCACCCGCCCACGCGGCACAGATACCCCGCCCGCTCGATCATCCGGTCGGTCCCCTCTATCGCCTCCACCGCGATCACCTCCCGCTCCTTCACCGCAATCGCCTGCCCGATGTCCAGATCCCCCATCCGCTTGACAATCGACCAGCCGAACTCAATATCCCGCTTTACCTGTTCACTCGGCTGAGTCCGCGTCATCACCCCTTCTCTCGCCAAATGTTCCTGACAATATTTCACCGAATTTTCCAAAATAATTCCTCCTGTCGCCAGCTCATCCGCCAGGGCGCAGAGCAAGGTATCGTTGCGCTTATCCTTATCCCCCAATCGGCCATACCAGATCCGGAACGCCCGCCAATCCGGCAGATACTGCAAGATCCGCCACGGAGTATAAATCCGCCGCTTGGCCACCCGCCCCACCATGATCGTCTCCGTCACCCCCTGCCCGCGCAGCTTGCGGATCCACTGCCCCGGCCGCGCCACCGGCACCCACGAAAACCAGTCCACATGCCCCGCCAGCTCCGCCGCCGCCTGATCCTTAAATCCCACGCACACCACTTTCAAACCCGCCGCCCGCGCCCCATCCGCCACCAGAAACGGCAGCCGCCCCTGCCCCGCAATCAATCCTAACACCTGAGACTTCGGAACATTATTAAGTACCATTTGCTTTTACCGAAAGAATAACATCGTGTCAGGCCGGCCTGTTTTGCATTTTGTCCATTTATATTTCGTATTTGTTTAGAATTTAGATATTCGAATTTAGAATTTTGATACTATTCCCCTTTGATCATCTGCCGCAAAGCCTTCTCCAACTCCTTCAGCTTCTTGCGGAACTCCGGCAAATCCTTCAGCAGCATCAGGCTGCGCTTGGCCTGGGTAATCGGCAGGGCCGGCGAGCCGACAATCTTCTGCCCGCTCTCCACATTATTCGTCACCCCCGCCTGCGCCCCAATCTGCACCTGATCCCCGATCTCAATATGGCCCACCACCCCCACCTGTCCGCCGAACACGCAATACTGCCCTACCTTCACACTGCCGGCAATCCCCACCTGCGCCACCAGCAGGCAGTGCGGCCCAATCCGCGTATTGTGCCCGATCGCAATCAGATTGCTCATCTTCGTCCCCCGCCCGATCACCGTATCTCCCAGCGTACCCCGGTCAATCGCGCAATTCGCCCCGATCTCCACATCATCCTCTATCAGCACCCCGCCAATCTGCGGAATCTTATGATGCACCCCCCCGTGCGTGGCATACCCGAATCCGTCCTGACCGATCACCGACCCGGAATGGATCGTAACCCGGTCCCCAATCGTACACCCGTCATAAATCGTCACATTCGGATACAAAATACAGTCTTTGCCGATCTTGCTGCCCGGGCCAACCGTGCAATTGGGATAGATTCGCGTATTCTCCCCGATCTCCGCCTCCGCCGATACCGTCACAAAATCATGGATATCCACATTCGCCCCGATAATCGCATCCCCAGCCACACTGGCCCTCTCGCTAATCCCCACCTTCTCATGTTCCCGGTGCCCGTGCAGCAACACCACAATCTGCATAAACGCATAATACGGATCCCCGCACCGGATCAGCGCCCGGCCTTCCTCCTGCACCTCCGAACCGACGATCACTACCGACGCCTTCGATTCCCGCAGTTCCTTCTCATATTTCAAATTCGCCAAAAAACTAATATCCCCCGGCCCCGCCTCACTTAGCGTAGCAGCCCCCGTTACCACCAGCTCACCGTCGCCCTCCACGGCCCCCCCCACATGCTCCGCTAATTCTCTAACTGTCTTGGATATCATATACTTACATTCACCTGCTTACCATTTCCATACTCGTGTCCACCCGGCCATTATAGTAGCCTAACCTCCCAAGTCAATATTTCTCCGCCCACGCATCCCCCACCCCGGCTTTATTCCATACCAGTAAATTCCCAATACCACTGGGAAATTCACTATCTTTCGACTCTCCAATTTGATTCTTATCGGTAAAAAGGATACAATGTAATAGGAATGAGTAATCATTCCGAGACGAGTTTTCCAACAAAAGGAGTTTGAGCCATGAACTTCCATATTCCCGCACTCCCTTACAGCTACAATGCCCTGGAACCTTACCTCGACGCGCAAACGATGCAGCTTCATCATAGCCGTCATCATGCCGACGATGTCATCGAACTCAACAAACTCTATACCCATAAAAACCTCCCAGCCTTGCCGCTGGAGGAAATCATCGCGGACATCCGCTCCGTGCCCGAAGAGATCCGCCAAAATTTCAGAAATTACGGCGGTTCCCACCTCAATCATTGCCTGCTCTGGCAGATTATCGGCCCCGCCCGCCACAGCGAACCCGATGAGCCCCTCCAAAAAGCCCTCGCCGAAAATTTCTCCTCGCTGGCACACTTCAAAAAAGATTTCATGGAGGCCGCCCTCGCCCGCTTCGGCAGCGGCTGGGCCTGGCTCTGCCTCGACCACGCCGGCCAGCTGGAAATCTGCACCACCCCCAACCAGGATTCCCCCATCATGCTAGGCTCCAGCCCCATCCTCGGCATCGACCTCTGGGAGCACGCCTACTACCTCAAATTCCAGAACCGGAAAGACGATTACTTCCAGACCTGGTGGAACCTCATCAACTGGCAAAAAGTCTCCGAACTCTTCCACCAACGGCTCGAACTGGTCTCCCGCTCCCAATAAAAGAGCTGCTTGATCCATAAAAAAATAAACCCCAACCGCCTTTTATGACGGCTGGGGTTATTTACATACCCGGAAGACGGAACCCCGCCGAAAGATCCATCCGCCGGGCTTTATACGATGCTCACTCTCCAGCTATTTTGACGAAAATCCCTGGAAGTGCTTTTCTCGACCGGCATTCAATTTGATTTCTCCTGCGATCCTCTCACTCGCCGGTTCCCCACGATACTCCAGCCCGCACACCTGGAACAACTCCCGCACCGGATCGCTATCCGGTTCATACGACCGGGGCATGAGTTTCCGCAGGTAACTGCTTTGGCCATCCTCATCCACTGGCGAAGGTAAACCTTGCCGCAAATAATATCCCTTCTTCGTTTCCGCCTGCACCATATTCATGATCGCACAGGCCCGAGGATCCAGATCCAGATTATACACTGCGTCAAAATGATCCATCTGCACCCGCTGAATCTGAGCCGCATCAAGCACCCAGACCTCGTCGGCCTCCGTCGGCACCTGCTGGGGATGACAGGTCAGATAGCAAATCCGGCTGTTGGGATCATCCGCTTTGAGCCGCCGCACCACCGCCCCGCTTAACGTCACCGTCTCAGCGGAGGATAACTGGATAATCAGGATTTTCGCACTCTGCGGGCAATAAACCGGACAGCGGCAACTGAAACTCTCTTTCAGATGCGGTACACAGGGACGGTCACCTCGAAAATGGACACAATCCCGAGCTATTTGTCCGATCCGCTCACCTTTCCGCACGCCTTACTCCTAAATCTCATTTACGGCAGTTCACATCTGGTAAACTGTACCACTTCTAACTTCTGAAATGCCTATCGGCATTATAACGAGGCCAATTTAGGGCCATGTCCCAGCCCCCTATGGCTCGTAATTTTTATTACTCCTTGTTTATAAAGACTTTATGAAACATACCATCACTCCAACAAACCCACGCAAATTCTCCAGAATCCCTTGAGATTCCGCTAAATTCCGCTATACTGGCCCTATAACTAAATGAAGTTTTGCAAAACTTCAGTAACTACGTTAAGGCAACCTCTAATATTTGTCTTATCCCAGCCCTGACCGTAAGGGAGGGGGTCGAAAACACTGGTTTAACTTGTGAATATCTTTTTTAGAGGCCCTTAAATGAATAAAATATGCCCGGTTGAAAGCAGAACATGGTACAAGGCGAATTCTTATTCTCAGATGCGGACCCCAAACCCGCTGCCCCCAAAGACAAAACCCCCAAACCATTTTCTGTCACCCAGGTAACCCGGCTGATCAAACTCACCATTAATGACCGCCTGCCCGCCAAAATTATCGTCGAGGGAGAAATCTCCAACTTCAAGCGGCACAACAGCGGACACCTCTATCTGACCCTCAAGGATGAATTCGCTCAACTGTCGGCTGTCATGTGGAAATCCGACGCCGCCCACCTGAAATTCCAGCCCGCCGACGGCCTGGCAGTATTAGCTACCGGCCGGGTGGATGTGTTTGAGCCGCAGGGCAAATACCAGTTCTATATCGAAAAAATGGAACCCGCCGGCCTCGGTTCGCTCGAACTGGCCTTCCGACAACTGGCGGAAAAACTCCGCAAGGAAGGCCTCTTCGACCCCCAGCATAAAAAACCCCTGCCCCGCTTCCCCCAAACCATCGCCATTGTCACCAGCCCGACCGGCGCCGCCCTCGAGGATATCGAAAAAACCCTCAACCGCCGCTTCCCCATCATCCGCAAACTCCTCTATCCCGTTGCAGTGCAGGGGGATACCGCCGCCAAAGAAATCGCCGCCGCCCTCCGCGACCTCAACCTGCGCACCCACGCCCTGGGCGGCATCGACCTCATCATCGTCGGCCGCGGCGGCGGCAGTATCGAAGATCTCTGGGCTTTCAACGAGGAAATCGTCGCCCGCGCCATCTTCGACTCCAAAATCCCCATTATCAGTGCTGTCGGCCACGAAATCGATCTGACCATCTCCGATATGGTCGCCGATGTCCGGGCCGCCACTCCCACCGCCGCTGCGGAACTGGCTGTGCCGGTCCTGGCCGACCTGTTACAAGATATAAACCTGTTCCAGCAGCGGCTTTATCAAAACAGCCGGCAGAAATTCGAAACGGCGGACCATACCCTCTGCAATATCGCCTCCCGCCCCCTCTTTGCCCGGCCTCTAGACCTGGCCCGGTTCAAGCAGCAGTGGCTGGACGAACAAACCGCCGCCCTGGCACAGGTCACAGCGGAAAAACTCCGCCAGGCTGGCCGGACTATCGAAACCCATGCCCGCGTCATAGCGCAAATCGAGCCGCACCGGGCACTTAGCCAGGCCCGCACCCGCCTGAGCGAACACCAGCATCTCCTGCAAAATACCCTGCACGAATTCACCCGCACCCGGCGGTATCACATCGACAACCTGGCCGTGAAACTCACCGCCGCCAGCCCCGCAAAAACCGCCCTGCAGCAGAAATTGATCCTCTCCCATCTGACCGGGCGAATTCAGAAAATCCAGACACAGCATACCTTCAATTCAACCCAGCAATTGAACTCGTTCCAGCAGCGGCTCGAAAACCTCAACCCCCGCGCGGTACTCCGCCGCGGCTATAGCATCACCCGGCTGAAAGCCAACCATCAGATCATCACCAGCGAAACCGAAATCAAACCCGGCGACAAGGTAATCACCGAACTGGACCAGATTAAAAATATCGAAAGTCAAGTAACCCAAATCATCCCCCACCAGGAAAGGCAGGAATAAAAAATGACCCAACCCGAAACCAGGCAAACCTTTGAACAGGCCCTTGCCGATCTGGAAAAAATCGTCACCGAAGTCGAACAGGGCAAAATCGGCCTCGAAGAGAGCATCGAAAAATACGAACAGGGCATGAAACTCATCAAATACTGCCGCACCATCCTCGAACAGGCCGAAAAACGTATCGAAACCATCACCAAAGACGCCCAAACTAAAAAGACTTCTGACAATGAATAGGCAGGAATAACTTGGCAGCTTGGTAAGGTGTGCAACTTGTTGCACACGCGGTCTTCTAAAATGTCACCATCATTTGCCTTCGCCAGCCGTTCTCCCTAAAATGAAACATATGCCAAAATCGGAGAACGAAAATGCCTGAACTGCCGGAAGTCGAAAACATCGCCCGCGGCCTCCGCGCCGAGATCCTGAATCTCGATATAAAAAAGGTACAAATCCATAAACCCCTCATCGTCCGCGGCCCACTGCCCGCCCGCCGGCTCGAAAATTCCCGCATCACCGCCGTCACCCGCCGCGGAAAACGGCTCATCATCCTGACCGGCAACCACCTCACCCTCCTGGTCCAGCTCGGTATGACCGGAAAATTCCTCATCACCGACCCCGGCAGCCCAGCCGACAAACACAACCACTTCACGATCAAACTCAGCAATAACCACGAATTACGCTTCATCGACCCCCGCCGCTTCGGCCGCGCCTGGTTTTTCGAACACCAAAACGGCAGCCTCGATAACTCCATGTCCGCCGCCGGTTTATCTCACATGGGACCCGAACCATTCGACTTCAAACCATCCCAGTTTCACCAGCTCCTCCAAAACCAGCGGCTCATCAAACCGCTCCTGCTCGACCAGACTCGCATCGCCGGCCTGGGCAATATCTATGTCGATGAATCCCTCTTCGCCGTCGGCATCCACCCGGCAACCATCTGCCATAAAATCTCTTCGGAACAATCAGCCCGCCTGCTCGCCCGCATCAAAAAAATCCTCAACCGCGCCATCGCCGGCGGCGGCACCACCTTCAGCGATTTCCGCAACGCCTACGGCGACATGGGAAACTTCAAAAATCAACTGCGGGTCTATGACCGACCCGGCCAGCCCTGCAAAATCTGCCAAACCCCCATCAATAAAATAGTTATAGCCGGACGCGGTACCCATTTCTGCCCCCGCTGCCAGCCAACCCTCTAATCTCTTTTATTGTTTTAACCGGTTTTGAGTTTTCACCCGCCGCCCAATCCGCTACAATCCCACCATATCCATTCAGATTCACTTGCGGATCTGGCTGATTAACTACCTGATTTATAGGAAGATACATCATGAACGTATTACTCATCGGCAGCGGCGGCCGCGAACATGCCCTGGCCTGGAAACTCACCCAGTCCCCACTCCTCAAAAGACTCTTCATCGCCCCCGGCAACCCCGGCACCGAACAATACGGAACAAACGTAAACATCGCGGATTCAGACACTAAGGGCCTGATCGAGTTCGCCAAATCCGCTGCCATCGACCTGGTTATCGTCGGCCCCGAAGACCCGCTCGCCAACGGCCTGGTGGACAAAATGGAAGCCGCCGGCATCAAGGCCTTCGGCCCCACCGCCGCCGCCGCCGCCCTCGAAGCCGACAAGGCCTTTTCCAAAAAAATCATGTACACCAATAAAATCCCTACCGCCGAAGGCCGCTCCTTCAAAGACTTCGAAGACGCCAAGGCCTACATCGCCTCCCGCGAAACCGAACTGGTCGTCAAGGCCACCGGTCTGGCCAAAGGGAAGGGCGTCTTCGTCTGCGATGACCCCTCCGACGCCATCCTGGCCGCCGAAAAAATCATGATCGACCGCATCTTCGGCGACGCTGGCAACGAAGTCCTCGTCGAGGAAAAGCTCCTTGGCCAGGAAGCCTCCATCCTGGCCTTCGTCGATGGCCGCACCATCTACGTCATGGAAACCGCCCAGGACCACAAACCCATCGGTGATGGTGATACCGGCCCAAATACCGGCGGCATGGGCGCTTACAGCCCAGCCCCCATCGTCACCGACGCCCTGATGAGCCAGATCGAACGCGAAATCCTGGTCCCGGTGGTGGACGGCATGAACCGCAACGGCACCCCCTATCGCGGCATCCTCTACGCCGGTCTCATGCTCACCCCCGGCGGCCCCAAGGTCCTGGAATTCAACGCCCGCTTCGGCGATCCGGAAACCCAGCCCATCATGATGCGGATGCAAAACGACCTGCTGGAAGTCATGCTGGCCGTCTGCCGGGGTTCACTTGAAGAAGTCACCTTGCAATGGGATCCGCGCCCAGCCGTGTGCGTGGTCATCTCCTCCGGCGGCTATCCGGGTGACTACCAAAAGGGCAAGGTCATTACCGGCATCGCGCAAGCCGAAGCCGGCCAAGATGTTAAAGTATTTCACGCCGGCACCAGAATGGACCATGACCAGCTCGTCACCAGCGGCGGCCGCGTCCTGGGCGTAACGGCGTTAGGCGATACCATCGCCCAGGCCCAGGCCGCCGCCTACCAGGCCGCCAGCCACATCCATTTCGACGGCGCCTACTACCGCAAAGACATCGCCGCCAAAGCCATCCCCTAAAATTTACTCAAGACAACCCCTAAAAATCGTCTTATCCCTGAGGTGATGAACCGGCTGTAAGTGCTTATTTTTTATGTGGGGTAATTGCTGTAAGTCTTTATTTTCGAGATGGGAAAAATGACGTAAGTGCTTATTTTACGTTGAAATCATAGGTCCGATAATAAAGTAGGGATTATAACGATTGTAACGGTTGGGTAAGATTTTTGGTAAGATGGGTATTAATTTTGGTAATTTGTAACGGTTAGGTTGAGTTGGTAAATGTTGAACAAAGTAT
>CAZOMV010000020.1:0-62933 GCA_964580995.1 uncultured Pirellulales bacterium
AGATCGGGGCCGCCATCCAGATTACCGTCCGCAAGGTCTGGATTTCGCTGGCCGAGAGCTATCCGTACCAGCGGATCTTTCAGCAGGTGTACGAAAATCTGATGCGGCGGACGCCGTATCCCCTGCGCTGCTGAAAAACCAGGTCCTTTCCTGCCGTTTGGTTGACAAAAAATACCTGGCGAAGGAGTCGGTCTGCGCTCATCCGATGAAAATCAGGGTAACGAATCCCTCCTTCTGGAGAATTCCTCTCCTTCCTCCCTTCTTTCCACCTCTCCCCTCGATTATCCGGCCGCTCTGCTTCTTTTTATCCCTCTCGCCCCTGCTTTTTCTTCATACTGTGAGAAATGCGGGCTAAAGGCGAGGGTTTTAAACCCATTGTGAGACAATAACTTTTACTGAAATCCAGTGGTTCAGGCAGTATCTCCGACCCCTCTGGCTGCAACGCCTGAAACAAACGCCGTTCCACCTCTTCCAGTAATTCCGGCGGCATCGCATTCTCCAGCTCGCCGATCAAGCTTTTGCCGGGAATCTTCGGCAGAGCAAACCGATTGATGCCGCAAAACCATTGGTACAGATCACTGTGGGATAAAGCCAGGGAGAACTTACGCAAGGATAAATGCAACCGCTTGCGAAGAATCGCCATCCGGAATGCCAGGACCGCCGTGGCACGCACCGTATCCTGTTCGACACCGGTTAACCGGGCGGATTGATCCGTACCCCAAACCGCAATATATTGGGTAACCGAAGCCACGTCGAGGAAATAGCGAATCACCGGATCTTCCAGATCGCTGCGAACGATGATGTCCCAGATCGCCAGCAAAAGCCCCCGTTCCTGCCGATATTCCGCGTTGCCAAAATCGTCCGGAATCTCTTTGTCAAATCTGCCTTGAATCGGTACAATGCTTGCCATAGGTGTGTTCCTTTAGGGGTAATAATTACTTTGATGAAATAATTATAATACACCTATTTTCCCATTTTAAGCCAAAAACAACCTTTTTAATCCTGTTATTTCAACATAACCATCTATCCAGTAAAAATTTGCAGAAAACGGACAGGCTCTAGGTAGGGGCAATCAGGACGCAGAGGGGCTGAGGCGGCTGCTGGTGCCGTATCCGGCAGAGAAGATGGAAATGTATGCGGTGAGTACGGCGGTGAATAATCCTCGGAACGAGGACCGGCGGTGCGTGGAGCCGAAGGAGGGGGAGTGATCGAGCAGCAGGGCCAAAATGGCCGTGGTATAACTGTCAAATACCGATACAATCCATTAATTTACAATGGTTTATATCTTGACATTTTTTAAAAGTAATATTCAGGGAATTTGGAGGGTTGGGAATTAAAACTTTCGCTTGAGGGATGGGTGATATTCGATTAAAATTCAGATCAGCGATAAAAATAGTAATTATGTCGGAGTGGAAAACGATCCGATAAAGTATAGATTAGAAGAACGGAAAAACTAACCGAGGCAAAGATGGAAAAAAATAGTCCAAAAATCAAGGTTTCACAGGACAACGGGATATCGATCGTGGAGTTATTGGCGGAGGAGATTCTTGATGAAGGAACGATCAGTACGATTTCGGAGTCGCTATTTGCGGTGGTGGAGGATCATGCGCCGGTACAATTGGTACTGAGCTTCGACCGGGTAAAACATTTGAGTTCCAGTGCGCTGGGGACGTTGATTCGGCTGAATAAACGAATTGATGAGACGGGCGGAAAACTGCGGCTTTGTGAGATCAAAAAGAATTTACATGAAATTTTTGTGATCACAAAGCTGAACAAGTTGTTCGATATTTACGAAGATCGGGAGACCGCGATCAAGAGTTTTGCCCATTGAGCGGTCGGCGGCGAATGAGCGGGAGGTTCTTTTACCGTATGAAACAAACGTTACCAGTTTTGAATCCGCAGCAGATGGATATTGTTTAAACATGTCAAGAAATTCATACCAGGAAATAGAAATTGTGAGCGATTTCTCGCAGGCCAAGCGAGTGGAAGACCAGATCGTGGAGGAGGCGGAAAAGCTGGGATATACGGACGAAGATATTTTCGCGTTGCGTCTGAGTCTGGAAGAGGCGTTGACGAACGCGATCCGGCACGGGAATGGTCGGGATCCCCAAAAGAAAGTACAGATCCGATATAGTACACAGCCGGATCAGGTCGAGATTTTTATTGCGGATGAGGGAAAGGGATTCGATCCGTCTGCGGTGCCGGATCCGACTCTGGAAGACAAGCTGGAGTGCCCTTCGGGGCGAGGGATTATGTTGATGCGAGCGTATATGGACCTTCTGGAGTACAACGCCAGGGGTAATGAGGTCCATCTGGTCAAACAGAAGTTTTCGTAATCGACTCTAATGTGCTATGAGTAATTTAGAAATTTCGTACAGCGAACGGCAGAGGGATCTGGTGGTCAAGCTGGTCGGTTCGGCAGACATGTCGGAAGCCAATGCGCTGCGGAATCAGTTGGAGCCGCTGGTCTTGGGAGGAAAGCGGGATTTGATTCTGGATCTGGAGAATTTGGAATTTATTTGCAGTCTGGGGCTGGGAACCATGATTCATTTGCACACATTATGCCGGGAGCAGGGCGGGAATCTGGGGATATTGAATCCGCAGCCGCAGGTACGGAAGGTGTTTAAGACTACCTGCCTGGACCAGTTGTTTTTGATTGGAACGAGCTATGAAGAAATCGATCTGAAAAAGCAAGCTCGACTGGGAGGAACTCCATGAGTGATCGAAACCGGAGATTTCGGTTCGAGACCGGTCTATTTTGGGTTTTGCTGGTTACGGTACTGGTTTGCGGGTGCCAAAATCCAACCAGCCAGAACCTGCCCCCCCCGACGGTTCACCAGGTATCGAAACCGTATCAGGGCAAGGTTTACGCCTTTCGTACCAATACCCTGGTACCGGAAAACAACGAGACGGCGCCCCCGGGCTGGGTTCCGCTGGGCGGCGGGGAAGACCGCAGCCGCTGGGAAGGGATTCTGATCCATCATTCGGCCATGGATGAGGGCAACGCGGCGATGATCGGGAGGTCACACCAGCAGCAAGGGTTCGATGAAATGGGGTATCATTTTCTAATCGATAACGGTCGGGGTGGCCCCAACGGGAAGATTGAGGTGGGCAGTCGTTGGCCAAAGCAGAAATATGGCGCACACTGCCGGGTGAACCTCAATGACGACAATTATTGGAATGAGCATACGATTGGGATTTGTCTGGTGGGGAATTTTGAAAATTATCCCCCTACCGAGGCACAATATCAATCGCTGGCGGACCTGGTACATTTTCTACAGAAGCGGTACCATATACCGGATAATCGGATCAAGGGGCATCGGGACGTGGATCAGACCAAATGTCCAGGGCGTTTGTTTTCGTTCAGTAAATTGAGATATTTGCTATCGCAGCAGTAAAAGCGGCGGTAGGCCGATCAGATGAGGAGTTCGCGGATCCGGGCAGTAATTTCTTCGATGCGGTCGGCAGGATATTGGATGGCAGGGGTATGCTGGATAAGACGGTCCCCCTGGGTGCGAGGGATAATGTGCAGGTGGGCGTGCTGGACGACCTGACCGGCAGCGGAACCGGTATTGACGAGGATGTTATGACCTTGCGCCCGAACGGCACGAACGACAGCGGGAGCGATTTTCGCCAAGGCCTGGGCCAAAGCGGCTAACACCGCCGGGGGACAATCTTCTAGCCGGGCAAAATGCTGCTTGGGGATCACCAGACAATGGCCCTGGCTGAAGGGCTGGATATCGAGAAAAGAAAAGACCAGATCATTTTCAAAGATTCTGGAGGAAGGAATTTCCCCTTTGACGATGCGACAAAAGATACAATTTTCAGCCATACACAAGCCCCTTCCCTGGTAAAGAAAACCGTTGTCACGGTCGATTCCGACCGTTTACGCATTAACGAATGCGGATCTGCAATTCCTTCGCTTTCGGACCTTCACCGTTTTACTTTTCTTCGGCGGGAGATTCCAGTTTGGACCCATCGAAAGCTTCAGCCTGATTCTCAATTTTTTGTTCAGCAGTATCCGTCAGAGCATTGGTATCCTGAGAAACAGATTCGACATCTTTGGCGGCGTGGGTCAGGGCAGCTTTTTTGTCTTCCACGAGCTGTAAGAGGACGAGTTGCCCATTATCACCGAGGCGTCGCAGGGGCAAGTTGATGATACGGGTATAGCCGCCTTTCCGTTCGGCAAAACGCGGGCCGATCTCCGAAAAGAGCTTTTGGATCACGGTGGTAACTTTCACCGGTTCGCCGTCTTCCACTTTGCAGATATCGCGGTTCCTCAACAAAGAGATGGCCCGCCGTCTGGCGGCGAGAGAGCCATCTTTCGCCAAGGTAATAAGCTTTTCGGCAAAAGGTTTAACAAACTTGGCTTTTTCTTTGGTGGTGGAGATGGCACCGTGTTCAAATAAAGATGCCGCTAAATTTCTTTTTAAGGCAACACGATGAGCACTCGTTCGCCCCAAGTGTCTGCCAGAAACCTTATGTCGCATTGTTACGTCCTTATCTTATTTGTGATGGTTATCAAGAACCATTCTATCCATTTTTAATAACCAAATAATCTCCGGGATATTTAGCTGCCATAACCGATGGTCAAGCCAATATCCGCTAATTTACGTTTTACTTCACGCAAGCTGGTTTTACCAAAGCTGCGCAGAGCCAGAAGGTCATTTTCCTGCATTCTGGCCAGTTGTCCGACAGTTTCGATTTTTGCCATTTCGAGACAGTTACTGGCCCGGACTGACAATTCCAGACTCTGCAACGGCATATCCAGTTTCTTTTTAATTTCTTCATCAACCGTTTCATCGGGAGTCGATTCCACTTCGTCAATTTTGGTTTCCTCTCCTTCATCCACGACCAGTTCTTCACCCAATTCGAAATACTGAACGAGCGGGCCAAGGTGTTTTCGAAGGATTTTGGCAGATTCGACCAGAGCCATCTCGGGTTCGATAGTCCCATCGGTCCAGATTTCCATAACGAGCCGATCGTAATCGATGGACTGTCCGACACGGGTTTGCTCGGTTTTATACCGGACCCGAACGACGGGGGAAAAGATGGCGTCGATAGGGATCACACCAATTTCTTTTTCCAGGGCTTTATCGTCTTCTTTCATGGCCGGTACGTACCCGCGCCCTTTTTCGACCTTCATTTCCATTTTGAATTCAATTTCACCGGTCAAGGTAGCGATGACCTGGCTGGTATTGATGATTCGAATGGCAGGATCGGCGACGATATCGGCGGCGGTCACGACTCCCTTTCTTTTGATGGAGATGGACATGGTTTTAGGAACATCCGATTCCATCTGGATGATGAGGGACTTGACATTAAGAACGATATCGGACACATCTTCCACGACTCCGGTGATGGAGGTAAACTCATGTTCGGCCCCGGCGAGTTTAATCGAGGTGACCGCACTTCCCTCCAGGGAGGACAGAAGGATTCTCCGCAAGCTGTTTCCGACCGTGATCCCGAACCCTCGTTCAAAGGGTTCGACATAAAGCCGCCCATAGGTATTGGTAGATACACTACGATCCAGTTCAACCTTTGCGGGCAACTCAAGCCCACGCCATCTTATTCGCATTTTATGGCCTCCAAAATATAAACAACCACTCTCAGCCTATTGTCCAATCAAACGGTACCACACCGATCGAGGCCTGAAGATATACAACGACTTTCTGTTGGTTGTTTTTTGTCATAATCCATTGATTCAAAAAATAACATCCGGCAAAGCATCTCCACCATCCAGCTACCGCTATTTGGAGCAGAATTCGACAATCAACTGCTCTTCCACAGGGATCTGGACATGGTCCCGATTGGGCAACGAAACGACGGTGCCTTCGGGGACGGCGGGATCGACGTGCAACCAATCCTGCAAGGGGGCATTGGGGTCAAGCTCCAGATTGGCCTTCACCATTTTGAGGGTTTTCTCCGCGTTTTTAATGGTGATTTTATCACCGGCTCTGACGACATAACTGGCGATATCGACCTTCCGATTGTTTACTTTGACATGTCCCTGGGCGATAATCTGCCGGGCCTGGGACCGGGAAAGAGCGAAACGCATCTTAAAAACCACATTGTCGAGCCGGCGTTCGAGCAGGCAGAGCAAGGCTTCCCCGGTATTTCCGGGCTTCCGCTCGGCCTGTTTGAAGCAGGACCGGAATTGCCGTTCGAGAACGCCATAGTATCTTTTGACTTTTTGTTTTTCGCGTAATCGGACGCCGAATTCGCTGAGCCGCCCTTTTCGCCAAGAATGTGCTCCCGGGGGTTTATTCCGAGTCTGCTTTTCCATGGCGCATTTAGCGGTTTCACATCGAGTGGCTTTCAGCATCAGCTTAATACCTTCTCTTCTACATAAACGGCAAGATGGACCTAAATTTCTGGCCATATTCTCTAATAACTCCTATAGGATTTTGAGATCAAAATAATCATTTTCTACTCATCCAGATTCCTGACAACAAACCCAATTACACCCTTCTTCTTTTCGCGGGCCGACAGCCGTTGTGGGGGATCTGCGTCACATCTTCAATGGAGGAGATTCGCATCCCCGCGGCCTGTAGCGCGGTAACAGCCGACTCGCGACCGCCGCCGGCGCCTTTAACGCGAACTTCTAATTCGACGACCCCGAATTTTCTGGCAGTGTTGGCACATTTTTCCGCGGCGCGCTGGGCAGCGAAGGGGGTGCTTTTCCGGGAGCCTTTAAAACCGATGGTGCCGGCGGAATCCCAGCATAACGTTTCCCCATTTACATCCGTAATGGTAATCAAGGTATTGTTGAAAGTTGCCTTGATATGAGCAATGGCCTTACCGATATTCCGGCGGACCTTTTTTTTACCTACTTTTTTGACCATTCATTTTACCTCAAGAATCAGGAATGAAATTATCTTATTACAATTCCATGCTTATGCATGCATTTCCTTAACGCCCTTCTTTCCGGCGACGGTTTTCCGGGGGCCTTTACGAGTCCGGGCATTACTCCGGGTCCGCTGCCCTCGCGTGGGCAGCCCGCGACGATGCCGAAGCCCGCGGTAGCAACTGATATCGCGTAACCGGGCAATATCCTGACCGATTTGTCTTCGGAGTTGACCTTCGACGACATAATTTCGGTCAATAATTCCGGCGATGCGGCTGATTTCATCGTCGGTGAGTTCTTTGGCACGGACGGTTTCGGTAATTTGAGCCTCTTTGAGTATCTGTTTGGAAAGATATTTGCCTATACCATATATATAAGTCAATGAAATCCAAACGGGCTTATCATTGGGCACATCAATTCCTGCAATACGGGGCATATTCTTTCCTCGCTATCTACCTTGACGTTGTTTATGCCGGGGATTGGTACAAATGACCCGCACAATACCACGTCGTTTGACTATTTTGCAATTTTCACAAATTCTTTTAACGGAGCTACGTACCTTCATTTTTCAGCAACCTCTACTGGTTTTCTCATTTTCGTAAAGTGATCCGTCCGCGGGTAAGGTCATAAGGACTGACCTCGACGGTGACGGTATCACCCGGCAATATTCTAATAAAATTCATTCTCATTTTTCCGGACACATGGGCCAGAATTTCATGCCCATTTTCCAGTGCGACCCGGAAAACGGCATTGGGCAACGCTTCCAAAACGGTCGCATCTACTTTAATCGCATCTTTTTTGGCCATAACCAATTCCTTACCGAACTCAAACTAAAACGGTTCGGACAGGCGTATCCAAAATCCGTTAATCCGATTCGGTCAAAACCTCAACGCCGCTACCGGTAATCGCCAAGGTATGTTCAAAGTGAGCCGACGGTTTACGATCGGCTGTGACGACGGTCCATCCGTCACTCAACACTTTGACGCGAGAGGTACCCATATTGACCATCGGTTCGACAGCCAGGATCATACCTTTTCGCAACATAAAATCATTCTGCAAAAGCTCGTCACTGACGAAATTCGGAATTTTCGGGTCTTCGTGCATTTTTCGTCCGATGCCATGTCCGACGTAATCACGCACAACGGCGAAACCGGCCTTTTCGGCATGGTTTTGCATAATGGCAGCAATTTCGCTCCAATACCGTCCGGGCCGGGACTCCGTCACCGCAAGTTCCAATACTTCGCGGGTAGTCGAAACCAGCGTTTGGACCTCGGTTCGAGTCTGGCCAATCATCACGGTTATCGCGGCATCACCACAATATCCTTTCAACTTCACACCGCAATCGATGCTGAGGATATCGCCGGAACACAGTTTCCGGTCGCCTGGTATGCCATGTACCAATTCCTCATTGATGCTGGCACAAATGCTGGATGGAAAATCGAAACCTGCTTTGGGGTTTTTGACACCCTTAAAAAGCGGGATCGCTCCAGCCTCGTCGATCATCTGATCGCTCATTTTTGCCAACTGCGCTGTCGTCACACCAACAACTGCTTCTTTTTCCAGTCTTTTCAGAATCCTGCCGACGATTCTTCCGGCATCACGAATCAAATCAATTTCTTTGTCCGTTCGTATCGCAATCGCCATTTCACCAATTCATCTATGCACTAAGACCGTCCACGATACGAAACATGGACTTCGTTACCTCATCGATCGGGACATTTCCATCAATATTTTTCACCAGCTTCTGTTTACTATAATACGAGATCAAAGGTGCGGTTTGCTGGTGATACGCCTGGATCCGATTGCAAACCACTTCCGCGGTATCATCCGGCCGCTGCACCAATGGCTGCCCGTCTTTATCACAAACATTCTCTCTTTTCGGCGGATTAAACACAATATGATAGGCAGTGCCGCAAACGGGGCAGGTGCGGCGTCCCGTCACTCTCTGCTCCAGCCTGGCGTCATCGACTTCGAGGTTCAAGACGACATCGATTCGCCGGCCCATTTTTTGCAGCGCCTTATCGAGTTCTTCCGCCTGTCCCTGGGTACGGGGAAATCCATCCAGGATAAACCCCTTCCCACAGGAAGCGGTATTCAGTTCTTTTATCATCATGGCAACGATCAGGTCATCGGGAACCAGCTTTCCGCTATCCATATAGGACTGGGCTTTGCGCCCCAGTTCGGAGCCTTCTTTTCGTTCTCGCCGCAGGATATCACCGCTGGACAAATGACACCAGCGATAGCGATCCACCAGCGACTTGCACTGGGTCCCTTTGCCGGCTCCGGGAGGTCCAAGAAAAACGAGAATCATGTATAGGCTCCCTTAATTCGGCTGCTGCCTTCCATGAAGCCGGCATAATTTCTCATAATCAGATTGGACTCGATTCTCTGGATCAGGTCCAGGGAGACCGATACTACAATCAACAATCCCGTGCCGCCCAGAAAACTGGAGATTTCATAACCGATATTCAACCAAACCATCACGAGAGTGGGCACGACGGCGATGATGGCCAGGAAACCCGCACCGACATACGTGATTCGTCCCATGACTTTTTCGAGATACTCAGCGGTTCTTCGACCGGGTCGCAAACCGGGGATGAAATGCCCGTAATCGCGGAGGTTATTAGCCATTTCTTTGGGCTGAAACTGAACGGTCGTCCAGAAATACGCAAAGAAATAAATCATCAGGATATACAGGAGGTTATAAATATAGGAGTCATGGTTAAACGCGCTTTGCAGCTCATATAAGAAATTGGAACTGAATATTTTGGTCAACTGTCCCAAAATAAGGGAAGGAAACAGCATCAAGGTGGATGCAAAGATGATCGGCATTACACCGCCATGATTGACCCGCAGCGGCAGATACTGACGCTGGCCGCCATAGACTCTGCGTCCGCGTGTAACTTTGGAATGCTGAATGGGGATCCGCCGCTGGCCCTGAGTGATGAGGATGGCCCCGGCAACAACCCCGATGAAAGCGCACAGCAGAAAGACAATTTTGGACGGGCCCATTTCCGTGCTGGAGGCATCTACGGAGAAATTCGCGTTTTTGATCACCTGCCAAACGGCCCAGGGCATACGAGAAACAATGCCGGCCATAATGATCAGACTGATACCGTTTCCTAAACCATATTCATCGATCTGTTCGCCCAGCCACATGAGGAAGATCGTGCCGGCAGTCATGGTCAGAACACCCATCAGAAAGAAGATGGTCCAATGATTTTCGATGATATCTTTATACACAAAACCGCTGTTCCGCATGTAAATCAACCAGAACATGGCCTGGATGATACACAAAAGAACCGTGGCATAGCGGGTATATTCCTGGATTTTTTTCCTGCCGGCCTGTCCTTCCTTCTGCAATTTTTCGAGTGCCGGCAGAACGGTGGCCAGAAGCTGGAAGATAATGGAGGCGGAGATATAAGGCATAATACCCAAACCGAATAAGCTGCTTTGGCTCAGGGTGCCGCCGGTAAAGATCTGGAGATAATTGGCGACTTTCCCGAAAGGAGTGCCGTCGGAATCTCCGGATTTGACCATTTCCTGCATGGCGATCTGATCGACACCGACTAGAGGTACATGGAATCCGATACGATAAATACAGAGCATCATGAGCGTAAAAAAGATTTTTTTACGAAGCTCAGGAATTTTGAAAATATTAACAAATGTGCCCAGCATAATAATCCTTGTTTTTTAAGTACGGGACAGGCCCGGAATTACTTAACTTCTTCGACAACACCTCCGGCACTGGTAATTTTCTGGGTTGCACTGCGACTGAACTTATGGGCGACAACGGTCAAACGACGATTCAGGTCGCCATCACCAAGAATTTTGACCCGTTGATCGCTTCGGCTGATCAGGCCCGCTTCACATAAAAGTACGGCATCGACGCGAGCGCCTTCTTCGAAACCCTCTAGTTGGCTGACGTTGATTACAGAATACCGGGTCGTGAAATTGAAATTGTTGAAACCGCGTTTGGGGATTCTGCGGAACAAAGGCATCTGTCCGCCTTCGGTGATAACGGATAAATTGCAACCAGCCCGAGCCTTTTGTCCTTTGCTCCCGCGTCCGGAGGTTTTCCCCAGCCCGCTGCCTCGACCGCGACCTACCCGTCGTCTTGCCTTATGTTTGCCTATTTGCGATGTTATCTCATGAATCATCATGATTGAATCTTCCTTATGCCTTTTGAATAGAAACGCCACGAAGGCTTTCAATTTGTTTACGGTTGTACAGTTTTTGCAGTGCGTCGATGGTTGCTTTGACAACATTTTTCGCACTGGAACTTCCATACACTTTGGTCAACACATTATGCACACCCGCCAGTTCGAGGATGGCCCGCGCGGCAGAACCCGCGATTACGCCGGTACCCTCGCTGGCCGGTACTAAAAGTACTTTGGTCGCTCCGTAGTTCCCCTCCACCTGATGGGGAATCGTGGTCCCCAGAAGATTGACGGTTATAACGCTTTTTCGAGCATCTTTAATGGCTTTTTCGACGGAAGGCGGCACTTCATTAGCTTTTCCGTAGCCGATACCCACCTGTCCGTTTCGATTGCCTACCGCCACCAAAGCGGCAAAACTAAACCGTCGTCCACCTTTCACCACGGTGGAACAGCGGTAAATTTTTACTACCTGATCCTCATAAGGACTGGCCTCTTCCATATTTCTACTTCTTGCAGCCGATGTTTGTGCCACATTTATCTCCAAAATATCTCTAGTATCAAATCCTAGAAAATCAAACCCGCTTTGCGGGCGGCTTCTGCTAACGCTTTCACTCTACCATGATATTTATACCCCTTGCGATCGAAACTCACCCGCCGGATCCCAACGGCCAGAGATTTGCGGGCGATGGCTTCGCCTACTTTGGAGGCGGCGTCTTTATTTCCACCGTATTTGACTTCGCCTTTTACCGCCGTCTCCAGTGAATTCGCCGCTACCAGCGTATTGCCGCTTACATCATCGATCACCTGGGCATAGACATTCCGTAAGGAACGGAAGACAGCCAAACGGGGTTTATCCGCGTTTCCGAGCACTTTTTTTCGTACCCGGCGTTTCCGCCGTTCCTGTTTAAATGTTTTTTGTTTTTCCTTGTTCATTCTTTCAATTCACCGTTTATCTAGTATAAATTTTATATCCTGATTACGCACTTCCAAACGCCTTGCCAACCTTCTTCTTCACCACTTCGGAGGCATACCGAATGCCCTTTCCTTTGTACGGTTCCGGAGGTTTTTTACTCCGGATGCTGGCGGCGAAATTTCCTACGATGCACTTATCGGCCCCGCTAATGCTAAAAAGGGCGGGCACATCATTTCCCCGGGTATTGGGGGTGGTGATGTCGACCTTGACCCCTTTGGGGATAGGGAAATGAACGGGCCGGGCGAAACCGACCTGTAAAATGAGTTCATTACCCTGGATCTTCGCGTTATAGCCGGTGCCGAAAATAGCCATATCTTTTTTATACCCTTTGACGACGCCATCGAGCATATTGGCAATCAGCGCTCGGGTGGTGCCATGGATAGCCCGCTCCTGGGGTTCATCGCTGGCGCGGGTTACGACAATTTCGGAATCCCCGGCGTTGTAGGCGACCTGAATAGAAGGAACGATATCCAAACTCAGGGTTTCTTTCGAACCGGTAATGGTCAAATGTTTGCCCTTCAGTTCGACCTTTACACCGGCGGGGACTTTAATGGGTTTTTTACCAACTCGACTCATAGTAATTTCAATTCCAATTTACCTGACTGGTTACAAACGATTTAGTTTACCACACACAACAATTCACCGCCGACCTTTTTCTCGCGGCATTGCTGATCCGACATAACACCCAGGCTGGTGCTGATGACGGCGATTCCCATGCCGCCCAAAACAACGGGCAGGTCATCCATTTTCCGGTACACGCGACAGGATGGCTTGCTGCACCGCTTGATGGCGTGAATCACTTTTTCGCCATACGGGCCATATTTCAGATCAATACGCAAGGTATCCTGATTATTGCTGTTGGCAATCCGGTCATATCCGGAAATATAGCCTTGTTCGAGCAATACTTTGGCAATTCCTTCACACACCTTGTTTGCTTTGATATTTACCTTCACATCATTCACTCGTATCGCGTTACGAATTCGCGTGAGCATATCTGCTATCGGATCGGCATGACTCATAATAATTCACTACTCCAACGGTACGGCCTGATCAGCCTACACACTTTATCACCAACTTGCCTTGCGAACGCCCGGTATTTTCCCTTCATTGGCCAAGGTACGAAAACAAATTCGACATATCTGAAACTTACGATACACGGCTCTGGGGCGTCCGCATAGCTGACAGCGGTTATAGCCGCGCACTTTAAATTTCGGTTTTTGTTCTGCTTTGAATCTTATTGCCTTAGTCGCCATGTAATCCTCATCGGCCCATCGGGCTGGTATTCTTTCTTACTCACTAACTACGAAACGGCATTCCAAACAGGGAAAGCATCTTACGAGCTTCTTCATCGGTTTTCGCGGAGGTTACCATCGAGATATTCATTCCCTGCTGGAATTCGACTTTATCGATATTAATTTCGGGAAAAACCGCTTGTTCCACAACTCCCATGGAATAATTTCCTTTACCATCGAAACCGCCGGGATTGAGGCCTCGGAAGTCACGAAACCGCGGGATCGCCAGGCTGATCAAACGATCGAGAAACTCATACATGCGCTGGCCGCGGAGGGTGGCTTTCAGTCCGATATCCATGCCCTGGCGTAACTTGAAATTCGAAACACTTTTCCGGGCTTTACACACCAGAGGTTTCTGCCCGGCAATCAGGGTCAGGTCTTTCACTGCCGCTTCCAGCCGCTTCTTTTCCTGAATCGCTTTTCCCAGCCCCATGCAAATAACAATTTTTTCCAGTTTGGGAACCTGCATCGGGTTCGAATATTTAAATTCGTTTACCAATGTGGGTACAATTTTTTCTTTATATTGGTTTTCCAACCGTGCCATATCGTCTGCCTTTATTTCTTACTATGTGTTACCGTATCAATGACGCTGCCATCTACCGCCACACGTTTTTTTTCTCCATTTTCATCCGTCACAAACCGGACTCTCGTCGGGCGGTTGGTTTTGGTGCTGATGGGCAGCACGTTGCTGATATCGACGGGCTGCTCCACCTGAACACGTCCACCCTGGGGATTCTTCCGGGAGGGTTTTACATGTTTGTACACCCGATTGACTCCCTGAACGATGACTTTCTTTTTGATCAGGTCCACTTTCAGGATCTTTCCGCGCGTCCCGCGATGATCGCCGGACACCACTTCCACCATATCATCTTTTTTTACATGCATCGACATTTAAACTACCTCCGAAGCGAGGGAAACGATTTTCATGAAATTCTTTTCCCGTAATTCACGTGCCACGGCGCCAAAAATGCGGGTTCCCAAAGGATTTCCATCTTTATCAATCAGAACCGCGGCATTGCTGTCAAAGCGGACATAGCTGCCATCGGGCCGGCGCGTGGGATACTTGGTGCGAATAATCACGCAACGGTGTGTCTTTTTGGAATCCAAACTCATAGACGGCAGCGACTTTTTGATGGCCACAATAATCACATCGCCCACACTGGCCACGCGCCGGGTAAATTTTCCACTGGCAGTACTACCGCCCAAAACCCGAACGCACAAAGCGGTCTTGGCACCGGTGTTGTCTGCTATATCAATGACTGTTTCCTGCTGAATCATAAAAAATCCTTCTTGCCTAACCTGTCCTACGATCTCCTTCTCCAGAAGATTATTATCATGCTTTTCCCTGATCGGGGTTTTTCTCGACGATTTCCAGTAAACGCCAAAACTTCGTTTTACTAAAAGGGCGGCATTTACAGATTTTAACCACATCACCCACACAGGCCTGGTTTGCTTCATCATGGACATGAGCCATGGTTTTCCGTTTGAGTATTTTACCGTACTTTTTGTGTTTATATAAATAGCCCATTACCACCCGAATGGTTTTTTCTCCGGATTTGGAATCTACGACTCCTTTGTAAGTCGTCAGTGGTTTCCGCGGCGTATCAGTCATAATCTTATTGTCCTCAATCATAATCCAGGCGAACGTTTTATTCTATTACCCTTTTTTAGCCAACACCCGTTCACGCAAGATGGTCCTGAGCCTGGCGATATCTCTTTTGGTTTTGGTTAGCTGGGTCGGATCTTCCAGTTTTTCAGTAACCGCCTGGGAACGGATTTCGAATAACTTTTTTTCCAATGTTTCCAGCTCGCCATCCAGCTCATCCGGGTTCATTTCACGTATTTCTTTTGCTTTCATATTCTCAGTTATCCAATCGGATGTAAAACGGTTCCTACCCGGCGTGCTTTCGAGTGACGAAACGGCACTTTACGGGCATTTTGTGACAGACACGAAGCAAAGCTTCCCGGGCAACCTCTTCGGGAACGCCGCCCACTTCATAGAGAATCGTGCCGGGTTTGACTCTGGCGGCCCAGTAATCGGGTTCGCCTTTTCCTTTTCCCATACGAGTTTCCAGGGGTTTGGCGCTCATGGAACGATGCGGGAAAATACGGATGAAGACATTTCCCTGCCGATGAAGGTAATGGGTTGCTGCGACACGGCCTGCCTCGATCTGTCGGCCAGTCACCATACCGATATCCAAAGACTGCAACCCAAATTCACCATAGGCGACATAATTTCCCTTGGAGGCCACCCCTTTAATTTTGCCTCGCTGCCACTTTCGGTACTTTACTCTTTTGGGCATTAATGCCATGTTACTGTTTCCTTGTCCTTATATAATGAAAACTCAGGGTCTGTACGAAGCGCGTTTTGCACTATCGTCACCGGCCACCTCATCATTAAACATACCTAGATGGATCCATACTTTAATACCAATCAAACCGTACGTGGTTTTACAAACGGACAATCCATAATCCACATTGGCCTGTAACGTATGCAACGGAATACTGCCCATAATTTGAGCTTCGGAGCGGGCGATTTCCGCCCCTCCCAGCCGGCCGGAACAAATGATTTTGACACCTTTGGCACCTGCCGACATGGCCGATTCACATTGCTGTTTCATCAGGCGCCGAAAAGCGGCCCGTCGTTTCAGTTGTTCGCCAATAGCCTCGCCCACCAGTTGGGCATTCAATTCAGGCTGCTTGATTTCAACAATATTCAAACTGACTTTCCGTTGGATCAATTCTTCCAGCGCTTCGCGCAATTTGTCCACCTCTGCGCCTTTGGGGCCAATCACCAACCCGGGCCTGGCGGTATGCAGAAAAACCCGCACATCGTCGCGTGTTCGTTCGATTTCGATTTTGGCGACGGCCGCATAAGGAGGCTGCTTGTTGAGACGCGTATCCAGAAACCCGCGAATTTTCTGATCTTCAATCAAAAAATTACCATAGGCCGCTTTAGGAGCATACCAACGGCTTTTCCAGCCTAACGTAATTCCGGTTCGAAAACCGATCGGCGAAACCTTCTGACCCATTCTATATCCTCAATAAAACCCATTCCGGGTAAAAAGTATCGTTTCTTTACTCCATATCTACACTAACAATTATGTGACTGGCCAGGCGGGTAAAGGAAACCGCTCGCCCCCGATCTTTGGGACGCCAGCGCCGGGTTCCGTGCCGGACACCACCTTCATCCACCCTGGCTTCGGAAACATACAACTCTTCCACATCCGCTTCCTGCTCATCCGCACTGGCGATGGCACTTTGCAGAACCTTGGAAACCATTACCGCCGCCCGTTTGTTGGCGAATTTAAGGACATCCAAAGCATCCTGGACACTTCGGCCGCGAATCAAATCGACCACCAATCGGGCTTTGCGCGGGGCAATGGGTGCGTATTTATGGGTAGCCGTCCAATTCGTCAAATCATTCGCTTCCACATTCAAGGCCCCAGCCAATTTATCCACATCCTGCCGAACGGCTCTGGGTCGCATCAAACCCCGTTCCCAATTATGAATCGCGGAAGAAGCTTTCTTTTCGTCCAAGCCGGGGCGAACGATTTTTGCGGCCAAATCCTTAACCGCGACTCCGGCGTCTTTACGGCATTTTTTTAATTTGTAACTACTTAGCATGAAATCAATTTCCTAAGATATTCTTAAGAACCATATGTATCTAATTCTCAATGGCTACTTTTTACTACCACTATGACCTCGGAAGATCCGGGTCGGAGAAAACTCCCCGAGCCGATGTCCTACCATATCTTCCGTGACATACACTTTATTGAACATTTTTCCATTATGAACCATAAAGGTGTAGCCGACAAATTCCGGAATAATCGTGCATTTCCGAGCCCAGGTTTTAATGGGGTCACGCTGACCCATCTGCTGCTGTTTCTGCACCTTATTGAGTAATTTATCAACTACATAAGGTCCTTTTTTTAACGAACGTCCCATACTAAAAACCTCAATTTATCAAAGGACTAATTGCAAACCTCTTCCATTCTTCCGCCGGCGAATAATCCGTTTATTGGAAGCTTTCCTTGGATTTCTCGTCTTCCCGCCTTTGGCCGGCACACCGGTGGGCGAACAGGGATGTCTGCCGCCATTGGCTCTGCCTTCACCGCCGCCGAGCGGATGGGCAACGGGATTCATGGCCTTGCCGCGTACATGGGATTTCCGTCCCATATGCCGGTGCCGGCCCGCTTTTCCAATCCGAACATGCTGATGATCGGCGTTTCCGATCTGACCGATGGTAGCCCGGCAGGCCAGGGAAATCATTCGCATCTCCCCGCTGGGGAGGATTAAATGAGCCAGGTTGCCTTCTTTGGCAGCTAACCGGGCGCTGGAACCGGCGGAACGGACGATCTTGCCGCCCTGGCCGGGATTCATTTCGATATTATGCACATCCATTCCGGCGGGAATTCCTGAAAGCGGCATACAATTCCCAACTTTGGGTTCGACCCGGGCACCACTTTCAACGGATTCTCCCACCTGCAATCCCACCGGGGCGAGAATATATCTCTTTTCCCCGTCTTCATACTGCAGCAAGGCAATATGGCAGGTCCGGTTTGGATCATACTCGATGGCTTCCACTTTGGCGGCCATCGCGTCTTTGTCCCGTTTGAAATCGATAAGTCGATACAACCGCCGGGCACCGCCGCCCCGAAACCGCACAGTCACTTTCCCGCTATGATTGCGTCCACCGGATTTTTTAATTCTCTTGACCAGGGTTTTTTCTGGTTTGGTACGCGTTACTTCAAAGTAATCGTTTACCGAAGAATTTCGCCGTCCGGGGCTGGTTGGTTTATATACACGTATTCCCATGGCTAATTTCTCTCAATTAAAATAGGTCAATATGAAAATCCGGACGCAACACGACAAACGCTTTTTTCCAATTGGCGGTTGTGCCCCGACTCATTCCACGACGTCTGGGTTTTCCTTTTCGATTCGATGTTCTTACCTCGGCAACCTGAACATTATAAATTTTCTCCACAGCCTGTTTGATTTCGATTTTATTGGCTTTGGGATGCACCTGAAAGGGATAGGCTCGCAAAGCTTGCGCCAAATGGGTTCCCTGTTCGGTTACTAAAGGTTTAATGATTACTTGATATTTATCCACTGAACTCACCTTACAATTAATTTTCCGCCGGTTTTCCCGCGACGGAGTTATTCAAAAGTTTTTCCAGGGCCGCTTTGGTAAAGAGCAATTTCCTGCGGGAACAAATATCCCCTGCATTCAGTTGAATAACCGGCAGGGAATCGACTCGCGGAATATTGCGAACCGATTTGTAAAGATTGAGGTTATACTCTTCGATAGCGACCAGACAACTGCGGTCAATTTTAAGATTATTTAAAATTTTGACGAAATTCTTGGTTTTCGGGGATTCAAACTGCAACTGGTTGACTACCACCACATCCTCGCTTTGAAACTTGGCTAAGATGGCGGAATTGCGGGCCAGGCGGCGCTGTTTTTTGGGCATATCCTGCCGAAAATCGCGATTGATTTTCGCGAAGGCAACACCGCCGCCGCGACGGACGGGGGTGCGGACAGCGCCCGCACGAGCGTTACCGGTACCCTTTTGTTTATACAATTTTCGGGTGGACCCGGCAACCATGCCCCGGCTTTTGGTAGCAACGGTCCCCTGCCGTTTGTTGGCATGATACATGACGAGAGCCTGCTTCAGAAGGGCAAGCTTCACCTTACCGCCCAAAACGGCTTCGTCGATCTTCATTTGTTCGACTTCTTTTCCCTGAATGTCATATACTGGTACAGTAATCATAATATAACGCCTTTGAAAGCGAACGATTCCTCAATTTTTTACCTTTGCCTTGGAAACAACAATATATCCATTGCAGGGCCCCGGAATAGAACCCTTCACCAATAAAATATTATTTTCCCGGTCAATTCCCATAAGACGCTGATTTCGGGTCGTGCAGCGAACGAAGCCCATATGCCCGGCCATTTTTTTGCCTTTTCGGATGGTTCGGGAAGTACCACGGCCGCCAGAGTTGGCACCGATACCGCCGGGACTGCGATGTTTTCGTTCACATCCATGGCTGGCCGGCTGGCCTTTGAAGCCATGCCGTTTCATCACGCCCTGAAACCCCTTGCCCTTGGTCGTGCCGACTATATCTACAAAATGGATTCCCTCAAAAACGTCAACGGTCAGTTGTTCGCCAGCCTGTTTTTCCGGGGCTTCCGTCAATCGAATCTCGCGAAGAAATCGTTTGACAGAAACGGAAGCCTTTTTAGCATGCCCGACTTGCGGGGCTTTCTGACGCGAACGCTTCATATCCTCGTACCCCAGTTGCATGGCCCAATATCCATCGGTTTCCTGCGTTTTTACTTGCATCACAGGACAAGGACCCGCCTGGATAACGGTAACGGGCACCATAACGCCGTTCTCGTCATAGATCTGGGTCATGCCGATTTTTTTACCTAATAACGCTGCGGTCATAATCAAAACTCGCTTTTATAAATGTAATTACTACTCTATAAATAAAAACGTGCTCGACAATAGGGAGCACGTTTCAAATCACGACACTAGACACGAATCTTTACGAAGACACCGGCGGGAACTACCAGGCGATTGAGGGCCTCGACGGTACGCGGATTCGCTTCAAAGATATCGATAAGTCGTTTATGCGTACGGATTTCAAACTGTTCGCGTGATTTTTTATCGATATGGGGGGACCGCAAGACCGTATATCTCTCAATACGCGTCGGCAAAGGGACCGGTCCGCTCACCTTGGCGTTGGTTCGACGGGCATGTTCTACGATTTCTTTGGCCGAAGTATCCAAGGCCTTGTGATCATAGGCTTCCATGCGTATTCTAATTCGTTCCGTTTCCACGTGGGTCAACTCCCAAACACTGGTGCCTTTTTCAGGCATTTACAACATTATTACTACTCGAAACAATAAAATGGCCTTACCAATAACTTTTTCATAAGTTACATCTCAGCCAGCGATTTACATAGATTCGTTAGCTTACTGAATCTAGGAAATCAGTCAACTAAAATTTATATAAATTTTGTTAAAGATTAATTTTTTTTCGTGCTTTTGAAAATCTAAAAGATTTCCAGAGTCCGATAAAAGAATCAATCCATAGGCAGGGCCTTTCAAGCAAGGTCCTTAAGGCAAGTCGCCCGCAAGGGGCTTATCTACCCCATCCGTGGGTAAACACTGATAAGACAACAACTTAAACTAACGCAGGAAATCCTATTTTCCTGCTCGCCTAATGAGGAAGTGATGAATATAGCAAGAAAGGAATTTCTTGTCAATAGGCAGAAGCTAAAACTTTTTGAGAAATTTGTTCAGGAATCAGGGCGTATTCATAGGGTTCCATGGTATAACTGGCCCGCCCTTGGCTTAAACTGCGGATTTCCGTGGCATAACCGAACATTTCCGCCAGGGGAACCAAGCAGTCGATCACGCGGCTCTGGCCCCGTTGCTCGGTTTTCTGGATAATGGCGCGTTTTCGGGTCAGATCACCCTGAATCGAGCCGAAATACGGTTCCGGGGTGATGATCTGCATTCTCATAATCGGCTCTAATAAAGATGGAACGGCTTTTTGGACGGCATCGAAGAAGGCCATGCTGCCGGCCTGCTGAAAGGCGATATCCGAAGAATCCACCGGGTGGAAAGAACCGTCCAGAACGCAGACTTTGATATTCACCAGGGGATAACCGGCCAGGGTTCCGGAAGCGGCTGCATCCTGGATTCCGCGGATCGCCGAAGTAATGTAATCCCGGGGAATACTTCCCCCCACCACCTTATCTTCAAAAACCATATTTTCGTCCGAATCGAGGGGCTGATAGGGTTCTACCGTAATAATCACATGTCCATACTGTCCTCTGCCGCCGGTTTGTTTTACGAATTTTCCTTCCCCCCTGGCCCGTTGGGTAATCGTTTCCTTGTAGGCCACTCGCGGGCGGCCCACCGCCACATCAATTTTCATGTCCCTTATTAATTTGTGCTGTAGGATTTCCAGATGCAATTCACCCATCCCGCTGATAATCGTCTGGCCGGTGTCATCATGGAAATCGGCACGGAAGGTGGGGTCTTCGCGTTTCAAGGTTTCCAGGGCGAGAGCCAGCTTGGCCTTATCGGCGGAAGTTCTCGGTTCGATCGACAGGCTGATAACTGGTTCTGGGAAATGGATGGCTTCCAGAACAACGGGGGTTTTCTGGGAACAGAGCGTATCGCCGGTAAGAGTGCTTTTCAGACCGATCAGACCGGCGATATCCCCTGCGCGGGCCTCTTCCTGGAGGGAAAGCGAACCGGCATGAATCTGGCCAATCTTGGTCACATTTTCCTTGCGATCACGGGAGCTGTTCAATATCCGCATACCGCTTTTGAGGGTGCCGGAATAAATCCGAACAAACGTCAAATCGCCGTGCTGATCGGAAGATATTTTAAAGGCCATGGCGATCAAAGGGCCGCTGGGATCACAGGGATAGGCGACTTTTTTCTGGGGATCCCCTTTGATATGCCCTTCGATATCAGGCCGATCCAGCGGGCTGGGCAGATAATTTACAATCGCATCCAGGAGTTTCCGGGATCCAATGCTTCGCAAAGCAGCACCGCATAAAACCGGGTGGATTTTGCCGACGATGGTTCCTTTGCGAAGTCCCACCATGATTTCCTGATCGCTGAGGGGCAGATCATGAATATATTTTTCCATCAGGGCTTCGTCAAATTCGGCTGCCTGTTCGATCATGCGTTGTCGGGCATACCGGGCCGGTTCGAGAAGATCGGCGGGAATATCCTGGACGGTGATGGTAGAACCGACTTTGTCGGGCGTAAAATACAAAGCCTTTTGGTCCAGCAAATCCACGAACCCTTGAAAGTCATCCTGGGCACCGATGGGAAGCTGCAACACCACCGGATTGGCCAGGAGCTTTTCGTGAAGGCTTTTCACGGACATTTCGAAATCAGCGCCGATTTTATCCATTTTATTGATTAAGCATAAGCAGGGCACGGAATACTTCTGGGCCTGATGCCAGACGGTTTCCGACTGGGCCTGCACCCCTTCGCTGGCGTCAAAAACCGCGACGGCGCCATCCAGAACCCGCAGCGAACGTTCCACTTCCACGGTAAAATCGACGTGGCCGGGAGTATCGATCAGATTGATCCGATTCCCTTTCCAGGGACAAGTAGTGGCGGCGGACGTGATGGTAATGCCGCGTTCCTGCTCTTCGGCCAGATAATCCATCACAGCGGTACCTTCATGGACCTCACCCAGTTTATAGGTTCGGCCGGTATAATACAGGATACGCTCGGTAATGGTGGTTTTCCCGGCGTCAATATGGGCCATAATCCCGATATTTCGAATTTTCGAAAGTTCCTGTGTCATGCGAAATCCAGAATATGGTACGGAACCAATTACGTAAAAAAATGCCACAATCAGGTTCCCATTGAACCCCATTGTGGCATATGGGTACAATCGTTACTTACCAGGCAAAATGAGCGAAGGCTTTGTTGGCTTCCGCCATGCGATGGACATTTTCGCGTGTAGTCATAGCAGCGCCTTCCTTGTTAAAGGCCGCTACCAGTTCTTCGCTGAGACGAATCGCCATCGGTTTTCCTTTTTTCGCCCGAGCGGCCGCCAGAATCCAGCGGAACGCCAGCGCCTGCTGCCGCGAGGAAGCGACCTGCATAGGAACCTGATAACTGGCCCCACCGACACGCTTACTGCGCACTTCAATGAGGGGCTTGACATTATAAATGGCGGTTTCAAAGACTTCCAGAGGGGAAACATCCTTGACCCGTTTGCTGACTTTATCGAGAGCCTCATACAAGACGGTCTGCGCAGCGCTCTTTTTGCCATCCCACATCATGCAATTAATGAATTTAGACACTAACTTACTGTTATATTTGGGATCCGGTCGTAGCTGTTTTGCTGATGCCGTAAAACGTTTTGGCATTATCCAATAACCTCCGAATAAGTTTGATTCATACTAATCATTTATTTCCAATCCTGTTCCAGGTAGAATTACTTGCCCACTTTGGCCCCATACTTGCTGCGGCTTTGTTTGCGTCCGTTGACGCCCAGGGTATCCAGAACACCGCGAACGATATGATAGCGAACACCGGGAAGGTCGCGGACCCTGCCGCCCCGGACCAGGACGATACTATGTTCCTGCAGATTATGATCTTCTCCAGGTATATACGCGGTAACTTCCTTGCCGTTGCTGAGCCGAACCCTGGCTACTTTCCGCAAGGCGGAGTTCGGTTTCTTAGGGGTCTGGGTTCTGACCTGCAGGCAAACACCACGTTTTTGCGGACATTGTCCCAAATCAGGCGTTTTTCCCTTTCGGCGAACAGGTTTACGTCCATTTTTAACTAACTGGTTGATAGTCGGCATTTATTTCTCCAAAGCCTAGCACATATACTTTCTAAATTTTCTAAGCAGTCATTTTACGCTAAAATTTTATCTATGTCAACCCCAGAGCTTCTTTTACCGCTTTTTCTGCTCTGGCTTCTTCCGCTTCTTTTTCCGAAAGTTCAGTTATGGCAAACTCCGGCGGAGGCGGCGGGGCTGCCAAATGCTTCACTTTTATGCCCAAATAGGGCTTAAAGGCGGTTCCGGCAGGTATTAAATGACCTAAAATTACGTTTTCTTTCAACCCTAACAACTGGTCCACCTTGCCCGAAATACTCGCCTCGGTCAAAACGCGAGTCGTTTCCTGGAAACTGGCCGCAGAAACAAAGCTTTCCGACTGGAGCGAAGCTTTGGTAATACCCAGAAGCATGGTCGTACCAGAGGCTGGCCGGCAACGAGTACCTTCGGCCTGATCGCCGCCGATAGCAGAGACCGGTTCGTTGACGCGATCCAGCTCTTCTTTTGTAACTATTTGTCCTATCTTGAGATCGGTATCACCCGGGTTGGTAATCTTGACACTGCTGTTGATGCGATCATTGATCTCGCGGAAAAGGAATTTGTCCAGCGTATCGCCGGGCAGGACATCGGCATCACCGATATTTTCCACTTTCACTTTACGCATCATCTGGCAGATGATGATTTCGACATGTTTATCGTTAATTTTCACATTCTGGGAACGATAGACATTTTGGATTTCGGTCAGCAGGTAATCCTGCAAAGCCTCTTCACCACGAATCCGCAGGATATCATGGGGTACCAGCGGGCCATCGGTCAGGGGACTGCCGGCATCCACATAATCTCCCGTGTGGACATTCAGATGTTTGTCATGGGAAACATGATGTTCAATTTCCATGCCGGATTCCGACCGGACAATAATGGTCATTTTACCACGTCGCTTATCGCTTCTAAGTTCCACCCGGCCCGATATTTCCGCCATGGCGGCAGGCTCTTTGGGTTTTCGCGCTTCAAAGATTTCGGTGACGCGGGGCAGACCGCCGGTAATATCCTGGGTACCGGTGATCAGACGAGGCTGCAAGGCCAGGAGGGCACCGGGTTTGATCTCCTGCCCTTCGTTCACTTCGATACGCGCTTTGGCAGGAAGATAATGGAAATCGAGGATTCTGCCTTCGGCATCTTCAACTACAATTCGAGGATGTTTCTCGCCTTTATGCTCGATCACAACCGGGCGGATCTCACGTCCGACATGATCCACTTCGGTACGAATCGTTTCGCCTTCTTCAATATCCTGGAATTTTACAAAACCGGCTACTTCGGACAGAATCGGTACGCGGTGCGGGTCCCACTCAAAGAGAACAGTACCAATCGTAACTTCCTGTTCTTCATTTACCAAAATGGTCGAACCATAGGGTGCGCGATATCGTTCCAGTTCACGGCCTTTGCTATCCTGGAGAATGATTTCCCCATTTCGCTTGAGAACGACTTTTTTGGTGGTTCCGTCTTCCTGTTCTACTGCCACCGCATTCAATTCGGAATATTTTACCACACCGGACACCGTGGCCATGGTTTGATGTTCGACCACGGCACGTTCGGCAATACCGCCGGTATGGAAGGTACGCATGGTCAACTGGGTGCCCGGCTCACCAATGGACTGGGCAGCGATGATTCCCACCGCCATACCTTCTTCGACCATACGGCCGGTACTGAGGTCCACACCATAACACTTGGCGCAGATACCCAACCGGCTTTCACAGGTCATCGGGCTGCGTACGCGAATGGTATCCAATCCCAACTCTTCGATTTTACGAGCTACTTCCGGAGTGATTACATCATTCTCCGCTACAATCACTTCATCGGTAATCGGATTGCGGATCGTATCGCGGGCGATGCGGCCGATAATCATTTCCCGCAAGGGAATCGAAACCTGCTCCCCCTTATAAACGACACTCTTATTGATCCCCTGCAGGGTCTTGCAATTGAATTCGTTGACAATGACATTCTGGCTAACGTCCGCCAGTTTCCGGGTTAAATAGCCGCTGTCTGCCGTTTTCAAGGCGGTATCGGCCAACCCTTTGCGAGCACCGTGCGTCGAGCTGAAATATTCCAGTACGCTCAGGCCTTCCCGGAAATTGGCTTTAATTGGGGTTTCGATAATCTCGCCCGACGGTTTGGCCATCAAGGCACGCATTCCAGCCAACTGCTGAATCTGATCAACACTGCCGCGGGCCTTGGAATCGGTCATTAAAAACACCGGATTCAAATACGGCTTTCCGTCGCGGGTGTCATTTTCCAGTTCACGCATCATTTCATTGGTTACCTGGACACGTGCATGGGTCCAGGCGTCGATAATCTGGTTATACCGTTCCCCGTCCGTCAGGGCACCATTCTTAAAATTCTTCTCAACACGATTGACGCGCTTTTGCGTCACATCAATAATTTCCTGTTTCTTGCTGGGGATCCGCAGATCGGTAATACACATGGACAAACCGGCTAAGGTCGCGTAACGGAATCCCAGTTCCTTGATATGATCCAGCAAATCAATCGTTTTACTGCGGCCCGCATACTGGAAACAATCGCTGATTACTCCGCTCAGAGCCTTGGAACTTAGACTATGATTATAGAAGGGCATTTCCTCGGAAAGAATATCATTGAAAATGCACCGTCCGACACAGGTCTCGACGACGGCTCCGGATTTACTGAATTTGCCCTCCTTGTCCACCGCCCGCTTATGGGCAGGCAACCGGACTTTGATCTGGGCATGGATGGAAACTTTGCCCTGCTCGTAAGCCATCATGGCTTCGAACATATTGCAAAAAGCCATTCCTTCGCCTTTTTCCTGGGGCCGGACCAGGCTCAAATAATAATTGCCCAAAACAATATCCTGAGAGGGCGACATAATCGGCGAACCACTGGCGGGCGAAAAGATGTTATTGGTCGCCAGCATGAGCACATGGGCTTCCGCCTGGGCTTCGACACTCAAGGGCAAATGCACGGCCATCTGGTCGCCATCGAAGTCGGCGTTGAATCCTTTGCAAACCAGGGGATGAATTTTGATCGCGTTTCCTTCGATCAGGATCGGCTCAAAAGCCTGAATACCCATTCGATGCAGAGTCGGGGCACGATTCAAGAGAACCGGGTGTTCGTGAATGACTTCTTCCAGAACATCCCAGACACATTCTTCACGCCGTTCGAGCATTTTCTTGGCGCTTTTGATGGTGTCGGCCAGCCCCTGCTCTTTCAGGCGGCGAATAATGAAAGGCTGAAACAATTCCAGAGCGATCTTTTTCGGCAAGCCGCACTGATACAATTTTAGTTCCGGACCGATCACGATTACGGAACGGGCGGAATAATCGACACGTTTGCCGAGTAGATTTTCGCGAAACCGTCCCTGTTTACCTTTGATCATATCGGTCAGGCTCTTGAGCGGCCGGTTGCTGGAACCGAGCACCGGGCGGCGGCAGCGGCCGTTGTCAAACAACGCATCCACCGCCTGCTGGAGCATGCGTTTCTCATTGCGGATAATCACTTCCGGGGCATTCAGATCGACGAGTTTTTTCAGCCGATTGTTCCGGTTGATGATCCGGCGATACAGATCGTTCAGGTCGCTGGTGGCGAAATTGCCGCTCTCCAGCAATACCAGCGGGCGCAAATCCGGCGGGATCACCGGAATGACTTCCATGACCATCCATTCGGCTTTATTTTCGCTGCAGCGCAGCGACTCGATAATTTTCAGCCGTTTACTGATATCCTTGGCTTTTTGCTGACTGTTGGTTTTTTCCAGATCTTCCCGCAACTTGGCCATTTCCTGTTCCAGGTTCAAATTGGCCAACAGTGATTTAATGGCCTCCGCACCCATTTCCGCCTTAAACGTGGTGCCATATTTTTCCTGGGCACGGCGGTAATCTTCCTCGCTTAAAAGTTCTTTTACTTTCAAGGGGGTTTCACCGGCATTGGTGACAACGTAATCCTGGAAATAGATGATCTTTTCCATATCGCTGTTTTTCATATCCAGCAAATGGGCCAGCCGGGAAGGCATGGCTTTAAAAAACCAGATATGCACAATCGGGGCGGCCAGATTAATGTGCCCCATCCGTTTGCGCCGAACCCGGCTATGGGTGACTTTCACACCACAGCGGTCGCAAATGATCCCTTTGTACTTTGTCCCTTTGTACTTGCCGCAGGCACATTCCCAGTCCCGTTCCGGGCCGAATATTCGTTCGCAGAACAGGCCGTCCTTTTCGGGACGGTACGTACGGTAATTGATCGTCTCCGGTTTGCGGATCTCACCGAAAGACCAACTCCGTATGTCGTTGGGACTGGCCAATGAAATTTTTACGGAACCATAATCGTTGATACGGTCGTAAATCGACTCTACCATTTTTGGTTCACTCCTCAATAATTACTTAATGTCCGAATCAAATTATTCGTTTCTTTTCCAACTGTATATTAAGGCCTAATCCACGAATTTCATTGCACAAAACATCAAAGGAAACCGGCGTTCCTGCTTCCAGGCAGTTGTTTCCTTTCACCATGGACTCGTAGATTTTGGTTCGTCCTTCCACATCATCGCTTTTTACGGTCAAAAGCTCCTGGAGGATATAGGCGGCCCCATACGCTTCCAGACCCCAGACTTCCATTTCGCCAAAACGCTGGCCGCCGGTACGGGCCTTGCCGCCCAGTGGCTGCTGCGTAATCAGGCTGTAGGGACCGGTCGCACGTGCATGAATCTTGTCATCCACCAGATGATGCAGTTTCATCAGGTACATGCAGCCGACGGTAACTTTCTGTTCGAACGGTTCTCCGGTTCGGCCGTCATACAGCGTGATTTTCCCGCCATAGGGCATTTCAACGTATATAATTCCAGGATCCGGCGTTATCTTTTTCTCTTGAATTTCGTTCTTCAGTTCCTGGATCTTTAAATTGGCTTCTTTGGTTACGGCATGTACATCCTCTTCCACCGCACCGTCGAAGACCGGAGTAACCGCCTGGAATCCGAGAATTCTCGCCGCCCAGCCCAGATGGGTCTCCAGAATCTGCCCTACATTCATACGACCCGGTACACCGAGAGGATTCAACAGAATGTCCAGCGGGGTGCCGTCTTCAAGAAAAGGCATATCTTCTTCCGGCAAAATGCGGGCGATAACACCTTTATTTCCATGCCGACCGGCCATCTTATCGCCGATGGAAAGCCGACGCTTGGTAGCAATATAGATTTTCACCATCTCCAGAACGCCGGAGGGCAACTCATCGCCGCGCTTCATCTGTTGGGTTTTTCGCTGCTGCTCTTCCTTGAGTTCCTGGATCCGAGCCATATACGAATTTACACTTTCCTCGGCTTCCACCCGTTTGCTGGCCGGCTTGATCCAGGCAATATCAAAGGTCTCAACCTGCTCCAGGATCACGTCATCCACCGGACTCATACCCACTTTTTGCTTGGTGGTCGGGTCCACCACCACAATATCCATCTTGTCCTGCAGCGACTGGGCCATCTGCCGGAATACATCCGCAATTTTTTTGGCCATTTGTTTCTGGTAAACTTTCAAGGCCTGCGACTGAGCCTTGCGCTGCTCTTCACTCATGTACATCCGGCGGGAAAACCGCTTGGTATCGATTACGATTCCTTCTTCACCGCTGGGTACTTCCAGCGAGTCATTTTTAACATCTTCGCCGGCCCGGCCGAAAATCGCATAGAGGAGTTTTTCTTCCGGGGACAATTCGCTTTTACTCTTGGGGGAAACCTTTCCCACCAGAATATCGCCCGGCTGGACATAGGTACCCACACGCACCACGCCGCCTTCATCCAGATTGGCCAGTGCTTTTTCGGAGACATTGGGAATATCACGGGTGAATTCTTCCCGGCCCAGCTTGGTCTCGCGAATTTCAATTTCAAACTCTTCGATATGGATACTGGTAAAGGCATCTTCCTTGACCAGTTTTTCACTGACTAAAATGGCATCCTCAAAATTGTATCCGTCGTACATCATGAAGCCGACCAGAACATTCTTTCCCAGAGCCAGTTCCCCCTGACTGGTGGCAGCCCCGTCGGCGATAATATCGCCTTTTTTCACCTTCTGTCCCAACTGAACAACAGGTTTCTGATTCAAACAGGTGCGTTCATTGAGACCGACAAATTTGCGTAATACATATTCATCCGCTTCATCAATCACAATTCGCTTGCTGTCCACATCCGTAATGATCCCGCTTTTCCGGGCACGGATCACCATGCTGCTATTGAGGGCCACAACCTTTTCCATCCCTGTGGCAATCAAGGGCGGTTCGGTGGCCAGCAAAGGAACCGCCTGACGCTGCATGTTCGAGCCCATCAGAGCGCGGTTGGCATCGTCATGTTCCAAAAACGGGATCAAAGAGGCGGAAATACCCACCATTTGCTGGGACGAATTATCCACATACTGAACTTCGGAACTATCTACCTGTGCCAAATCGCCGTTGACCCGTGCCAGAACCTGGCCGCTTTTGAGGGTCATTCCATTATCTTCCAGAACATCGGTCGGCGAAAGAATCGCTTCGATCTCTTCATCGGCCCGCAAAAGAACGTTTTTGGTAACTTTCCCTTTTTCGACTTTTCGATAAGGTGTCACCAGAAAACCATACTGGTCGATTCCCGCATAAATACTCAGCGATGAAATCAGACCAATGTTGGTTCCTTCCGGGGTTTCGATCGGGCAAATACGCCCGTAATGGCTGATGTGCACATCGCGCACTTCAAAACCGGCTCGTTTCCGGTTCAAACCGCCCGGCCCCAGCGCCGAGAGACGCCTTTCATGCGTCAACTGGCTCAAGGGATTGGTCTGATCGACAACCTGACTCAATTCGCCTCTGCCGAAAAAGGAGTCGATACTGCTGGCAATACTCTTGCTGTTGATCAACTCGGCAATTCGAGTCATTTGCTGCGGATCGATGATGCTCATTCGCTCCTGCACCGAGCGCCGCAGCTTGAGAAATCCTTTGCGAATCTCATCGGCTGCCAGTTCATCGATCGTGCGCAACCGCCGGTTTCCCAGATGATCGATATCGTCGATAATTCCGGAGCCGGCGCGTAATTGCACAATATACTTCAAGGAATTCAGAAAATCTTCGGGCCGAAGTGTCATTTCGTCTTCACTGATATCCTGTTGAAACTTCCGATTGATACGGAACCGGCCGACTTTGCCTAACCGATACCGGTTTTCATCATAGAACTTCTCTTTGAACAGGGTTTTGGCCTTTTCCAGTTGGGCCGGATTGCCGGGCCGCAGCCGGGCATAGATTTTCAGCACCGCTTGTTCATAACTGTCACTGGGGTCTTCCGCCAGCGAATTCAAAATAATCGAATCGGTGATTTTATCGCAGACTTCGATTTTCTTTAAGCTGGACTGCTGGATTTTACGCAGGGCTTCACCAATCTGACAGCCGGCTTTAACCAGTTCTTCACCATCTTCTTTGTTGATTACCGGTCCCACCACCCACATATCGGGTTTAAGGCTATCCACGGCCACACTCTTGGTTTTATAGAACTCCCGAATGATCGACTCGCTCGTACCAAACCGTTCATCCATGGCCCGCAAAAAGGTCGTGACGCTAAGTTTGCTGGACTGATCGATCCGAACGACCATAACATCTTTTTTGGTAACGTTGACCTCGATCCAACTGCCCCGTTCCGGAATAATCCGACAGGCATGCAGAGGACGGTCACCTTCCTGGCTATCGATCACAAAATCGACACCCGGACTGCGGTGCAACTGATTCACGATTACACGTTCGGCCCCGTTAATGACAAATTCGCCGCCGCCGAGCATAATGGGCAGTTCCCCCAGATACACACTGTCTTCCATAATGTCTTCGTTGTCTTTGCGCGTCAACCGGCACCGGATCCGCAGGGGCATCCCATAGGTTAGACGAAGCTGACGGCACTCATCGGGACTGTACCGGGGCTTGCCCAGTTCATAATCCAGATATTCCATGACCATGTTTTCGTCATAACTTTTAATCGGGAATATCTCACGGAGAAGACCTTCCAGACCCATGGGCAAACGATCGGCGGGAGGAACCAGCGATTGCGTAAAGCGATCGTAGCTTCCACGCTGAATCTGCGTCATATCCGGAAGTTCGGTTTCATGCCTGATTCTGCCAAAACGGCGTATTTCATTGAAAGACATATGCTTCACCTCGCCATGTCAAATAGTAAAAGTACCAGTCAATGGTAAACCTGGAAGCATCAAGAAAGCACCCGTGGAATCAATCACTTGATCTCCACCGTAGCGCCAACTTCTTCCAGGATCTTGGCCAGTTTATCGGCATCTTCCTTACTCAGGCCTTCTTTAACCGGCTTGGGAGCGCCGTCCACCAATTCCTTGGCTTCCTTGAGACCTAATCCTGTGGCGGCCCGGACTTCCTTGATTACCTGAATTTTCTTTTCACCGGCAACCTTCAGAATCACATCAAAAGAAGACTTCTCTTCTACCGCTTCAGCAGCACCGGCGCCGGGCATGGCGGCAACCGCTACCGCTCCGGCAGCCGGTTCAATGCCATGCACTTCTTTCAAATAGTCGCCCAGCTCTTTGGCCTGCAACAGGGTCAATCCCACGATTTGATCACCCAGCTTCTTGATATCATCGCTGTAGGTCTTTCCGCTTTCTTCCGTCATTTCAATTACTCCTGTTCTAAGTTCTACTGCCTGTCCAAGTGCCAAGGTGCCATCACCTCGTTTTAACCCCGAAGGGGCAGTCGGATCATGCATATTGTTATCATAATAAATTTTCGGGTCAGGCCGCCTCGGAACCTTCTTCCAACTTCTTCACCAGGGCCTTAACGCAACCGGCTATATAACCGGCCGGGCCGCCAATAGCCCCTGCCAGCCGGCTGCCGGGCGACTTGGCGAGCATAACCACCGTAGCCTGCAATTCTCTGCGGCTGGGCATCTGGGAAAGGTTCTGAACCATCTGAGCATTCAGCACCTGACCATCCAGATAACCGCCTCTAATCTGGAAATGCTCCAGCTTTTTGTCCCATTCGACCAGAATCTTCGCCAGGGATACGATATCGTCGCTCCCAAAGGTGACCGCACAGGGACCCTGCAGCAAAGATTCCACATTGTTAAAACCCAAATTCTTCATCGCGCCGCGCGCCAGAGAATTTTTCACCACATTCAGGTGGATATTCTTCTGCTTCAAATCGCCGCGTAAAATATTATTGTCAATTCCGTTAATCCCGCGAATCGAAACAACGATGCATTCTTTGACATCTTCGAATCGCGAATGTAATTCTTTTTGTATGATACCTTTAATTTTTTTACTCATCTGAGTTTCTTCTCCAGTTCAAGATTAAGAAAGTTCCAATTCCACCGAAGGACTCATCGTGGCACTGATACAGATTCGTTTAATATAGGTTCCTTTGGCAGCGGACGGTTTCATCTTTTTAATCTGTTCAATAAAGGTGTTGATGTTATCCACCAATTGGGGGACTTCAAAACTGACCTTTCCCACCGGGGCATGCACATTGCCCCCGCTATCGTTGCGAAACTCCACTTTCCCGGCAGCATAGTCTTTAACGGCTTTGCCGATTTCGGCGGTTACCGTTCCGCTTTTGGGAGAAGGCATTTTGCCCTGGGGACCTAATACCCGGCCCAGCTTTCCGACCTTACCCATCATTCGGGGATGGGCTATCGCAACATCAAAATCCATCCAGCCGCCCAGCACTTTGGCCACCAGATCATCGCCGCCGGCCTCCATGGCACCCGCGGCCTTAGCGGCCGCTTCGTCTTCTCCTTCGCAAAAGGCGATCACTTTCAGGGTCTTGCCGATCCCATGCGGCAAGGAGATCGCCCCGCGAACCGCCTGATCCGCCTGACGGGCGTCCAAACCCAAACTCAGGACGCACTCCACGGTTTGGTCGAATTTGGTCGTATTCCACTGCTTGATTTTTTTTACGGCCTCTTCCAGAGACACTTTCGCGGTGGCCGCTGCCGCCGCATCCTTTGTATAACGCTTACTTCGTGAACGCATATAACACCTCGCGATTTATCGCTCCCACTATCCTCGGCCGTGGTTCGCCGCTAGTATTTTGATCCATCTGCCTTCCAAGGCACCTGTTGGAGTCCTCAGTGGGTAACATCCAACCCCATGCTCCGGGCAGTTCCTTCTATGATCTTTACCGCCCGGTCTACGGAAAACGCATTCAAATCATTCAGTTTGATCTTGGCAATGTCTTCCACCTGTTTGCGGGTAACGGTTCCCACCTTTTCCTTGTTGGGCACACCGCTGCCTTTGGCGATCCCGGCCGCCTGTTTTAAAAGCTCCGCCGCCGGGGAACTCTTGACGATAAACTCGAACGATTTGTCCGCATAAACCGTAATCTCCACCGGGACAATCATGCCGTTCAATTCTCGGGTTTTCTCGTTAAACTGAGAAACGAATTGGCCGATGTTTACGCCATGTTGACCCAAAGCCGGGCCAATAGGGGGTGCCGGCGTGGCCTTGCCGCCCGGGGCCTGTATTTTAATCTTACCTACGATTTCTTTCTTTTTTGCCATAGAAATACACTCTTTTGTTAATCTTTTCTGTCTGGTTTACTTGTTATCTAATCCGTATTTTCTTCGTTCTATTGGCGGCTGCCGCTCGGGAATGCTAAACCTTTTCCAATTGCCAATACTCTATATCCAACGGGGTAGCCCGTCCAAAAATCGTTACAATCACCCGGACCGTTCCTTTTTCCGTGTCCATTTCTTCGACGGTCCCTTCGAACCCTTCAAACGCCCCCTCTTTCACCTTAATAAGGTCGCCTTTTTTGAACTCCATCTGGATCATGGGCGATTCTTCCGGTCGTTCCATCTGACCGAGCATCTTGAACACGTCTTCGGGACTCATGGGACTGGGTTTTCCCTCGGTCCCGATGAAATCACCTACCCCGGATGATTCTTTGATTACAAACCAGGCTCGATCCGGAATGCTGCCGTCCTCCGACATGGCCATTTCAATAAAAACGTAACCGGGATACAGCTTACGCTCATAAACCCTTTGATGGGCGCCTCTTACTCGCTTGATCCGCTCGGTAGGAACCACGATACGCCCAATTTCATCGTCGATAGCTTCGATCTGAACCTTGCGAATCAAGGCATCCCGAACCTGTTCCTCGCGATTGGACGCTACCCGTAAAACATACCATTTTTTTGCTGTTGACTCTACCAAAACAAGCCTCTGGTTCTATTATTAATCGATTGTTTTTAATACATGAATCAAACGGAACAAAATTATAAATCCATAATCCACCACGGCCAATAAAATCGCTATTGACACTACCGTCCAGATCACTACTTTGGTGGAAGTGATAATTTCCTTCTTGCTGGACCAGGAAACCTTCTTCATTTCTCCTTCGGTGGCAATCATAAAATCAGCGTATTTAGGGGTGTTTAAGACCTTGAAGATGGTCCAGCCTAATACCAGGAACAACACCGCCGGAACGCCTGCCTGAACCCATACTTTTGCCGTAGGAGTAAGGCTGGTGATTCCTTCCAGCTTGTTATAAAGGGCCCAGCATCCCAATGCCGTCAGAAGCCCTAAGCCCAGGGCTGTGCCCATTCTCGTGTAATAGCCTTGTTCCTTCTTATAAAACTCTAGCCCCATCGCTATTGTTCTCCATCAGGCCAGGAGGGAATCGAACCCCCAACCTGCGGTTTTGGAGACCGCTGCTCTACCAAATTAAGCTACTGGCCTTCTATGTTTTAACACCTTTATTTTTTTCGTAACTTATGCACGGTTCGCTTGCGATCATGCTTACAATATTTTTTCAACTCTAACTTGGGCACCCCCCCCATCGTATTGACCTCGGTCCGGTAATTTCGATTGCCGCACTCACCACATTCCATCCAGAAGTATTCTCGTTTAGCCGCCTTGGCCATGGCCACTCCTTCATCCGATGATAGTCACCAAGGGCGACTTGACCAAAATCACTGTCTGACTTCGGCCAGGTCGCCCCTGATTATTTCCTGCATTTTTCCTTATTTTCAATCGAATCACATATATCCACAAAACGCCGCAAACCGATCCGGAACACCTGCGTTAGGCGAGTACTTTGGTCACTACGCCGGCACCGACCGTTCGGCCGCCTTCTCGTACCGCAAAACGAAGACCTTCTTCCATCGCGATGGGGGTGATGATCTCGATTTCCGCGGTAATATTATCACCAGGCATGCACATTTCGGCGCCGCCGAGAAGTTTCAAACCGCCGGTAACGTCGGTCGTACGGAAAAAGTACTGAGGACGATAACCCGTAAAGAACGGGGTATGCCGGCCGCCTTCCTCTTTGGTCAACACATAAATCTCGCCTTCAAACTTGGAATGAGGAGTAATCGAACCCGGCTTGGCCAAAACCTGGCCACGCTCGAGATTTTCCTTCTCAACTCCACGCAATAGACAACCCACATTATCGCCCGCCTGGCCGAAATCCATTGTCTTGTTAAACATTTCTACGCCGGTGACCGTGGTCTTACGGGTATCCGTTAAACCGACAATCTCGATTTCCTCGCCAACCCGGATCGATCCACGCTCAATACGGCCCGTTCCTACCGTACCACGGCCTTTAATGGAGAACACGTCTTCCACGGGCATCAGGAACGGCTTGTCCACTTCCCGAACCGGTTCGGGAATATAGCTGTCAATCGCATCCATCAGTTCCTGGATACATTTGGTCTTTTCCGGATCCTTGGGGTTATTCAGGGCTTCGCTGGCGGCTCCTTTGATAACCGGAACATTGTCGCCATCGAATTCATACTTGCTGAGCAATTCCCGGATTTCCAGTTCCACCAGTTCCAGCAATTCCGGATCATCGACCAGATCGACCTTGTTCAGGAACACCACAATCGCCGGCACGTTTACCTGGCGAGCCAGCAGCACATGTTCGCGAGTCTGAGGCATTGGGCCGTCCGCCGCGGATACCACCAGGATCGCCCCATCCATCTGGGCCGCTCCGGTAATCATATTCTTGATGTAATCGGCATGACCCGGACAGTCAATATGAGCATAATGACGGTTTTCCGTCTCATACTCCTGGTGACTGGTCGCAATGGTCAGAATTTTGGTCGCATCACGACGGCCCTGGCTTTCCGATGCCTTGGCCACTTCATCATACGATACCGCCTTGCAAAAACCTTTCGCCGCCTGCACCATGGTGATCGCTGCTGTCAAGGTAGTTTTACCATGATCAATGTGTCCAATGGTACCAACATTCACGTGAGGTTTGCTTCGTTCAAAAACCTCTTTAGCCATCTTTTAGGTCCTCCTAAAATTTCTAGGGAGAATTACTACTATTACCACTTCTATTGCTCGCCATCGATTCACAAAACCGACAACCGCAAAACCATTTTTACACTTTTTTACACTACTACAAAGCTGCTGATGGGGGTTGAACCCATGACCTCGTCCTTACCAAGGACGCGCTCTACCACTGAGCTACAGCAGCAAAGCGAACGTTCCTGCCGCCCTGCTTTACAGGCTCAACTTTCCGGATAGCAGCCGCGCAAAGCCTTAGCCACCGTAGAATCAAATAAGATATAAACCTGGCGACAATAATGCCAAACAAAAATCCAAAAAAAATACTTTTTTCCAAAAATTTTATCCGACGACCTCCTATGTTACATAATATTTGATTAATATTTAATAATATATGTACAATATATAACATATATTAATTATCATCTATTACACAAAAACTCAACGTCCTGTAATCTGCTATGTTTCTATAGAAAACACTGCCTTTCCAGAGCAGTCCTCCGGAAAGGCAGCACAGTAAAATCTAATTTTTCGCCTTGTTTGGCGAATCGCAAACCAAAACGATTCAACTCATTTATTAACAGCTATTAACGACCGGATTCTCTCAGCCAGTTTTCCGCCATCTTCGCCAAATCCAGCAAGTCAACTTCGCCGTCGGCATTCACATCATTAAATTCGCACCATTTCGGCGAAACACAGCCGGAATCCGTCCAATGATTACATAATTGGGCGTAATCTTCCAGATTTACAGTCAAATCTTTATTAATATCACCGGCAATAAGCACCTGCAAATCAAAATATTCGCGAATGGTCTTGGCTGGAACCGCACTATCGGTCACCGTAATATACACTGGATAGCTCCCTGCCTGGGTTGGTTCACCGACAAAGCAGCCGCTGGAATTGAAATCGATCCCCGGAGGCAGGAAGGTCGGAATCTCGAAAGGCGGCTCAAACAGGACCGATTCGACTCCGCTTAGGTCCAGCGGAACATCCGTATCATATTCATAAACCACAATATAATCTATCCCGTTACCCGCAGAAATTCCCACCGTAGGTTTCACCCCGGCATTCCCATCCCCATAATCAAACCGGATCTTCCCGTCGTTAAAGAGCGTCACGGAAAAGTTGCATAGCAAACTGCTTTCCCAGCTAATCCCTTTCCAACGGATGGTTACTTGCGTGGGATTTTCTGCCGGAACCTGCTCGACATATATATCACCCACAATCGTATTCGGCGGGGTAGGCAATTTCGTGTACAGATCCGTCCACATCGGTGCGATGATTGCATTGCTGATCAAGCCGCCGGTGGAGTTCATGGATGGTAAGCCTGTGAAGGTATCGCCCAATAACAGAAAACCATTCACATTCACTTTCATACTATCATACTGCGAACCAAAGAATGGAAAACTGAACGGCAGGTCATACCGGCTGCCCGCCGGGAACATCATATCATCCCCATACCACTCTTGCGCCGTTCCGGTTTCACCAAACAGATTTTCCTCCAGTATGGTATAAACATTATTGATCGGCGTGGCAATCCAGTTCGCATAAGGAGCAACACCCCCGGTACCGCTGAGACAAACATTCACCGGCGCACCCTCATACCAGGAATACTTTTTCGGCGGATTGATGGTCAGGGTATTCCCTTCCCCTCCCGTTATCTTCAATTGGTACTCACCCGATGCGCCGTTATATCCGGCAATCCGAATAAAATACACCTGACCAGCAACCATCGGCATGGTCAACTCCGACTGCTGGCTCAAAAATCCGCAGGCATCGTCATTGCAGGCAGTGGCCAGCTCATACCCCTGGCAATTGTCATACACCGCCAGCGTGGTATCAAACAAACTGCCGCACAGGCTGATCGTCACCGGTTCACTCACATCCGGCCGGTAGGCATACCACACATCCAGAATATCATAACCTCCGCCGCAGGAAGAGGTTAAAGGATCTACCGGAGTCGCCGTAGCCGTAGCCGTCGATCCGGTAACCGTTTCGCCCGTTACCGCAAAATCGCTCACCAGAATCGCACCTTCGCATTCATCATTTTCCGGCGACTCCGTTACGGTGATAATATAATCACCGTAGGAATCACTGCTGGCGGGTAATTCCTGGCCGGAAAGGTGAATAATGGTAACGGCTACAAAAACCATCCCTTTATAATCTTCTCCCCAAGTCATGAACTCTACGCTGTTAGTCCAGGTATTATGAAGATATACTTTCTTTTCAGCGGCATTATAACCAACCCCCACCATCGTATGCCCCACCACATGCAGCATAACCGGATACCCATTGTCGATTTCCGCCATATAATCCGCAAAGGAGAATCCACCCTCTGCCACGGCGTCGATCTTTTGGGTATAGTTTTCCGCCACTTCATACCCCCGCGATTCCGCAAACAAACGCAAGCCATGGCAGGCCTCCGTTTGCGGATAACCGGCGGATTGGGATGGGACATAATCATACAGTTTGCCTGGACCATTATAGGAGAAATAAATAGTCCCGCCATCCACATTACTATCCTTTTGACCATCCCCGTCGAAATCCCATTTCCACTGGTTGGTACCCAGAAAATCAGCCGTACAATCACCCCGGCTATGCTCTATCGCCTGACCCTGCCAGGGATCCGGACCGATTTCTTCATAGGCAATCCAGTAATCATCCACATGGCCATTGCCGGTACGACCGTCAAATCCGTCCATAGTCGCAATAATTGAGCAGGATCCCGGAATGGGATCATATATGCCCTGCCCCAAATCGGTCAGGGGGGCCTCCCCGCCGTTGGCCGGGCCGGTGTACATATTGGGGTACCCATGCAGATCATAATACCCGAAAATCATTCCGGCCGAGGTCGCGGTACAGCCATACGTCCAGGTGGACGTCGGCACATCGGGGATCATCACCGCATCGGGGTCGGGACCAGCCATATCCATCAGTGAACTCCAGAATATACTATAGGGAGGTACTGGCGGGCTATCCTGGCAATGATATTCGATCTGGGCCGATTCCTGCTCACTGAGCAGATCTGCTTCGGTGGAAGGGCCGCCGGAAGAACCGGTTATAAGCGGCATTCCGCTGATCCCTGCCACACGGATCAGGTAGGTTTTATCCTTTTCCATGTATATCGACAATTTCGAATCGGTGTGCTTGCAGCCATCACAAACATTGGCATAATTCTGTTCCCAATCGTTATTAAAAGCCAGATAACTGGTTAAATCACCGCAGCTTTCATATACCCCAACCGTGGTATCCAATGATTCCTGCACACTTTCCACGGCAATGGTCACATTTCCATCTTTGCTGGGCGTGTAGGAATACCAGGTATCAATGCTGTCATCTACCCCCTCACCCGGCGTGACAAAGGCTTCAGGTCCGTTATTGGCAAACGTAGCGGTGGCCGCAAAGGTGCTGCCCATCGTCGGAACCGCGTTTTCCAGCGCCACCGCCAGATCACAACTATCATTTACCGCACCCACCTTCCTTTCGATGGTAAGGGTATATTCCCCCTGTTCACCGTTGTATCCGCCGATGCGGATCAGGTAGGTATTCCCCTCCACCAGATTCACAACCACCCGGGATTGGAATAAGCATCCCTCGTCGAGACTTTCAGCATCGTCATTACAGGCGATGGAGGGAACCTGATTTTCAATATCATTCGGATCGGCAAAAATGCTGATCGTGGTGTCAAAAGCACTGGAACACAGGCTAAACGCGTAAAATCCCGTCACCTGGGGCGTAAAGGTATGCCAGACGTCCACCGGGTCAATCGGAACATTGTACCCATCAAAACCGGCACACTGGGAGGCAAAGGGATGCCGCTGGGCATCACCCCGGCCGTACACCAGCGTATCCAGCGCCCCCTGGGTAGTACCGGTAATCCGAAACCCATCCGCCTCCAGCGGAATCTCCGGAACAGATCCGGCCGGATTACCGCAACTGTATCCCGTTTCCGAATACCGCCACCCGCACCCGCCGCCGTCAAACCAGGTATCGTTATACCGGTATTGGCCGCATTCCACAGGCATCGGATGGTCATAATCATCGTTATATACCGCTCGTTCCCGGAAAACTAAACACATCGCCTCATCCGAAGAACTGATAGCGGAAATTGAAAAATAGGAAGGGGCCGGCACTCCCCATTGATACATAACCGTACTGGGAGTGGTCATCTGATTAATGGCATTGACTCCCTCGCCATGGTACAGATCCCCGGCATCTCCCCGGTTCACACCTTGTTCCAGGTCAAAAAGCCCGTCCGCCTGCAAGAGCGCCGCCGTATAGTGTTCATTATCATAAGGCCATTCCCGCCCATTGGTGGCGCCTATATGGCCGGGATATCCTTCCAGGTTATTTGGCGGAACACTCAAATTATGTAAAAATCTTACATTCTCATCCATATGCCAAACCGCCAGCCCGCCCTGGGGGATGTTCTTCTCATAGCCTATCGGCTGGCGATTCTCCACCAGAAAATATTCACTGACCGATTCCGCCGGCAAGCCGTTGGGATCCGTCATACTGAAAGAGCCTACCTGAATAAAAACCGCCGAATCCAGATCAAAAGGATTGGGATTTCCATTTTCCACATCCGCAATCACCAGCTTATATGTTACCGGCTTGGTCGGATCAAACGGCTTATTCGGATCCAGCGTCGTCAAATCAATGTGTACGGTATATACCGGATTCACCCCATCATATTCAATATTGAGATTCGGTGAGGTGGGCCGATTTCCCCTCGGATCAAAAGGAGGATTATACTGATTCGGATCATTGGGATCGATATTCCCCTGCACTGTCAATCCCGTCGGAATATAATACCCATTGGCAAAAACCGCAAAATGATCGAATACCTGCCCGAAGTCATCATACTCTTCCGAGGCAAAAACAAAATTAATATAGACATCGCCGGGATGAGGAATCCCATACGGTCCAAAAGTATCGGTGCTAAAAGTAATGGAGGCGGCGTCATGAGTGGGCGGATCCGCATTGGGATCCGTTGAACTGGAAATCCCTTCTATCTCCCTAAGCGCCTTGGCCAGATCGGCATCCCCTCCACCGCCAAAATCCGTCGTGGTATTGCCCAGATACGATTCCATAATCGGCCACGGATCAGCCCAGTTGGGTCCGGCTGCCGTCGCCGCGTTCCCGGTACTTAATATCACCCCTGATTCAAATGGCAGCCCCGCCGACAACCCCCCTCGAAATATCCCGATCGCATCCGGAGCCGCGGAATAACCCAGACTTACAATCCGGAAAATAGGGTAATCAATCTGCGATTCCAGGGCCTTGACAACTTCCACCGCGGCGGGCCCCGTTCGAACCGTCAGATTATCATAATAACAATCGATCCGGTAGGTTCCAGCCGGATCCAGCATACTGGCATTAATGTTGTAACTTCCCCATGGATCCAGATTGGGATCCTGGGTATCGATGGCAACGGGTTGAATCCAGCCCAGCCCAGCCTTCAGCGGGGCACTCACATGCGATATATCCAGTTGATCACCGCTAAATCCCCAGCTTCCGCCGCCCATTATGCACCAGTTTCCCACTCCTTGACTGGAACTGTCGGTATCATACAAATCGGGAAGATTAAAGGTATGATGGCCCATTTCATGTACGATAACACCAAAACGCCCTATTTCCACCTCATCCGGATTAATCGGCAGTGGTGGCTGGGCACCCCACAGGGCAGGAGCCGTACAATAGCCCGTCGCCGCAACCCCTTCCTGGCTAATCCAGGGATCAGAGGAACCATCCCCATCCCACCAATCCGGCAGCGGACCTGAGTGGGACCAGATACGAGCAGGATTACCGTCATGCTCACCGGCGTAACCAGAATGAATAATCACCAGCGAATCAACCAACCCAAATGAATTTGCAAAATTCGCAAAATTAACAATCGCATCCGCACGCTCCAGGGCGTGTAGCGCCATCCAGGCAAAATTGCTGGCATAGTAACTCTCGTCCTCCGGCAGTTTGATCCACCCGACAATCGTGGTTTGGACAATCACCTGGTTATACGAGTTAATCCGGAAATACTCCCGAACACTCTTCGTCGGCTCAATCAGCGGATCCCCGCCTGTTCCATTAAACATATATTCGTAGGCACTGGGCGGCAGACCAACCTCCGGTTTTACCGTGTTTACCTCGGCCCGCGAATCGTAATGATCGTTAAAAGCTACCAAAAGTACCAGATTTCTGCGAATCGTCGGGGCGGGGCCTCCCATCGCCTGCCCGCTTCCTTCTTCCCCTTCCTCAGACACCGACCCGGCTGTTCCGGAAAAGACAGAGGCATTAAACACCGCCGCCGGATTAAACGCCGAAACCGCTTTCTGAATCTCCCGGGCAGCCTCCTCTGCCTCCTGCCGTTTTTGCAGCCGCACCGCACGGGACGGAAGAACCTTTTTCTGTAATCCCGCCGCCTGCGGATCCACTTTCCCCACTTCCAGAGCCGTTGCCCCCAGTGTCTGGGTTCCCTGTAATTCGGCATACATATATTTCTTCGTAACTGGGTCCTGCACAACGGTATAACCGTTTTGATCTTCCAGCCAGTAAAAATATTCATCGCCGCAAACCCGCAGCGTAATCTTCGTCCCATCCGGCTGCATTTTCTCATATACTTTGGGATCCGCCGTAGTCGCCCAGGCCGTTGGGCAATTCAGTACACAAAAAACCAGAACCAATAAAAATACACCTAAACTCCTCTGGAAACAACGAGATACCATCATGATTTTCTCCCGCAAATTGGATTTATTTCTTTGATCTTATTAATACCAACCTAAATTCTTAAACCCTTATTTTTTTCCTTTTTCTCCTCGCCGGCAAGCAAAGCCCGCAATTCCTGTATTTATAACATATTTCCATCTCTATACCAAGGAAAAAATCTCGCCCGCCGCCCGAAAATGTTTTTAAACTTCCATTGGGGTTGGAAAATTCCTGTTCCTTAAAATGGGTAAATTGACTGAACCCGCCAAAAGTCGATATTGACTTCCCAAAGCAGCTCTGGCTTTCCAATAACAAGGGTACGACGAGCTTTTGACGCTGGCGTCTAAATTGACTTACCTCCAATACCCCTACAGACCTCCTACCCCCTATATCCCCTATATCTAACGGATTTTCCCCAAATGCGATAAGATTATCGGAAATAAGTAAATAGCATTAAATATTCTGAACTTTTATCCGTAAAAAGACTTGACTGCCCAGGGGCAATTCTGGTAGGATGGGAGCAGTCAGGCATTGTAAATAATAGACTTGCCGCAACTAGTTTCCAGCCGTGAATGATATATAAAAAATATAGGGTTTTCCAACCGCACGGGGAAAAAATTGTGTTTCCTCCGTACATGGTAATTTAAGAGGTATATTATGCTGCATCTGGAAGTCCTTGAAACACGTTTCCTGCTCTCTCTGCTCGACAACATCGTCATCACCGACACCATCGGCGATCCCAATGACCAGATCATGAACTTTGGGAACATCGGCGTGGGGCATAGCTCGAATCCCTACAGCCTCACCATTCAAAACAATAACCCGGTGCCGATTTTCATTACCAGCCTTTCCACCGATGATCCGGCATTCACGGTCCCCGCCTTTACCACCACCAAGATTCAGCCCAACTCGCAGATTACCGTCAATGACATCCGGTTTGCGCCAACCGTCAAAGGCCTGCAGGAAACCGGCCTCTATCTGCATGTAACCGCGGAGGGACTGCCCGATGAAGCAGACAGCAAAGTCCATCTGATCGGCACCGGCCTGCCCAGTGATTTAACCGTCACAAATATTGCGATTTCCGGTCTCACTTCCAATTACCTCCATCTAACATCCGATCCATTATATGCCAAAGCCACGATCACCAATATCGGCGACGGAGACGCTTTCCCGACCGATCCCATTGTGGGATTCTATCTCAGCCAGGACCTCAACCTGGACGGTACTGACATCCTTCTGGGCAGCAAGGCTTCCCTGACTGCTTTGGTGGCTGGCAGTTCGCTCACCACGCAAAATATCTCATTAAGCAATATACCTGCCGACACCAATGGTTCGTACTATATCCTGGCGGCGGCGGATCCGGATTCTAAAGTGGATGAACAGAACGAAACCAATAATGTCCTGGCCTCCGTTCCCATCGTTTTCTCTCTCCACGGTATTTTCCTGACCGATTCAGACACTCCGGCCACCGACCAGCTCATTGAATATGGCCCCATTATCGCCGGCACCGTTTCCGAGGAACCGCAATATGTTACCGTCGAAAATTTGAGTGACAATACCATTACGATTTCTCCGTATCTGACGGGACCAAATGCGGACAGTTTCTCCCTTCAATATGTTGCCAATTACCAAATGCCTCTGGTCTGGCTGCCGGTTCTACAGGAATTCTCAGATACCCAGCGAGCCTCCGTTGACCAGATGGATTATATTCCTTTCAATGGCACCACCGGTACGATAAATACGACGTTGGAATACGATGCCGACTCCAATTGGTTTTATTTCGATGCGGAAAAAGACAACCTGATCAGCATCGAAACCTACCTAATCAGCGGCAGCTATGGCGGAGGGCCAACCCCGGAAAGCCCCTGGGACAGCGAAATAAGAATTTATTCCGCCTATGGCGACCAGATCGCCTGGAATGATGATATCAATACCATGGCAACTAACTTTGCCTGCCAGGTTACCATGGCTACCCCCTACACCGGGCGATATTATGTCCAACTGTACAGTTTCATGGGATTCTCTCATGGAAATTGCAATATCTCAGTCACGGATACCGATAAAACCATCCAGAACATCCCCGTTACTTCCGCCGGAAAAACCGTTACCGGACAATTAGCCACTCAATACTTTCGCAATGACTATCAATGGTATCAATTGGATGGTTCCTATGGAAGTGAACTTGAATTTAAAGTCAATTCTTCCTCAACCTCCATGAACATTCAGATTTTCAATTCCTTGGGGGAATTGCTTCTGGAAAATCCGATTGTCTCAGGTGATTCCTATTCCTTAACTCTTTTCAGTGATAACAGCTATTACGTCCGGATCGAATCCGACTGGCGTCTTTACGAAGGCAACGCCTCCTATAGCCTCGCCATCACGGAAACCGGGACAATATCCGAATTACAACCCGGAGAATCTATTCAAATACCAGTTTGGTTTACTCCGCAAGATACCGGCATTCTGGAGTCGTATTTAACTTTTGATATAACCTCAGATGCGTTTCCCATTGTAACCTCCGAAAATGTCACCTTACGCGGCGAAGGCCTGCCGTTGCCGCCCAGCGACCTGATCGTATCCCAGGTGACCCTGCCCAACAATCCGGATCCGGCCATTCTGATCAGCGGAAGCTCTCTTACTATTTCCACCCAGGTGAAAAATATCCACTCGAACAATATATTTTCGGATCCGGTGGTCGGGTTGTATTGGAGTTCGGATACGGCCTTCGATCCCAGCGACACCTTGCTGGAGAATATTACGCTGAATGGACCGGTTTTAGCCGGGCAATCCATCACGTATAATAGTGATGTCATCCTCCCCGACAATACCGAAGGGACCTTTTACATCCTGGCCGTGGTCGATCCCGCCAACGCCGTTCCGGAAATCAATGAGTCAAATAACGTCCTTGCCTCTCACCCCATTTCCCTGCTTCCCAAAGGAAGTCTGATCATTATAGACTCCACCGACCCGGATGATGACAATCAAATCCTGTTTACGGATACCCCCGTCGAATCTACCGTCGGCCCTGAATATATCTATATCACCAACACCAGCGACCAAACCATTCATTTGAGCGACATCCAGTTAACCGGCGATTCCTTCTATTTCCAAACCCCCGACGAACCCCAGCTTCCGGTCGGATACACGGCCGCCGAAGCCATCCAACTGGAAATCGGGGTTCCCTTCACCCAGGGATACTGGTCGGACAACGAGGGCGACAATTTCGGTACCCAGTGGTTCTACTTCGACGCCCCGGCCAATTCCCGAATCGATATATCTACCACGGATTACAACGTGCGAGTGTACGAAATGCGCGTCTATAATGCCTATGGCAACCTGGTATCCGAAGAAACCGATATGTATTACTCCTGGCAGACCGAATACATGGATTCCTTCGTCACCACCGCCGCCGGACGGTATTATATCGAGGCTGAGGTCTATGACAGTAGCGGCGACAACTCCCAGCATCCCTATGAAATGCTGGTTTCCGCCACCCAGCTAACCGGCATCAAAGCCCTGCCCCAATTCACTCTCCCGGCCTTAAACAATTCCTTCCTGTTCGTGGACACCCTCCTCACCACCGAGGATCCGCACCTGCAATGGAAACACAATGCCGACTGGATCCAGTTTACCATCCCCGCCGGAACTAATATCTTCGGTACCCAAATCCAGATCGATCTCAAAGCCGATAACTATCTGGATTTCGTAGTGTATAATGCGCAGGGGATTCCGATTCTGACGGAACAATATGAAAACACCGACAGCCGTGAAACCTACGATCTGGTATTGTACGAAACCGGAACCTATACCATCGCCGTACAAACCTGGTCCGAAAATGAAATTCAATACCAGGGCCAATCCAGCGCTACCGATGAAATCGATTTCGATCTGTCGGTAACCACCGTAGGCTCCATCCTGGATATCGCTCCCGGCAGCACAGCCGTCATCCCGGTCTATTTCCAGCCCCAAAAACCGGGCCTGAATGAAGGCTCTCTCACCATCCAGACCAATTCCCAGGCTTCGCAGACCGTGGTTCTGCAGGGTACCGGCATTTCCGGCGACCTCCTGGTCAATAACCTGGAATTCCCGGATTCCGTCTTCACCGGCCACTTCCAGTCCGGCCAGCCGTTATCGATCTCCTCAACCATCTACAATCTGGGACCCGGCAACATCAACGGCGATATGACCGTCGTCTTTTATCTGAGCGAAGACACAACGTTCCAGCCGCAAACCGATACCCTCATCGGCAGCCTGACGGATCTCGCTCCGGCACGGGATGGCAGTCTCCTGATCAGCGGCTCACTGAGCATTCCCGATTTCATTGCCAGGACCGGCCTGCCGGTGGAAGCCCAGCGGTACATCATCGCTGTCGTCAACCCGGACAATACCCTGGTCGAAACGGATACCACCAATAATACTTTCGTCTCCGATCTGCTGACCTTCTCCCCCTACCATACGATCGCCACCGACACCGTTGACGATCTCTATGACCTGAAACTGAATATGGGCACCTGGGTCAGCGGCGGCGCTTCACCCCAAATCGAGTATGTCAAACTGTACAACTGGAGCAGTGAAAATATCAACCTCGTCAACTGGTCTCTTGCCAGCGGCGAAAACTTCCAGCTCCTGAACAGCCAGTCTTCCGGCCAAACCATCACGATCAAACCGGGCAAGGAAGTCATTATCCCCATTCAATTCGCTCCCCAGAGCTTCGAGGTAAACGGAACTGTGACTCTGACGGATTCCCTGGTATTCAAAACCAGCGAAAATGTAACCTACACCGCTTCTCTCCGGGGTACCATCATCGGTACGGACCTGATCCTCTATGAAAACTCCGGCACCGTCAACGATGATTCCCTGGAACTGGGCAATATCTCGGTGGGGCAAACCTCCAGCCCGGTTACCTTCACCTTATATAACAACGGCAATCAAACGCTGAATATCAATAATTTCACCTGGCTGACGGGCAACCAGGGTTTCGCCTTGCAGACTCCCGCCACCCCCATCTCTTTGGCGCCCGGCGCCTCCCAGAATTTCACCGTTACCTTTACCGCCGGCATTACCGGAGCCGTTTCGGATACCCTGTTTATCCAGAGTAATAACGGAACGGGCGATTATGCCCTCCACGTCAATGCCGCGGGAATCGCCTCGCAACTGACCCTGACCGACTCCCTCGGGATTCCCGATGATTACAAAATGCACTTCGGCTCCCTACCGGTAAATCAGCCCTCCCAGATCGCCACCGTTTCCATACAAAACAACGGAACCGATATCCTGGAAATTCTCAACTGGAGCTTGAGCACCGGCTATTTCTCGGTCACGCCCGCCGATGCGCAAATTCCCACCACTCATATCCTGATTAATCCGGGCCAATCGATCATTCTGAATGTCCAGTTCCTGGCACAGGGAAACGGCTACCTCCACGATTCCCTGGTCATTAACAGCAACAATGGTGTTTATTCGGTGGATCTGACCGGCTACGCCGGCACTCCTTCCGTACTGGTCACGGAATTAAACAGCCAGGTATTGCAAAACTCCCAGTTGGCTCTGGGAACCACCATAGTCGGCACTTCCCTCTCCGGCGGCGTTTTCCTTGCCAATGACAGCAACGTCGAACTCTATATCAGCAGCCTTGCCATTCAGGGTACCGGATTCCAGTTCGCCTCCTCCGGTACGCAAACGGTCGCCGTCAACCAAACCCTCCTACCCGGTGAAAAAATCCGGGCCGATGTGGTCTTCGCCTCTTCCCTGCAACTGGGCTCTGGCAATTTCAACGGCACCATGATAATCAACAGTAACGCCAGCCAAAGCCAGGTCACTCTGCTGGCCGCCGCCGTCACCCCGGAAATCGATGTTCACACTCCGGCGGATCCCTCTTCCTCCGTGCATTCCCTGACCTTCCAGAACATTAACGTGGGGCAGACCGCAACCACCCAGATTGTCATTACCAATGATCCCAACACCAATTATAGCGCGGACCTGGTTATTTACAGTTGGTCCGTGGGCAGCCAATTCTCCACCAGTCTCTCCGGCGGCGAACTGATTATACCAGTCGGCCAGTCCTACACCTTCAGCGTAACCTACAATCCCGACACCTATGGTTCCGTTCATTCAGCCCTTACGCTCCAGACCAATGACCCGGATGAATCCGCTTATACCATCGATTTGTACGGCTCCAGCGACGGCAAGGCTCTGCTGGTCACCCCCGAGGCCTCGCTGCCCTTCTTTGATGAGGACGGGGACCTGGTCGAAGTCTCTTTGAGCCAGGGCACGGCCCTGGTTTACCTCAATAACGGCAAAGCCGGCGGCGCCGACATTCGGGATATCATTCTGGAAGGCACCAATAGCTCCTCTACCCTCAAAATCAATGTCAAAGGCACCGGCAGCTCGGTGGCCCATATCTTCTCCAACAGCGACCTGGGCAGCATCATCGCTCCGATGGTTTCCCTGAGCCAGGGGGTCACGGATGCAGGTTTCTTTGAAATCGACATCAACGGCTCACTCAATAAACTGCTCATGGACAACATCATGGACAACGTGGACATCCGCACCGCCGCCGCCTCTTCCAAAGCCATGAACATCAAGGTAAATACCATCTATAATAACGTCTCCTTCGATCTGGCCGGTACCGTCAAGAGTTTCCAGGCCGCTTCTTACAGCAGCGGTGCCTTGATGGCTTCCAGCATTAACAAGGTCAAAATCTCCGCCGGCAGCCTGGGCGCCGATGTGATCGCTGACAGCCAGGATAGTGCCTCTATTAAGAATATCGCCGTAAAGGGTACTATCAGCGGTTCGATCCGGGCACAAAGCATCAAGTCCATCAGCGCCCTGAATCTCGATCAGGCCCTGATCAGCGCCCAAAATACCATCGGTAAGGTCAAGATCAAAAACAATGTCTCCGATTCCTTTGTCCTGGCCGGCTACGACATCGGTACCGATCTGGCCAGTATCCAGGATGACACCCTGCAAACCGGCTCCATCGGCAGCTTCAGCTTCGGCGGTAGCTTCAGCAACACCTATGTCGCCGCCGGGGCTATGACCGAAAACATCTACACCGGCCTGTACAGCCTGCTGCCCTCCAACGCCAAATACTCAGCCGGCAGCGGTATGATGAAAGTGACAGGCAATACCATCCTTACCGGCAGCGGTGAAAATTTCGGCTTCTATTCCGCCGGTGACATCAAAACCTCTTTCGGTTCCACCGGAAATTTCGATGTAATACGAAATATCTAAACCACCCCGGCCAAAAATTGACTCTGGCCATCCAATCGATAGCGTATTATACTATATCGGCTGGATGGCCAGTTTATTGGATAATGTTCAATTGCCGACAGGTGCTTGATGGACAACGTTAAAACCACTACGATCTCCTCCCGTGTCTCGCTCTTTACTACCTGTTTAACCGACAGCTTCTTTCCTAACGCCGCCCTGGCCGCGGTCCGCCTGCTGCGCTTCCTCGGCTGTGAAGTGGACCTGCCCGCCAACCAGACCTGTTGCGGCCAGCCCCAATTCAACAACGGCTGCCACGATCAGGCCCGCGTCCTGGCTCGCCATTTCCTCGACACTTTCGCCGACAGCCCCTGCGTAGTTTCCCCCTCTGCCTCCTGCACTGCCATGATTCGCGATTATTACCCGCTCCTCTTCCCAAACGACCCCGACCTGACCCGGATCCAAAACCTGGTTGCCAAAACCTTCGAGTTCACCGAATTCATCACGAAAATCCTCCACGCCGACCTGCGGTCCTGCCGGTCCCGTGCCGCGGGCAAAGTAACCTACCACTATTCCTGCCACAGCCGCGGCATCAACCTGCCCCCCCAGGCCACCATCGACCTGATCCGCTCCATCGAAGGCATCGAATACCTCCCGCTGGATAAAATGGACCAGTGCTGCGGGTTCGGCGGCACCTTCGCCGTCAAAATGCCCGAAATCAGCCAGGCCCTGGTCGCCGACAAAGCCGCCTGTATCCTCGCCACCGGCGCCGACACCGTGGTCGTCAACGACGGCGGCTGCACCCTGAATATCGCCGGCTACTGTCACCGCCACCAGATTCCGGTTCGGTTTGTCCACATTGCCCAGTTCCTGGCCGAATCCCTGGGCCTGATGGAGGACATCCGGGAGGAAACCCCATGATCCCCAGCCACAATTTCAAAAAATCCATCCGCTCCGCCCTCGAAAATCCGCACCTCCAAAATGCCTTCGAGGAATGCACCACCCGCCGCACCCAGCGGGTCATCGACAGTCTTTCCCAACTGGGCAACCCGGATTCCTTCCGGCATCTGGCCCAAAAAATCAAGCAATACAGCATCGGCCATCTCGATGAACTGTTGCGGCAACTGGCGGACAACCTGGAGTCGCTCGGTGCCCACGTCCACTGGGCTCGCGATGCCCGGCAGGCCCGGGAAATCATCCTCGACATCGCCCGCCGGCACGATTGCCGTCTCTGCATCAAATCCAAAAGCATGACCAGCGAAGAAATCGAACTCACCCCCGCCCTCACCGCCGCCGGTATCGAAACCGTCGAAACCGACCTCGGCGAATTCATCCTGCAACTGGACGATGACCGCCCCAGCCACATCATCACCCCCATGATCCACAAATCCCGGCAGGAAGTGGCCGCCCTGTTCCAGAATAAACTCCGGTCGCAATACACCGAAGAACCAGCCGAACTCACCGCCATCGCCCGCCAGTATCTCCGCGAAAAATTCCGCCAGGCCGACCTCGGAATCGTCGGCGTCAACTTCGCCGTCGCACAGACCGGCAGCCTCGTCGTGGTAGAAAACGAAGGCAACGCCCGCCTGACCATCTCCCGCCCGCCCGTCCTGATCGGCCTGATGGGTATGGAAAAGGTCATCCCCTCCCCCCGCGACCTGGCCGTCCTGCTCAAATTGCTCGTTCGCAGCGCCGTGGGCCTCCCGCTCACCTCCTACACCAATATCATCACCGGCCCCCGCAAATCCGGCGAACTCGACGGACCGCAGCACCTGCACCTGGTCATCCTGGACAACCATCGCAGCGAAATCATGGCCGGTCCCTATCGCGACCTGCTCCACTGCCTCCGCTGCGGCGCCTGCCTCAATGTCTGCCCGGTCTATCGAAAAATCGGCGGCCACGCCTACGGCACCGTCTATCCCGGCCCCATCGGCATCGCGATCACCCCCCTACTCGAAGCGGCCAACCGCCAAACGGAATTCCTGCCCGAACTATGCTCGCTGTGCGGCGCCTGCCTGGAACGCTGCCCCGCCCGGATCGACCTGCCCCGCTTCCTCATTCAGCACCGCCGCGACCGGATCACCCGCCGCCGCGGTTCCCTCTGGTATAAGCTCATCCTTACCGCCTGGACCTGGTTTTACCGCTCCCCCAGCCGTTATCGCTTCAGCCAGAAGTGGCTCCGCCGGCTCCTGCTGCCCCTGGCCCGCCGCGGCTGGGTCCGCTATCTGCCCCCGCCCGGCTCCCACTGGACCGCCGTCCGTGACCTGCCGCTGCCCAAAAAACAATTATTCCGCGACCTTTGGAAAAAAACCGATGGGAGGCTCCCATGAACACCCAAAAAGAAGATTTCCTCCAGCATATCCGCTCCGCCCTCCTCACTCACAAAGCCGCCCCCGCTCCCCTGCCCACAGACCAGGAATATCAATCCGCCCGGCTAGTCAACAATCAGGCTGACCTGTCCAACCGCTTTATTCGTCTGGCACGAGAAGCGAAAATGGAGGTCTATCCCGTCCACAGCCCCGCCCAGCTTCGGAATGAACTATCTCTGCTGATTCAGCGGCTGCATCTGAAAACCATCCTCCTGGCCGACGACCCCCTGCTGGATTCACTGGCTATCCAAACCGCGCTGCAAACCATTCCCCACCTGGAAATCCTTTCCCCCACTATCGACAGCGACACCTTGGTTTCCGCCGCCTTTACCGCCTCCGCTGCCATCTCCGCCGCCGCCCTGGCCCTGGCGGAAACCGGCTCCCTCGTCCTCACCGCCGCCCCCTATCATCCGCGCCTCCTCACCGTCGCCCCGCCCGTCCACATCTGCATCCTGCCCGCCAACCGCCTGCTCCCCGACCTGCTGGACCTGCTCACCCCCGAAAACTTCACCACCAGCCACCTCACCCTCGTCTCCAGCCCCAGCAAAACCGCCGATATCGAAATGACCCTGGTGTACGGCGCCCACGGCCCCATCGAAGAACACATCTTCCTGCTCAATAATTAACCGATCGAACCTCATTGCTCTTCACAAAGCGGTTATTGCTGAGGAATAAGCCCTTTTCCGCTTCCCGGTGAGCACGTAGAACCTGAATTTGTTTAAGCTTGCAACGTAAGTACATTGTCTTGTATTCCGATTGATTGATATTAATCGACGGTTTTATCACTAATATTTTAATGATTGCGGGGAAATTCCAAAGAATGCTTTGAATTCTCTGCTCAGGTGATAAGGACTGGAAAAACCTAACTTCTCAGCTGTTTGGGAAATCGTATTTTGCTGGATCAGCAGTTGGCGGGCAAAGGAAAGACGCAATTGATGGTAAAATTGCTTGGGTGATTGGCCTGTAACTTCGCGGAAAACTTTACGAAAATTTCGTTCACTCATATGCGCATCATCTGCCATCTGTTTGACCGTCCAGAGTTGATTCGTATGTGCATTCATTTTATCAATGATAGTTTCAATAGTTGAATGATAAGGACTGGTTGATAAAGATTCAACTTGGCTGGCCAACCAACGATACAGCATTTCTACTACACAAGAAGAAGCTAGGCACCGTAACGTGTCTTCTTTACGACGAAGCAACTGACAGGCTCGTCGGAATAATTCCGCTTCTTTATGGAATGGGTAAATTGAAACTACCCTGTTCAAAGGCAATCTCAGTGGGCCTGTTACAGTAAACTCAAACCACCAGAAGTTCCATTTGTCTTCCATACAAGCGTAGCCGGATATTTCATCCCACTGAAGCAGCAGGATTGTATTCTTTTTTACAGCTAGCGTTCGCTTATTCGTTAGCCGAATACTACCTCGGCCGTCAAGTGTCCGAACGCAAATCAGACCCGTACCGCCTTTTTGATGAAGACGCTTGGAAGTTTCCAGAGAATAATGGTGGTCTATCACATACGTATTGTCCGCAGATACATCCCATATCGTATGCAAATCTATTCCGACGATATTGGCTGGACCGGCAGCTGTTGCGTATTGCTGAAGCATTTCTTCATCCTTCAAGATTTTTCACATGGTAAGTTCCTATAAAAATACAACGTATAATTCCACATCTTAATCCTAGATTTCAGATGCAAATATGTCCGAATTGTATATGGTATATTCCGACTTATCAATGGATAAAATGGTTTATTTGCTAATAATAGCGGTATTGATTTTAAACAAGCGGTCAATATGTATATTCAGGAGATTCCTGTGAATTTACGGGAAAATTTACTAAACCTTTACAGAAAAAAAGGATATCAAAAAGCACCGGTAGGGTTCACGTTATGTCCAAATCAGATTGAAATTTTCAAACACCATTATCCGGATGCGATAAGTTATCAGGATCATTTTGGTTTTCCTTATCGTGTAATTGTTGATCCGGGATTTGGATGGTCGTTTGAAAATAATTCCTTGTTTCCCGAGCGAAATGTCGAATGGTACAGTTATTATCCGGAAGGATTTAAACATACTGTTACGTTTGATATCTGGGGCGTTGCGCATGAGGATAATCCGAATTCCTTGCATATGACTAAGATGCACCACCCGATGAAGAATTTCGATTCGCTTGCTCAGATTGAAGATTACCCCTGGCCCGATTTTACGGCTGTCAATTTCACACAGTTCGAATCAATAGTCCGGGATATCCAAAGTCATAATTTGGCGGTGTTTGTCTGGATGGAATGTACAATCTGGGAGACAGCATGGTATTTGCGTCAGATGGATAACCTGATGGTGGATATGTCCATGAATGACCCGAAGGCAGAACGTCTGCTTGATATTATTACTGACAAAGCGTGTTACCGGGCTAAGAAGTTTGTGGCGATGGGGATTGATATTCTGGGCCTTGGTGATGATATCGGGATGCAGGAAACAGCGATGATGTCATCCGGAATGTATGAGCAATGGCTTGCTCCCCGTCTGAAACGCGTGATAGATGCGGCCAAAACTGTAAAACCGGATATTTTGATTAGTTATCATTCCTGCGGCAAGATTACACCATTGATTCCACAATTACTTGATGCAGGCATTGACATTCTCAACCCCGTTCAGCCGGAGTGCATGGATTTTCAGGAAGTGCATAAGCAGTTCGGAGACCGGCTCGCTTTCAATGGCACGATGGGTACGCAAAAACTGCTTCCCTTTGGTACGCCGCGGAAAATTCGAGATGAAGTCTTCAGAAATTTGGACATCGCCGGTGAAAAAGGCGGATTGTTTTGTTGTCCAACCCATGTCGTCGAGCCGGAGATACCGTGGGAAAATATCGAAGCGTATGCCCTGGCATGTAAAGATTACAAATAATCCAATCTTAATAAAGAAAGGAATAGTATGAATAAAACCTATTTACAGCATATCGTCACTTTTTATATTGGTTTATTTTTGCCTCTAACAACAATTGCGCAAACCCAGCAATGGAATGTTATTCCATTACCAAATTCGACCATGAATATAAAGAATACGGTGCAATCTTTGAATGGTAATTGGAAATTCAACTTAACACCGCCCCCAAATTTTCAGGATGTTTCTTTTGATGATCAAAATTGGTCTGATGTAGTTGTCCCCGGGGAACCTGCGATGCAGGGCTTTCAGGTGGAACATGATAAGAGTTTTGCTTATCGTAAGTGGCTTACAATCCCTAAAAACTATTCTGGTAAACGCATCTTTATTCGATTCGACAGTGTTTACAGCTATGCCAAGGTATGGATTAATGATCGGTATCTACGTGATCACGTCGGTGGTTTCACATCTTGGGATTGCGAGATTACAGATTATGTCACAGCCGGTGAAAATACCATACTGGCTGTGGAAGTTATTGATAGAATAGATGATATATCCTTTGCCAGTGGTTATGCAAAACATCCTATTGGCGGTATACTACGGGATGTGTATATGTATTGTTTACCTGACAATTATATTTATAATTTTGATATCGAAACGCAATTTGATGATGATTATGAAGATGCGGTGTTGAAGGTATCAGCCAGATTGGCATCCAGTATATTAGGGGAAGTGAAACTGTCTCTGAAAGATCCTTTCGACAAGATGGTTTTGATTCAACCCAATCAAATTAGGTTTGATAACCATGAAGAAGAAATGGTTACTATTCAGGTGAAAAAACCACTCAAGTGGGATGCGGAGCATCCCAATCTTTATACGATGGCCGCAGAACTAAAACAAGGTTGGACTACTACTGAAAAAATCATCCAGAAAATCGGTTTCCGTAAAGTCGAAGTCTCCGGCAACAAAATCTTGGTTAATGGCAAACAGGTCCACCTGCGCGGAGCTAATCGCCACGACATCCATCCGGTACTGGGCCGAACATCCGACAGAGAACTAGATCGTAAAGATGTATTGCTGGCCAAGGAAGCTAATATTAATTTCATTCGCACTAGCCACTATCCACCGTCAAAAGCATTTCTTGAGTACTGTGATCAATATGGTATTTATGTTGAAGAGGAAACAGCCGTTTGCTTTATCGAGCAGGCTCAGGCACCGTATGGTCCTGCTATCAGCGGCACGCAGCATAAATCGGAATGGACCGACATATTTCTGTCCCGTCTTTACGAGATGATTGACCGCGACAGAAATCATGCCTCGGTAATTATCTGGTCTACTGGTAATGAGAACTACTATGGTGTCAATTTCCAGAAGTCGTATGAACTTGGTAAACAACTTGATAGTACTCGTCCTGTAATCTTCAGTTATCCCAATACCGCTGGTAAGAATGTTTGTTATGACATTATAAGTGAGCATTATCCATCATGGACGGGTAGTAGCAGAGGTGTTTCGGAAATGAATCATTTTGAACGAATCGATAGACCGGTTATTTGCGATGAATGGGCCCATGTAGCATGTTATAAAGAAGACTTTGATGTAAAGTATGATCCTGGGATTCGAGATTTTTGGGGTGAAAGCTTGCGAGTCATGTGGGAAAACGCATATGTGTCCAATGGCACTGCCGGTGGTGCGATTTGGGGCATGATCGATGAAACATTTCAATTGCCGGACAAATGCGTAGGCTACGGCGAATGGGGAATTTTTGATACCTGGCGCCGAAAAAAGCCGGAATTCTGGGCAACCAAAAAGGCTTACTCACCGATTCGTATCGATGAATCAACTGCACTATCGATAATCGGCAGCAAAGATATTGAGGTCCCGGTCAAAAACTGGTTTGATCATACCGACTTCAGTGAATTATTGATAAAGTATCAGGTGAGTGGCCAATCCGGTACACTCAAAACCTCACTGGCTCCGGGGCAGGCAGGCAAACTCAAAATCCCCGCCGAAAAAGTTAAAACGAATGACTCTGTTCATTTACAATTTTACAATCAATTTGGCAAACAGCCAGAACTTATTGATGAATTCAATCTGCCATTGGAAAAACGAATTGTACCGGTGACAAAGCTTCAGGGACCCGCTCCTAAACTTGACCAGAATGAAAATGAAATTATTGTAGCGGGAGAAAATTTTACTATTATTTTTGATAAACATAGGGGGGGTATCAAGAGTGGGGCCTATCAGGGCAAACGGTTGCTCCATGGCGGCCCTACGCTAAATCTGTCTCCCATGCAACTCAGTGCCTTTGATGCAAAAGAAGTCCGTGCCGAAGCGGATGCAGATTTTGTAAAGGTACATCTTGCCGGAAATCATGGTGCCATCAATGTTACCTATGATATCCGCATCGATGGAAAAGGCACAATGGAAATAACATATACGATTTCCAATCTCCCTGATGAATCCAAGTGTTTTCATGAAGTGGGGCTTACGTTTGATCTGATTGACGAAATTGACATGTTGCAATGGGATCGAAATGGCTTTTATACTCTTTATCCTGACAATCATATCGGGAGAAACATCGGTACTGCACAGAAGGTATCATTAGCAAAGGATGCCGTGTACCGCAAACAACCCCAATGGGATTGGGCTCAGAACATGCACGATTTTTTCTATATAGGAGCTGATCATGAAGGCTATGGTATGACATTTGATTTCAGGAGTATGAAAACAAATATTTATTCTGCGGTTGTGGCAAACTCAAAGGCAAGATGTGGTTTGTATGTCGAATCTGACGGACAAAATCATGCAGTGAGAATGAAAGCCTCCTCCGATAAAACAAACATCAATGATCGATCTTTACAGATACTGATTAATCGGGATTGGGCTTATAATCTAGGATGGGGCAACAAAAACCGTGAATTCAAAATCAAATCAGGCTTCACGGATACGGTTATATTGAAGTTGATTCCATTACAGTAAGATATTCCTAATAACTTAAAGGACACCGAGCCAACCATACGCCTCTTCAGAAATTTTCACGATTCGGTCCAAAGCGTCTGATTACTCAGTACCAACTATATTCAATTGTTCGGTTGTATCCTCCCCAACTTGTTTATACGATACATCAGAAATGAAGGAAATGCAAAATAGAAAAACGGAGTGAATAGTAAAAACAACTTTACCCCTTCCCCCGCAAAAAAATCTCCCGTATCTCCCGCAGCGGATACCCGCTCTCATTGAGCGTCTTCACCAGCCGGATTCGCTCGATGGCCTTCTCATCGAAAAGCTGCTGCCGCCCCGCCCCCCGCTCCGTCGGCTCCACCAGCCCCACCAGCAAATAATATTGTAACGATTGTTTGGTAACACCCGCCTCCCGGGCCGCTTCCGCAATCCGATACAACGTTGGTTTCTCATTTTCGCCCATTAAATGGGTTCCAGCTTTTTTCCCGCTCATTGGCTCGCAAACGCAAATATTCCACCGCCAGATATTGACGCTGGCTAAACTGCTGATACTGGTCGCTTTGCACAAATTCCAGATAGCTCGGCAGCACCACCCCTTCCGCGGTCTTGATATACTTGTCCACATTCACCGCCAGAAAACCATAATCGCCCTTATCCCCGTCTTTCGGATACCGTATCCACAGTCGCTCGATCAAATTCGTCTCGGTATTAATCCACACCACCAGCTTATCCGGCGTCGTGCTGGTCAGCAAATCCTCCCGCTCATAAAACAAACCGGCCACCTCGATCTTATGGTTCATCCGCCCCCCCTGACGCTCCAGACCCAAATAGGAAATCGTCACATCCTTTTCCGGCACTAGGCAGATCGCCCCCGATACCGCATGGCTCAGCAGCACCAGCTTGATCGCCGAACCCAGCAGCACTTCCTTATCTTTCTCAGGCAGCGGTTTTTCCCCACCCTGCCGGACAACCCTGACCACCCCCTCTTCCAACTGCTCCAGTAAAGTCCCTTCCGGCTCCACACTGCTGACCATTACCCCGCGTTTGAACACCGGACGGATCACCTGCTGCTGCTCGATGAGCGTCTTCCCGCCATCCGCGTCAAACACCGTCACAATCACATCCCCCTCAATCCGGCACATATTCGCCCACTTCTCCAGCCCCCCGCTGGCCTCCAGCGATTGGTTCAGCACACTAAACAACTGCTTGTCCTGTATCGTTTCCAGCCGCTTCTGCATCTTTTCCACCGGCGTGGCACATCCGGAATACCACAGAATACCAAAACCGGCCCAGAAAAATGTTAAATACCTGCCAAATAATAAGATACAACGTTTCATCGCGATAAACTCCGCTGCGTTTCTGTTTCGGGATGCAATCTCACCGGCACCAAACCGGAACACACCGCCGCTAGTGTACCCCAAACCCCCGCAAAATGCAAAATCTGTTTTGCCTGAATTTATCATCCCCGGCAAACGGCCCGGCCGCCCCCGCTAACCCCCAGTCGTCCAGTTCCGCATAAAAACACTAAAATCCTGCAAATTGACCGCTCCATCACCCCGCCGCGGATACACATCCGCCGGATACCCATCCTCCGCCAGCCACTCCCCCGCCATCACCCCCAGATCCTCGATATCCACATCCCCATCCCGGTCAAAATCACAAATAAACGGCAGGTAATCCGGTACCACCTTGATCTCCGTCGTAAACTCGTAGTCAATTCCTAATCCGGAATCAATAACCAGTTTCACAAAGTATCCCGTCCAGCCTTCTGTAGGATAAGAAACTTGGCCTATATAAATATTTCCTCCCTGATCTGTCAAAGTAGATTGATTCCAGGCTCCTCCTATTTTCTCCAATCGAAAATCTCGCCCATTCGCTTTACTAACATGAGCTTGATATAAAAAAACGTTTTTGGGAGTAACATTTGTCTGCACCACTACTGTACCATCCGCTTGATATTCCCAGGAATACTCTGGTAGGGTCAAATCAAGCCAAATAGAAGTATAAAACGCTACTAAAGGCACAATGGCGCGAGTATCCCCACCTAAAATGCCTAATGAATGGTCCGTATTGGGCACATAGCAAAGATAATTTTCACCAGGAATATCATGATAGTAAAACTGAGAGGAATCCGGCAGAAAAAACTGATCCCCCGAGGAATTCACAATATACTTCGGCATCGTCAACCGGTCACAATATTCAAAAGGATCCACCAGATGCAATAATTGCTGCCCCTCCGGCGTATCCAGCCGGTCAAATACATTCTTGTTTACATAATCCTGAATGGCAGGGGCATAAAATCCGTAGGCGCTGAAATGATGCCGCATTTGCTCATCCATATTCAGCACATCGATCACCAGCGGTATAATCGCCCGCACCCGCTGCTGGCCAACCGGCAGCCCCCGGTCATATACCGCCGTTAGCCAGGTCGTCCACCCGCGCTTCGACGCCCCCGCCACCACAAAATCATTAATCGGTAAAACACCTGACAAGGTACTGACAAAACTCTGTGCCGCATCCATGGCCCGTACCACACTCTTCACCATCGGCAGCAGCACCGCCCAAGTATCATCTCCCGTCACCATCTGCTTGTCAAAACTGTAGGCGATAATCTCATCTTCCGTCTTGGCATCCCAGCTTTCATCCGTAAAACACAGCGGCTGATTCGGCACCATTCGTACATCTACAACTATCGAATGGGACATTTTTGCAACAACTGACAAGGCATTCTGTATAAAATAATCATTCGCACCAGGCACAGTCTCATCATTATTGCCTCCGTTGATATGTAGCAAAGCGGTATTTGTTTGCAAATTATCCGGTACAACAACTATTACCCAGTGCTTCCATAAGGTCCGGTTTACCTCCGTACTGCTCCGCCACGCCTGACTGGTCATATTCAGCACATACGCCGTATAACCATTACCGTCAATCGCTGCTCCTTGCTGAATACAATTATAATTCGCATCCGGTGCGGAAACATAATCATCCAGCGAGTTCCCCATGACCAGTGGTATCCCGGCAAAACCCAGCCACAGCCACAAAACCAGTACAACCATACCAATCCCGGATCTTTTGAAACGTAAAATCTCCCGGCAGTTCATTCCCAAACCTCTTTCTTTGGATATACGACAGACAATATACTTTTTATATTAGAAACAATCCTGATTATCGGGATCATTACAATCCAGCCAGTTCTGTATAAATAATGCCAGATCCTGGATATCGACATAACAGTCCTCATTGATATCGGCGGGATAATATTTACCCTGTCCCTCACAGGTAAGAATATACGTCGAGGCCGTCGCCACAATCTGACCGTCAATATAAGCATTGACAAAGTTTTTACCATCCACATTAAGATAAGTTAAGTGAATGGGAACAGTTAAACTAACCATATTCCCATCATCTATAACCGTACCGGCAAAATCAGCGGCACTTGGAACCTGCGATCCCAAATCCACCACTCCCGGATCGGTCATTGTAAAAGAATAATGTATTGAGCCTAGCCCCTGTACCTGATTACCGGTTTGGGTAAAGCTCCCTCCACTGACACTTACGGCAGATCCTGCATGACCATAACCATCACCCATTCGCAAGCCAGCATTATAAATATGGATAGTCCCCGAAAAAAGAAAGTAGTTGTAATAAAAGTATAAATCCGTGTTAACTAAATCCGCTACAATATCAGTAATTTGAATACTGGAAAAAACACCATTAACAGGTGTAAGTGTTGCTTTTACCGTACCCATTACGGCGGAACTATCATACTGTGATTTGCTTAATACATTAATTTCAAAAGTCAGGTTAGACTGATCCGGATCAATCGTAAACACATAATCATGGCTTTGCCCCGCCGCCAGACCACCCCCCCCAACACCCCCCAGCACCAGGCCCGCCGCACAAACCCAATTTTTCATCCGCATTTCCATTTCTCCT
>CAZOMV010000021.1:0-61880 GCA_964580995.1 uncultured Pirellulales bacterium
CTACTTTATTATCGGACCATCACTTTCTACGTAAAATAAAGACTTACAGCAATTCCCAAAAAACAAAAATAAGCACTTACAGCAATTTTCCCAATCAAAAAATAAGGACTTATGATCGAATATCCATATTCTCGTAATGATCCTCTTTCTCATGCATGCAGCCTGAAAGGCTCTTGACATAAAAAATTTTTCGATGGAGTTTGGCCGAAAGTTGGGTATAATTTTATCTTTAATATGTAACCTGTTATAAATATTGGAGTTAGCTATGAATTCGGACATGATTAAAAAAGGCTTTGAGCGGGCGCCGCATCGTGGATTATTGAAGGCTTGTGGAATTAAGGATGAGGATATGGGCAAGCCCTTCATCGCGATTGCCAATAGTTATGTGGATATTATTCCCGGCCATGTGCATCTAAATCAAGTCGGCACAATGGTTAAAGAAGCCGTCCGCCGGGCCGGCGGCGTCCCGTTTATCTTTAATACCATCGGTATCTGCGACGGCGTGGCGATGGGCCATACCGGGATGAAGTATTCCCTGGCTAGCCGCGAAATCATCGCCGATTCCGTGGAGGCGATGCTCCGGGCCCATTGCTTCGACGGCATGATCTGTATCCCCAATTGCGACAAGATAATACCGGGGATGATGATGGCGGCGATGCGGGTCAATATCCCGACCATTTTTGTCTCCGGCGGCCCGATGAAGGCGGGGAAGACGCCGAGCGGCAAGGTGGTGGACCTTATTAGCATTTTTGAAGGCGTCGCCGCTTATAACAATAAGAAAATAAATAAGTTAGAACTGAAGGAGCTGGAGGATTACGGCTGCCCCGGCTGCGGGAGCTGTTCGGGAATGTTCACAGCCAACAGCATGAACTGCCTGAGCGAGGCCATCGGCCTGGCCCTGCCGGGCAACGGCACCATCCCAGCAGTGGACCCGCGGCGGAAAAAGCTCTACCGGCAGGCCGCTGAGCAAATCCTGGTGCTGGTGAAAAAGAACATCCGCCCCAAAGATATCGTAACGCAAAGGTCGCTGGATAATGCCTTTGCGCTCGATGTGGCGATGGGTGGTTCGACGAATACGGTACTGCACGGGCTGGCCATTGCCAATGAGGCGGGGATAAAATATGACCTGGACCGGATCAACCGGATCTCTAAAAAGTGTCCGAATATCTGTAAAGTCTCGCCGTCAAGCGCCTATCATATGGAAGATGTGGATCGGGCGGGCGGAATCAGTGCGATTTTAAAAGAAATTTCCAGCATTCCGGGGCTGATTCATCCGGAATGCCCGACAGTGACGGGCAAAACGCTCGGTAAGAATATCGCAGCGGCGAAAATCAAGAATACTCAGTGCATTCGGAAATTGGCCAATGCCTATACGCAGACGGGCGGATTGGCGATCCTGCGGGGGAATTTGGCCCCGGACGGCGGAGTAGTTAAGACGGCCGGGGTAGCCAGGTCGATGTTAAAGCATTGCGGACCGGTAGTTATATTCAACAGCCAGGAAGAAGCCTGCGCGGGGATTCTGGGCGGTAAGGTAAAGGCGGGAGATGTGGTTGTGATCCGCTACGAGGGGCCGCGGGGCGGGCCGGGGATGCAGGAGATGCTCAGCCCGACCAGCTATATCATGGGGGCGGGACTGGGGGAGAGCGTAGCGCTGATTACGGATGGGCGGTTCAGCGGCGGCACACGCGGGGCGTGCATCGGGCATATCAGCCCGGAGGCAGCCGCAGGCGGCCCGATTGGGCTGTTGAAAAACGGGGATATTATCGAGATCGATATACCCGCCAATACCCTGAAAGTGAAGATAGGCAAGGCGGAACTGGCCAAACGTCGAAAGGCTTGGCAAGCTCCCCAGCCGCGAATCAACCACGGGGCGCTGGGGAAATATGCGCATTTGGCCAGTTCGGCGGATACAGGGGCCATTTTGAAATGGTAAATGGTTAATACCGGTGTTCAGGTTGCCTTCGTTTGTGACGCACGAGCAGTAACGCCCCGATTCCAAGCAGGCTCAACGTGGCAGGTTCGGGAAGAACCACTACGAAGGGTTCCGGGAAACTTATCGTAAAACCTACCGATCCGCCACGAAGGGTATCTTCGGATAAAGTTACAATGGAATAACCCGCACCACCATCCTGCAGTTGCAGAGTGATAAAATTATTGACAGACAAAGGGCTGTCGTTATCCAGATTTGCAGCGATTATGGTAAAATGACTAGTGGTGGATGGACCTGGGGGATCGATAGGTGGATCCGGAGGGAAAAGAGCTGGTTCCTGTAGAGGGTCAAAGTCTAAAGGATCAATAACCATATCAAAATGAGGATCTGACCATAGCAAACCATTCGAAAGGGGCAAAAAAGCGTTATGGCTAAGCTCGACATTAAAGGAAATCCCGACAGGGCCGCTTGAACCGTAGGTGACTTGGTAGCCAATTTGAAGCTGACCATTTCCCATATCAGCGGCAGTGATGTTGGGATGTCCTGCTCGAACCGAACCTGCCAGAAAAATTAGCAAAATAATCCCACTTTTCACATACATTTTCATTCTCCTTTTTTTTGAGTCACTAAACTCTGCCCGGTATATAAAACAAATGCAGAAAACCTGCGTTGTTCTCTCTCATTGTTTTATAAAAACCACCAGCCCGCCGCATATCCACGAGCGTAAAACCCAGAATAACAGAATGCCGGATTTAATGCAAGCAATTTTTTGCGGAAAACGGTTGATTCTGAGAGGATTTTCGGGTACAGTGATGTTTGGTGATAATGCCAATCAGAATCAAAGGTTATGGAACAAAGATGCAACAGGCTGGGCGCGGAGAAGAGTCCGTATCTTCTGCAACATGCGGGCAATCCGGTGGATTGGTATCCGTGGGGGGCAGAGGCGTTTGCGCGGGCGAAGCAGGAGAATAAGCCGATTTTTCTATCAATCGGGTATTCGACGTGCCACTGGTGCCATGTGATGGCGCATGAATCGTTTGAAAATGAGCAGGTGGCGGCGCTGCTGAATGAGTCGTTTGTGTGTGTGAAGGTGGACCGGGAAGAGCGGCCGGATATCGATGGGATCTATATGCAGGTGTGTCAGATGATGACGGGCAGCGGCGGCTGGCCGCTGACGGTGATTATGACGCCGGATCGGGAGCCTTTTTTTGCGGGAACGTATTTTCCGAAGGAGACGCTGTTCGGGCATATCGGAATGCTGGAACTGATACCGAAGATTACCGAACAGTGGGAGAAACAGCAGCAGCAGGTGGTGATGGTGGCGCATCAGATGACGCGGGCGCTGCAAAAAGCGGCGCAGACGGTGGGTGGGCCGGAGCTGGGAGAGGAAACGCTGAATCAGGCGTATCAGCAATTGGCGGAACGATACGATACCCATCATGGCGGATTTGGCGGTGCGCCGAAGTTTCCCAGTCCGAATAATTTGTTTTTTATGTTGCGGTATTGGAATCGTCATCGGAAGAACGAGACGTTGGCGATGGTGGAAAATACGCTGCAATCCATGCGGCGGGGCGGGATTTACGATCATATCGGATTTGGGTTTCACCGGTATTCGACGGATCATAAGTGGCTGGTGCCGCATTTTGAGAAGATGCTGTACGATCAAGCGTTGCTGGCGATGGTGTATGCGGAAGCGTATCAGGCGACGGGGCGGGAGCGTTACGGGCAGACGGCGCGGGAGATTTTGAGGTATGTGCTGCGGGATATGACAGCGCCGGAGGGCGGGTTTTATTCGGGGGAGGATGCGGACAGCGAGGGGGTGGAGGGGAAATTTTATCAGTGGAGCCGGGAGGAGATTCAGGAATCGCTCAGGCCGGAAGAGGCAGAACTATTTATGAAGGTATTCAATATTGAGCCGGAGGGTAACTACAATGATGATACGGGGGGGCATAAGACGGGGACGAATATTCTGCATATTACGCATTTGCTGGCGGAATTGGGGAAGGAGCATCATCTGGCCAAGCCGCAACTGCAGGAACAACTGGAGAAGATCCGGGAAAAGTTGTTCGGGATCCGGGAGAAGCGGATTCATCCTTATAAGGATGATAAGATTTTGACGGACTGGAACGGTCTGATGATTGCGGCACTGGCAAAGGCAGGACAGGTATTGGAGGAACCGAAGTATATTGCGGCGGCGCGGCAGGCGGCGGACTTTATTTTTGCGAATCTGCTGGATGACGGTGGCCGGCTGTTGCATCGGTGGCGGGAAGGTCAGGCGGAGATTGCGGGGCATATGGATGATTATGCGTTTGTGATCTGGGGTTTGCTGGAGTTGTACGAAGCGGATTTTGACGTTCGTCATCTGGAGAGGGCGCTGCAGTTGAACAAGGAGTTCCTGAAGCATTTTTGGGATGAGGCGAATGGGGGTTTCTTTATGACGGCAGATGACAGTGAGGAACTGCTGGTTCGTCAAAAAGAGATCTACGATGGGGCGAAGCCGTCGGGGAATTCGGTGGCGATGCTGAATTTGCTGCGGTTGGGGCGAATTACGGGGCAGCCGCGTCTGGAGGAAAAGGCGGAGGCGATCAGCCGGGCGTTTTCGCACGATGTTCGGCATATGCCGATCGGATATACGCAGTTGATGCTGGGGGTGGATTTTGCGGTGGGACCGAGTTACGAGGTGGTGATTGTGGGGCGGCGGGACGGGGAGGATACGCGAGCGATGTTGCGGGCGATTCGCAGCCGGTATTTGCCGAATCAGGTGGTGCTGCTGCGGGAGGCGGGGGAGCCGGAGCCGGGGATTACGAAGGTTGCACCGTTTACCCGTAACCTGACCAGCCAGGAGAACCGGGCGACGGCGTATGTGTGCCGGGATTATCGGTGTGAGAGTCCGACGACGGAGGTGGACCGGTTGATAGAATTGCTGGACCAATCAATGTAAAACTCAGGAGTCAGCAACTTTGAGGTAAGGATAAAAAGGGATGGTGAAGCGTAAAATTGTTATTTTGGGCGGCGGTCCTGCGGGTTTGGCGGCGGGTTATGAGCTGGCGAAGCGCGGGGAGCCGGTTGTCTGCATTGAAAAGGATCGTCTGGTGGGAGGGATCAGCAAGACGGTATGCCGAAAGGGATTTCGGTTTGATATTGGGGGACATCGGTTTTTTACCAAAATCCAACGGGTGGATGATCTATGGCGGGAAATTTTGCCCGATGATTTTCTGAAACGGCCCCGGCTCAGCCGGATCTATTATAACAACCGTTTTTTTCATTATCCCTTAAAGCCTGCGAACGCATTGGCGGGGCTTGGGCTATTTACCAGCGGCGGTATTCTGGCCAGCTATTTTGCCAGCAAGGTTCATCCTTATCCAGAGGAAAAAACCTTTGAGCAGTGGGTATCCAATCGTTTTGGGAAGAAGCTGTACCGGATTTTTTTCAAGACGTATACGGAAAAGGTCTGGGGAATTCCCTGTCATGAGATTGCGGCGGAATGGGCGGCACAGCGGATCAAGGGGCTTTCGCTAAGTTCGGCGGTTAGAGCGGCCGTTTTTGGCGATAAGCGGAAAAAGATAAAAACTCTCATCGAAGAGTTTGACTATCCGCGGTATGGTCCGGGTCAGATGTATGAGACGATGGCGAAGAAAATACAGGAATACGGCGGCCAGGTGTTGCTGGGGCGGGAGGTGCGGAAAATGCACCGCGAGGGACCAAAGATTCTCTCGGTAGAGGTGCAGGATGAGCAGGGACAAACGGAACGCATTGAGGGCAGCCATTTTCTTTCGAGCCTGCCGATATCGCAATTGCCGCAGATGGGGGATGGTGATTTGCCGGAAGCGGTGGCTCGTGCCGGTGAAAAACTTTCCTATCGGTCTTTGCTGACCGTGAATTTGATGATCCAGCAGCCGGAGTTGTTTCCGGATACGTGGATTTATATCCATTCGCCGGAGGTGAAGGTGGGCAGGGTTCAGTGTTTTAAGAACTGGAGTCCGTGGATGGTGCCGAATGAAAACGTTTCTTCGTTAGGGATGGAGTATTTTTGCGATGAAAACGATGGGTTGTGGAATACGTCCGATAAGGACCTGATTTGTATGGCCCGGGAGGAGATTCAAAAGCTGGAATTGGCAGCGAAAGGGGCGGTCACGGATGCGTTTGTGATTCGATGTTCGAAGACGTACCCGGTGTATTCCATTGGCTACGAAACGAATTTGCAGATCATCAAGGAATACCTGTCCGGGATTTCCAATTTGCAGTGCATCGGCAGGAACGGGATGTTCAAATATAATAACATGGACCATTCCATTCTCTCCGGATTGCTGGCGGCCGATAATATTTTGGGTGGGCAGAATGATCTCTGGGCGATTAATACCGAGGAAGAATATCATGAGCAAGCCAAGGCGTAAAGAAGGACATGTTTCCGATAAAAAGGGGGTGCTGAAAGGGCAAACCGCAGTTTCCCCTATTCCCGGCGTGAAATCATGGAAACGGTTTTTCGGTGCTCTGTTGATCGTTGTGATTCTCAGCGGGATATTGAATTTCACCTGTCTGGACTGGGGCCTGCCGAATGCAAATCCCTGGCATAGTGATTCGATTGCGGGGAATACCACTCTGAATGAAATCCCGCGATTGTTTGGAACATGGACCAATAAATATCCCCGGCTACATTTTTTAATTTGTGGATCGGTTTATAAATTATATCTGTCAAATTGGCAGAATCATCCGGTATATGGAGTGGATGGCAAGGGAAATCAAGTTGCCAGAGTTCTGGATATTTCCCGTATGAGCAAGCTGATTCTGGTTTCGAATACCATATCGGCATTGATGGGGATGGGGGCGGTGATGGCGGTGTTCTTGACGGCCCGGCTGCTGTTTGGAGATAATCTTTCTGCTTTTTTGGCATCTCTGGCATTGGCGTGTTCGCATGTTTTTGTTTTTTACAGCCATTTGGGAAATCTGGATGTTCCCTGTACCTTCTGGATAGCATGGAGTCTATACTGGGCGGTCAAAGCGGTTTATCTGGGAAGATGGCATCATTATATTTTTCTGGTTTTTTTTTGTGCCTGTGCGGTTTGCACCAAAGATCCGGCTGCGGGTTTTGTGGTGGGGATTGGATTTTCCGTCTGGCTGGGACTGGTCGGTAAAGCCAGAGAGGAGGGGAGAAGTTACAAAGATGGGATTCTCGACATTTTTTCGAAGAAAGTATTGGTTGCCATTATAGTGTTTATTGTGGTATTTGCTTTATTAAACGGGATATTTACCTCACCGAGTGCTTTTGTTCAGAGAATGAAACATTGGATTGGGGGGCCGGGCACAACGGACTATACCGGTAATTATCGAGGACAATGGCCACTGCTGGTGGAAGCTTTTTATAAGTTATGGTATTCTTTGGGTTGGCCCTTTTTGTTGGCGATTATTTTATCTCTGGTTTATAGCATATATCGGATACGATGGAAAACGGGCTTTGCTGTCATGCCCCTGTTCTGTTTTTATTTAGTGGTGGTTATCAATGTGCATCAGGTACAACCCCGGTATTTAATACCTGGTTTTACCGGGCTGGTACTATTGCTGGGAATTAGTTCCGGGAATTTTCTGCGGTGGAGAAAAATCCCCTGGTTGATCCGTGTTGTCCTAGTTGGAACGATCTACGGATTGTCCTGTCTTTACTGTATTGGCTTGGAGCTGGAGATGGCGGAAGATTCCCGGATCCAGGTGGAAAAATGGTTTGAACAAAATGTGAACCGCCGTTCGCCGATTGTGGCGGTTTGTCCGGTAACCTATGCGCCCCGGTTGCATATGCTGGGATTTCATTGTGATTTTCGCTGGAGTCCGATGCCGACCACGGAGCAGGTATTATACGAAAAGCCGATACCGGAATATGTAATTATGAGTGAAAAGTGGTATACCGATGGCAGAGTTTGTGACCGGAAGTTTATAGCCAGGGTATTTAAGGAAGAGCTTGGGTATAAAAAAGTGGCATATTTTAGTAATAAATATTTATACCCCAAGAAGACAATATTTGGAATTGCCGGTTGGCCTCTGCGAAAAGATCAGGTAATCAGTCCGGATATATATGTTTTTCGGAATAAGTGACTCAGATAACATCTTTTTCTGTTTTTTTATTTTGGCAAGGGATTTGTTCGAGCGGTTGGGGAAGGTATGGACGGCATCGTTAAAGTGTAATATCTTGTAATATAAGTAATTATGTCGACCAAAATATTTATTGGTTGTTAGGAGCGAAAATAGCAATGGTTATAAGAATTTTGTTAAAAGGGCTTAAATGGGATTGACAAGAAGGCGCGATATGAAGTATGATAGCACTAGCATATGACAGTGCTGCTATAGGTGATATAGCAATAAGTTGCTGATTTTGATAAATTTTAACGAGAAAATCAGATAAAGGCGCGAGATTGAAGTGACGGATTTGGAGTCAACAACGCCGGAAAAAAGTGGTTTGAAGATGTATTTGGACCATGGATCGCTGAAGGGGGAAATCTATCGCGCTGGTTTTCAAGACGGCACAACGGATCGGGAGTTTCTGGATCAGATCAGTTATTTGCAGGAGATGAACACGGCGGAGCGAATTGTGCCGGTTTTGGTGCAGTATATCCGTAAAGAAGGTATGGTGCCGGGGGATCAGTTGCCACCGGAGAAGAAGCTGGGGAGTATTATCGGGATTGGTCATCGGGCACTGCGGGAGGCATTGATTATTCTACGTTCGATCGGTCTGGTGATAGCCAAGCCGGGTAAGGGGTGGTATGTGGGGAAGTTTGACCCGGTAAAGAATTTACGGTTTATCGCCCCGGTATTGAAGGAATTTTGCGAATCGGACTGGAAGGAGATCATGTATTCGCGTCTGGCCAATGAACCGATGATCGCCCATCTGGCGGCGAAATCCATCAGTCCGGAAGGTTTGGAAAAACTGGACCAGGCGTTGGAGGGTATGGATCGTGCGTGTCAGGAGAATCAGTCGCGGACGTATCGGCATTATGACCGGTTATTCCATCAGATTATCTCGGAGGAATGCGGCAATGGGATTCTGGCGATGCAGAGTTCGATGATGGCAGGTTTGTTTTACTCCATGACGTGGTGGGCGCCGGAACGGAATATGGCCTACAGTGTGGAAGAACATAAAGTGATCTACGAGGCGATTCAGGCAGGCAATGCCGAGGCGGCGGAAAAGGCGATGGCCCAACATCTTAGGGGGGGGATTGAGTGGTTTGACCGGCATGGAGTTGTCGAGATGCCGTTAGGCCAGGACTCATGAAGAAAAGTTTAAAAACAAGGTAAGGCGTAAAATTACAGTTTGAATAATTAAGGAGAACGAATCAAGAAAAAAGAGCGAGCCGGCGATTCCTTTGGCAAAAGCATATGCCGGCTCACCTGTTTAGTCAGAGATGAACTCCGACTTTTAACGCAAAACCAAATAATAGGCCAAGTTTGGGTAATTGTACTGCGTGTCTGCAGATTCGCCAAGTAAAAATCGGCGTTATTGCTGAGCAAGTCAGAATCATCTCTCCTGAGTCCAGAGTAAAGTATTTATAGGTTTTTATTGCCTCGCACGGCTGGTTCTTTATTTGGTTTGCCCCAGCCGTGCGGGGATCTTTGAAGATGAGAAGGAAGCGTGTGTATCGGAAGGATACAAAAATGTATAATGTATGGTTATTACAATATTGCAAGAAAGGAAAAGTGATAAGGTCAAAGTTATGAAAAAGAACAAAGGATTTACGCTGGTAGAATTGTTGGTGGTAATCGCGATTATCGCGATACTGGTGTCGATTTTGATGCCAGCCCTTTCGAGGATTCGGGACTCAGCCCGCATGACGGTTTGTAAAACAAACCTGAAAGCACTGGGTTTCGGTACCATCGGATATGCGGATGACCATGAAAATAAGATTCCCTGCTGGGGCATAGAATTTGATGAAATAACGGAGGTTGCGGATCCAGCGGCTAACTGGACAACAAAAACCGCTAATTCTTTGGCCAGGGCTTTTGAATATGGCTATATCTGGGAATATGCCAATGCATCCAAATCGTACGTCTGCCCGACCCTCACAAATAAAATGAATCCCAAACACGATATGACTTGGCATACGGTGAACGGGTATGTCTGGGGCTGGCCGGACGGGCAAGGAACGCCAAATCCTCCCGGACCAATGTGGAGTTATTCGGTAAATGGTCAGGCGGGCATGTCCATGAATGATGGTCAATGGCGTGCTAATCCAGACCTTGTCCAACCCTCACCGACTGATGTATTTATGTTATACGAGCAGGATGAACTGGATGCTGCTGCCTGGGATAATAGCGTATCTTTGTTCAGTCCAACCTATGGTATCGGTGATGATTCGATTGGCAGGTACCATCTGGTATCGGGTGAATTGGTCATTGGATCAAAAACCGGCAAAAAGGGAAGTGGAAACATGGTCTATTTCGATGGCCATGTTGGGGATATGGCTTATGAAGAATATATCCTGCGGCTTTCTACCGTAACCGGAACGAAACAATTGTGTGGCGGTAATACCACTTTTGTCTGGCCGGGATTTTAAGATTTACGCATGGATACCCGGTAAACGGGAAAAAAGCGAAAGCTTTTTTCGAAATAAATTTACGTGCAGTCAATGTGGGGCAGGTCTGGTATGATCTGCCCCGTTTTCTAGTTTTTGCGAAAGGAAAAACTTGCTGAGATCGTTATCCCTCTGTGTTGAATATTTGGAATAGCTACAAAATTAACTTGCAAAATCGCTATCATCTTTTATTATGTAAATCCATTATGGATTTACGATTTATAAAGATATAGTCCTGCCTTTTATGTAATATACGATATGCCAGGAACAAGCCATGAAGAACACACTCAAAGCGGTTGTTATATTCTTTGCAATGTTGTGTATGATTTCCGGTGTTTTGGCACAGGAGATAACAGGATTGACGGTTTTTGCCTGCAGCGATCAGGGGGTGGTCAATGATGCGCTGCGGTTTAATGCCGGGCCGCTGGATGCGGCGTGGGAGGTGTATCTGTACGAAGGGGAAGTATTTGATCCGGACCGGGGCGATGCCAGGAAGATTGCGTGGCTGAATGACCGGCAGGCTCATACGATCCGAATTCCCCTGACGGAAGGGACGCATACCTTTACATATCATCATGACAGTCCGGGCCAGGCGCCGCTTTTCGCGATGAATTTTTTTCTGGACGGCCAGAACGATCAGTCAGGACTGTCCGTGTTTACGGCGGTGAATGAGGCGGAGGGAAATTTTCAGCTCAACGGGGCGCCGAATACCCAGGGTTGGCCCATAACCAGTATTGCCGGGGCGGGGACGAATATTTACGAAAGTGCCCGTGGGGCGCTATGGACTTCGGGTATGTCGGCGGGCGGGATTCGGATTACGCTGACGGGATATCGGGTCTGGACGCCTTCGGAAAAGAATCTGGATTTGGTCAGCCCAACATCATTTGAGCCGGACGGTAAACCGGAATATATCGGCCAATTCACGCTGGTAGTGGAGAAATATGTCCCCCAGCCTATGGATGTGATTTTCTGGTTACGGGCCATGGCGGATCTAAAGGTGGGAAAGGATTCGTACGGGCAGGATTGGAAAGAACAGGATGATATTCATCCGGTTACACCCTTTTCTTTTCAGTATGGGGATTTGTCAAGTGAGGAGTTATTTGGGCGTTGCCAGATTAAGCAGGCCGCGAAGAAGCTGGACAAAAACCGTGCCGCCCATACCGTAACCTATAGCGATCCGGAAACGGGTCTGGAACTCCGCTGGGAAGGGATCGCCTATCAGGATTTCCCCACGGTCGAGTGGACGCTGTATTTCAAGAATACCGGCAGTACGAATACCCCGATTTTGTCGGAAATCTATCCGCTGAAAACCCGGATGAACCGGGGCGAAAAAGGAGAATTCACATTGCATGGCAGTGTGGGCGACACCTGCGCCCCGACCGCGTTTCAGCCGTTTACGCGGATTATGCCGGCGGACGATGCTTATGCCATTGCCTCCGCCGGCGGCCGGCCGACGAGTATGGCGTTTCCATACTTTAATCTGGAATGCGAAGGGGAAGGGATGATTGCGGTTCTATCCTGGCCGGGCCAGTGGAAGGCGCAGTTCCAGCGGGACGGCGGGAAGGGAATGGAAATCACGGCTGGACAGGAATTGACCCGTTTCACCCTGTATCCGGGTGAAGAAGTCCGCAGTCCGCGGGTGGTTTTGCAGTTTTGGAAAAGCGGGGACTGGATAGATGCCCAGAATGTCTGGCGCCGGTGGATGATGGCCTACAATATGCCGCATCCGGGTGGGAAGCCCATTCCGCCGATGAATCTGGGTTCGAGCTATCGGGTGCATCAGGAAATGACCCGGGCCACGGAGGAGAATCTGATTCCATTTATCAACCGATTCATCGAGGAAGGATTGCGGATTGACTGCTGGTGGATGGATGCCGGCTGGTATGAGTGCGAGGGCAATTGGGGCAAAACCGGGAACTGGTGGCCGGACCCGGTGCGATTTCCGCGCGGTTTGAAGCCGGTGTGCGATTTCGCGCATCAGCATGGGATGAAGACGATGGTCTGGTTTGAGCCGGAACGCGTGCATCCAGGGACATGGCTGACGGAAAAACACCCGCAGTGGATTCATGGCGGGGCGTCCGGGGGGTTGCTGAAGCTGCATGAGCCGGAAGTGCTGGAATGGCTGACGAATCATGTGGACCAATTGATGAAGGACAACGGGATCGATAATTACCGGCAGGATTTCAATATCGATCCGCTGAGCTTCTGGCGGGGAAATGATGCCGAGGACCGGCAGGGCATGACGGAGATCAAACATGTTATGAACTATCTGGCCTACTTTGGCGAGTTGAGCCGGCGTCATCCGGATATGTTCATCGATACCTGCGCCTCCGGCGGCAGGAGGATGACGCTGGATACCCTGCGGTACGCGGTTCCGCTGTGGCGCAGCGATTATCAGTATGTCTCCGATTTTATGCAGGGTTTGACCTATGGGATTTCTTTCTGGATCCCCTATCACGGAGGTGGTAATGCCGCCTGTGAAGTGGGTTATTACGGAGAAGGTTCAACCCCGGTTCAACCCTATGCGTTCTGGAGCTGCTGTTATCCGGCGGTTCTTTTCGCGATGGATGTTCGGGCCAAGGATATGGATTACGCGGCGTTGCGGGATTTGTTTAAAAAGCGGGATCTGGTGACTCCAAATTATTACGGAGATTTTTACCCGCTGACGCCGCATTCCCTGGAACGCCATGTCTGGGTGGCCTGGCAGTTTGATCGGCCGGAGTCGGGGGAAGGAATGGTACAGGCCTTTCGACGGACGGAAAGCAATATTTTGGGGTACCAGTATAAACTCCGGAGCCTCGATGCCAACGCCAGCTATGAGCTGAAAGATCTGGCTACGATGGGTACGACAGAGGTGACGGGTAAGGAATTGATGGAAAAAGGAGTAAAAATCCTGATCGAGGACCAACCGGGTGCGGCGGTGATCCTTTACCGGAAAATTCCATAATGGTTGCTAACGTCCGGGTGTGGATTCGGTCATATGGATAAGGAAAAGAGCATGAGCAGAATTGGCATTCATAGTACACGAGTAGCGGGATTATTCATCGCTATTTTTCTAATTATTCCGGGCGGGAATGTCCAGGCGGAGAAATATGATCCTTCGGCGGCGGAATACAGCGGCCGCCCGGGCGTGAATTTGTATGTATCGAAGCTGGGGGATAACAGCGACGGCAGCAGTTGGGCGAAGGCGTTTCATACGATTGAGGCGGCCCTGTTGGCGGTGCCGGATGAGAAGGGGGGGTATCGGGTGATCGTGCGGCCGGATACGTATGTGGAGGCGAATTTATATCCGTCGCAGAAGGGGGCGGCGGGGGCGTACAATGTGCTGATGGGCGATTACGAGGGGAAATATGGTTCAGGGGCAAAGGGTTGGGTGGTGATCGATTCGGGGGATCCGGAGAAGGGATTCAAGAGCTACGACTGGTGGGGTTCGATGCGGGCCTATGGGCATGGGTGGTCGCCGGAGCACACGGAAGAAACCTTTTCCAGCTTGATTTGGGACCGTTGGGTTTTTCGGGATTTGTATGTAACGGGGGCGGATGCGGGGCTGTTCTGGGATTTGACGGACAAGAGCAGTTCGGAGTTTTCCGTGCTAGTGGAGGATTGTGTGACCATCGGGCGGGCGTTTGGGGGTGGGATTGCTGGGCCGGTCTGCCGTTCGGGTGAGCCGGTAGTATTTCGGCGGACGTATTTGATGAGTCTGGACTGGTGGGGGGATGCGGGGGCGGTATATATTCGGGCGCATCATAAAGAGTCAATCGCTGATTACGATGTTGTTTTCGAGGATTGCACGCTGGTATCCCCGGATAATGCAGTGCAGGGGGGGAATTACGGATTTGATGTGTATTCAAGGGCGAAGTTCAGGAATAGCCGGCTGATTGTGACGAATTTTTCGCAGCCGGTCGGTACCCCTTCGACGGGGATTGTCAATGTGAAAATGAAAGGGGAATATCTGCATGTGGATTTTGAGGATTGCACGCTGATGGGATATAAGGTATTCGGCGTGGGGGATACCCAGGAAAAGAGCGATGTGCCCTATGGCGTCAAAGGAAAAGTAAAAGCGTATGTCCAATTCACACAGGCGGTTCCGGACGGCATGGAAAAGCTGGGGACCTGGCCGGTGGAGGTGTTTAATTCGATTGGGAAATTCCGAATCAAGGATAAGAATTAGTTTTTTGAACAGGAAGCAAGAGTATGAGTGCAGAGAAAAATGATGTCCGGTCGCGTATCAAGCCGGAGAAATTGAAACAGTTTTGTGTGGAGGCGATGAAGAAATGCGGGATGTCCGAAGCGCATGCCCGGATAACGGCGGAGATACTGGTTACAACGGACCAGATGGGAACGCATTCGCATGGGGTGGTAAGCCTGCGGCAGTATCTCAAGCGGATGCGGGAAGGCGGTCTGACGGCGCAGGGAGAGCCGCAGGTTATCTCGGAAGGGCCGTGCTGGGCCTGTATTGATGGCAAGAGTGTGATGGGGATGGTGTCGGCGCATAAGGCGATGGAGGTGGCGATTGCCAAGGCGCGGGCGGTGGGAATGGGCTATGTGACGCTGCGTAACGGCAGCCACTGCGGGGCGGTGGGCTATTATGCGAATATGGCGGCCAAGGAGAATATGATTGGGCTGTGCATGAGCGGCTGTACGCCGATTATGGCGGTGACGGGCGGCAAAGGGGCGACGACGGGGAATAACCCGATTTCCTATGCCGTCCCAGCCGGGAAGGAGAAGACCATTCTGTTTGACATCGCCCTGAGCCGGGTGGCGGCGGGCAAGATCGTGGCGGCCAATACGGTGGGCAAGAAGATACCGAACGACTGGTATGTGGATGCTGAGGGTCTGCCGACCACGGATCCGAGTTTATATCCGCATATCGGGGCGCTGCTGCCGATGGCAGGCCATAAGGGGTATGGCCTGGCGGTGATGGTAGAAGTGCTGTCGGGAGTGATGTCCGGCGGCGGGATGCTCAATGAGGTGGGGCACTGGCTGTTTGGGCCGACGTCGGCGCCGGAGAATCTGACGCAGTGCATGATCGCGATCAACGTGGGTTCCATGATGCCGCTCCAGCAATTCAAGGAGCGGGTGGACCGGATGATCAGCAAGATCAAGAATTCGCCCAAGGCGAAGGGGACCGAGCGGATATATCTGCCGGGCGAGATCGAGTGGGAGCGTTTTGCGGAGAATCAGGCCAAGGGGATCGATCTGCCGGATGATGTGCGGATCAAGCTGAAAGGGCTGGCGGATGATCTGGGGATGAATATGGATGGATTATACGAATAAGTATTTCCATGATTAAATGCAAACCAAGCAAGAAAGGGAAACCAAAAATGGCAAAGAAAAAGAACGAGTTGTTTGGCATCTGGACTCCGATTATGACTCCTCTGGATTCCAGTGAATGTGTGGATGAGGCGGCCATGCGGAAGCTGGTTCGGCATCTGGCGGCAGGCGGGGTACATGGCCTGCTGATCGGAGGCTCCTCCAGCGAGGCGCCGCTGCTGACCCTGAAGGAATGGGTGCGGCTGATGGAGATCGGTTTTGATGAGGCAAAAGGAAAAATGGCCATCATGGGGGGTGTGATGGAATCCTCGACGCAGCGAACGATCGAAAAAGTGCGGATCCTGGAGCAGATTGGGTATGAATATTTCGCGGTTACGCCAGGGTATTATATTACGCAGACAATTGCGGATGAGTTTCTGCGTCATTTCGGGCGGTGTTTTGAGGCACGGGGCAAGATGGAGATGGTGGCGTATAACATGCCCCTGTGCGTGAATTCGTGTATTCCGGTGGATACCCTGTGCGAGATGGCCCGGCGCGGCTGGTACCGGTACTGCAAGGATAGTTCGGGAAGTTTTTCGTATTTCAAGGAAGCGGTGTACAAAGGCCGCGAAGCGGGGCTGAAGATGTTCACCGGAACGGATTCACTGATTGTGGAGTCGCTGCAGGTAGGCGGGTGCGGATCGATTACCATTGCATCGAATTATGAGCCCCGGACATTTGCGCAGACGTATGATGCGTTTTTACGCGATGACAAGAAGGAACTGGATCGGCTGAATCAGCGGATTTTATTTTTGTCGAACCAGTTGATTAAAACCGGTCCCTGCTGGCTGAGCGGAACCAAATATGCCCTGAGTACGCTGGGAATCGGTTCCGACCGGGTGGTTTCTCCGCTGGAGCCGGCCACCAGGAAACAGAAAGAATTAATTAATGAGTTGAAAACGAAAAAAAGTAAAAAACGCAGTTGATTATAGTAAAAGTAGATTGCAATTTACAATATAGAGGTACGAATGAATAAGGTAAGAGTTGGAATTATTGGGTCTGGCAACATTGGGACGGATTTGCTGTTCAAGCTGCAGCGGTCCAAGATACTGGAGCCGGTGATGACGGTGGGAATCGTGGAGGCGTCCGAGGGTTTGAAGATTGCCCGGGACCGGGGGGTCAAGACCTCGCACCGGGGTATTGATGATCTGCTGAAAGAGGATGGGATCGCGATTGCGTTTGATGCGACCGGGGCCAAGCCGCATCTGAAGCATGCCCCGCTGCTCAAGCAGGCGGGGATCATTGCCATTGACCTGACCCCGGCGGCGGTAGGGCCGTGTGTGGTGCCGGCGATCAATCTGAAGGATCATATGGACGCGATGAATGTGAATCTGATTACCTGCGGCGCCCAGGCGACGGTGCCGATGGTGTGGGCGATCCACGATGCGGCGCCGGTGGAATATGCCGAGATTGTCTCATCGGTTTCCAGCAAGAGCGCCGGGTTGGGTACGCGGCAGAATATTGATGAGTTTACCAAAACGACCGCGCGCTCTTTGGAGTCCGTGGGGGGGGCGAAGAAGGGCAAGGCGATCATTGTGCTCAATCCGGCGGAGCCTCCGATCACGATGCAGAATACCGTGTATGCCCTGGTGGATCCAAAAGCGGATGCCCAGGCCATTGTGCAGTCTATTAAGAAGATGGTGGCCAAGATTCAAACGTATGTGCCCGGTTATCGGCTGAAGCATGAACCGGACTTCGATAAAGGGAAGGTCACGGTATTGCTGCAGGTGGAAGGGGCGGGGGATTATCTGCCGAAATATTCGGGGAATCTGGATATTATCAATGCGGCGGCGGTGGCGATTGCGGAAGAATTTGCCCGGAAACTAGTAAAGACAGGAGTAGCATAACATGGAAAACATAAAAGGAAAAAAAATTCGGGTGGTGGATACCACGATGCGGGACGGTAGCCACTCGATCAGTCATCAATATACCGTGGAACAGATTTGCAGCATTGCCCGGGGGCTGGATGAAGCGGGTGTGGAGATCGTGGAAGTATCGCATGGCGATGGGCTGGGCGGCTCGTCGATCAATTACGGCTTTGAGCGGTGCAGCGATGAGGCCAAGCTTCGTGCGGCCGCTTCGGTGATGAAGAAGTCCAAGCTGACCGTCCTGCTGCTGCCCGGTGTGGGTATCAAAGAGGATCTGGTAATGGCCCGCGATTGCGGGGCCAAGGTGGCCCGGGTTGCCACGCATGTGACGGAAGCGAATATCTCGGAGCAGCATATCGGGCTGGCGAAGGAATTGGGCATGGAAGTCCTCTGCTTCCTGATGATGGCCCATATGGCGGAAATTGAAATAATGGTCGAGCAGGCGAAGTTGATGGAGAGCTATGGGGCCGATGGGATTTATGTCGTGGATTCGGCCGGGGCGATGGTGCCTAGCCAGGTGAAGCAGAGGGTTGAGGCGATGCGCAGCAGTCTGAAATGTCAGGTGGGCTTTCATGCCCATAACAATCTGGGATTGGGTGTGGGCAATTCGCTGGCGGCGGTAGAAGCGGGCGCAACGATTATCGATGGTTCGATGCGCGGGATGGGTGCCGGGGCCGGGAACGCGATGCTGGAAGCGATTGTGGCGGTACTGGATAAGCTGGGCTACAATACGGGGATTAATTTGTTTAAACTGATGGATGTCGGGGAGAATCTGGTCAAGCCGATTATGCCCGGCCCGCAGGAGATCACGAATGCTTCGATGACGCTGGGGTATGCGGGTGTATATTCGTCGTTCATGCTCCACAGCAAGCGGGCGGCGGAGAAGTTCGGCCTGGACCAGCGCGATATTCTGGTCGAACTGGGCAAACGCCGGGCGGTGGGCGGCCAGGAAGACTGGATCGTCGATGTGGCGGCGGAGATGGCGGAAAAGAAAAAAGCGAAAGTATCGTAACCAAATAAACGAGTACCCATACCTAATTTGACGAAAGGAAAACCAACCATGAGTCCGATGAAGAAAAACCAGTTACTAAGTTTTGTATTGCTGCTGGGGATTTGCCAGCTTGTATATGGCGCCAAACCATCTGCTCAGGAAATGGCGGAACAGGCCCGCTGGGTGGCCGCCAAGTTTGAAGGGAAGGTGGAAAAGGCGGCAGCGCCGGCCGGGCTGGTGGTGGTGGAAAATTATGAATATGTCCATAAGAACGGGCGGTTCGAAAAGCCGTTTAATATCAGCGGGACGAAATATACCCGCGGACTGTTTTGCCATGCCACCAGCAAGCTGATTGTCCAACTGCCTTCGGCGGGCAAGACGTTCCAAACCATTGTGGGCGTGGATACCAACGATCAAACATCAGGCGGCCGCGGCAGTATTGTGTTCTCGGTTAGCGTGAAAGGGCAGGAAAAATTCAATTCCGGCCTGATGAAGGAAGGAATGGCGGGGATTCCCGTCAAGGTGGATCTGGACGGGGTACGGGAGTTTGTAATCGCGGTCAGCGACGGCGGGGATGGGATCCCGTGCGATCAGGCCGACTGGGTGGATGCGAAAGTGGAACTGGCGGATGGCGGCGAGATGTGGCTGGGCGACATGACGATTTTGGACGACACGCAGAAGCCCCTTACCGCGGAACCGCAGTTTTCCTTTACCTATGATAAGAAGAGTTTTGCCGAATTGAAAAACGGTTGGGAAATGAAGCGGAAAACGGAAAAGGTGGATCAATTCCAGACCCGGCATGAAACGACCTGGCGGGATCCGAAAACCGGTCTGGTGGTTCGCTGTGTCGGCATGGAATGGAAAGATTTCCCCACGGTGGAATGGACGCTGTATTTCAAGAACGAAGGCAGCCAAGACACCCCCATTCTGGAAAACATTCAGGCCCTGGATATGGAACTGGGCCGCACGAAGTCCGGTGAATTCCTCCTGCACCACGCAGTGGGCAGTCCCTGTGCAGCCAATGATTTCGGGCCGCTGGAAAGCGTTCTGGCCCCCGGCACCACCAAGCGGATTGCCGCGGCTGGCGGGCGTCCGACCAATAGTGATATGTCCTATTTCAATCTGGAGCTTCCGGGCAAGCAGGGGATCATTGTGGCGGTCGGTTGGCCGGGTCAATGGTCCTCCGATTGGATTCGCGATGCGGGAACGGGCCTGCGCGTAGTGGCCGGACAGGAGCTGACGCATTTCAAACTGCTGCCGGGCGAGGAAGTTCGCAGTCCTCTGATTGTGCTGCAATTCTGGAACGGCGGCGACTGGGTTCGTGCCCAGAACATCTGGCGGCGGTGGATGCTGGCCCATAATGTGCCTAAGTCCGACGGCAAAGATCTGGAACCTTATCTGTTCGGCTGTAGCTCCCATTTCTATCAGGAAATGTACACCGCCAGCGAAGAAAATCAAAAGATGTTCCTGGATCGTTATCAGGAAGAAAAAATCAAAATTGATTACTGGTGGATGGACGCTGGCTGGTATCCCTGTGACCCGGTTGGCTGGCCGAAAACCGGGACCTGGGAAGTCGATACCAAACGGTTTCCCAATGGCTTGCGCGCCATTAGTGACTATGCCCACAAGCAGGGTGTCAAAACGATTGTCTGGTTTGAACCGGAGCGTGTGCATCCTGATACCTGGCTGCCGGAAACACATCCTGATTGGATCTTCGGCGGCAAGGCCGGCGGATTGCTGAACGAAGGCAATCCGGAAGCACTGAAGTGGCTGATTGAGCATATCAATCAATTGATTACCGCTCAGGGCATCGATGTGTACCGCGAAGATTTCAATATGGATCCGCTGGGCCATTGGCGCGGAAATGATACCGAGGACCGCCAGGGGATCACGGAAAATCATCATGTGGTCGGCCATCTGGCGTATTTCGATTCCATCATTAAACAGCATCCGGGTATCTGGATTGACTCCTGTGCCAGCGGCGGCCGGCGGCTGGACCTGGAAACCATGCGGCGGGCGGTGCCCCTGTGGCGGACGGATTACCGGCTGGACACGACCGGTACACAGAGTCATTCCTATGGCTTGTCGTTCTGGGTGCCGCTCAGCGGGACCGGGACCGGTGTCTTCACCGCGTACGATTTCCGCAGCAATATGGTGCCGTTCCTGAACTGCATCTGGGATATGAGGGACAAGAACGCGGATTATGAGTTAATGCGCCGTATGGCCCGCGAGTTCCGGCAGGTGGCGCATTATTACTGGGGAGATTACTATCCGCTGACACCATATAGCACCGCCAGCAATGCCTGGATGGCCTGGCAGTTTGATAAGCCGGAGATCGGGGAGGGGATGGTGCAGGTGTTCCGGCGGCAGGACAGTTTCTATCTGGGCTGCCAGTTTAAACTCTCCGGCCTGGATCCAGCCGCCCGATATGAGGTGAAGGACCTGGATACCCCCGGTAAGGCGGTAATGACAGGTGAGGAACTGATGCAAAAGGGCTTGAAAGTCCTCATCGAGAATCAGCCTGGCGCGGTCATTATTGTCTATAAAAAGGTAAACTGATCCTTTAGCCGATACCGAAAATATTATATTGAGGATTCAAATGGTTCAACGAATATTGGTAACCATGGCGGTGGTTCTGTGTGGATGGAGTCCGGTTTTGGCGGTTTCGCCAAGTTTGCAGGAACAGGAAATTGCCCAACAATGGGTGAGGGAGCGGCTGGAATCTGCTCCGCCTTCCCTGATTCCCTTTTCCTTTGTGTATGACGGCAGGCCATCCGCGGAAATACTGAAGGGATGGAAGCTGGAAAAAACGCAAAAGCGGCTGGATGAGAACCGCCTTTCCCGCACCCTCGTTTTTCAGGATCCGGTAACGGCTCTGACGGTTCGTTGTGAATCGGTGGAATATGCGGATTTTCCGACGGTGGAATGGACGCTGTATTTCAAAAATGAAGGCAGTCAGGACAGTCCGATTCTGGAGAATATCCAGGCATTGGATTTGGCGGTCAATCGGACTGCCGAGAGTGAATTTATTCTTCATTATTTCAACGGCGGCGGCGGTGGTCCCGATGGATATCAGCCGAATGTAAGCGTATTGACCCCCGGGAAACAAGAAACCCTAAGCGGTCTCAATGGCCGGCCGACAGGTCGAACGATGTCGTACTTTAATCTGGAATGGTCCGGTCAGGGAATGCTGATCGCCGTCGGCTGGCCCGGACAATGGGCCGCCGGCTTTACGCGCGACCAGAACACCGGTTTGCAGATTCGGGCCGGTCAGGAGCAGACACACTGTAAGCTGCTGCCCGGTGAAGAGATTCGCAGTCCGCTGATCGTCCTGCAATTCTGGCAGGGCGGCGACTGGATCCGGTCGCAAAATATCTGGCGGCGGTGGATGATGGCGCATAACCTGCCCCGTCCCGGCGGTAAACTGCCCGCTCCCCAGTTAGCCGGAGGAATTGCCGGGTATAGCGGGCTGGCCCTGATGTTCAACAGCCGGGAAGAAGATCATATTGCGTTTCTGGATCGTTATGTGAAGGAAAACATACCTCTGGATTACTGGTGGATGGATTTGGGCTGGTTTATACTGCCTAAGTCCTATCAAAAGGTGGTCGGGCTGAATGATGAGCATGAATATCCTCTGGAAGATTTAGGCACCTATACCGCCGACTATCATCGTTTCCCCAAGGGAATCCGAGCTATCAGCGATTACTGCCATGCCCGCGGCATCAAAACCATTTTATGGTTTGACCCGGAGCATATTTTTACCGGCTGCTGGCAGGAGGTAAAACACCCCGAGTGGATGCTGTCCCCGCCCAATATCCCCGGCATCGAAAAACAGATCAATCAGGGATTGCCGCTGGAAAACCGAAGAGTGCTGAATTTGGGCAATCCTCAGGCTCTGGAGTGGCTGAACAATCGAATATCCGAGGTTCTGAATAAAGAAGGCATCGATACGTATCGGCTGGATTATAACATTGAGCCGTTGATTTTCTGGCAGGCTAACGACGATGAAGACCGGCAGGGGATAACGGAAAACCACTATGTACAGGGCTTTCTGGCCCATCTGGACGAGCAACTCCGCCGCCGGCCGGATTTAATGATCGATAACTGTGCCAGCGGCGGGATGCGAAATGATCTGGAAACCATGCGCCGTGCAGTCCCCTTATGGCGCAGCGATTACGCAGCCGAACCGGTCGGTATGCAGGGGATGACCTATGGCATCGCTTTCTGGCTGCCTTACTTTGGACATTGGGGCGGTCATCTGGATCCCTATACCTTTCGCAGCAATATGATGCCGGCCATGATTATGGGGCATGACCTGCGTAATGCGGTGGATTTCGATTACCTCCGCAAGATGATCGGCCAGTGGCGGCAGGTCGCCCCGTACTATCTGGGCGATTATTATCCCCTCACGCCCCACAGCCTGGACAAGAGTGCCTGGCTGGCCTGGCAGTTCGATCAGCCGGAGATGGGGGAAGGGATGGTGCAGGCATTCCGCCGCCAGGATAGTATGTATCTGGGCGGTCAGTTCAGGCTCTCCGGCCTGGATCCGGCGGCCCGCTATGAGGTGATAAATCTGGATGCACCCGCTCCGGCCGTTTTAACCGGTCAGGAACTGATGCAGAAAGGTTTGAACCTCATCATCGAGAATCAGCCCGGTGCGGCGATTGTTGTTTATAAAAAAATCGGCTAAAAATAATCCGGTTGGAATATTTCATAAATTGCTTTGGATCAGGATGCTACTACCGTTAGCGGAAATATTGTATGCGAATCGATAAGCTTTGGTTGCCGGCCGTGTGCCTGGTTTTCAGTGGGACGCTATCATCCTTGGCTATTTCGCCCGATGCCAAAGAGATGGAAGCCGCCGGTGCATGGATACAGGATCATTGGCTTTCGGCACCGGGCGCAGCGGAGCCTTTCTCCTTTGTGTATGACGGTGTCACTTCCCGGCAATTCCTTTCTGCGTGGCAGTCGAAGGTCACCCTTCGTCCGCTGGACCAGAGCCGTGTTCAGCGGATCCATACCTTCACCGATCCGGCCGGCGCCCTGGAAGTAAGATGCGAAGCCATCGAATATACAAACTATCCGGCAGTCGAATGGGTGGTTTATTTTAAGAATAGTAGTGATCACGATACCCCCATTTTAAAGGATGTGCAGGCGATGGATTTATCCTTTCCCACCCAGGAGGATGGTCCTTGCGTCATTCATCATGCCGAAGGCAGCAATGCCAGTCTGACCGATTTCCGTCCGCGTACAACATCGCTCTCGGGGCCGGGTGAACTGACTATTTTTTCGCATGGCCATCCCGAACCGGTCGGGGTGCGGGGCGGATCCTCTTCGGTAGAGTCCCTTCCCTTTTTTAATGTAGAGGGCAGCGGCCTGGGCATGATTGCCGGGATCGGATGGACCGGTACCTGGAAAGCGAATTTTACGCGGCCGGCGGGGCAGCCTCTGGCAATTCGCGCGGGTATGGACCGGACGGAACTTTCACTGCATCCGGGCGAACAGATTCGCACCCCGCGGATTCTGGTCCTATTCTGGCAGCAGGATCGATTCCGAGGACATAATCTATGGCGGCGGCTGCTGCTGGAATACTATTCGCCCCAGCCCGGCGGTCAGCGATTTCCCGGGCTTTTGTGCGATGCCAACTGGGGATATTTGCCTGCCGCAGAGCAGATTCGGGAGCTGAACTGGTGGCCGGACCATGATATTCCGATGGAGTGCTATTGGGTGGATGCCTGCTGGTCTGGCGTTTCTTCCGCCGATTCGTGGGTGCAAATGCTTTCCAACCGGGCGGTCCGACCGGACCTGTATCCAAACGGGATGAAAGAGGTTTCGGACGCGGCCCATCAAAAAAATATGAAGCTGCTCCTCTGGTTCGTCCCGCATGCCATCCATCCAGCCGTTGAGCTGGGTAAAGAACACCCCGCATGGATTGGGGAGTTACTCCCTCTGAACGAGGGCTACTATTTCTGGGATCATGGCGACCCGAAGGTAAATGAGTTCATGATCGACTATTATTCGAAGATCATCACGGATTATGGGATCGATATCTTTCGGGAAGACGGCCGCCCGTACTGGAACTCGGACGACAAACCCGGCCGGATCGGCGCCAATCAATCGCACTATATAGAAGGATACTACGCCTTCCGCGACGGCCTGCTCCGCCATCATCCCAAATTGATGATTGATAACTGCGGCGAAGGTGGGAAAAAAATTGATTTAGAAACCATCTCCCGCACGATTGCTTTATGGCGCAGCGATTCTCAGGCGGGAGGCAATTTCGACCCGATCCTGTCCCAGGCCTATACCCACGGTCTATCACTTTGGATTCCTTTGTTTGGCTCGGCGATTCCGGGCGATAACCCCAACTTATATGCGATACGTAGCGCATATAGTACCGCTACCCTGATCGTCTGGGCGGAAAACAGCAATCTCGACCGTCGATGGTCCAATCCGAGGATCGATCTGAATGTTTTGCGCCGGGGCTTCAAGGAATATCTGGCCGTGCGGGAAAATTGCTTCGGGGATTATTATCCGCTGACTTCCTATAGCACGGAAACGGATTCCTGGCTGGCCTGGCAGCGGCATCGGCCGAAGGCGGGGCAGGGAATGATACAGGCGTTTCGACGGCAGCAGAGCAGTACCTTTGCCTGCCAGCTAAAAATGTTTGCTCTGGAGCCAGATGCTCGTTATGAATTTAGCAATCTGGACCATTCCGCAAAAACCATTGTTACCGGCCAGGAATTGATGCAAAAGGGGATCAAGGTATTTATTGAAGAAATACCCGGTGCGGCGGTAATTCTATATAAGAAAGTCGAATGATATTATTAGCAGAGGATGTTGGTAATAGTTCTTTTCAATGCAAGGTAAAAGGTTTATGAAAAAAATAGTATGGGTTCTCATTCTTTTTGCCGGTGTTGCCGGTTTCTGGGGTGCCGAGGTATTGGCCGATCCGGATGGCGGCATGGTTTCCACTCAGGTGATTTCCCTGGATGGAAGCGACTGGTCATTGAGTACGGATCCCAAAAACGAGGGACGCCAGCAGCAGTGGTGGACCGGTGTACGTGATGGCGCAAAGCAGGTCAAAGTACCCTGGATCATCCAGGATGCCTTTCCGGGTTATCACGGGGTGGCCTGGTATTGGAAAGAATTTACCGCACCGGAGAATCCGCATGTGCAGGGACGATACTATTTGCGGTTCTGGATGGTGGATTATATGGCGGATGTGTGGGTGAATGATATCCCTGTCGGTGGCCACGAGGGCGGCGAAGGGGTGTTTGACCTGGATATTACCGCTGCGGTCAAGCCCGGGCAAGCAAACCGGCTGGCGGTGCGGGTGCTGAATCCGACCAACGAGCCGATTGACGGGATTGCGCTGCGGGAGACCCCGGCGCGGTGCAAGGTGGTGCCATTTCGACCGGGTGCGTTATTTAATGAAGGCGGGATTGTGGATTCAGTAGAACTGCTGGTGACGCCGATGGTGCGGGTGGAGGATGTCTGGACGCAGCCGGACCCCAAGACCGGCCAGATCCAGGTTCAGATGACTTTGCAAAATGGCGGGGACAAAACCGTGTCCGGGCTGGTAAAATTTACCGTCGGTTCGGCCATGCGCGGCGAAACATTGCATGTGGTTACCAGGCAGCAGACTTTCGCGCCGGGTAAGACGGTCGTGGAAGCGGTGCTCCAAGTGAAAAATCCCCGTCTTTGGGAACTAAATGATCCCTATCTGTACCGGGTTACGGGATCCGTATATTTTGCGGATAGCGGCTCTTTGGACGAATTGTCCACCCGTTGCGGGTTCCGTGATTTTCGTTTGCAGGACGGTTATTTCCGGTTGAACGGGAAGCGGACCTTTTTGAAGAGTTCCCATACCGCGACGATTTATCCAATCGGTTTGCATTGGCCGCACGATCCCGATCTGGCGCGACGCGAGCTGTTGGATATGAAGGTAATGGGATTCAATGCGATCCGGTTTTTCTGTGCGGTGCCGGCCCGGTATCAACTGGATTTATGCGATGAAATCGGGTTCATGATTTATGAGGAGTCCTACGCGGGCTGGTTTCTGGCGGATTCGCCTAAGATGGGAGAACGGTTTGACCGCTCGGTCCGGGAAATGATTTTGCGGGATCGGAACCATCCCAGTGTGGTGATGTGGGGGCTTTTGAATGAAACGCCCGATGGTCCGGTAGCGCGTCACGCGGTGCAGATGCTGCCGATGGTGCGTGAATATGACGATACCCGTGTCGTGGTACTCAATAGCAGCCGCTGGGATCAGGCTGCCGGTGGTTTTTTACCGGAAGGAATAGCCCTTTGGAATAGTGGCATCGGCCAGGAGCCGAACCTGACGTTTAATAAAACGAAAAAGCCAATTAGTGCCCTGGGCGTTGTTTGGCAACCGGGCCAGATTGGATTGCATCCGGGACCCTCGGGGGAATACAGTGTGGCCCGCTGGACGGCTCCGCAGGAGGGTGCGTATTCGGTCAAAGGTGCGTTTGCTAGCATTGCGGAAAGAGCTACCACCGATGTTCATGTGTTTCATAACGGCGTTTCGATTCATGACAGCGTAATTAATCTGGAGAGCCGGGGGAACGAATCGGAATTTGCCCGGGAAGTACCGGTCAAAAAAGGAGATTCCATCGATTTTGTGGTTGGCCAGGGCAACGGAAGCTATGGCGGGGATTCCACCGGCTTGCAGGTTGCGATTCAAATGAATGCGGAGCAGGTGTATGATCTCGCGGCCGATTTTTCTGAGGACAGCAATCCCAGCGGACCCTGGAGTTATGGGTATCTGAAACCGGGTGAACAACCGGATACGAATACGTTTGCACTGTACGATAAAACTTCCTCTACTAAGGAGGCTCTGGATCGCCGGGAAATCGGCAGTCTGAGTAATCCGGGTTCGCCCAGTTGGGATGGTATTATTGACGACCAGCATCCGTATCAACGGTCGCCGCATACCGCGGGTCAAATTAATACTTTGCGAACAGTCGGGACTTCTGCCAAGCCGTATTTCCTCTCGGAGTATGGCATCGGCAGCAGTCTGGATCTGGTGAAGCTGGCACGGTTTTACGAACAACTGAACGCCGAACACGCCGAGGATGCCCAGTGGTACCGGCAGCGGCTCGACTGGTTCCTGGCGGACTGGAAGAAATGGAATATGGAAGATACCTTTGCCAGTCCGGAGGATTATTTCGCGAAATGCCTGGCCCGTATGGCCGAGCAGCGAAAGCTGGGACTAAATGCGATCCGGGCGAATCCGAATGTAATCGCGCACAGCATGACCGGGACCACCGACTGCGGTGATGCAGGGGAAGGCGTCATTGATCTGTTCCGGAATCCGAAACCGGGGACAATCGATGCGATTTATGACGGCTGGTATCCGCTGCGCTGGTGTACTTTTGTGGAGCCGGTAAATGTGTACCGGGGAAATTCCGTGCATCTGGAGGCGGTGCTGGCCAATGAGGATGTGCTGCCGGCGGGCGAATATCCGGTGCGGGTACAGGTGGTGGGGCCGGACAATTTCGTCGCCTATGACAAGATGATTACGGTGAAGGTTCCGGATTCGAAGACCGAGCCGCCCTTTGCGTTGCCGGTTTGGTCGGACGATGTACTAGTGGACGGCCCCACCGGCGCGTATCGCTTTTTGGTGGCCTTCCAGAAAGGCGGAGCGGCGATGGGCGGCGATATTCCGTTTTATGGGTTCGATCCGGCCGATATGCCGGCCGTTAAGTCCGAGGTGATTTTGTGGGGCAGCGATCCGGAACTGGCCCAGTGGCTGCAAAAAAACAATATCAAAGCCAGACCTTTTGCCGGCGAAAAACAGACCGGCCGCGAATTGATTCTGGTTTCCGGCAATCAGCCGGGCGGTGAGGAAGCCTTTCGTGACCTGACCACTCGCATTGCCAGAGGTTCTACCGCTATTTTCCTTTCCCCATCGGTTTTTGCCAAAGGAGATCAGGCGTATGGGTATGTACCTTTGGCCAATAAAGGTTCCGTTGCCGTTTTGCCTTCCTGGCTGTATCACAAGGATGAGTGGTGCAAGAAACACCCGATTTTTGATGGATTGCAATCTGGCGATTTGATGGACTATACTTTCTATCGCGAGGTCATTCCGGATACCGCCTGGGTAGGCCAGCAGCCGCCAGCGGAAGTAGTGGCCGGAGCGTTTAATTCCTCGCTTGATTATTCTGCCGGTTTGATGGTGGCGGTGCATAAACTGGGGGAAGGCCGGTTTGTATTGAATACTCTGCTGATTCGGGAAACTCTTTTGCACAATCCGGTGGCCGAGCGGCTGCTGCGAAATATGTTGATTTATGGTACGGGGGATTTGGATAAACCGCTGACGAATGTGCCGGATGATTTTGGCGCCCAACTGCAAGCGATGGGTTTTTAATCCAGGAAAACAATAGGAGACCGATGCCATGTTCAATCGAATGATTGTAATTTTGCTTTTTGTAGTAGCGGCTTTTGGGATGAATTTTGTTTTTGCCCAGCCCGGTTCTGGCAATCCGAACCTGATTTCTACTCAGGTTGTTTCGCTGGACGGCAGTGACTGGCAACTGGCGACCGATCCAACGAATACGGGCCGTCAGCAGCAGTGGTGGAAGGGTGTGCAGGAAGGTGCCAAGCCGACGCGGGTGCCGTGGATTATTCAGGATGCCTTTCCGGGTTATTACGGTGTGGCCTGGTACTGGAAAGAATTTGCCGCGCCGAAGAATCCCCATTCACAGGGACGTTACTATCTGCGATTCTGGATGGTGGATTATCTGGCGGAGGTCTGGGTGAATGACAAACCCGTCGGCGGGCACGAAGGCGGCGAAGGGGTTTTTGTCCTGGATATTACGGAGGCGGTCAAGCCCGGCCAGGTGAATCGGCTGGCGGTGCGGGTTTTGAATCCGACCAATGAACCGATTGACGGTATTGCCCTGCGGCAGACGCCGGCACGGTGCAAGGTGATCCCGTTCCGGGCCGGGGCGCTGTACAACGATGGCGGGATTGTGGATTCGGTAGATCTGCTGATAGCGCCGGCGGTGCGTATGGAAGATCTGTGGGTCCAGCCGGATTGGCAGACTGGACAGATCAGAATTAAAGCCACCGTGTTGAACGCGGGCAAAAAAACGGTCCAGGGTATGCTGACCTTTACCGTGGCCCCGGCCATGAGCGGCGACACCATGAATGTGAGCAGTCTGGTAAAAGATCTGCCTGCCGGCCAGTCCGTGATCGAGGCCGAGCTGAAGGTTGATAATCCCCGTCTGTGGGAATTAAATGACCCGTATCTCTACCGGGTAACAGGGACGGTGCAGGCTAATAAAAGCCAGTCGCTGGACGAATTGTCGAAACGCTGCGGGTTCCGGGATTTCCGGTTTGCGGATGGGTATTTCCGCTTGAACGGCAAGCGAATCTATTTGAAGTGTTCCCATACCTCTACCCATTATCCCGTGGGTTTGCACTGGCCGCACGATCCGGACCTCGCCCGGCGCGATATGCTCTATGCCAAGGTGATGGGCTTTAATTCGATCCGGTTTTTCTGTTCCGTGCCGACCCGGTATCAACTGGATTTGTGCGATGAGATCGGCTTTATGATTTATGAGGAGTCGTTCGCGGGCTGGTTTCTGGAAGATTCCCCGCAGATGAAGGAGCGGTTCGACCGCGAAATCCGGGAGATGATTACCCGCGACCGACATCACCCGTCTGTGGTGATGTGGGGCCTTTTGAATGAAACCGCAGACGGTCCGGTATTCCGGCACGCCGTCCAGATGCTCCCCCTGGTACGCGGCCTGGATGATTCGCGGGTGGTCATGCTCAATAGCGGGCGTTTCGATCAATGGTCCAATCCGATAGCCTTGCCAGTCGCTATTGCCTTCTGGAATAGTGCCTTAACGAAGGAACCCAATCTGACCTGGAACCAGACCAAGGATCCGATTTCTGCTTTGGGAATTACCTGGCAGCCGGGACAGCCGGGATTACATCCGGGGCCGGCGGGTGAATATTGTGCGGTTCGCTGGACGGCCCCGCAGGAGGGGGCGTATTCGGTCAAAGGTGCGTTTGCTAGCATTGCGGAAAGAGCTACGACGGATGTTTATGTTTTGCATAATAACAAAACGGTTCATGACGGATTTATCAACTGCCGGGGACAGGGGAAAGAATCCGCGTTTGCACTGGAGCTAACGCTGAAAAAGGGGGATACCCTTGATTTTGCGGTTGGGCAGGGAGAAGGCGGTTATGGCGGGGATTGTACCGGCTTGTCGGCGGCCATTCAGGCCGGCGGCAAAAGCTACGATCTGGCGGCGGATCTTTCGCTGGAAAAAAATCCCAACGGCCCCTGGAGCTATGGCTATCTGAAGGCCGGCGCCAAGCCCAATGCCGATACCTTTACTATATTTGATCGGAATTCCACCCAGGGCGAAGCTGCCAATCCCAAGTCCATCGGCAGTATCAGCAACCCCGGTTCGCTGGTCTGGGAGGACATCCTGGATGACCAGCATCCCTATCAGCAGGTGCCCCATACCGCCGGGATCATCAATACCCTGCGTACGGTCGGCAATCCGCTCAAGCCCTATTTCCTTTCCGAATACGGCATCGGCAGCGGCGTGGATCTGGCCCAGACGACCCGGCATTTTGAGCAATTGCAGGGGGAACATCTGGAAGATGCCCAGTGGTACAAACAGCGGCTGGACAGTTTCATGGCCGACTGGCAGAAATGGCATATGGACGATACCTTTGCCAGCCCGGAGGACTATTTCGCCAAAACCATGGCGAAAATGGGCGAGCAGCGGCTGCTGGGGCTGAATGCCATCCGGTCCAATCCGAACGTGGTGGCCCACAGCATGACCGGCACCGTCGATCAGGCCAATTGCGGCGAGGGTCTCTTTACTACCTTCCGGGACCTGAAACCGGGTACGGTGGATGCGGTGTTTGACGGCTGGTATCCGCTGCGCTGGTGCTGTTTTGTTGAACCGGTCAATGTCTATCGCGGGCAAAAAGTGCATCTGGAAGCGGTTCTGGCCAATGAAGATATGCTGACCGCCGGCGACTATCCGGTCCGGGTGCAGTTAATTGGTCCAAACAATCATATTGCCCATGACAAGGTTATTCAGGTAACAATCCCGGATCCCCAAACGCAGCCTCCCTTTGCCTTGAAGTTATACACGGAGGATGTAATAGTGGACGGTCCCACCGGTGCCTACCGCTTCCTGATCAGCTTCCAGAAGGGTGCTGCCGCACTGGGTGGAAACATCCCCTTCTATGTCTTCGATCCGGCGGATATGCCGGCGGTTGAATCCGAAGTGCTCTTGTGGGGCGAGGATCCGGAGCTGGCCCAGTGGCTGCAAAATAAAAACATCAAGGCCAAACCCTTTGCTGGTGAAAAACAGGCCGGTCGCGAGGTGATTCTGGTTTCCGGCGGCCAGCCGGGCGGCGCTGCCGCTTTTCGTGACCTGGCCACCCGGATTGCCAGAGGCTCCACCGCGATATTCCTTTCGCCGACCGTCTTCACCAAAGGCGACCAGCCCTATGGGTATGTGCCGCTGAAAAATAAAGGGTCTGTTGCTGGTATGCCGTCGTGGCTCTACCATAAAGATGAATGGTGTAAAAATCATCCGATTTTTGACGGTTTGCAGGCCGGCGGTTTGATGGATTACACATTTTATCGCGAAATGATTAACAGTTCCGCCTGGATGGGGCAGGATGAGCCGGCAGAAGTGGTAGCTGGCGCTTTCAATACCTCCATTGATTATTCCGCGGGTCTGTTTGTGGCCGTTTATAAACTGGGCGCCGGGCAATTTATTCTGAACTGTCTGCTCATCCGGGAAAATGTCCTGAATCATCCGGTAGCAGAGCGGCTGCTGCGAAACATGCTCATTTATAATTCGAAGGAGGTAAAAGCACCTCCGGCAGAGTTGCCTGCTGATTTCGACGCTCAGCTTGCTGCGCTGGGACTGTAGTAAAGGCCGTGATTGACAGAGGTTATGACGAGATGATAAGGCATTCTTTAGTTATTGTTATGACTTGACTTATAGCAATTTCATTGGTATAATATTAGTATGTGTTTTCGTACTGTGTATTCCGGATTAAACAGATGCACGAGTTGAAAACCAGGTGTAAGTCAGTCATGGATTAATGATTCAGACGGAGCTTGCCGATGTGAAACGGGCAGGAATGGCTGGATATATTCTGGTCGGTACCGCTGGAATTGTGATTAATGCATTCACAGAGCTAGTGATAAATTCCGATATGGTAACTAGGTACTATAACGAAAGTTATGCTTTTGAAAAGTTGGAGAAAACTCGATGTGTAATAAATCCTTCCCTCTGGCATTATTCACCAGTTTCCTTTTGCCTTTGCTGGCGACCCCGGCTCTCACCGCGGAATCAGATATTCTCATCCATGAAATTATGTACAATCCGGCAGTTACCAATACGGGTGGAGAATTTGTTGAAATCTACAATGGCGGCAGCACCCCGGTTGATGTCAGCGGCTGGCAGTTGGAGGACTCGTTGCAGGTCATGTTTACCCTGCCGTCGAGTACAACGATTGCGGCGGGGGGGTATCTGGTATTTTATGATGATGCGGCAGCGATTGTTTTTTATGGTCTGAACACCGCTAATTCTTTTGGCCCTTATACGGGCGGACTGGATGGTGGGGGGGAGCGGATCGCCCTGAAGAATGCCAGCGGGACCGTGATTGACGAAGTCATCTACGATGACAACTGGCCCTGGCCGTCGGAGGCGGATGGCAATGGTCCATCACTGGAGTTATTGGTTCCTACGCAGGAAGATAATGACGAAGGCGCCAATTGGGGCGTCGGCCAGCCCTACACACCCGGCGCAGCCAATAATCCCGCCTCACCGGGCCTGGGCTCGGTGGTAATCACGGAGTTGATGTATAATCCCGGTGTGCTGAATACCGGCGGTGAATATATTGAGTTATATAATCGCAGCGGCTCAACCATTCAGTTGAGCGGGTGGCAGTTGGCCGGGGGTATAGAATATACCTTCCCAGCCGGCACGACATTGAACGCGGGGGCGTATCTAGCGGTGGCGGGGGACCCGAATGTGCCGGGCTTCTACGGGATCAGCAATTGGGTGGGGCCCTATACCGGCAAGCTGGACAATGCGGGGGAACTGGTGGTGCTGAAGAACAGCCTGGGACAGATTGTGGATGTGGTAAATTACGAGGCTGGCGACCCCTGGCCGACCGGGGCAGATGGATCTGGCCCGTCGCTGGAGTTAATCGATATAAATGGGGATAATAATAATCCGGCCAAATGGGGCATCGGCCAGCCTTATACCCCAGGTACTGTCAATCATCCGGTTATATATATCGCTCAACCCCATTTCTCTCGCACCAGCGGCATTTTTACGGAAAGCTTCTCGTTGATCTTAACCAAACTAACTGCCACCGCCGCTATTTATTACACCCTCGACGGTACGATGCCGTCCCTATCCTCCCTGGTTTATTCCATTCCGATCCCTATTTCCAACAGCACCCTGGTCAAAGCCGCCGTCTATGAACCCGGCGTCGGCTGGAGCCAGATGCGCGCGGAAGGATTTTCCTTGATCAATCCTGATATCCAAAATTTTTCCTCTAACCTCCCCATCGTTGTCGTGGATACCTTCGGCAAAACCATCATCAGCACCTCCGAATCCGAATATACCCTCGTCCAGACCACTTTCATTGATGTGGATCCCGCCACCGGCCGGGCTGTCATGTCCGGCACTACCGATCATACTGGTGTGGATGGTATCCGAATCCGCGGGCACTCCTCTCCCGACATGCCGAGGAAAAGTTATAAACTGGAAACCTGGAACAATCATTTCCTGGATAAAGATGTCACCCTCCTGGGACTGCCCGCCGGATCCGACTGGGTTCTCTACGGCCCCCTCTGGGATAAAACTCACATTCGCGATCTTATCGCTTACCAATGGAGCAACGAAATCGGCCGCTATGCCCCGCGCACCCGCCTGGTGGAATTGTTCCTCAATACCAACGGCGGCGATGTCCGTATGGATAACCTGGACTTGGTGCCCACCTATTCCGACACGACGCTGAATTATCCCGGCGGCCCTGATTTCGCCTATCCCGGCGATTATGTCGGGGTTTATGTCCTGGTCGAAAAAATCACCCGGAATGAGGAACGTGTCGATATCCAGAAACTGGGATCCCTGGACAATGCCGAACCGGAAATCACCGGCGGTTATTTGATTCAGCATGACTGCTGTCACACCATCCCAGCGGATTTACCCTTCTCCTGCAGTTTGGGAACTTTTGTATTTGAGGAACCCAAGCCGGATGAAATTACCGCAGCACAGACAACCTGGATCATCAATTATCTCAACAGCGTTAAAACAGTCTTAAACAGTTCCAGTTTTGCTGATCCGGCCCTGGGATACAGCCAATACCTGGATGCCAGCTCTTTCATCGATCATTTCTGGCTTCAGGAAATGATGCGGAATGCGGATGCTTACGTCGTCAGCGCCTTTATGTTTAAGGATCGGTTGGGAAAATTGAATATGGGTCCGCTCTGGGATTTCAATGCGGCTTTTGGACACGTGAACTTCATGAGCGCCGCATTAGTCGATGGCTGGGATTATCCCCTGCGCGGCGGCGACCCGGTGGCGGATATTTTCTCCCGCCTGCGGCAGGACCCCGAATATGAACTGGCCCTGTGGGACCGTTGGTTCAGCCTCCGCGAATGTATCTTCGATACCGATAAGCTCCTGCACGATATTGATTCCTACGCCGCGGTACTCGACGAAGGCCAGACCCGTACTTTCCAACGCTGGCCTATCCTGGGCAAAAAGTTATTATGGAATGGCTTGGGGAATCTCTATGCCTACCCCACCTATCAGGATGAGGTCGATGCCATGAAAGCTTGGCTGGTAGCCCGCCTGGACTGGATTGACGCCCAGTTCATGTATCCTCCTGTTATCTTTAACCAGGATGGCGGCAATGTTAACACCGGTTTTGACCTTACCATGCGGAAACCCGCAGGCCAATCCGGCACCATCTACTATACCCTCGATGGCACCGACCCGCGGCAAGCCTACACCGGTAATGCGGGGGGAACTCCCTATACCGCCCCGATCACCCTCACCGGAGTTGTCACGGTAAAGGCTCGGTATCAAAACGGTTTAACCTGGTCCGCGCTCAACGAGGCTACCTTTATCGTCGGTTCCCCCGTTGTAATTAACGAATTCATGGCTGAAAATTTCTCCACTATTGAAGATCCCGATGAGCCGGGCGAATTCCCCGACTGGATTGAACTCTATAACCAGGGAACTACCGCCGTTAATTTAGCGGGCAAATTCTTAACCGACGACCTGGACGATCCGAACAAATATGAAATACCCGCCGGTGTAACCATCGAGCCGGGGGAACATCTGATCTTTTGGGCGGATGAAGACGGCCCGCAGGGGCTGGCGCACATCAACTTTAAACTTAGCAAAACCGGCGAATCCATTGGACTTTTTGATACCTATGCCAATGGCAACCTGCCTCTCAGCATCATTACCTTTGGCCTTCAATCTACGGATGTCTCCTATGGCAGGTATCCCGATGGGACGCATATGTGGGGATTCATGCAGAATCCAACCCCCCAGGAAATAAACAGCGTTATCGATAATCTGCCAACATGTTCCGATATCTGGGAAAAAGGCTATGGCTTAACCGAGGACCTAAATGCCGATTGTCACGTTGATCTGATAGATTTTGCCATCATGGCTTCATACTGGCTGGAAAAGAATATACCTACGGAACCTGTGGTTTGGGACTATGCCAGTGAATTTTCCGTCTATCAGGGCAATCCCAACGGCGTGTGGACCTATGGTGTGTATGATGGTACGGATTTTTCTTCGGTCAATTTCATCCTTTATAACAGTACCGCTCCGATTTCAACTCTGGATCCCTGGGCTTTGAACGGCGATCGGGATGGTCCGGGAAGCTGTCAAAAGAATATGGATGAGTCGAATCCTGTTTACCAACCGGGCTGGCCGAACGGGATGTATTGGGAGCCCGGCCAAACCTCCCTGATGACCCCATCCTCCTATGTGTATTGGTGTCCCACTGCCCGTTTTACCGCACCGGTCGCCAGTGAATATCAAGTGGATGCCCGGTTCTGGAGCGGCACGGTCAACGGCGATCCCACCAATGTGTATGTCCTGGTAAACCGAACCGTGGTTCATTCCGATCAAATCAGCGGCTATTATTCCGAACCGGCCAGCTCCTCCCTCTTTTCCGGCTTGCTGACCTTAGCCGCCGGGGATACCGTCGATTTCTGTGTCGGAGCTGTCACCGGACAGGGGCTGGCTTATGATGGCGGTTTCCATATCGTCCAGTTTGATGCTGCAATTTCCACAACCGCCTTTTGCGGCGGGTCGGACTTAGAGTATCTGCCCGGTGATATAAATACGGACTGTGTTGTGGACCTGGATGATTTTGTGATCTTTGCTTCCCAGTGGCTTGGTTCAAATTGAAGCAACGGAAGATCGGTTCCCGGTTGGTCGGTTCGGTGCAGCGGTTGTTCTGTACCCAGCCGACGGGCAATTATTGATTCTTCTTTTCTTTTTTCAATTTTCGCTTTTCCTTGGGATTTAGCAGGGCCTTTTTCTTTTGTTCTCTTTTGCCTTTATCTTTTTTTCCACCATCACCCATCTCTGTTTTTCCTTTTTTAAGCTAGGTTATACCATTGATTATCCCGCCTGCATCACACACCGAGAGACAGACGGTACCTTTATATAACAAGTTCCCGTTGCTTTTTCAATATTTATTCTGTCTGACTCCGAAAATCTATGGATGTAAGGTTTCGGCGAGGAGGGCCAGTTCCACGGCGGCGTTGAGAGGGAGTTCGGCGGCACCGATGGCCAGGCGGGTGTGCCGGCCCAGGGGGCCGAAGAGGTCATGGAGGAAGTGGGAGGCGCCATTGGCGACTTGGGCCTGGTCGATGAAACCGGGTGCACTGTTGACGAATACTTCCAGGCGGACAATCCGGCTGATGCGGTCGAGGGAGCCGAGATGGGCGTGGAGGGCGGCCAGGGCGTTGATGGCACAGAGGCGGGCGGCCTGCTGGCCGGCGGCCAGGTCGAGATCGCGGCCCAGCTTGCCGGTATAATGGAGTTGGCCTTGCCGGGTGGGCAGTTGGCCCGAAACGAAGAGCAGGCTGCCGGTCTGGACGACGGGGACGTAAGCGCCGGCGGGCGCGGCGGGGGCGGGCAGCTCGATGCCTAGCTCAATCAGTTTCTGCTGGTAATTCATCGTTGGGGTCCGTTGGTTGGGAGGTTTCCTCCGTGATGGGGAGCGAGTCGGGTTTTGTTTTTCGTTTTTTGGTGCTTTGGTGCCCGGCGGCGGCGTGTTCGGCTTCGAGTTTGAGCTTCTGGTCCACGATGACCTTGCTGGGCAGGGCCTGGATGTTGGCGGAGAGGGCGTGGGCGACGGCCAGTTCGGGAGCCTCGTCCGTGAGGGCGAAGATGTAGATGGGGCCGAAGGCTTTTTCCTGCTCGATGCGGACAAGCTTCTGGCGGATGAGTTCCAGCAGAGCGAAGAAGAGACCGACGATTTCGCCGCGGCTGGAGCGGCCCAGGAAGACGGATTCGAAGGTGAGGGGTTTTTCCCGCTGGGCGCGGTCGAGGATGTCGGTTTCGTAGATGTCGATGGGGGTGTCGTCGTGGATGACCTGATGGCTGCGTTTGCCGGCGAGGGTGGCCTGCATGAGGCGGCTGAAGGCCTCGAATAGGTCCCAGATTTGGAGGGATTCGAGGTCAAGTTCCTGTTCGATCTGGTGGGCCTCGCGGAGTTTCTGGAGGTCGGCCAGAGAGCGGGGGTAACGCTGGGTCTGGTCGTCGGCCCATTCATAGAGTTCACCGGCGAGGTCTTTGAATTTTTTGTATTCGAGGAGCTGGCGGACCAGTTCCAGGCGGGGATCGCCGAGGTCATCCTCTTCCTGGCCCGGCTCGGCCTCGCCGCGGGGCAGGAGCATGGCGGACTTGATCTCCATCAGGGTGGCGGCCATGACGAGGAATTCGCCGGCGAAATCGATGTTGAGTTCGTGGATCATCTCAACGTATTGGAGATATTGGGTGGTGATGGTGGCGATGGGGATGTCCTGGATGTCCACCTCGGCGCGGCGGATGAGGTAAAGGAGCAGGTCGAGGGGGCCGTTGTAGATGTCGATGCTAACGCGGTAGTCTGCCATAATTTTTACATTTTCATTGGTTTCGGTTGTTTTGTACCGTTTTTTACTTTTTGGGAGTGAGGCCGGTGGCGGAGCGGACTTTGTCCATGAGCTGTTGGGCGGCGAGCCGGGCTTTTTTGCCGCCTTCGCGGAGGACGTCCTCGACGTAGCTGTCGTCCTGGACGAATTTCTGGTATTGCTGGCGGAAAGGCTCCATGTACTGGACGGCCAGCTCAGCCAGCCGTTTTTTGGCTTCGCCGTAGCCCATGCCGCCCTGGCGGTAGCGCTGCTGCCATTCTTTCGTTTCTTCATCGGAGGTGAAGAGTTTGAGCAGGGCGAAAACAGTGCATTTGTCGGGGTCTTTGGGATCTTCGACGGGGGTGGAGTCGGTGACGATCCGCATGATTTTCTTTTTGGTCTGGTTGGCGGATTCGAAGAGTTCCAGGGTGTTGTCGTAGCTTTTGCTCATTTTGCGGCCGTCCAGACCGGGGACGACGGCGGTTTCGGGCAGGATGAAGGGGTCGGGCAGGGTGAGGATTTCGCCGTAGGTATTGTTGAATTTGATGGCGATATCGCGGGTGACTTCCAGGTGCTGCTTCTGGTCCTGGCCGACGGGGACAAGGTTGCTTTCGTAGATGAGGATGTCGGAGGCCATGAGGACCGGGTAACAGAAGAGGCCGTGGTTGGGAGCTAAACCCTGATCTACCTTGTCTTTATAGCTGACACAACGCTGGAGCAGGCCCATCGGGGTGATGCAGGAGAGGATCCAGGTCAGTTCGCAGACTTCGGGGACGTCGGATTGGCGGAAAAAGACGGCTTTTTCGGGGTCGATGCCGACAGCTAAGTAACCACGGGCGATTTCTTTGGTATATTCCTGGAGGGTATCAGCGCCGGTGACGCTGGTCATGGCGTGGTAGTTGGCGATGAAGTAGAAGCACTGGTGGCCCTGCTCCTGGAGGCGGAGGTACTGGCGCATGGCGCCGAAGAAATTGCCGATGTGGAGCTTGCCGGACGGCTGAATGCCTGATAATACGCGCATATGTAACATTCCTTTGTCAGTAACTATCTAATAACTAAACTTTTGCATAACCTTAGTAATAAATGTTATTTATATTCGTCTAAAAGAATATACCATAGCGATTCCAAGTGGGAATGTCAAGGCCCGGAGCCGGTGCGGATGATAAAGAAAAAACGCAGTTATATTGGGGTTTTAGTGGCGGGAGTTGAGAAAAATACAGCGTGAATTAGAAATACGTACTTCGTATAGGCTTTTTAACAAAAAATCAGCCCCAAAAAAACGAGAAAATAGTATTGACATTTTAGTCAGCGTTATATATTATGGGACTTTAACGATAAGTCATCTATTAGGTTGATTTTAACAGTTGTTCGCAGGTTTTATAACTTTTATTTAAAAGGAGGTAAGAGATGAAACCGGTACAAAGCATTTCCAGCGTTTCCAAACAGTTTTTTCTGGTGGTCCTTGCGGCGGTAATCCTCTGTGGCAATTCCACTTGGGTTTCCGCCGTGACGTTTACAACCGACACCCTGATCGATGCCGGTAATGTTGCGTATGAGGGACAAGACATCGTCATCCAGGGCTGTACGCTCACGGTTAACGGCGAGCACTCATTTGCCAGCCTGCAGATGACTAACGGCGTGCTTACGCATTCGGCCAATTCCGATGTCAGGACGAATTGGTTTGCGATCACCATCGCGGGCAATGCGGTGGTGGATGTGAACAGCCGGATCGATGCCAGCGGCCGCGGCTATGGGCCGGCGCAAGGCCCCGGCGCCGGGCAGACGTGGTTTCACGCCAGCGGCGGCGGCCATGGCGGCCGCGGGGGAAGAGCCTCGAACTGGGCAACAGGGGGCATTTATTATGATTCGATCACGCAGCCGGTTGAGCTGGGCAGCGGCGGCGGCACGGACCGCGATGCGGGTCGTGCCGGCGGTGCCGGCGGCGGGGTGATTCGGCTACAGGTCAATGGTACGATGACGCTCAATGGTTCGATTCTGGCCAACGGCAATGGCGGCAGCGGTAATGAAGCGGGCGGCGGGGCTGGCGGCAGCATTTGGCTGACGGTTGGCACCCTCGGGGGCAACGGGGCGATCAGCGCCAACGGGGGCAGCAGTTCCAATCCGGGAGTTGCCGGCGGTGGTGGTGGCGGTCGGATCGCGTTGTACTATACCACGAATAATTTCACGAGCGGCACCCTTTCCACTTACGGTGGGCCGGGCTACTATGCAGGGGCGGCCGGTACCATTTTCATAAAAGCGGCAGCGGTTTCCTCTGGATCGCTATTCATCAAGGCGAATACGGCAAGTGCCCGCGAGGTGACGATTCTCGATGCCCAGACGCCGGTTGCCAACCTGGAAGTGAGTTTATATGGGCAGGTGGAGATTTCCGCACCCTTGACGCTGGCCAGCGTGGTAGTCAAGGATACCGGGACCTCGCTGTTTCCCACTGTGGGACAGCCATTGAACCTGATCGTGCAAACGGACGTCAATATTCGTACAAATGCGTCGATCACCGCCTCGGGGCGGGGTTATGCGGCTTCCGATGGGCCTGGCGCGGGCACGGATTGGTACTATGCTTCCGGCGGCGGCCATGGCGGTCTGGGCGGTGGAGCCAACAGTCTGGCCGTGGGCGGCTATGCCTATGGTTCTCTCCTGGCACCAGCCGATCTGGGCAGCGGGGGCGGAAACGATAATGATAGCGGGCCAGCGGGCGGTGCTGGCGGCGGCGCTATCCGTCTTCAGATTACCGGCACGTTGACGGTCAACGGTTTTTTGACGGCGGAGGGGAACGGGGGAGCCGGTAATGAAGCGGGCGGCGGGGCCGGCGGCAGTATCTGGGTGAACTCCGGCACAATCGGGGGCAATGGGGCAATCAGTGTAAATGGCGGCACCTCCAGCAATAACGGCGTTGCCGGCGGCGGCAGCGGGGGAAGAATCGCCCTGTATTATGATACCACGACCTATGCGGGCACCAAAACGGCCTTTGGCGGTCCGGGCTGGCAGCGCGGTGGGCCGGGAACCATATTCACCAAACGAACGGCGGATAGCTACGGCCTGCTCCTGGTGGATGCCGGCGGCAGCAGCAGCAATATCTGTCCGCTGCACGCGGACTTCTGGCCGCAAGCCACCCAATTCCAGCTTCAGGTGAATAATAGTGCGGTGGCGGCGGTCAAGGACGCAGTCACATTTCGCAGTCTCGTGCTGGATACGGGGGCGTCTCTCATCCAGGAATTTGCCGCGAATCCGTTCGATGTAACCATCCTGGACAATGCGAACATCAAGACGGGAACTACCGTTTCCGCCAGCGGCAAAGGGTATGCTTCTTCCACCGGACCCGGTGAAGGCGGTGATTTAACATGGGCCGGGGGCGGCGGGCATGGCGGGATGGGAGGAGCCTCGTCGGTGGGAGCACTGGGGGGAATGGCCTATGGTTCGATCCATGAGCCGAATGCCCCCGGCAGCGGTGGCGGTCTCGATGTAAACAGCGGTAGTCCGGGCGGCACGGGTGGCGGCGTGATTCGCTTTCAGGTTAATGGCGGCCTGACCATCAACGGATTGTTGACAGCCGATGGGAATAGTGGGGGTGGAAACGAAGCGGGTGGTGGCGCCGGCGGCAGCATCTGGCTGACGGTCGGTGCCCTTATGGGCAATGGGACCATCAGCGCCAATGGCGGCGCCGGCAGCAATGTGGGTGTTTCCGGCGGCGGGGGCGGCGGGTGCATTGCACTTTACTTTGAGGAAATCGACGGATTTGATGGCACGATTACCGCCTATGGCGGCAATGGCTGGGGCGGCGGTGGGGCTGGTACCATCTTTAAAAAGAATGCGGCCGAAACATATGGCACGCTGGTAATTGCCGCCAACCGGACGAATCGGGCCGCCACTCCTCTGGATGAGCAGACACCGGTGGTGGATCTGGAAATCAGCTCGGCGGGATATGTGGTGGTGACTCAGCCGCTTACCCTGGCCAGCATCAAAGTGAGCGATCCTGCCAGTATTTTGAGTCCCGCGGCTGGCCAGCCGCTGGATTTGACGGTTATGGGCGATGTGGTCGTTTCTACCGAGGGGGCGATTACAGCTACGGGATTGGGATATCCCTCCTCGGAAGGTCCGGGGGCGGGCGAAGATTATTATTATGCCGCTGGCGGCGGATATGGTGGGGCAGGCGGGGGATCCACCAATGGGGCAGTGGGCGGCGGTGTGTATGGGCAATTGACGCAACCGACCGATCTGGGCAGCGGCGGCGGAATGGACAGCGATGCCTACCGGGCGGGCGGCAGTGGCGGTGGGGCGATTAAGCTGACCGCCTTTGGTACGCTGACGGTCAATGGTTCCCTGACGGCGGACGGCGCGAACGGCGGTAATGAATCGGGCGGTGGCTCCGGCGGCAGTCTCTGGCTCATCGTCGGCACGCTTAACGGCAATGGTGTGATCAGTGCCAGCGGCGGCAACAGCGGCAATGCCAGTGTGGCCGGCGGCGGCGGCGGCGGGCGGATCGCCATTTATTGGCGCGATGAGTATGCCGATTTCGCCCAACTGCGGGTCAACGGAGGCACACGGGACGGGCACACCGGCACCCTGTATCTGTATCATGGTTTCCTCGTGGGAGATTATGATTTTAATAATGTGGTAGATCTGAATGATCTGGCGTATTTCCTGTCCTTCTGGCTCGATCCGGATTGCAGCCAGCCCGAGTGGTGCGGCGGCGCTGATCTGAACCGGGATGGCTTTGTCGATCTGGAAGATTACAGTATTTTCGTCCAGCAGTGGGGAAAACATCTGTGATTTCCGGCCGGCATCGCCGGTAAACCGGTGATAACGACGTTGAAGAGCCTTCTGCGTGGAAACGCGCGAAGGCTCTTTCTTTTGCAGGAGGGAGAATCCCTGCGTGGAATCGGGATGCCGGGCGGCGGGAATACTATATGGGGACGTATAATAACATCCAATAAAAATGGAGTGTCGTTGGGGGCCGCCTGGCTGGGATTGTGCCCTTAGTGGAGAAGATAAGGCGCAACCTTGTTTTTGTTCCAGTGATAAAAAATAATGCTGCCATGGCCGCCGAAATGTTCCCCCTTTTTAAACTCGGCCAGGGACCAGCTAATCTGCTCGAATTTAGAAAGTAAATTGGGATCCTGAATCGCGGCGGCCGTGTCAAATCCCATCTTCCCGGCGGATGGGCAGTGTTTGCGATCCATGGTGCCAAAAAGACTGGTGCCGACTCCCAGCAATAACCAGTCTGCCGGCGAATAATAGTTAATCAGTTTGCCATCCACATGCTGCAAGGTCTGGTCAAGTGGATAATCGAAACTTATCGCGGCGTGAACCAGCACGATATTCCGCAGGCGGAGAGATTCCGGCAGGGCTTCTGCCACCATAAGGGCCATGCCGCCGCCGCCGGAATAACCGACAAAGTCCACGGGGGCCTGCGGGTATTTTTTGCGGTATTTGATAATTTCCTCGGCGACGGATTGGGCGGCTTGGCGGTTGCCTTTGTAATCCGACAGATTGGACAAAACTCCTAAAAGAGGCGGCCGTTTCCAGTCATGGGTATAGATGGCACTTTCCACCCCGGCATCCCGGAAAGCACGTCGCACTTCCGTCAGAGACCACTGTCCGCCTTCAATGCCCGGGAACATCCATACAGCTCCTTTCCCCAGTTGGGCCGCGGTCGGACGCGGTTCAGAGCAGCCGGTAAGGCAAAGTTTGAGAAAGAGACCGGTCACCAGAAGACAGGTGCGCGATATGGATATTCCGGTATTTTTAATCAGGTTCAACATATACGTTTATAGCTGTGGAGAAGCCCGATTTGCCGAACACTGCCAGGATATAATCGAACAAGATGGCTGCAGCTTCCGGGTCAAACTTACTTATCGATTCTGATTTACCCCATGTTCGCCCTCTACCCCCTCCGTCTCTCATTTCATCCCACTTGCAACATTCTAACATGGCGATTCCTGACTATGGATTATTCTGTTTTCCCAGCTTCTTCGCGGCATATTTAATCATTTCCACGGAAGGCCGGTAGCTCCCCTTCCAGTACCCGCCGGAAAGGGTCATGCAAAGCGGGATATGCCGTTCAGCACACTGGTCAATCACGAACCGGTCGCGGGCGTTGATGCCGGATTCGGTGACCGCCAGCCCTCCCAGCCTGTCCTTGACGCAGCAATCGACTCCGGCCACGTAGATCATCAGATCCGGCTTAAAGCGTTTCAGGGCCTTGGGCAGCTTTTTTTCGAGGCCTTCCAGGTATTGCTCATCTGTGGCCCCCCGCTCAAGCTCGATCGCCAGATCGATCGACTCAAAACGGCCGGGATAAATATCGCGGTTGTATATATCCATCAGAAAGACGCTCTTGTCCCCCGCAAAGAAGGCCGCGTTGCCCTGCCCGTGATGAACATCAACGTCGAGGATGAAGATCCTGCCGTCCCATGAATCCATCCGCAGCATTTTAACCGCCAACGGTACATCCGCGAAAAGATTGAATCCCTCTCCCTTATCAGCCTGGGCATGGGAGAACCCCCCTCCCAGCGTCGCTGAAACGCCGTACATCAGCGCATATCGGGCAGCCAGCACGGTCCCCTTCGTTTGATATCGGAACGGATCGACGATCCGATTCTCAACCACCCCCCGGGGCAGATTCTTAATAATATTGCTTTCCAGGGTTTGTGCGACGTATCTGGGATGGTGCGTCTTCCGGACCCAGTCCTCGGTATGGACATGGAGCAGTTCCTCATCCGTGATCCTGCCCGGCACGATCACCGTTTTGCCGTTCACAAGCCCGGCGCGGTACAGGCCCCTGTAGATTTTCTCGTACCGGTGTGCATCAAACCGCGTCATGTTTTCAAATCCATAGATGTCAACATTATATCCTTTGTTGTAAACAATCGGGATAACCACGCCCGGCTGCGCCTGCTCCCGCGCTGCCCAGTGCGGCAGCGAACATCCATTTCCCATCATCAGCACCCAGCACCCTATTAGAATCCCTATGTCCCTCCGATTCAGCCTGGTCCCTATCGCACCGCTGGAAAATTTCCATTTCATAAACACCTCTGGGAGAGAAAAGATGACATTATGTTTAACATATGCGTTTGTAATTATGGAGGAGTCCGACGAGGGCCAGGAGCATGCCGGCCAGGCCGATGAGCCAGGCGATTTTGAGGAGGTGAATCAGGATTTCGGTATTGAGGTTTTCGCCTTCGGCATGGCTGGGATTGTGCCGGGTAAGGGAGGCTTCGATCTGGAAGGGGAAGAAATGGAGGCGGTACTCGCAGATGCCGCTGGGTTCTCTTCCGAAGGAGGAGAGAATGTCAAGAGTATCAGCAGCAAAGGCATAGTTGGCTAGATTGGTTTGGGATAGAAGATATTGGGCAAAATTCACCGGACGCAGGAGAAGCTGCGAATGGTGAAAATCCCAGAGAGGATCGGCAGAAACCAGGCCGGAATTTGCGGTGGGGGGCTGGTAAGACTGGGGCTCATAGGCGACGGCGGAAATCTGGATGGGGATACTGATCAGAAAGAGCAAGCCGATGAGCAGACGCAGGCTGCGGGGCGGGCGACCCATCGCTTTTTCCAGGCGAAAGCTGCGCCGTTTGACCATTTCAGCCAAAACCAGCCGTTCCAGGCCGACGACCAGCGGCAAAACCAGAAACGGCAGGAGCGCGGCCTGATGCCGGGTGCCCCAGGTGGGATCCCCGGCCCAGTTTCGGGAGAAGCTGAAATAAATCATATTGGCGGCGACAGCGAGAGAAAGAGCCAGAAAGATAGCGGTATGTTTCCGGACATAACCGAACAGGCAGAAGGGTATGGCCATCAGAATCGGGTTGTAGAGAAAGATGCTTTTGCCGGGGCTGAATAACAGGGCGGCTAGGGCTGGGAAAAAAGAGGAGCCGGCAGAGGAAGCAACTGGCTGGAAGGAGGGCAGGCTGTAACCGGTTTCGAAGCAGTTTCCGAAGCGGGCGAAATTATACCATCCCATGAATGCCAGGAAGGGAGCCAGACCCAGCAGCAGTGCCAGGAGCCACTTGGAAATACGCCAGAGGGGGTGAATTCCTTTCGCTAACGCCATATCCCACCCAACCGCCACCAGAAGGATCGGGAGGATCATGATGATGGAAGTCAAATCGATGTGCAGGCAAATACCCAGGATAATCGAGAGGAAGAGGGCGGATTGGAAAGAAGGATCTTTACCGTTTTTTGCCAGGAGTCCCGCGGCGGCGGTCAGGAAAACCGCCAGGAGGGTTTCCTCCTGCATGTATAAGGTGTATTTCCAATGGAAGGTACCGGCGGCGAGGATGATCGCCAGAAGAATGGCGGTACGGGTATGATAGCCGAGAGAAATGACCAGTCGGTAGAGGAGATAGGCGGTCAGGGCGCCGAGGGCGGGAAAGAAAAGCGTGGCAGCCAGAAATTGACCGGTCAGGTCGGCGGTTTGGGTACTATACCAGTCGGAAAATGACAAGAGTTTGGCGACGCCGGCAAAGGGGGTCAGGCAGAGGGAAAGGGCCGGACCTCGGCGAAAATAATATAAATCGTTGCTTTTGACGGCATTTTCCGGGTTGGCCAGTTCGACAGGCAGAGTCGGAATCTGGCGGTTAATCCATTGCTGGGCGAGGGACCAGTGGATTTGGGCGGATGGGGGGAGAACGCCGGGGTTGCTGCTCCAGTACAATAAGAAGCAGGTCAGAAAAAGCCAGAAGCCGGGTTTCAATCTTTTGGTCTCTTGATCCATACTTTACCATTTTTCACTGTAAGACGCTGCTGGGCGAAGAGCTTGATGGCCTCGGGGTAGGCCAGGCATTCCTGTTCAAAGACCCGTTCGGCCAGACGGTCGGGGTTGTCGTCGTTGAGGACCGGACAGGTCCGCTGGATGATGATGGGGCCGGAATCGTATTCGTTGGTGACGAAATGGACGGTGCAGCCGCTGACTTTGCAGCCGACGGCCAGGATCGCCTCGTGGACATGATGGCCCCACATGCCCTGCCCCCCGAAGGCCGGCAGCAGCGCCGGATGGATATTCATGACCTTATTTTCATAGTGGGGGGGGATCGTCCAGAGGCACAGCCACCCGCACTGGAGAACCAGATCCACCCGGGCGGCATCGAGCAGGCTTACGATCTGCCGGCTGAAGTCCTGGATGTCCGGGAAGTCTTTGGTGCGGACGATATGCGGCTCGAAACCCAGCTCGCGGGCCCGATCGACGCCGGCGACGGTATCGCGGCTGCTGATGACAACGGCGATTTCGGCGTGGAGCTGGCGGAGGTCGATCTGCCGGGCGATATTGACCATGGTTCGCCCGCCGCCGGAAAGCAGGATGCCCAGTCGTAATTTTTTCGAAGTATCTGTCATACTATTCCTTGCGGCTGGCTATCTGGATTAATTCAATTTCCTCCGCTTTTTTCAGCGTCATCTCCTGTTCTTTATCGACCGGTTTTTCGTTCATATTACGCTTTCGTTATGGTCAGTCGCAGCACGGCGGACTTGCCGAGAGTGACTTCCCGGACCTCGCCGTTAACGCCGCGGCTGAGTTGCTTGCCCAGGGTTTCGCGGGCGATATAGCCGGCGTGTTCGGCGATGGCGGCGATGATGTCGGGGCTGTCGGAGTCCCAGCCGATGGCGATATGGTCCTGAATTTCCAGCCCGCTGTCTTTTCGCAACTGCTGGATATGCCGGACAATGTCGCGGGCATAGCCTTCCCGCCGCAGCTCAGCCGTAATTAGCGTATCCAGCCCCAGAGAGAAGTCCGGCTCATTCGTGAACTCCATGTTCTCGACCTTCACGCGTTCCACAACGACATCGTCCGGAGTCAGTTCCCAGCTCTGCCCGTTATTTTCAACCGTAAAGTTCGTTTGGTTGCGGACCGCCGACGCGATTACACCGGCATCATGCCGGCTCAAGGCCTCGATGACCGCCTTCCGATCCTTGCCCACTTTCGGGCCTAGCGTCTTGTGGTTCGGTTTGATCTCATATTTTTCATATTTCGAAATATCGTCGATCTCCAGCTTCTTAATGTTCAGCTCATCCAGTATATGTGCCTGGAATTTTTTGATCGCTCCGCCGGTTTTTTCATCGCTGGCTGATACGATAATCCGGCTCAGCGGCTGCCGCACGCGAATCTGCTTGGCCTCCCGCAAACTCAGAGCGGCGGAAACAATATCCGAAACCAGATCCATCTCATCGGCCAGGCCTTCTGTGAACAACGCCGCATCGAATTGCGGATAGTCACAATGATGCACACTCTCCGGGGCAGTTGCGTCAAAGCTGCGGACGAGATTTTGGTACATTTCTTCGGTGATAAACGGACAGACCGGTGCCAGAATTTTCGCCAGATCGACCAGTACGCGGTACAGCGTCTGATAGGCCGCCAGCTTGTCCGTGTCCGATTCATTCTTCGGCCGCCAGTACCGGCGCCGGTTCCGCCGCACGTACCAGTTGCTCAGCCGCTCGATAAAGTCGTCCGCATACTGCACCAGTCCCGCCACATTGAAATCCGCCAGCGACTCATTCGCCGTCCGCGTTAGCACCTGCAATTTACTCAGCAGCCAGCGGTCGATATCCTGCAATTGATCGTATGGCACCGCCGTCCGCTGCGGATCGAACCCGTCCAGCCGGGCATAGTTGACGAAGAAGCTGTACACATTCCACCACGTACTAAAAACCCGCCGTCGCACCTGATCGCCGACCGTATAGCCGAAATTCAAATTATTCGTCGGATTGTGATCGCAATAAATCCAGCGCATCACATCGGCTCCCATCTTCTCCGCCGCCTCCTCGAACCAGATCGCATTCCCGGTCGATTTGTGCATTTCCTGCCCGTTCTCATCCCGGACCAGGGCGTGGCCCAGCAGCGTCTTAAACGGCCGCTGGTTTTCCATCATCGTGCTCATGGACAGCAGGGCGTAGAACCAGTTGCGGAACTGGCCCGGAAAACATTCCAGCACCAGGTCGGCGGGGATCCATTTTTTCCAGTAGTCCCGGTCGCTGTTGTATTTTACGGTAGAATAGGGGACGATACCGGCATCGAGCCAGGGATTGCCGACGTCCGGGATGCGTTTGGCTGGCCCGCCGCATTTTTCGCATTTAATGCGGATGGCATCCACCCACGGCCGGTGCGGAGACTGGCCCTCGAATTTGTCCCAGCCTTTGACGGCCCGCCCCTTGAGTTCCTCATAGCCGCCGATCACGTCGAACCAGCCGCACTCGCACTCGAAGATCGGCAGCGCCAGCCCCCAGAACCGCTTCTTGCTGATCATCCAGTCGTGCATGTTCTCCAGCCAGTTCAGCTCCTGATCCTGTCCCCATTCGGGAATCCAGCGGATCTGCTTGACGACCTCCATGATCTCGTTGCGCCAGGACATATTGATGTACCACTCATCGACCGCCCGGAACAGCAGCGGCGCCCCGCACCGCCAGCAGTGGGGGTAATCGTGGCGGAATTTTTCCTTTTTGTAGTAGATACCCTTCTGGCGGAGGGTTTCCAGCACCTGGTCGGCCACTTTGGAAGCCGGCTGGCCAGTGAGGAAACCGTAGCCGCTGACATAAGTGCCGCTCTCATTGATCGGCATGAGGATGGGCAGTTTCTGCTCCTTGCCGAGGTCAAAGTCCTCCTTGCCGCAGCCGGGGGCGATATGCACGATCCCCGTCCCGTCGCTGTCGGATACTTCCTCCCAGGCGATAATCCGATGGCGATAGTCGGCCTGCTGGAAGGTTTTCTTGACGATATCCAGATCATCGAACGGTCCGTCGTACTGCCAGCCGACCATCTGGGCCCCTTTGACGGTGCCTTCAATGGTATATTCACCTTTTTCCTTCATAATGCCGGCCAGCGTCTGAGCCACATAATAAAGATTGCCGTTCTGGCGGGCCTGGACATAGGCCAGTTCCGGATTGACGGCGGCGGCGACGTTGGCCGCCAGCGTCCAGGGCGTCGTCGTCCAGACCAGCAGGTATTCCCGCTCCCGGCCCACCAGCGGAAACTGCACGAACACCGCCGTATCTTCCACATTCCTATACCCCTCCCGCCGCTCCTGCTCCGAAATCCCCGTCTCGCACCGTGGGCACCACGGCATGGCGTCCAGCCCCTTATAGATCAGCCCCTTCTGGTGGCACTTCTTCAGGAACGACCAGATGGTGTAGTTGTTCTCGTCGCTCATGGTGTAATAGCTGTTGTCCCAGTCCATCCAGTAGCCCAGCCGGACCGACTGCTCGGACTGCACCTTCGAGTATTTGCGGACGCGGTTCTTGCAGCGGTTGATAAAATCCTCCAGCCCGGCCCGCTCGATGTCCGCCTTGGTCTCGTAGCCCATCTCCTTCTCGACCTCGACCTCGACCCACAGCCCCTGGCAGTCGAACCCGTTCTGATACCGCAGCTCATGCCCCAGCATCGCATGATACCGCTGGTAGCAGTCCTTCAGCGTCCGGCCCCACGCATGATGCACCCCCATCGGGTTATTCGCCGTAATCGGCCCGTCGAGAAACGACCACGGCTTCTTCCCCGCGTTCTGCCGCCGCAGCTTGTTAAAGGCGTCCGTTTCCTGCCACCAGCCCAAAATCCGGTGCTCCAGCTCAATATGCTCGCAAGTCGAATTGACCTGTTTAAACATCCAATTACTCCGTATGTCCTCTATAAATCAATAAATATCAATCACTTACCATACCGCCCCCTCCCGCACGGTTACCATCCAATAATCCAGTATTATGGCCGGAACCCCCCACCAATGCAAGTATTTACGCAAAAATTGACCGCCCAAATTCCCGTTTGACACGAAGCGGGAAAAGGCAACTTTTGTTTCAATGTTAATATATATTAAAGCCAAAAATTGCGTGATAGGGTGAAAAGACAGACGAATAGAACAGAAAAAAGGAAAATTGTAACGTATGCAAATTTAAATTTTTTTGGGACACGCCTTGCCAAAAATGAATAAGAAATAACAGTAACTATACCTGTTAATCCAAGAACGATCATTGTCAAGTGATTTGTATTAAATCCCCAACTACCGTCAATCCGAGGGCAACCGCATCCAAATCGATCTACAAGCAAACGTTGACTTATATTTATCCAAGTATATAATATGCAGAATAATATCAAAATAAGAAGAGGACATATATGGATTAATTTTCTCATAAATATCTCTCAATGAATAATTTGCTACCAACAGCACTAATCTAGCATGACACGAAGAAAATGTCAATGTGTATTAATTTGTTCTTTTATTGGGTATTAGTCGGGTTGGGTATACAACTTGTTATCCACGCAGTCGGGTTTGTCAAAAAATGAATTTCTGTAATGATGTAGGCATGCCGGGAAAAGAAGAAAAATTGAAATGATGATCAAAATTGGAAAACTATGTTTCTGGCTTTCTGTTGGCATTGGAATAACAGGCCAAATTATTACCTTTTATCCGGGTTCAGAGTTTGGTTGGTTTGTTTTTGCTGCTTTACTGGCAATTCCAGGTTTTTTTATACCCAAGGGGTATTTCAAAGCTGGCTCTCTTGTGATGTTAGTGCTCTGGTCTTTTATGGCATTTAACGGACATGCCAGAGGGAAAGAATATCAGCAGTGGTTAAAACACCAACAACATATAGAAAACCCAGAAGAATCGATAAATTCAACCAAATCAAACGGGTAGAGTGTACAACTACTCATAGCACGCTCGGTAATATTGGAAAGGAGTTCGGTACAATGAGAGCTTTATTTAAAAACCTTGGCGTCTTTGCGCCTTTGCGGGATTTTTACGGGTTTATTGCCCGCCAAGGCACCAACTCGCAAAGAACTGCGATCTGTCCGGTGTGAAAATTGAAAAATGTAGCATGGAGGGAATGACAATCGACGGAGTGCCGGTTAATGAGATGATGGCAATCTATCGGCAAAAGAAGGAGTTATTAAATATGAAGGAATATTTGATGAAGGCATTAATCGGCCCGCCGCGCGGGTGGGATAACAAAGTGGGGAGATATGGATTTCTGGTGGTTGTAGTGGCTTTGTTTGTACGGTGTGTGTATCGGTTTACTACCATGTCTCCTCCCTATTCCAATAGCAGATATGCGGAGCTGATTATGGTTTCCATCCTGTTGATGAACCATCTGGCTTTTTCGTTTTGGTGGCCGAAAACGATTATGGCGGTTATGCGGATCCTGGCCTGGATCTTGCTGAGTTTCGGGGGATTGTATATTTTTGACATAATATGAATAATGTTTGGTACTGCATACGCCCGCCGGGTAGGTTGGGCCACTGGTTGCCCACGCGATATTGTTGGAAAAGGATTTCGGTACAATGATGAAAACCTTGGCGCCTTTGCGGGATTTTTACGGATTTATTGCCCGCCAAGGCGCCAAGACGCAAAGAAAAGAATATGAGAATTTTGTTAATATTATTTTTTGAATAAAAGGAGAACCGCGAATGAGCAATAAAAAATTATGCCTTCTATTTTTGGGTTTGGCAGGTGTGCTATCGGGTTGTGCCGGTCCTGCGATGGTATCGCACAAATTCGACCCGACCACCACCGGATGTTTCAACACCGGCGCAGGGCAGGGATCGGATGACGATAGGCTTTTCGATAATCGTCTTGCCCAAACCTTCGTACCCGACGTTTCAGGAAAGATACTTTCCATTTCTTTTGCCGCCGAACGCATAATGCCAACCACGGCTCCTCTTGCCCTTCAGGTTACGGAAACCAGGGATGGGATCCCTTCTGCCGTACTGGGGGAAATTTCCATTTCTGCCAGTGAGTTTCCTACTACCCATCTGAAGAATATGCCCACCACTTTCAATATATCAGCCGATTTGAGTCATTTGTCGATCAAATTGAAAGAGGGCCGGCAATATGGCTTAGTATTCTGCAGTCATACTCCCGAAGCCAACTACCGGTTATATGGTGTGGATCGTCACCATGTAAGGCGGGATCCGTATCCGGAGGGAATGATGTTTAAATCGCAGAATAGTGATATGTTTGAAGAAAGGCCCGATGATGACCTTCTTTTTGAGGTTGTGATACAACCAGGCTTCACTCTATTTCCCTGATGATATAACTGGTTGCCCACGCGGTCATGTTGGAAAAGGAATTCGTGGCAAAATAAAGGTGTCAGGTACATTTTTTTGATTGACAAGCCGGATAGGCTGGACAACTGGTTGCCCACGTGGGAGTGTTTACCAATGAGGTAAGTCTTTCATAAAACCTTGGCGTCTTTGCGTCTTTGCGGGATTTTTACGGATTTTTGCCCGCCAAGGCGCCAAGTCGCAAAGAACAGCGTTTTTTCGAAGTGAGGGTGGAAAAGTGCAGCATGGCGGGAAGGACTATCGACGGAGTGCCGGTTAAGGAGATGATGGCAATCTATCGGCAAAAGAAGGAGCTATAAAATATGAAAGAATATTTAATTAAGGCATTAACGGAACCGCCGCGCGGGTGGGATAACAAACTATGGAAATATGGATTTCTAGCGGTAGTAGTGGCTTTGTTCGCACGGTGTGTGTATCGGTTTACTACCATGTCTCCTCCCTATTCCAATAGCAGATATGCGGAGCTGATTATGGTTTCCATCCTGTTGATGAACCATCTGGCCTTCTCGTTTTGGTGGCCGAAAACGATTATGGCGGTTATGCGGATCCTGGCCTGAATCTTGCTGATCTTCGGGGGATTGTATATTTTTGACATGTTATGAATAATGTTTGGTACTGCATACGCCAGCCAGGGTAGGGTATGCTTCGCATACCATCTTTTCTCATCGCCTAATATACGTCCCCATATTTCACTCCCGCGCCCGTTGGTCATTCCTGTAGGGTGGGGCTTGCCCCACCGCTGCCCCTCCGCTCTCTTACAACGTCCCCATATACCATTCCCGCGCCCGTTGGTCATTCCTGCGGAAGCAGGAATCCAGGATTCCTCTTTTTCCATATGTAATAATCATGCCCTGACCTTGGCCTTTTCCTGTAAAATGACCCGCCAGCCATCAAATAATGGGGAACGAATAGATCTCCGCGACCTCGCTTTGATTGTTTTTTGTCTGGTCGAATTGTAAATCGCCCTTCGTTCCCCGGCAATTCTGACTTCTTTTTCTTTTACGGGGGGAAACCGGCATTCCATGCTCTCCGAGGCAGGCACCGGCCTGCACCGAAATCGCCGCGATCCTTTGCCCCTTTCGTCGTTCCCGCCGGTCGCTGCCACCAGCCAGAAACGCAGTATAAAACCGCTGGGGACGGAAGCATCTATCGCATCAAAACCGCCGACAGAATCCTCCTCACGGGGGGAAACCGGTGTTCCATGCGCCCAAGCCGGACTATCTCTGAACATGGCAGCTCACAGCGTGAGCGTCGATAGGGTAGAATGATCGCGGCGTGAAAACGGGCCTTTCGGCCCTTGCCACGTGCCTAAACCATTCACTTTTACCTATATTTTGCCCTACTTTTATATCACTTTAACACACTTTTATATAACTTTCTTCATCTTTTGCTATACTTTATTTAACATTTACCAACTCAACCTAATCGTTAAATATTACCAAAAATCTTACCCATCCTACCAAAAATCTTACCCAATCGTTACAATCGTTATAACCGCTACTTTATTATTGGACCAATGATTTTAACGTAAAATAGGCACTTACGTCATTTTCCCATTTCCAAAGATAAAGACTTACAGCAAATCCGCCCAACCAAAAATAACGACTTACATCAATTTCTCAACGGTCTTTTTTTACATAACTCGTAATTTGTAATTCGTAATTTTCCTATCCCTCCTTCACCCGTACCAGAAATAATCAGCCAAATATCCCCCGATCATCTGCTTTTGCGTGATAACTCACTGAAAATACGCAACTTCTGAATTCGTTGGGTATAGATCAAAGCCGAGAACACCGTAAAGGCCACTGTGATCCAGATCATGCTGTTGCGCAGGATAATCGCCCAGGTTGCCCCCTGGCAGTCCGCAACGTAAATGATTATTGTACCGATAGTAAAGCTCTGCAGGAACATCTTCAGTTTCCCCGCCCACGTCGCCGCGAACTCCTTGCCCTGCGATTCGCTCATACTGCGGACTACCGTTACAAATACTTCCCGTGCAAGGATTAACGCCACCATCCACCAGGCCACCCCCGTCAAATTCGTCCGAATCCCCTCATAAATCGCCAGCATAATAAACCCCCCGCCGATGAGTATTTTATCCACAAACGGATCGAATGTCCTCCCGAACTGACTGGTAACCTTGAGTTTACGCGCCAGCGGCCCGTCAAGAATATCCGTAATTCCCGCTATTACAAACACGGCAAAAGCCCAGTGCAGCTTCCACACCTCCGGTCCGATCATATCAGGATTCGTAAGTGCTTGTCTATCAGTCATTCCCAGCAGTACCAGAAAAATTGCGGCGAAAAAGATGCGGGAAGCAGTCAAAATATTCGGCAAAGATCTTACAAAACTATGCATTTTTCGGGCAAAACCATACAAAAAGACAGCAAAATCAGCGTAAACGTATGCAAATAGTAGTGGAAATTCAGACAGGGAGCAAACTTAATTTTGCTACCCGATATTACAGCGAACCGACCAGATCGTAATCGATCCGGTCCATGATTTTGGCCGGTCGAATAAAACCGACAATATTTGTATCTGCTTTTCCCGCAGATAGATAACACACACTATCTATTTCCGGCGCCTGCCCGCCATGCCGCGCGATATACCAGCTTTTATTTCGATCCAGAGAAAATTCATGTACTAATTTTGGTTCTAACAAACTGGTAATTAAGCAATTCATGGTTTTCCCAATCTGGGAGCGGGCATGCTCGAAGGCAATCTTTTGCTGGGCCTGCATGATGGTATCCAGACGTTCCTCTTTAACAGCCTGGGGAATATGGTTAGTGATTCGCGCAGCAGCAGTTCCCTCTTCCGGTGAATACGCAAAACATCCCAGCGCCTCAAATCGATACTCCTGGATGAAATCCAGCAGTTCCGTAAATTCCGCCTCTTTCTCCGAAGGAAATCCCACCATTAGTGTCGTCCGTATCGTAATGCCAGCAATCGTGTTACGCAGTTTGCATATAAGCTCCTCGGTTCGGGCGCGATTGATCCGCCGGTGCATCAGTTTCAAGATCCGGTTATTGATATGCTGAAGCGGAATATCAATATAGGGAACCACTTTTTCACAGCCGGCCATGGTTTCGATTTGCTTTTCCGTGAGGGTCGCGGGGTGGGCGTATAAGATTCGTATCCACCGCAGGTTATCTATCTGGTTCAATTGTTTCAGCAATTCGGACAAACCCGATTCCATCCCCAGATCACTGCCATAACCAGTGGTCTCCTGGCCGATCAGATTCAATTCGACGGCACCATCCACGACCAGTTCAGCCGCTTCCGCGAGAATGGCATCGATGGGTTTGCTGCGAAAAGGCCCTCGGATGGCGGGGATGGTGCAGAAGGTGCAACCCATACTGCAGCCTTCACTTATACGCAAATAAGCCCAGCTTGGATCGGTTAGTCGCAGCCGGACCTGATCCTGATGTACCTCGGTATGGAAGGGCTTAATTTTGATTTTTTCTTTTATCTTTTTCGCTTTCGCTGGACTCGCCTGGACCAGATCTTGCGCGATTTTGGCTATCTGACCCCGATCCGTCAGCCCGATGACCGCATCGATTTCAGGGATTTCCTCCAGCAATTTCCCACCCCAGAGCTGAGCAAGGCAGCCGGTAACGATAATGCGGCTGATATTGCCGGAACTTTTATCGGCCAGGGCCTGCCGGATGGTTTCGAGAGCTTCCTGCCGGGCTTCTTCGATGAAGCCGCAGGTATTAATGATGGTGACATCGGCGGGATCATCCGGACTGACAAAGACGCAGCCGGCTTCGGCCAGTAAGCCCATCATTTTTTCGCTGTCCACCAGATTTTTGGCACAGCCGAGGGATATAAATTGCACGCGAATAGGTGAGGATTCGTTCAGCGGGGTCACGGAATGTTTTCTCGATTCATAAATTGTAACTCAGACTGCCAACGGCAATCTGAAAATTTCGGCAAAATAAACAACCAATAAGCAAATTTGACGCCAGCGTCAAAAGCTCTTCGACCCCGTGTTATTGGGGAGCCAGAGCCGTTTTTGAATGACAATATCAACTTTTGGCGGTTCTGTCAAATTTGGGGTAACATACCCAACCGCGGGACGGCTGTCAAGCAGGATTGACGCCTGGATGGGGATGACCGGGGAATACGGTGATTTCATCGGGAAACGATATTCCGCAGCTGTCCCACCCCGGCCAAATCCGGGCAAAAAAATACTTGCATCGGTTGAGGAGGATTGGTATAATTACAAAAATACAAGTAAATGGTTAGGGTACCCGGTCCGGTAAGGGGGTACTCAGGTTCGTTACTTACTGGCGAGGATAAAGGTATGGAAAACCGTAGGATACAGGCGTTTAGCCGTGTGGAAATGGTAGTGGTGGCAGTCTGCGCGGCGCTGGTGCTGTTTGTAACTTTACCCAGTTTAACAGGGGCGCGGGAGGCGGGGAAGCGGGCGATCTGCCTGGCGAATCTGAAGACGCTAGGGGCGGGGATGCTGCAGTATGCCCAGGATGATAAGGCGGGGAAAATTCCGGTCTGGGGGTGGGAGTTTGATGAGGTGGGAAGATTTGGGACCGGATCCTGGAACAATCCGGATAACAACCAGCTAACTAAATTTGTGGAGTGGGGGTATATCTGGGAATATGTCCAAAACAAAAAACCGTTTGTTTGTCCTGCACTCAATAATAAAATGAACCCCAAAGCCAGAATTGCCTCCGGTCTCCATACTGCCTATGTCTGGGGCTGGCCGGATGGGGCAGGCACGACAAATCCGCCCGGACCGATGTGGAGTTATTGCGTAAATATGCAAGCGGGCATGTCAATGGGTGACATAAATCAATATCGGGTGAATCCGGAACTGGTGATGCCCAGCCCCAAAACAGTGTTTATGCTTTACGAAGGGGATTTTAATGATTATGCCGCTTATGATAATAGTGTTGTGCTGTTTAATTCAACCTATAATACCAGTAATAATTCAGAGGATTCCCTGGGCAGATACCACCTGGTGTTAGGCGAGATGGCACAGCCGGAATCTTCGACCTTCAATAACAAAAAAGGGAGCGGTAATCTGGTCTTTTTTGACGGGCATGTCGGAACTTTGACCCTGGAAGAATTTATTATCCAGCGCAGTACTCCGGTGGGAACGCTGGAGCTGTGCGGCGGATATATGAACTTTAAGTGGTAGGGATTTTAATCAGAAATACAGGAAAGGGGCATTTATATGCAAAAGAAAAACATAAAAATCAGTTGGGCGGTTGCGGCAGTAGTGGTTCTGGCGTTTTGGGCGTATCCGGCATTGGGTACGGAGCGGCTGGTGCCGGCGCAGTATGCTACGATTCAGGCGGCGATAAATGCGGCGGTTACAGGCGACACCATTATCGTGGCAGCAGGCACCTATACGCAGAATATAAACTTTAACGGGAAAAATATTATACTCAGGTCCACCAATCCGGATGATGCGGATATAGTAGCGGCTACGGTGATACAGGGCACCGGTACCACCCAGGTCGTTACTTTTTCGGGATCGGAGAGTGAAGATTGTCAACTAACGGGTGTAACCATACAGGGGGGGTATACTACATCAAGCGGTGGGGGAATTCGGGGAAATAGCACCGGCGCCATCATTTCCAGATGTTTGATTCAAAATAATCAAGCAACCTTTGGAGGTGGTATACATGGGATTTGGAAAGGTAAGATTGACCGGTGTATTATAACCAATAACACTGCTACCACGGGCGGTGCGGCACTTGGAGCTTGTATGGATGCGAAGGTTTCCAATTGTCTGATTTATGGGAACACAACTAATAACAGTCAATATGGAGCCGTCCATAGTTGCAATGGTCCTATTACCAACTGTACCATAGCAGCCAATACCGGCTGGGGAATGGGGAATTGTGGCGGGGTAATAACTAATTGTATTATCTGGGGGAATTCACTTGGTCAGATGCTCAGTAACGTACAGTATCCCACGTATTCCTGCATTCAGGACGGAAATACGGAAAACGGGAATATGAATCTGGATCCCTTGTTTGTTTCCGGCAGTGATTTTCATTTGGTCCCAGAGTCTCCCTGCATCGACGCCGGTACGAATACCCCGTCTGTTGGGTTAGATTCACTGGATCTAGGGGGACTGTCGCGGCTGTTAGATGGGGATGGGGATATGGTTGCCGTGGTGGATATGGGCTCCTATGAATATCCAGTACATCCTTATATCGCAACATCCGAATCGCAACTGGTTTTCTTTACCTCAATTGACAAGGGGAATCCATCGGAGCAGGAATTTACAGTTCGCAATATCGGGGGAGGCACTTTAGTATGGCAGATTAGTACCGATTGCGACTGGGTGGATATAACGCCTGCCAGCGGAGAATCGTTGGGTGAGTCAGATGAGGTTGTTGTCGGTATTGATATTACAGGACTGGCTCGCGGTGTTCACACCTGTCAGCTTACGATTTCGGATCCAGCGGCGGAAAATGATCCGCAAACCGTGGAAGTGGAATTGTGGCTGGCAGGGGAGATTTATGTGCCGGAGGATTATACCACCATTCAAAGTGCGATTGATGCGGCGATGGAGGAGGATGTGATTGTTGTGTCTCCGGGTACGTATAACGAGAACATTGATTATAAGGGGAAGGCGATAACGGTTCGGAGTGAGGATCCATCTGACTGGGATATTGTCAACAGCACAATCATTAAATCGAAGACATCCGGCCAGTACCTGAGCTGTGTTTCTTTTTATCATAATGAGGGGCTGGATAGTGTGTTGGAGGGGGTAACTTTAACCGACGGCAGAGGAGCAGATATTGATTATTCGATTCAAATTGGTTCCTATGGTTATAACTATGAATATTTAGGAGGCGGGATTTACTGTTATAACAGTTCACCCACCATTACCCGATGCATAATAACAGATAACGGCGGTGAAAGCAGTTCGTCGCGAAAAGTTTATTTTGGTGGCGGGATTGCCCTGTTGGGAAATTGTCAGACGGTGATTTCCAATTGTTATATTATTGATAATTACGCAAATAAAAGTGGAGGAGCTATCTTTATTCGAAATCATTATACCCCAACAACAACCTCTCCGACCATCCGAAATTGTACCATTACTAACAATTTTACGTATTATTATTTTAGTACAAATTGGGCGACGGTCGATTGCTTCAACACCCGGCCGGTTATTGAAAATACCATTATCAGTAATAATGATATTTTCTACATCTCTGCTAGTTACTATCGTGGAGAATTGCTTTTAACCGATCCTACTTTAGTATCCCACTCCTGTATCAACGGTACGGTTTTGACTACTCTTCTAGGCTCAACTACATTCAATATCAGTTCAATTAATGGTAATATAAGTGCGGATCCCAAATTCATGGAATATTGGTCCCATTGTGCAGAGGCGGTTTATAACTCGGGTACAGGGCAGTGGGATTGTGTAGAACAGGTGGAGCGGGATTTGCATTTGCGGTATGATTCGCCGTGCCGGAATGCGGGAGATCCGGGGTATTCGCTGGCGGAGGGGGATCGGGATATTGACGGGCAGAGCCGGATTATGGGCAGCCGGGTGGATATGGGGGCGGATGAGATACCGCCGGTGATTATCGTGACGTATCCGGAAGGCGGGGAGGTATGGGCGGCGGGCAGTGAGCATGAAATCCGCTGGATTACGCAGGATGTGATTGGGACGGTGGATCTGGCGTATTCGACCGATGGCGGGGGAAGCTGGCAGGCGATTGAGGTAAATGCGGCGAATCTGGGCAGTTACCTGTGGACGCTGCCGGAGGAGGATTCGGCGAATTGCCTGGTGGCCGTGACGGCCAGTACTCCTGATCCGGAGATTGAATATACGCAACTGGCGGTGCCGTTCACGATTCATCCCAGTCCGGCTGGGGAGGCGGTGGAGTCGCTGTGGGAGACGCAGGACCGGGATGCTCAGCGAGCGGGGCTGGCGGAATATACGGGGCCGGAGCTGGGGTGTGTGAAGTGGCAGCGGGCGATGGGGTCGGCGGTGAC
>CAZOMV010000022.1:0-60137 GCA_964580995.1 uncultured Pirellulales bacterium
CCAGTTCCTGGCGGAACATGCGGTAGGGGGCATCGGCCTGGGCATACACCCGTTTTACCCGTCCGCCTTGAATGAAGTCGTTCACATAGGCGCTGCCGAAGGCCGCCGATATGGTATGGTGGATTGAGGTGATGGGCAGCCCCAAGGCACCGGCCTTCTCCCAATCCACGTCAATCCGGTACTCAGGCACATCTTCCAGGCCATTGGGCCGCACCTTCGTCAATATGGGATTCTGTGCCGCCATGCCGAGGAGTTGGTTGCGGGCTGCCATCAAACCGGCGTGCCCCAGGCCGCTGCGGTCCAGCAGTTGAAAGTCAAATCCCTTGGACATGCCCAATTCGATGACTGCCGGCGGAGCAAAGGCAAACACCATGGCATTGCGAATCTGCGAAAAGGCCCCCATTGCCCTTCCCGCAACCGCTGTGACCTTCAGGTTCGGCTGGTCACGGAGCTTCCAGTCTTTCATCTTAACGAATGCCAGACCTGCGTTTTGTCCTCTTCCGGAGAAATTGGTGCCGGAAACCGTCAGACAGGATGCGACCGCGTCTTTTTCCTGATTCAGAAAATAGTCTCTGACGCCGTCCATCACCTTTTTGGTCTGTTCCAGGGTTGAGTTGGCCGGCAGCAGGGCCTGGACCATCAGGATGCCCTGATCTTCATCCGGCAGATACGCCGTGGGCATCTTCTTGAAAAGGTATCCCATCGCCGCCACAATCAGAAGAAAAACCACTAGATAGCGGAATTTTTTTCTGAGAGAATGACCTACTACGTGCACATACCGGTCTCTGCTCCAGAAAAAGAGGTGGTCAAACCATCGGAAGAAAGGCCGCAGGAACCAGGCTCCTCCTTCCGCTGGCTGATGCCCTTTGGGCACCGGCTTGAGAAAGGAGGCACACAGGACCGGCGTCAGGATCAGGGCCACCAGCACCGAAAGCAGCATAGAGGCAATAATGGTAACGGAGAACTGACGGTAGATGACTCCGGTGGAGCCGGTAAAAAATGCCATCGGACCAAACACTGCCGAGAGCACCAACCCGATGCCGATTAGAGCACTGGTGATCTGGTCCATGGACTTACGGGTGGCCTCCCTGGGTGAAAGCCCTTCCTCGCTCATAATTCGTTCCACGTTCTCCACCACCACGATGGCGTCGTCCACCAGCAAGCCGATGGCCAGGACCATGGCAAACATGGTCAGCATATTGATGGAGAAGCCGAAAAGCCCCAGCACCGCAAACGTCCCCAGAATTACCACCGGCACGGCGATGGTCGGGATCAAAGTGGCCCGCATGTTTCCCATAAACAGATACATAACCAGGAATACCAGCACGATCGCCTCTATGAGGGTTTTCACCACTTCTTCGATGGCTACCTTGACAAAGGGGGTAGTGTCATAGGGATAGACGACTTTCATGCCGGCAGGGAAAAAATGGCTCATTTCCACCATCTTGTTCCGGATGGCGTCGGCGGTGTCCAGTGCATTGGCACCGGCCGCCTGCCGGATAGCCAGAACAGCGGAAGGCTTGCCATTGAAATATCCTTCGATATCATAGGCTTCGGTTCCGAGTTCCGTCCGTCCTACATCACGAACCCGCACGATGGACCCATCCGAATTGGTGCGGAGGGGAATGGCGGCAAACTCATCGGGGGTCTTGAGCAGGCTCTGGACAATGATGGAGGCATTCAGCCGCTGGCCATCCACTGCCGGCGCTCCCCCGAACTGGCCGGCGGAGACTTCCACGTTGTAGGCCTGCAGCGCCGTAGTCACGTCTTGAATCGTCATCTGATAATCGGTCAGCTTGTCGGGATTGAGCCAGATGCGCATGGCGTACTGGCTGCCAAAAACTTCCACTTCACCCACCCCCGGTACCCGCGAAAGCACCTTCTCCAGGCTCGATTGGGCGTAGTCCCGCAAGTCATTCCCATCCATGCTCTCGTCCTCCGAGATCAGGCCCACGATTATCAGCCAGTTCCGGGTGGATTTGGACACCTTGACACCGGATCGCTGTACCACCTCCGGCAGGCTGGCCATGGCGAGCTGGAGCTTGTTCTGCACCTGAGCCCAGGCAAGGTCCGCATCGGTTCCCGGGGCAAAGGTCAGTTCCACCCGGGAAGAACCGGACGAATCGCTGCTGGAGGAAAGATACAGCATCTTGTCGAAGCCGGTCATCTTCTGCTCGATGAGCTGGGTTACGCTGTTTTCCACCGTCTCCGCCGACGCTCCCGGATAAAACGAGGTAATGGCGATGGACGGCGGGGCAATGGGAGGATACTGCGATATAGGCAGATTGTAGATGGCTAGGGCTCCTGCCACCATCATGATGATGGCGATTACCCAGGCAAAGACGGGACGGTCCAGAAAAAATCTTGATAGCATCGCGTGTCTCCGTTATTTCGTTGTGGCTGCCGGCTGAGCCGTGGTTTCTGGTTTTTCCCCCGGTTTCGGACTGTCCGTAAAGGGTACCGTTGTCACCTCAGCCCCCGGACGTACTTTTTGGATTCCCTCCGCAATCACCTGGTCGCCGGGCGCAATTCCGGAGGTGACCAGCCATTGGTCGCCGATCGTCCGATCCAGGCTGAGTATCCGCTGCTCCACTTTGCCGGCATTGACGACCAGGGCCACGGGATTGCCCTTGGTATCGCGGGACACCGTTTGCTGGGGAATCAGAATAGCCTGTTCTTTGCTGCCTTCTTTTACCAGGGTCCGGACAAACATGCCCGGCAGCAGAACTCCTTCCGGATTGGGAACCACGATCCGCAGGATTACGGACCCGGTCGTCGAATCCACGGTAACATCCTGAAACTGAAGCGTCCCTTCCGCTGAATACTCGGTCCCGTCTTCCAGGAGGATCTTGACCTGATTTCCATTGTCTCCCTTGCGGCTAAGATTGCCGCTTTCCAGACTGCGCCGCAGCCGCATCAATTCCGTGGTGGATTGCGGCACATCCACATAAATGGGATCGAGTGAGGTAATGGTTGCCAGGACCGCCTGATAGGCGGTCACAATGGCTCCCTCCGTTACGTTGGATCTGCCGATGCGGCCGGCAATCGGGGCTTTCACCTGGGTGTAAGCCAGGTTGATGCCGGCCGTCTCTATCGCCGCTTCCGCCTGTTTAATCATCGCCTCGGCCTCTGCCCCCGCCGCCGCATCGCTTTCCACCTGGGCCTGGGCGGCACGCAGCGTGGCTTCCGCCACCTCCACGTCCGTCACCGCCCGATCCAGATCGCTGGCCGAGACCGCGTGATCCTTAAAAAGATCTTCCATCCGCTGGCGGTTGATTTTGGCCAGGGCCAGGGTGGCTTCCTGCCGCGTGACGCCGGCCGCACTGGCGGTCTGGGCCGCACGCGTGCGTTCTAATGTTTTCCGGGCGGCGTCCAGATTCGCCAGGGCATGGTTATAGGCCGCCTGATAGGGTGCCGGATCGATCTGGTACAATATGTCGCCGGCCTTCACATCCGTGCCTTCCGTAAACAAACGTTTCTGGATGAGACCGTTGGCTTGGGGCCGGATTTCCGCAATAAGATAGGCAGCGGTGCGTCCCGGCAATTCGGTGGCCAGTTCCACCTTTTGCGTCTGAACCGTAATCACCGCTACTTCTGTTATTCCCGCCGTCGCCGCCGATGGCGGCGGCCCGGCTTGCTGCTTACGGTCGCAACTGCTTAGCCAAAGCCCGCCGAAAAAAACTGTCCCGGTAAGAATCCATCTAACGATACATCTGGTACGGAATAACATCAGGAATCTCCAATAATAGTGAGGTAGTTAAACCTTCGGCAAACGAAAATCAATTTACTGTCATTTGTGCAGTCTTTTAAAAAAAGTCAGCAGTCTATTTTTTCGACCTGCCCATTTTAGCTAAGCATTTTATAAAAGCGGTTCCTTTTTATTAAATTTATTCTTACTATTTATTTTCCTGCCAATAAGGGCAAAATTATAATGAATGAGTATTCATTTTACAAATAAATATTCATATTTTATTTTTCCCATGGAATTCGCACGTTTTAGAGGTATGGGATGGCGTATTTCAATGAATAGTACAAATAAGTGGTACATCAAATATTTGACCCCGCATTTGACGCCATAGCAGTCGAAAAGACCTCGTTGTTTGGGTATAATTATTTTATGACAAGGAAGTTAACGCTAAAACAAGAAGGTTTCTTGCGAAGACACGGTGTACTGGTCCTCTCCGCCTTTCCCTTTAAACTGTGAGAAATGCAGGGTAGGTATCAGGCCAGGGGTTTGCCGTGATTCAGTTTTTCGTAGGCGGTGATATAACCGGCGACCATATTTTCCAGGCTCCAGTTTTTGCGGGCCTCCTTCATGATGCGGCGGGCCTGTTTTTCCCATTCGCCGGGATTTTTGCGGAAATAACGGTGATTCCGGACTGTCTGATGCAATCCCCACCAAAGCCCGCCGGAATCGTAATTCTTAAAGAGGATGCCGTTGCCCAGATCCTGGGGTGCGCCCCAGACCTTCAGGCTTAACAGGACAATCTTATCGTTGTATCCGCCGGTGTCCCGATTGGTGGCGGTGGCTCCGTAGAGATTGCCGACGACATCGATCTGTCCGAACGGCTCATACAAGGACGCCCCGAATACATCGCTGGCGGCGGCATAGCCCAGCATGGACAATTTTTCATCGAAGGAGTGGTACGCGATTTTTCCGCCGGAGGCACAGGCGATTTTACCCAGAATATCCGCGTGGGTCCAGTCGCCCGCGATCGGATCGCCGACGATGGCGATCTGGACATCGGGATTTTCGATCACATATTTCAGGGCGATATCCTCCAACAGTTCCACGCCTTTCTGGACGGGATCCAGCCGCGAGGGCCAGTACAGTAAAATAGCGTCCGGATCGACGGTCAGGCCCATTTGCTTCTGGAACTTGATGAGATTGGCTTTTTTGGCTTCGATCGTAAAATCGTCGGGGCTGAATTTCTTTGCCAAACCCGGTTGATCCCATTGCGGATTTTCCGGCTGATTCTCCGGATACATGTCCGGCGAAATTCCATTGGGAATGACCAGTGCGGCATTATTATGGTATTTGGCTTTGGTTTCCTGCCGGACACCCCAGGGAATGATCGGACGATCCATAAAATTGTCATCGACCACTTCACTGAGAAACTTCCGGCCTACATAGCTGATCAACGTGGCGTTTTTGATGGCGGTAGCCTGGGAATCGACGCACTCCGTACCCATCTCCCAGCAGGCATAGAGATAGTTCCACATTTTCTTGAGATTAATTCCATGCAGCATGTCCAGCGGAATATAGGCGGTATGGGTATTATGGATGGTATGCAGCAGGGGGATCTCCCGCATCTTCGTGTAGGCCGACAAGGCCCCGCCGGCCATCCAGTCGTGCGTGTGCACAATCGTCCGCCCCGCGTACCGGCTGCGGATCTCTTTGAGATAGACATTGATAATCTGCCGTTGAAATTCCGAAGCCGTCTGCACCGGATTGCCTTCGTACACGCTGCGAAAATCCTCAAACTCCGCGGAGCTGACCAGATGAATATTTTCCGGATTCAGCTTGTGCCGGCTCTGAATCCATTCGGTGTCGCTCATATGGGCCTCTTCCCGGAAGCGCCGCTTGAGATTCAGGGTAATCAGATGCGTGGGAATCTTTCGCTCGGAAAGCCCTTTGCACAGGGCGGAAATCACCTCTCCCAGCCCGCCGCTTTTGCCGGAAACATATTTTGCCAGAATGCCCAGCCCTTTGGTCGGCAGCCGGCCCGTCTCCGGGGTGATAATAATCACCGGGGTCTGCTCGGTCGTCTTGCGAATATTGAAGGTATGGATCGACATTTTCAATTGATCGATATTCCGCGTCAGCACATAGGTTGCCGTCGCGATCGCTCCATAGGGATTGAAATAATCGTGCACCGTATGATCGGCCCCCTTGCCCTCGTGCAGATAATACAGATGATCGGAGGTGGTCAGATGCCTCCACTTCGCCAGCAAGGCTCCGCCAGCCTTCTGCGCATCCGGCTCCATCGATTCTAAATCGCGAAACAGGGTGTATTGCGTCGGACTGCCCAGCCAGCCCTGCGTGTTCCGCTCGATATCCGCCCAGGAAGAGGTGGACAAAGGATGGATGTCCGCCACGGGGCAATCGGCATCCTTGAAGCGTTCGGCGATTTCCGTGGGATTGGCCGGCACGACATTTGGATACCGGGGCAATGCCCGGGCCAGGGAACGCCAGAATTCAAATATCCCAGTCTCCTGCCATAAATGCTCTCCGATATGCTCATAATCATATCCCAGCATCACCAGCTCCCCGTCTACTTTGGCGATGTACTGGGCATATTGCTCCGGACTCAACTGCCCCGACCGGAAGCGAAACGCGACATCATCGCTTAACTGCCGGTTCCGCGGGATCACCAGGAGTTCGCGCGGGGAGGACCGCCGCCCTTTGGCGCGGAACACGGCGTTGGGCGAGACCGACTTGCCCTCCGAGGTAAGATACATGTCCGACCGCTGCTCACAGAGGATCGCTTTGAATCCCATGTCCGCCACCACATTGGCGATATCGTTGTTGTACATCAGCTCCGTATTGCGAAACGAGGTCGGCTTCAACCCGAAGATCTCTTTGATTTTCTGCCGGTGCAGCGAGACCTGGTCCTTGAACTCCTGCTTCTGCGTATCTTCAAAGAGCGAGACCAGCGAATGATAATACGTTTCTTCCAGATACTCTACCTGATTGTGCTCTTTCCCGGCATCGTATAATTCCTGTAAGGCCGAAATTACCTCCGGCTTGAACAACTGCGCCTGTTCCAGAAAGGTGCCTGACATGCTCAGGGTAATTTTGAACTTGGGATTCTCTTTAATGATCGCCGTGAACATTTTGGTAGCCGGGATATAATTCTTCTCCGCCACCTTTTGAAAAATCTGCCGGTTCCGATCCTCCCACAGAAATTTCTCCACATCCGGATTCAAGCGAAAGGGCTGATGCAACTCAAAATAAAATGTCAACAACGGCATGTTAAAACATTCCTCTCAGATGATACGTAACCGATAGAACCAATTATTGCTGTGAAGGACAGGATACCAACCCGGCGGTGCCGAGTCCAGAACAAAACTGTATCCGCCCCTGAATTCCCGACCGTCCTATAACTATGTCTGATTGCAGGCCGACCAAAACCTGGGCTTACCGGTATGTGTTTTGCCTGCCTGGGATGAATATGTTTCGTGTTTTATCTACTGCCAGAACGATCGGTCATTCTTTCAGGTTGTTTGTTCTGTCGGATCGAATACGATAAACACTTTTCTCTTTGTTCATTTTCGCTTCTGCGGTTGGAATGTGGTTATAATAAACTGATTTGCCATAAATTAGTACGTGCATAAATCTTTGCTTAGACAATAGATAAGCGAATATTTTATGATTTTTCAGTAAATATTGTAATTATCTGAAAATAGAGTACAATTATTTGTTTTCGATGTTTAATTAAATGGTTAGAGAGTATCAGGAAAATATGGGTACAGGACATATACGGAATTTTTCGATTATTGCGCATATCGATCACGGCAAGAGCACGCTGGCGGACCGGGTGATGCAGTTGACGGGGGCGGTGACGGCGCGGGAGTTTCATGAGCAGTTGCTGGACGATATGGATCTGGAGCGGGAGCGGGGGATAACGATCAAGGCGTCGGCGGTGACGATGAGTTACAAAGTGGACGGCAAGGAATACATGCTGAACCTGATCGATACGCCGGGCCATGTGGATTTTCATTACGAGGTGTCGCGGGCGCTGTCGGCGTGCGAGGGGGCGCTGCTGGTGGTGGACGCGACGCAGGGGGTGGAGGCCCAGACGGTGGCGAATGCGTATCTGGCGGTGGAGACGGGGGTGGAGATTCTGCCGGTGATCAATAAGGTGGATCTGCCGGCGGCCCAGCCGGATATGGTGGCGGAAGAAATCGAACACGTGTTGGGATTGAAGAAAGAAGATTGTTTTCTGGTTAGTGCCAAGTCGGGGCTGGGGGTGGCGGAATTGCTGCACGCGGTGGTGACTTTGTTGCCGCCGCCGGAAGATCGCAGCGAGCAGCCAGCCCGGGCGCTGATTTTTGACAGCCATTTCGACGAGTACCGGGGGGTGATCTGTTATGTCCGGGTTTTTGACGGGCAATTGCGGATGGGTCAGAAGATCCGGACGATGGCGACGGAGCGGGTCTATCATATCACCGAGATCGGCAAGTTTACGCCGCGGATGACGAAGGTGGAGGGGCTGGGCAACGGCGAGGTGGGTTACATTATTGCGAATATTCGTGACTTGTCGGATATTACGATTGGGGATACGATTACGGATGATACGCAGCCGGCGCCGCAGCCGCTGCCGGGGTATAAGGCGCCGATCCAGATGGTGTTCAGCGATTTTTACCCGGGGACCGCAACGGATTTCACGAAACTGCGGGCGGCGTTTGAGAAGCTGCGGCTGAATGACGCGAGTTTTTCCTATGTGCCGCAAAGTTCGCCGGCGCTGGGATTCGGTTTTCGCTGCGGATTTCTGGGGCTGCTGCATATGGAAATTATCCAGGAGCGGCTGGAGCGGGAAAACGATATCGATGTGGTGCAGACGGCTCCGACGGTCAGTTATGAGATTGTGATGACGGGCGGGGAGGTGCAGCGGATCGACTCGCCCAGCCAGTTGCCGGATTTGAGCCATGTCGAGGAACTGCGTGAGCCGTATGTGCGGCTGGAGATTATTACGCCGACTAATACCATCGGGGACATTATGAAGCTGACGGAGCAGCGTCGGTGTCTGTTCGTTAAGACGGATTATTTGAGTCCGACGCGGGTGATGATGGAATACAAGGCGCCGCTGGCGGAGATTGTGTATGATTTTTACGACCTGCTGAAGCGGATCAGCCATGGATATGCGACGATGGATTATGAGCTGATGGGGTTTGAGAAGAGTGACCTGGTGAAGATCGATATTCTGGTGAATAAGACACCGGTGGATGCCCTGTCCTTGATTGTCCATCGCAGCAACGCGGAGCAGCGGGGGCGGAAACTGATTATCAAACTGCGGCGGGCGATCCCGCGGCATCAGTTTGAGATCCCGCTGCAGGTGGCGATTGGCGGAAAAATTATCGCGCGGGAGACGATCAAGGCGTTTCGCAAGGATGTGACGGCGAAATTATACGGCGGCGATGTGACGCGGAAGATGAAGGTGCTGAAAAAGCAGAAAGAAGGCAAGAAACGCATGAAAAGCGTGGGATCGGTGGATATTCCGCAGGACGCGTTTATGAGTATCCTGGACACCAGCGATTAAAGTGCTGCCGCACGGCAGATCGCCGCGAGCATAATTGGCAAGCAGACGCTCTCGGTGGCCGCTTCATAATGACCAGACCTGCACGGCCAAGATGGCCGTGGCACAATATAAATTGAATTGAATTAAAAGGATATGAGAATGGTGCGATTGACGCAATATGTGGCGGGGCGGGTGAAGCGATGCCGGGAATTGCTGCGGCAGCAGGGGCTGGATGGTTTGATTGTGGCGGCGCCGGAGGATGTGCGTTATTTGACGGGATTCGGCGGGGATGACAGTGTGCTGGTGCTGACGGAAAAAGGGCGGGTGTTGGTGACGGACAGCCGCTATACGGTACAGGTGAGGCAGGAATGCCGGGGTCTGGCGATGGTTATGCGGAAGGGGGCGATGAGTGAGGCGGTGGGGGAGGTATGCGGCCGACTGCTGCCGAAGCGGGGCCGCCGGACGGTGCGGATTGGGCTGGAGCGGGATTCGGTGACGGTGGGGCAGTATAAGGGATACCGCAAGACGGTGAGCAGGGGCTTGCAGGTGGTAGGCCCGCTGGTGGCGGAGTTGCGGCTGTGCAAGGATGAATATGAGGTGGGGCAGATTCGCAAGGCGGCGGTGGTGGCGGCGGAATCGATTCTGGAGGTGGTGGGGTGGCTGGAGCCGGGGATGAGCGAGCGGGAGGTGGCGGCCCGGTTGGATTACGAGATGGGCCGCCGGGGCAGCGAGAAGCCGGCGTTTGCCAGCATTGTAGCGTTTGGGGATCATGCGGCCCAGCCACATGCGGTACCGGGAGCCAGGCGGCTGAAGATCCGGGATACTATTTTATTTGATTGGGGGGCCACCCTGAATGGTTATAGAAGTGACTTGACACGGTGTTATGCCGTCGGTAGAATCCTGCCTGTTTTTGCGGAAGCCTACCGCCGGGTATTGGAATCGCAAATGGCTGCAATATCAGTGGTTAAGGCAGGAGTGAGACTGAAGGACGTAGATGCGGCAGCCCGGCAGGTTCTCCGCGGCCGCGGATTGCCGATGTATGGGCATGGAACCGGTCATGGCCTGGGCTTGCAGGTGCATGAAGGGCCTTATGTAAACGGCAAGCAGGAAATGGAAATGCGTGAAGGAATGGTGGTGACGATCGAACCGGGAGTGTATGTGTCCGGCAGTTATGGAATTCGGATCGAGGATGACGTTCTGGTCGGTGCCAGGGGGCCGAAGGTCTTGAGTCGGCTGGCCAAGGATTTTGCATCGATTTTGCTAAAATAGCCAAAAAACTGAAAAAAACCGTATGACCGTGATGTAAAAAAGCGGTGGAAAAGGACGGAATTACCATGGAATTGAACCATATCAAAGAGCTGGTAGAGATGATGAAGGAAAACGATCTAAGCGAGTTAGAGATCGTGGACGGCCAGACACGGGTGATGTTCAAGCGGGGTACCACTCAAACGACCACGCAAGTGGTAACGGTGCCGCATCTAGTGGGGGCGGGGAGTATGGCGGCCATGCCGGTAGTGGAAGCGGCGGCAGGGGGTGTGTCCGGCAAGAACAGGGAAGAAGAGAATCCAAATCTGGTGGAGATTGTATCGCCGATGGTGGGAACGTTTTATTCGGCCCCGAGTCCTACGGCGAATCCTTTTGTTGAGGCCGGATCGAAGGTGGATGAAGAGTCGGTGGTCTGTATCATCGAGGCGATGAAGGTGATGAACGAGATCAAGAGTGAAATCAAGGGAACGATCCGAAAAGTTCTGGTTGAAAATGGTGCGGCGGTGGAATACGGCCAGGCACTATTTTTAGTAGAATTAAACTGAGGCAAAATGTTTTCAAAAGTATTAATAGCGAATCGGGGAGAAATCGCCCAGCGAATCATACGCGCCTGCCGGGAGATGGATATTCTGACGGTGGCGGTCTATTCGGAAGCGGACCGGGGGGCGCATTATTTAGACCTGGCGGATGAGCGGGTTTGTATCGGGCCGGCGGAGTCGGGTGAAAGTTATCTGAATATCCCGCGGATTGTCAGTGCGGCGGAGGTATCGAATGTCGATGCCATCCATCCGGGTTATGGCTTTCTGGCGGAGAACGCTCATTTTGCGGAAGTATGCCGGGATTGCAAGATTCAGTTTATCGGTCCGGATCCCGAGTCGATGCGCCTGCTGGGAAACAAGGTGGAGGCCCGGAATCTGGCCAAGAAGGCGAAGGTGCCGATCACGCCGGGTTCAGTGGAACCCTTGTCGGACGAAGAAGCGGCGGCGGCACTGGCGGGCAAGATTGGTTATCCGGTGATTATCAAGGCATCGGCCGGCGGCGGGGGCCGGGGCATCGGGATCGCGCATAACGAGATGACCTTGCTGGCGGTTTTTCACAGTGCCAAGAGCGAGGCGGAAAAAGCGTTAAAGAATTCCGAAGTGTACATAGAGAAATTCCTGGTTCAGGCCCGCCATGTGGAAGTGCAGATTTTGGCGGATCGGGCAGGCAATACACTGCATTTGTGGGAACGCGACTGCAGTCTGCAGCGGCGGTATCAAAAGGTGATCGAAGAGTCGCCCGGCCCGTCGCTCAAGCCGGATTTGCGGGAGGAATTGTGCAAGGCCGCGATCCGAATCGCCAAGGAAGCCAATTATGTGAATGCCGGGACGGTGGAATTTCTGCTGGACAGCAAGGATAACTTTTATTTCAGCGAGGTGAATACCCGGATTCAGGTAGAGCATCCGGTTACGGAACTGGTGACGGGGATTGATCTGGTTCGCTGGCAATTGCGGATTGCCGCAGGGGAGCATATGAAGCTTCGTCAAAAGGATATTAAGCATACCGGGGTGGCGATTGAATGCCGGATTAACGCGGAAGACCCGCGGAATGGATTTTGCCCGTGTCCAGGCAAGGTGGAACAGTTTATCGCGCCGGGCGGCAACGGGGTGCGGGTGGACAGCCATGTGTATGCCGGTTATAAGATTTCTCCGTATTATGATTCGATGATCGGCAAGCTGATCGTGCATCGCAAGACGCGGGCGGAGGCGATTGCGTGCATGAAACGCTGCCTGGACGAATTTTTGATTTCCCCGATTAAAACGACGATTCCCTTGTGTCGAGAGATTTTGTCGCATCCACAATATGTAAAAGGTCAAGTGGATACCGGTTTTATAGAACGAATATGGTAGAGGTTAATGAGCAGTAAATTAAAAGGCAATGCGGTGGTAGGCCAGTCGGGCGGTCCTACCGGTGTAATTAATCAGTCCTTAGTGGGCGTGATCGAAGAGGTGTGCGAACAGGATTGCATCCAGGAATTGTACGGCGCGATTCACGGGGTACGCGGGATCGTCAATGAAGATTTCGTGGATTTGAAGCGGATTTCGCGTCACGATCTGGAGGATATCGCCAATACTCCCTCGGCGGCGCTGGGATCGACGCGCGACAAGCCGAATCAGGAATATTGCCATCGCATTTTCGATATTTTTCGCAAGAATAATGTGCGTTACTTTTTCTATATCGGCGGAAACGATTCGGCCAGTACGGCGCATATCGTCAATACGCTGGCGCAGGAAGCGAATTATGAGCTGAAGGTGTTTCATATCCCCAAGACGATCGACAACGATCTGCTGGTAACGGACCATTGCCCGGGTTTCGGGACGGCGGCGACGTTTGTGGCCAATGCCGTGGTCGGGGACGATCTGGATAACCGGGCGTTGAAGGGGATCAAGATCGATATTATCATGGGCCGGCACGCGGGATTTCTGGCGGCCTCTTCGATGCTGGCGCATCGGCGGGAGGATGACGGGCCGCATTTGATTTATGTGCCGGAGCGGTCGGTGAGCATGGAGCAGTTTGTGGGAGATGTGGAGGAGGTGTATAAGCAACTGGGGCGATGCCTGGTGGTGGTCAGCGAAGGGATCTCGGATGTGGATCATGAGCCCTGGGCGAAGAAGATCCAGGAGAAGGTGGAGGCGGACGCTCATGGAAATGTGCAGTTGTCGGGCAGCGGGGCGCTGGCGGACTTTTTGACAGGTACATTGAAACAGCATTTGCCCACCACCCGGATGCGGGCGGATACGTTCGGCTATTTGCAGCGGAGTTTTCCGGGCCTGATTAGTCCCGTGGATGCATACGAGGCGCGGTATTGCGGGCGAATGGCGGTGTATTACGCCTCGGGTCCGAATACGGCCGGGAGTGTCTGTTTGCAGCGGTTCGGCAAAGGGGACCGGTATCGCTCGGAGACGTTTGTGACGACGCTGGCGTCGGTGGCGGCCCGGACCAAGAGCCTGGCCGATGCGTTTATCAATGAAAAGGGCAACAATATCACGCAGGCGTTCCATGAGTATGTATCGCCGCTGGTAGGCCGGCTGCCGGAAGTGGGCTATATAAAGAGATAAGGAAGCCGATGGATTTTTTTGGATATCGAGGTCAGGAATTGTATTGTGAAGAGGTTTCGGTGGAGCGTATTGCCGCCGAGATGGGAACGCCTTTGTATGTATATAGTGCGGCGACGTTTCGCAGCCATTATCAGAAGCTGGAACGGGCATTTGCGGAACTGCATCCGCTGATCTGTTATTCGGTGAAGGGCTGCGGAAATCTCCATATTCTGCGTTTGTTTGCCGCGTTGGGCAGCGGATTCGATGTGGTCAGCGGCGGGGAGTTGTTCCGGGTGCTGGAGGCGGGCGGCCGGGCGGAGCAGGTGGTATATGCCGGGGTGGGCAAGACGGACGCGGAAATCCGGCAGGCGCTGGAGGCGGGGATCGGGTATTTCAATATTGAGTCGGAAGCGGAACTGGAGAACCTGATAGCGATTGCCACACAAAGGAACAAGCCGGTTCGTGCGGCGCTGCGGGTGAATCCGGATGTGGATCCGAAAACGCACCGTTACACGACGACGGGCAAGAAGGAGACGAAGTTCGGGGTGGATTGCGAACGGGCTCGGGGAGTGTTCGAGCAGTACGGGCGGAACGGGCAGGTGCGTCTGGAGGGGATTCATATTCATATCGGCTCGCCGGTCAATTCGACGGTGCCGTATGTGGAGGCGATTCAGAAGACGCTGGCATTGATTGCGGAGTTGCGGGCGGCGGGTCATGATATCCGGGTGATTGATATCGGGGGCGGATTTGGGGCGGATTATACGACGGGGCAGGCGCCCGCGCCGGAGGAATATGCCGCTGCGATCGTGCCGCTGCTGCGGGGCACGGGATTGCGGGTGGTCTTGGAGCCGGGACGGAGCATATCGGCCAACGCCGGGATCCTGGTGACGCGGGTTTTGTACAACAAGAAGGGGGGTACGAAGAATTTTGTGATCGTGGATGCGGCGATGAACGATCTGATCCGGCCGGCGTTGTATGACGCCTTTCATTTTTTGTGGCCGGTGCGAGTGGCCCGGGGGTATGAGCTGGAGAATCGCAGCGATACCGTCGATCTGAGCGGATTGCGGAAGGTGGATGTGGTGGGCGGCATCTGCGAGAGCAGCGATTTTCTGGCGAAGGACCGCATGCTGCCGCCGCTGAAGCGGGGCGATCTGCTGTCGATCTTTACGGCGGGGGCGTATGGCTTTGCGATGAGCAGCCAGTATAATGCCCGCCCGCGAGCGGCGGAAGTGATGGTGGAAGGTGAGATCTGTAAGGTGATTCGGCGTCGCGAGAGCTATCAGGATTTGATCGCTTTGGAGTGCGACGAATAAGACGGACCTCGAGTCGCGACAAGAATCGCTTGCGTATTTTATAGTAACAAACACAGGATGTGTATGTCGCATCCTGGCATTGGTATTTCCATTCATGTAGGAGCATCGGTTATGAAAAAAATCATGTCGATCCTGTTGTCCGGCTTGTTTTTGTGGGTTCTTGGTTGTGAGGGTTCGATGGGAAATACGATGAAAATTAGAAATTTACGCTGTGAATACCGGGTGAATCCATTGGGAATTGATGTGACTCAGCCGCGGTTGAGCTGGGTGCTGGAATCATCGCAGCGGGGGCAAAAGCAAACGGGTTATCAGATTCTGGTGGCAAGTAGCGACACTTTACTGGGTAAGGGTCAGGGCGATTTGTGGGACAGCGGCCAGGTGGCATCGGTTCAGACCGCGCAATTGGAATATCAGGGCAAACCACTCGCTTCCGGCAGTCAATGCTGGTGGAAGGTGCGGGTGTGGGATCAGGATGGTAAGGTGACGGGATGGAGTAAGCCGGCATACTGGACAATGGGATTGCTGGCGGCGAAAGACTGGCAGGCCAGGTGGATCGGCAATACCGCCGGGGCCGGGGCGGAATGGAAGCAGGCGGTGGAACCGGTGGATTTGACCGGCTGCAAGTGGATCTGGCAGAGCGGGGAGGAAGTTCGGCAGGCGGCGCCGGGGACGTGCTATTTTCGCGGGAAGATAACGGTCCCGCAGGGGCGAACCATTCAGAGGGCCCGGATTCGTCTGTCGGCGGATAACCGGTATGAGTTGTTTGTGAACGATAAATTTGCGGGTATTACCCATATGTTTGGATCCATTGCGGGGGTTATGCCGGTGGCCAATTATGAATTGACGGGCCTGATCGGGCCGGGGGAAAATGTAATTGCGGTACAGGTTACCAACGAAGGCAACGAGAATAATCCGGCGGGCTTGCTGGGGCGGGTGATGATTGAATTTACGTCGGGGGAACCGGAGATTTTCACGATGGACGCCGGCTGGAAGTCGTCCCGGCAGGCGGCGGAAGGTTGGAAGCAGGCGGGATTCGATGATAGCGGCTGGGGGCAGGCCCAGGAGATTGCGGCTCTGGGTGAGGATCCCTGGGGGTGGGTGAATCAGAACGATTTGCAGATGTCCCCCAGCCCGTATTTGCGGAAGGAATTTACGGCGGCAAAGAAGGTGCAGCGGGCGATGGTGTATGTGTCGGCTTTGGGATGCTATGAATTGCATCTGAACGGTCAGCGGGTGGGGGAGGATTATTTCGTGGCCGGCTGGACGGATTACAACAAGCGGGTGTATTACCGTACGTATGAAGTGACGGACCTGGTGGAAAAGGGGGCGAATGCGATGGGGGCCATTGTGGGGGACGGCTGGTATGCCGGTCATGTGGGCTGGGGGCGGAAGAAGAATTTTTATGGGGAAAGGCCGTGGCTAAAAGCCCAGTTGGAACTGGAATATGCCGACGGGAGTCGGGACGTGGTGGCGACGGACACGAGTTGGAAAGGGGGGTACGGTGCGCTGGTGGAGTCGGACCTGCTGATGGGCGAGAGTTATGATGCCCGGCTGCAACCGGTTGGCTGGGACCGGATCGGCTACGATGATTCCCAATGGTCGGCTGCGGCCGTGAAAGAGGACGTGACGGCACCGCTGCAAAGTTATCCGGGAGTAACGGTGCAGATTACCGGCGAGATCAAGGCGAAGGAGGTAAAAGAGCCGGCGCCGGGCAAATATGTTTTCGATTTGGGCCAGAATTTTGCCGGGTGGGCGAGGCTGAAGGTGAAAGGAAAAGCCGGCGACCGGGTGGTTTTGCGTTTTGCGGAGGTGCTGCGACCGGACGGGATGATCTATACGGAGAATCTGCGGGGCGCCCGTTGTCAGGATATGTATATTTTAAAGGGCGGCGGGGAAGAAGTTTGGCAGCCGCGTTTCACCTTCCACGGTTTTCGGTATGTGGAGGTGACGGGCTATCCGGGCAAGCCGGGACTGGACGCCATTACGGGTGTAGTGGCCCACTCGGCGACACCGCCGGTGGGGACGTTCGAGTGCTCCAGCCCGATGGTGAATCAATTGTTCAAGAATATTGTCTGGGGCCAGCGTTCGAATTATCTGGAAGTACCGACCGACTGCCCCCAGCGGGATGAGCGGCTGGGCTGGACGGGCGATGCCCAGATTTTTATCCGGACGGCGACTTATAATATGGATGTAGCCCCCTTCTTTACCAAGTGGCTGGTCGATCTGGACGATGCCCAGAATGAGGAAGGGGCGTACCCCGATGTGGCGCCAAACGCCACGCACAAGGGGGCGGGCGTGGCGGCTTGGGGCGATGCGGGAGTAATCTGTCCGTGGACAATCTATTGGGTGTATGGGGATACGCGAGTGATTCAGGACCATTATGCGGCGATGGGCCGCTGGATCGAATATTTAAAGAGCCACAGCGAGAATCTGCTGCGGCCGGCGGAAGGGTATGGCGACTGGGTTTCGATCGCTTCGGATACGCCCAAGGATGTGGTCGCGACGGCCTATTTTGCCTACAGCACGCGGCTGCTGAGCCGGATGGCGGCCGCCATCGGCAAAACGGAAGACGCCGCCAAATACGAACGGCTTTTTCAGGATATCCGCAAGGCGTTTAACCATGCTTATGTGACGGAGGACGGGAAAATTAAGGGGGACACACAAACCTGCTATCTGCTGGGCCTGCATTTCGATCTGCTGCCGGCGTCCAAACGGCCTTTGGCGGCCGAGCACCTGGTAACCGCCATTGAGCAGAAGAACTGGCATTTATCGACTGGGTTTGTGGGCCTGGGGTATCTGCTGCCGACGCTGTCGGAGGTCGGGCGGACGGATGTGGCGTACCGGCTGCTGAACAACGATACGTTCCCGAGTTGGGGCTACAGCATCAAGAACGGGGCGACAACTATCTGGGAACGCTGGGACGGCTGGACGGATGACAAAGGCTTCCAGGATCCGGGCATGAACTCGTTCAATCATTATTCGTTCGGTTCGGTGGGGCAGTGGATGTTCGCTACGGCGGCGGGAATTCAGACCGAGGGGCCGGGCTTCCAGCGGTTGCGGATTCAACCCCAGCCGGGCGGCGGCATGACGTATATGAAAGCCGGCTATGATTCCATCCATGGCCGGATCGCCACGGATTGGCGGGTAGATGGCAAGGATTTCCGGCTGGCGGTGACGGTCCCGGCCAATACCACCGCAACAGTCTATGTGCCCGCTTCCAGTGCAGATGCGGTTACAGAAGGCGGCCGGCGGGCGGGCCAGGCGGCGGGCGTGAAATTCCTGCGAATGGAAGAAGGCGCAGCCGTATATGAAATCGGATCGGGGAATTATCATTTTATTTCGCAAAAGGCGTTTGAGTAAGAAATTCGTTTAGTCAGGAGTCCTTCCCCTTATCAGGCGGGAGGACTCCTTTTTTGTTTTATCGCTGCCGTACCAGCAGGTCCAGGGGGTAGAGGGCGGGATTCACGTTAAAGGTTTTGAGGTCGTTGAGGAAGCGGTGGCCGTCGGTGTAGTAGCCGGCGGTGGGCTTGATCTGGGGACAGTGTTTATGAAAATAGTCGTTGATCAGTTCCATAAATAGCTCGCGGACGTACTTGCTGGCCATGGAGGCTAGGGCGACGGGTAACTGCCGGTCATCGCCCTTGACAATGAAGTGAACCTTGAAGGAATGGGAGGCGTCCGCCATCTGATAGCTGCTGCACGCGTCGTTTTCCTTGAGGATCTTGAGGGGCAGGTGGGGGAAGAGCCGCTGGAGGTTCTGCCGGTAGTGGCTGCGGCCGCCCTGTTTGTCGATGACGATATGGAGGTTTTGCCGGCCAAACTGCTGGTAGGCCCGGAACAAAAGATTGCTGGTTTGAGAGAAGAGGACGGAGGCTTTGTTATCCACCGCCTCGACCATCTGGTTGTATTGGGCGACCTCTAGCGGGCAGCTCCAGAGGGCGAGCAGCCGCATCCGATGGTCTTGCAGGTCGCCGGCCAGGGCATTGGCGGATCCGGCGATGCTATCCGGGTCATAGCGGAGCGGCCAGTCCATAACCCGGCCCTTGTACCAGGGATATTGGGGAAAGGCTTCCAGGCAATCCGCATGAAGGATAGTTAGAAGCTGACCCTGAGTCTGGGGCAGGGGGGCATGGGGAGTCAGGGTTTGGAGGCAGGTGAGAGTTGCCCGCTGGAGGTGCTCGTATTTGCCGAGGCCGCCATGAAGTTTTTTGCTGTCGTTGATGGCCAGACGCCCAGCATTGCCGGCGAGTTTTTTGCAGACACTCCGCCGCAGAATATCCCACATGGAGGTTGTGAGCAAATCATCGGGGATTTCAAAGGCGGCGGCGGAGACCACCAGAGGCCCTAGAATCGGGCCATAACCAGCTTCATCAATGCCAACCAGGACTGCCATAGCTCACCTTTTATGCGATTTTTGGCTTATATCTACAAGGTTATCGGATGAACAGCAAGGAAAAACCGGGTTTTCAATACTGCTAAAAAAGTGATAAATTAGGCCATGATAATACAGACCGGTCGGTATAAATCAGCATTCTTACGTTTCATGAGTTAAAATAGGTAAGAAATACTGAATGTAAAAGAAGTTCTTGCTTTCCCAAAAGCGAATAGATATAGTCTGAACTTTAATAGTCACAAGCGTAACCATTTACGAGTGGTGGTAAAATGACAGTGGATTTGGCTGAGACAAGGAAGTTGATTGGCAAGAAGACCTTTAAAGGTGGGGTACATCCTCCGCATCATAAAAATCTGACGGAACATCTGCCGATCGAAACGGTCCGATTGCGGGCCGGTCAGATGGTGGTAGTACCGATGTCACAGCATTTGGGCGCTCCCTGCCAGCCGACGGTGGAGGCCAAACAGGCGGTGACGGCGGGTCAGGTGGTCGGTAACAGTGATGCCTTTGTTTCTGCGCCGGTGCACAGTCCGGTCAATGGGGTGGTGAAGGAGGTCTCTCCCCAGCCGCATCCCAGCGGCCGCAAGGTGCTCAGTGTGGTGATCGAAACAGGGGAAAATCAGCCGGAATTGACTTCCTGGCAGGAGGTGTCGGCGGATTTCGATCCGGCAAAATATAGCAGGGAAGGAATCAGCAAGTCTATACGAACCGCTGGGATTGTGGGCCAGGGCGGGGCGGCATTTCCGGCGGCAGTAAAACTGACGTGGAATCCCCAGCGTCCGGTGACGACGGTAATTGTGAACGGATGCGAATGCGAGCCGTATCTGACGAGCGATTATCGTCTGATGGTGGAATCACCGGGGATGATTGTGGCGGGATTGCAACTGGCGATCCAGGCGGTGGGGGCCAAGCGAGGGATTATCGCAATTGAGGATAATAAACCGGAAGCGATCAATACGATATTTAAGGCCATTCAGAAGGTCCCCAATATTCAGTTGGCGGTATGCCGGACGAAATATCCGCAGGGTGGGGAGCGGCAGTTGATTCATGCGGTGCTGGGCAAGGTGGTGCCGACCGGCGGGCTGCCGCTGGAAGTACAGGTAGTGATGGTGAATGTGGGGACGGCCTCATCGATCTTTTGGGCCTGTTATGCCAACCAGCCGGTTACGGAGCGGATTGTCACCGTGACGGGGGCGGGGATCCGGCGGCCGGGGAATTTCCGCGTTCCGGTGGGGATGATGCTGAAGGATCTGGTGGAATTGTGCGGGGGGCTGACGGAAGATGCGGCGAAGGTGCTGCTGGGCGGGCCGATGATGGGGCCGACGACCCCGCATCTGGAAGTGCCGATCTTGAAAGGGACCAGCGGGATCACGGTTTTAACGGAACCAGAGATTTCCCGGAAGAAGGAAATGGCCTGTATTCGCTGCTGCCGGTGTGTGGATCATTGCCCGCTGAAGCTGGTGCCGACGCAGATTGCCCATGCGGTCAAGGCCGGCGATCTGGAGATGGCCCAGCGGTACGATTTGATGGCCTGTGTCGAATGCGGCTGCTGTTCGTATGTCTGCCCCAGCCATATCCCGTTGGTGCAATATTTGCGGTCTGGCAAGGCCAAAGTGCGAATGGCCGGGGGCGGTTCCGCCCGGAAAGGATAGAGGTGAGAATGGTAGAAGAAGAGAAAAAAGAGCAGGAACAAAAAATATTGCTGGTAACCTCTTCGCCTCATCTGACGGAGCCTACCACCAGCCGGCGGGTCATGGTGGAAGTGTTGCTGGGTATGGTCCCGTCCACGGCGTGGGCGATTTATAGTTTCGGCAGTTCGGCGGCCTATATTCTCCTGAGTTGTATCGTGGCGGCGGTGGGGACGGAATGGATTTTTAACGCAGTACGCAAGAAAGAACAGACGATTTTCGATTGCAGTGTGCTGGTGACGGCGATGATATTGGGGTTGTCGCTGCCTCCTTCCTTTCCCTTATGGGCGGCGGCTATGGGGACCATCGTGGCTGTGGCGGTGGCGAAGATGATCTTCGGCGGATTGGGCAGCAATATTTTTAACCCGGCGATGGTGGGGCGGGCGTTTCTGATGGCCTGTTTCGGGACAATGATGACGACCTGGACGGCGCCGTCCTTTCAACAAGCCATGGCAGCGGATGGAACAAAAGCCAGTTGCCATTCGTCCAGTGCGGCATGTGCCTGTAAGGCGGCCGGGAAACCGGGTTGCGGAATGAAAGCGGCGGCGATCACGCAGGCAACCCCGTTAGCGATGGCAAAACAGGCGATCAAGGATTCCCACAATCCGGATAAACCGGCGGAACAGAAGCAAAAGGCCGATGCCGTCAACAACATAACGAAAGATATGTTTTTAGGGAAGATCAGCGGATCGTTGGGAGAGACTTCAGCCTTATTGTGGCTGGCGGGCGGTTTGTTTTTGCTGATTCGCCGGACGATTACCTGGCATATTCCGGTGGCGGTGCTGGCGTCTGTGGCGGCGATTTCTGCTTTAGCCTGGTGGATGGATCCGCAGGTGTATGCCAATCCGCTGGTGCATTTGTGCGGCGGTGGGCTGATGATGGGCGCCTTTTTCATCGCGACGGACCCGGTGACTTGCCCGCTGAGCAAATCGGGGAGGGTGGTTTTCGGGATTGGAGTAGGTTCGCTGATTATGCTGATCCGGCTGAAAGGCGGCTATCCGGAAGGTGTGATGTATGCGGTTTTGCTGATGAACGCCATTACCCCGCTGCTGGATCGCTGGCTGCGGCCGATCCCGCTGGGCGGGCGAGTGAAACGATAGAAATAAGGATGAAAATATGATCCGAAAATTTATACAGCAATCATGGTTTGCGTTGGCGGCGGCGGCAGTCTTCGGGATGTCGCTGGCGGCGGTGGACGGCCAGTTGAAGGAACGGATTGAGGCCAACGCCCAGGACAAACTGAGCGAACAGATGCGGCTGCTGCTGCCGGAGGCAAAAACGTTCGACAAGAAGAGCAGCCGGGATGCACAGGGTGTGGAGTATGTCTATTATGCCGGCAGCGATGAAGCCGGGCAGACGGTGGGATATGTGTTTGAAGCGCGGGGGAGCGGTTTTGCGGATGTGATTGTTTTGCTGGTCGCGGCGGATGCGTCGATGAGCACGCTGAAAGGGCTGGCCATCTTGCAGACGAATGAGACGCCGGGCTTTGGCGACAAGATGAAGGAAGACGACTTTAAGGGGCAGTTTCTGGATTGCCCCCTCGGGGAAAAGCTGACGGTGGCCAAGAGCGGCGACCGGACGGTGAAGGACCGGGAGATTGTGGCGATTTCGGGGGCGACCATCAGTTCCGAGGCGGTGGTGAAGGCCGTAAATGAGGCAATCGAACGGATGCGGAGTATGGTGGGCAAGTAATCTTTCCAGTGGAAGTTGAAGTTATGGCAAACAATGCAGTACCAAAGAAATCAGCGGCAGGATTTTTCATCCGGGGATTGTGGGAGGAAAGCCCGGTATTCCGGCAGTTGATCGGGATGTGCCCGACGCTGGCGGTGACGGCGCAATTAAAGCCGGCGATTACGATGGGGGCGTCAGTGATTTTCGTTCTGGTATGCTCGAATGTAGTGGTGTCGCTGATGCGGAAGCTGGTGCAGGGTCATTTGCGGCTGCTGATGTTCACGCTGACGATAGCGACGTTTGTGACTATTGCGGATTATCTGCTGAAGGCGTATTTGCCGGAGATGAGCGAGAAGCTGGGGGCCTATGTGCCGCTGATTATCGTCAATTGCATCATCATCGGGCGGGCGGAGGCCTGCGCCAACCGGCAGGGGGTGTGGATCAGTTTCTGGGACGGCTGGGGCCAGGGGATCGGCTATACGATCGGGCTGGCGGCGATGGCGACCATTCGGGAGGTGCTGGCGGACGGGGCGATCTGGGGCCATCCGGTGATGTGGGAGGGATTTGTGAACTGGAATGTGATGAAACTGCCGGCGGGTGCGTTTTTGACGCTGGGAATCCTGCTGGGTTTGAGCAATCACTTTTTGAAGAAGAAATAAGGATTGGACTGCGGATGTTGGAAATGAGGAAACGAAATGGATAAGCTGGTAGAACTGGTGATGATCTTTTTATCCATGGTGCTGGTGAATAACTTCGTATTCACCAAGTTTTTGGGGACCTGCCCGTATATCGGGGTATCGAACCGGGTGGAGATGGCGTTCGGAATGGGGGCGGCGGTAACGTTTGTCACCACCCTCAGCGGGATCATGAGCTGGCTGGTCAACGTGAAAATACTGAATCCGATCGGTATGCCGTATTTGAAATATATTGTGTTTATCCTGGTGATTGCGGCAATGGTGCAACTGGTAGAGATGTACCTGCGTAAGTTTTTCCGTTCCCTGTATGATGCGTTTGGGATTTTCCTGCCGCTGATCACAACCAACTGTGTGGTGCTGGGTATCTGCCTGTTTCTGGACTTGTGGGGATATGGTTTTCTGGAGTCGCTGGTAGCGAGCTTCGGGGTGGGGCTGGGCTTTACGGTGGCGATCTGTATCATGGCCGGCATCCGCGAGAATCTGAAATGGGCGGATATGCCGGAGTGTCTCAAGGGAGCGCCGATCACCCTTATAACCGCCGGGATATTGACCCTGGCATTTATGGGTTTTTCCGGGATGATAAAGTAAGGTAAAGAGAATGATGATAGCCGTAATGGAATTAACTAAGGTGGGTTTGGCGGGACTGGTGTTGTTTGGGATCGGGCTGTTTCTGGTTACGATTTTGAATATTGCCTTCGCGAAGCTCTTTGTGAAACCGGATGAAACGGTGGAGGCGATACTGAATATTCTGCCGGGGGCGAATTGCGGCGGCTGTGGTATGGCCGGCTGCAGCGCCTATGCCGAGGCGGTGGTGCGGGATCATGGCCTGATGGGCAAATGCGGCCCTGGCGGCGAGGCGACGGTTCAGGCCATCGCCGCGATCTTGGGCATTGAGGCGGGTGCTGCCGCGCCGGTGCGTCCGATTGTCCATTGTTCCGCCCATAGCGGGGATAAAATCAATCCGGCTGCCTATGAAGGGATCCCAAGCTGCGGGGAAGCGCAAATCGTGGCGGGCGTACAGGGCTGTCCCTATGGCTGTCTGGGTTTTGGCGACTGCCAGGCGGCCTGTATGTTTGATTCGATTCATGTGACCGATGGGCTGGCGACGGTGGATTATACCCGGTGCGTGGGATGCGGCGCCTGTGCCAAGGCCTGTCCGCGTCAAATCATCGAGATGGTACCTTTTCAGGAAGACCCGCTGTTGGTGATCGGCTGTTCGAGCCTGGATAAAGCCAAGGATGTACGGAGCTACTGCAAGGTCGGCTGTGTCGGATGCGGAATGTGCGCCAAGACCGTACCGACAGTATTCCAGATGAAACAGAATCTGGCCGTCATCGATTATACCAAATACGGGCCGCGGGCGGAGATGGATAAGGCCCGTGCGAAATGCCCGCGGATGATGATGGTTTACGTGGGCAAACGGGCCCAACCGGCAGAGGTTCCGGCAGCGAGTGCCAGCTAACCGACGGTTCGCTGGAAGATCGAATAGTAAAATCAAAATGGAAGATTCGGCATGGGGCCGAAACGATTCGTATTATAAACCTGAAATTATAGACTGGATGAGGTGATGTTGTGACAGGCAGGAATGCAATTTTGCAGACGGAGATACCAGGACAGGAGCCGGTACGGGGCAAGGTTCGCGATATTTACGATCTGGGCGATACGCTGCTGATTGTGGCAACCGACCGGATCAGCGCCTTTGATGTGATTATGGCGAACGGCATTCCGGATAAGGGAGTGATTCTCACGCAGATTTCCCTGTTCTGGCTGGAGTGGCTGGGCAACTCGGTGGCCAACCATCTGATCAGCACGAAGGTTAAGGATTTCGGCAAGCCCTTTGCGGCTCATGCCGACCAGTTGGAGGGGCGGAGCATGCTGGTGAAGAAGGCGAAGGTGCTGCCGGTCGAATGCGTGGTGCGCGGGTATCTGGCCGGTTCCGGCTGGAAGGAATATCAGGATACTCAGACGGTGTGCGGCCATAAACTGCCGTCCGGTCTGAAACAGTGCAGTAAGCTGAGCCAGCCGATTTTCACCCCCGCGACCAAGGCGGAGCTGGGTGAGCACGACGAGAATATCGATTTTGCCCGGGCGGCGGGGATTCTGGGCGAGAAGGCGGCCCGGTATGTTCAGGACCTGAGTATCGAGATTTATGTCAAGGCGGCGGACTATGCCGCCAGTCGTGGGATTATTCTGGCCGATACCAAGTTTGAGTGGGGCTATGGCGGGGATGCGATTATTTTGATCGATGAGGTCATGACGCCGGACTCCTCGCGCTTCTGGCCGGCCGACCAGTACCAGGCGGGCCGCGACCAGGAAAGTTACGACAAACAGTTTGTGCGGAATTATCTGGAGAGTATTCATTTTGCCAAGCGGCCGCCCGGTCCGGTTCTGCCGGAGAATGTAGTCGCCGGCACGCGGCAGCGGTATGTGGAGGCCTACGAACGGCTAAGCGGCCGGAAATTTAAATATTAGACAAGCTGGCTGGCGGAAATGAAAATCGTGAGGTCATGGATCCTATGAATAATCGTAAAAAACTGCTGCTCGGGATTGTTTGTCTTTTGATGGTTGTCGGGACGGGTTGTGACAGTTTGCGCAGCCGCTCCGGTTATTCGATCCAATATTTTTATACGCAGACCGAAGATGGTCTGGTGTTGTGCCTGCGCCGGTATGAGCCGAAGACCCTGGATGCCAATAAGAATCCGGTCATTCTCTGTCATGGTCTGGGCTACAATCTGCTGTTTTGGGATCTGGCCGATAAGGTTTCCCTGCCGGCGTATCTGGCCCGGAACGGCTATGATGTCTGGTCGCTGTCACTGCGGGGGGCGGCGCCGAGCAGTCAGCCGCTGGCCAGTTCCCTGCGCAAACTGGGGCGGTTCAATCTGGAACAGGAAATGCTCAAAACGATGCAGAAGCGGGTGGCGGACGTGAAAATGGTGGACTGGTCGGTGGACGATCATATCCGTTATGATGTCCCCGCTGCCCTGCGTTATGTCCGGGAGCAAACCGGCTATGAGAAGGTGCACTGGATCGGCCATTCGATGGGCGGGATGGTCATGTTTGCCTATCTGGGGCAGGGGGGAGTGGAGGCGGCCGCACCTGTCAAGAGTTTTGTGGCGGCGGCGGTGCCGATGGCGGTGTTTCATCCGCTGAGCGAGCCGTTCAAGTTTATGCTGGATGCCCAGCCGGCCCTGGGCATCGGCTCGAAGATCGTCGGCAGCAGCGCCCCGGCCACCGCGGGACTTATCTTTGGGGATATGAACACGGAAATCGACAAACTCTTTTACAATGGCAAAAACGTGGGCGAGGATGTGATTCGCAACCTCTTCCGGCTGGCCCAGGAAGAGATTTCCCCCGGCCAGTTGAATCAGCTTCTGGAAATGGTTCGTAATGAACGGTTTCGCTTCCTGGATAAGACGACGGATTATACGGCCTTGCTGCCGGCGGTGGTGACTCCGACCTATTTTATGGTGGGAACGGTGGATAATATGGCGACCGTCGGTGCAGTGCAGTATGCCTATCGGGAAGTGGCCAGCGAAAACAAACGGTTTGGTTTGTTCGGCCGGGTCAACGGCCACAAAAATGACTATGGCCACGATGATATCATCATCGGGCAAAACGCTTTAAAAGAAGTCTATCCCACCATCGTGGAGTGGCTGAATCCCTTTTCGGTGGATGTGGATGAAACCCGGCTGCTTTTGCAGCCGAAGGAAATCAAATAAACCATGGCCGATACGAAAACGACGATTGAGCAGATGAAAGAGCAAATCCGGCTGTTTGCCTGGCAGCGGAACTGGCAGCAATTCCATTCTCCCAAAAATCTGGCGATGGGGATTGCCATTGAAGCGGGAGAGTTGATGGAGCATTTTCAGTGGATCGATGAGTCGGCTTCGCGGGCGATCCAGGAAGATCCGCAGCAAATCGCCCGGGTCCGGGACGAACTGGCGGATGTGCTCAGCTATGTGCTGAATCTGGCCTGTGTGCTGGAATTGGATTTGAGCGATGCCTTTTGTGAGAAAATGAAACGGAATCAAAAGAAGTATCCTGCGATGAAATATTACGGGCGTTTTAAATTGTGATATAGTTATGTGAAATATTATTTTGAAACCGATGGAAAAAACACTAAAACACTGGCCCTTGATTATAGTAATCATCTTTTTTTTATCTGTAATTTATTACTATTACGAAAAAGCCACTGCCAGAACAGACGGGCATTTAATTTATGTTCTCGATGATGCCTATATCCATATGGCTATAGCGAAGAACTTTGCAGAACATGGAGTATGGGGGATTACGAAATATGGTTTTACTTCTTCCACTTCCTCTCCTTTATGGACATTTTTGCTTGCAGCTTCTTATTTTTTGTTTGGTATCCGGGAAAACATCCCCTTCATTTTTAATATAATATGCGCCGTTGGAGTTTGTTGTGTAATTTATATTGTTTTAGTAAAAAGCAAAATACATATTTTTTATTATCGCCTATTATACTATTGATTATATTTGCCACACCTTTAGCACCATTGGTATTTGCCGGTATGGAACACACATTACATATATTTTTAACGATTTTGTTTTTTTGTTATTCGTTAACAGTCCTCACATCGGAAAGGAACAAGAATTTACATAAAAAAGTTTTGTTGCTAATATCCCCTTTAATGATTATTTCTCGTTATGAAGGATTATTTTTACTATTTTTTGTTGTTCTTTTATTAGTAATCAAACGGGAAATATGGTTCTCCGTGTTTTTAAGTGTTTCGGGCGTATCATTAATGTTGTTATATGGTTTATTAGCTCACTTTCACGGTTGGTATTTTTTGCCTAATTCCGTACTATTAAAAGGACAATCTCCGGATTTCTCCGATGCTAGCGCTTTGATGAACACAGTAGGATATCGCTTGCTGGAAATGATTGGAACGAATCCGCACATAATGGTAATTTATATCGTGGTTTTACTTTGTTTTTTGTTAGGATACAAAAAAAATAAGCATTTGTGGTGTCCATCTCTAATTGGTTTGATTCTATTTTTTGCAACCTCCTCTATTCACTTGCAATTTGCCAAAGTAGGTTGGTTTTATCGATATGAGGCGTATCTGGTTTGTCTTGGATTACTGATAATAATTATTTCATTAAAAGAATATGTAGGGCAGGATTTTTTTGCAAAATCAAATCAATATGTATGGCCGAATAAAGTAGCTTGTAGTTTGTTGGTACTGGTTTTTATATTACCGTTAGCTTATAGATGCAAAAAGTCTTTGGAGAATATACCTGGGGCATCAAAAAATATTTATGAACAGCAATATCAAATGGGAAGATTTCTGTCACGGTATTATCAGGATAAAGGAGTAGCGGCTAATGATATTGGTGCGATTAATTATCTGGCCGATATACATTGTCTGGACTTAGTGGGTTTGGGGAACTTGGAGGTTGCGAAAAGCAAAAGAAATAATTCTTATACAGATCAAACGGTTAAACGATTAATGGAAAAATATCAGGTGGAATGTATAATTATTTATGAACGTTGGTTCAAAAATAATAGGATGAACCATATTGGCCAGGAATGGATAAAGGTGGGGGAGTGGACTATTTCTGATAATGTGGTTTGTGCAGGAGATACCATTTGTTTTTATACGGCTAATCCAGGGCATAAGGATATTTTAATCCAAAACCTGCAGGAATTTTCTCCTTTTTTACCGAAAGAGGTAAAGGGAAACGGCTTATATACAAAAGAAAAAGTTAAGTAAGTTATGATAAAGGTGTAAGGAATGGCAAGACGTAAAGAGATTAATGTAATTGAAAAGATCGAAGACAGCGCCCGGAATGTGCATGACAATATCATGCGGCGGCGGAAGCCGAAGATGCGGATTCCGGTGCGAAGTTTGAATAATGTGGAATACCGGTCGAACACCGGGTTTTTCGAGCTGAAAGACAGCGTCAAGGAACGGACCCTCACCGTCAATACCGTCAAAACCTTTGCCCAGACGCTCAAAATGATGGCCCTCAGTAAGGAACTGATCGTTGGCGATGACATGGCCACCAAAAGAGAGGCGTACTACATCAGCAAAAACTGGGGCGATGCCATGTTCAAAGATCAGCCGGAATCGGATACAGTCATGGAAGATGTGGAGGCGATGTTCGGGGTCATCCGCGAGCAGCTCCGCTTTGTGCCGGAAGAAAAGGGGGGGGAAATTGCCGGTCGGCTGATCGTCGTGGACAAAGACTCCAGCGGAAAAAAGCTGGAGATCGATTGCACCAGGTTCGGCTCCGGTTCCTATTCCATTCCGATTGATGTCGAGCACCTGGAGTTTCGCAGCAAGGCGAAATTTATTTTAGCCATCGAAACGGCCGGCGCTTTTCAACGGTTGCTTAAGTACGGTTATTGGGATACCGTCGGCTGCATTCTGGTAAGCATGGGAGGGGTGCCGACGCGGGCCTGCCGGCGGTTTGTGCGGCGGCTGAGCGACGATCTGAAGATTCCCGTCTATGCCTTTGTGGATGGCGATCCCTATGGCTATTTCAATATCTACCGAACGCTGAAGGTCGGTTCCGGCAACGCCGCCCATCTCAATGAGTTTTTCTGTGTGCCGCAGGTGAGTTTTCTGGGTGTGACGCCGCAGGACGTCAAGGAGTATGATCTGCCGACCCACCCGCTCAAGGAGGTGGACATCAAGCGGGCCAAGGATGCCCTGAAAAACGACCCGTTTGTGAAGCATCATAAACCCTGGCAGGAGGCGATCAACTATATGCTCAAGGCCGGCGTCCGTGTGGAGCAGCAGGCCTTCGCCAAACACGGGCTGGATTATGTGGTCAAGGAATATCTGCCGCAGAAGCTGAAAAATGTGAAAAAGTTTCTGCCCTAGAATAAGATCAGGGAGGTTGATTTTGGCGAATGATAAAGTAAAACAGGACGGCAAAAACACGGGGATTCAGGTGAGTCTATCGAGTCCGGATACTGGCGTAGCGCAGGTCCGGATGCCGCGCTGGGCCTGGCTGGGCTGTATCCTGCTGGTGATCGTCTCCTCCCTGCATAGCGCCACCTCGCCGATTGGCGGCGGCGATACCTGGGTGGCGATGGCCTGCGGGCGGTACAGCCTGGGCAACTGGTGTGCGGATCAGCCGGGGCGCACCTGGCAGATGCGCCTGCTGGATAAGCTGGGCGTGCATATTACCACGCAGGATCCCTTCAGCCCCAAGTCCAAACCCAACGGCTGGGTGAATCAGAACTGGCTGACGCACGTGATCTTTTATAAGATGCAGGAGGCGTGGGGATTTAATTCAATTGTCATCTACAAATTCATTCAGGCCATATTGACGGGCCTGTTTGCCTGGTGGGCGGCGCGGGCCCTGGGCGTGCATCCGGTGCTGGCGGGGGCGCTGGTGTCCTTTGGGGTTCTGCTCAGCCGGTCCTATATCGACCTGCGGCCCAACATCAGCTCGATTTTGTTCTCGATTATGATGATTTTTATCCTGGCCCGCTGGCAGAAGGGCCATTATAAATCCATCTTCTGGCTGATCCCGCTGATGATTCTCTGGTCCAACGTCCACGGCGGCTTTGTCTATGCGATCATGATTTTGATGATTATGGTCGCCGGCCATCTGGTCAATAAAATCCTCTCCAGCCTCTGGGAACATCGGTTTGTGGCTGTTTCCTGGCGGGGGTATTTCTTTCTGCTGGCGGGCTTGCTGCTGGTGATAATTATCCCCGCCGTCGTCAGCCCCTTTGGTCTGGAAAACCTGATTCATCCGCTGATTATCATTGTGAGCAAGGCGGGCAAAGAGTGGCGGGAGGTGGCGGAGTGGAAGGCGATTTATGAGCCTGGTTTTGGAAATGTAGGGCCATATTTCTGGTTTATCGGGATATTGGCGGTAACTTTTATTACGTGGTGGGTTTTATTTCTTCTTAAGCCCCGGTATCCCCAGCCGCGCGGCCGCCGTCATCGCCTGATGGCCGAATCGGTACCTTGGCCCCAAATCGATCTGGCCCAGATTGGAGTAATCGCCATTACCCTCTATATGTCTATTCAGTCGCGGCGGTTCGTTTTTCTGGGCGGGGTGGTATTGGCCCCGTTGGTGGCCCGGATGATGCAGGAAATTATCGAGATGATCGGTATCCTGCGTCTGCACCGCCGCCAGCCGGGGGCATTGGTGACTGTCCCTCCGTTGCCCCGGCGCTTCGGCTGGCCGCTAGCGGGTGGGAGTGTGGCGGCAGCAGTTATTATCGCGATAGTGGCCATCCATTCCATGTGGAATGACTATTTTAAACCGGAAAAGCGGAAAACCGATATCTTCTGGTATATGGTCGGCATTGTCGAGCAGCCGGTGGGGGCCATGGAGGTCTTTAATAAGCTTCAGATTCGGGGTCTGGTTTTGGGCGGCTGGACCAACGGCGGGTATATCTGTTATGGTCAAACCCCCGATCCCCAAACCGGCCGGCCCCCGTGTCAGGTGTTTATGGATGGCCGGGCGCAGGCGGCTTATTCGCTCGAACACTATCAAACCTGGAAAAAGGTCAATGCCGCTGCCGGTTATATCGATGCCAAACTGAACGATCAGATTTTACAGCAGGAAGGCATTAATGTCGCCTTGCTGCGCCAAAGCTCTTCCAGTCGTTTGATTAAAGCACTGGAAGATTCGAAGAATTGGTTAACCGTTGCCAATATACCCACACCCCGGCAAAATAAAGACTTTGATGTGATTCTTCTGCGTAAGGATGACCCGATGCACAAAGATGTGTTTGCCAAAATAATCCAGATGAACGCGGAAAAGAAAAAGGAAAATCCCTAATGGTTTTTTCCCCGCGGAGTGAAGCAGTTATGGATGCCAATCGAGTCAGCATTTCGGTATTCTTCCCCTGCCATAATGAAGAGGCCAATGTGGAGCGGGTCACTCAGCAGGCGCTGGCGGTTTTACCTTCCATCAGTGACGATTACGAAGTGATTATCGTCAACGACGGCAGCCAAGATCGTACTCGTGAATTTGCCGACCGGCTGGTGCGTGAAAATCCGCACGTCCGGGCCGTGCATCACGAGGTCAATCGTGGCTATGGCGGGGCGTTGCAGAGCGGCTTCCGGGCGGCGGCCAAAAAGCTGGTGTTTTACACCGATGGCGATGGCCAGTTTAATATGGAGGAACTGCCGCCCCTGCTGCCCCTGATGACACAATGGGACATCGTTAGCTGTTACCGTTTGGACCGCAAGGATCCCTGGATTCGCAAATTCAATGCCTGGGCCTGGACCAGGCTGGTGAGTCTGACGCTCGGTTTGAAGCTGCGCGATGTGGATTGTGCCTTTAAGCTGTATAAACGGGAAATCTTCGATCATATCGAGATGCACAGCCAGGGCGCCCTGATCGATGCCGAAATTCTCGCCCGTGCCCAGCGGGCCGGCTATACCATTACCCAGCGGGGGGTTCATCATTACCCGCGTATTGCCGGCCAGCAAAGCGGCGCGAGCTGGAAAGTCATTCTGCGGGCTTTCCGGGAACTGTTTAAACTGCGGCGTAGGATTCTGACAAAATCGCACCGGTCGATAGAATAAGATTGACAAACGGCATTTCAGGCAGGAATATACGGGTTAGTAAGGAATTCAGACCGGAATACGGCCTTTTTAAATGAGGAGCTTTTTCGTCATGCAGGTAGCTTTAACAGGATTGAGCCAATCGGGCAAAAGCACGCTATTTCGGGCTATTACCGAAGGCCATGCCCATTCGGATGCCGCAGTCACCCATCATGTGGACAAGGCGGTTGTGAAAGTCCCCGATGCCCGCGTGGACCGTTTGGCGGAAATTTATAAGCCGAAAAAACATACCTGCGCGACCATCGAATTTCTGGATTTGCCCGGTCTGTGTTTTGTCGATGAGCCAAGTCGCCAGGAAGCCCGGCGGACCGTCGCCCAGGCCCGGCAGGCGGCCATGCTGGTGGTCGTCGTCCGTGCCTTCCAGAACGATTCCGTCGCCTCATATCGGAATCGCATCGATCCAGCCAGGGATCTGGAGGAGTTAAATACGGAATTGGTTCTGGCGGATCTGGAACTGGTGTTGAACCGGATTGAACGGCTGGAAAAGCAGATTCAAAAGCCGATTAAGTCAGTCGAGCTGGATAAACGCGAGCTGGCCCTGATGCAGCGCTGCAGCCAGGCCCTGGAAAACATGCGCCCCCTAAGCGATATCATCGATAATGAAGAGGAAGAAAAAGTCGTCCGCAGTTTCGGTTTCCTCACGCTCAAGCCCCGGCGGGTGGTCGTAAACACCAATGAAGACAAACTTACCGGAGTTTCTCCCCTCACGGTGGAGCAGGCCGGCGGTGAAGTGATTATGCTCTCCGCGCGGCTGGAGGCGGAACTGGCGGAACTGGATGTTTCAGAGCGGGAGGATTTTTTGAAAGATATGGGTGTGAAGGAAATTGCCCGCGACCGCCTGATCCAGATGTGTTATCGCACGCTCAATCTGATCTCCTTTTTGACGGTGGGGGAGGATGAGGTGCGGGCCTGGACCATCCCTGGCGGCTGCCATGCCGTGGATGCCGCCGGCGAGATTCACAGCGACATCCAGCGGGGATTCATCCGGGCCGAGACTGTCCATTACGACGATTTTATGGCGGCCGGTGATATGAAAGGCGCCAAGGCCGCGGGCAAAGTGCGGCTGGAAGGCAAAACCTACCCGGTCCAGGACGGCGACATCATTAACTTCCGGTTCAATGTCTGAGGAGGGTTCCCCGATGCAGGCAGCCATTCTCAGCATGGGCGATGAACTGGTCTTGGGCCAGACCGTCGATACCAATTCCGCCTGGCTGAGCGTTCAACTGGCCAAACTGGGGATTCCGATAGGTGAGCATGTGACGATTGGGGATGACCTGGATGCGGCTGTCAACCAGTTGAAACGGCTGGGAGGGGAAGTGGATTTAATAATCGCCAGCGGCGGCCTGGGCCCGACCGATGACGACCTGACCCGTCATGCCCTGGCCCGGCTGCTGGCCGTTGACCTGGAGCTGCACGAGCCGTCCCTGCGGCAGATCGAGGCGATCTTCGCCCGGATGGGCTGGAAAATGTCCCCCAAAAACAAGATTCAGGCCATGATCCCCCGCGGCTGTGAAGTGATCGAGAATACCTGCGGCACGGCGCCGGGTCTGGCGGCCGATCTCGGCGGGACGCCGGCCTTTTTTCTGCCCGGCGTGCCCTCGGAAATGAAGAAGATGTACGAGCTGGCGGTCGAGCCGCGCCTCCGGCAGCATCTGGCCGGCCGGGCGGCCGCCGGGGTCATATGTTCGCGGACTCTCCATGCCTTTGGGCTGGGCGAGTCGGGCATTGCCGAACGGCTGGGCGAGATGATGGCCCGGCGGAAAAATCCGGTGGTCAACACCACCGCCGCCAATGGAATCGTTAGTATCCGGATTAATGTGCAGGCGGAAAATGAAGAGGAGGCGCGTACACGCATACAGCCGGTGGAAGAAGAAATTCGCCGCCGGCTCGGCGATTATGTGTATGGCGCGGATGACGAAAACATGGCCTCGGTAGTTGGCAGCCTGCTCCGCCGCCGCGATGAGAAGGTGGCCCTGGCCGAATCCTGTACCGGCGGGCTGGCGGCGAAACTACTGACCGATGTCCCCGGCTCCAGCGAGTATTTCGCATACGGCTGGGTGGTGTACGGCAACCAGGCCAAGATAAATGTGCTGCGCGTGGACCCGCAGGTCCTGGCCCGCTGCGGTGCGGTCAGCGAGCCGGTCGCCGCCCAACTGGCGGACCATGCCCGGCAGATATCGGGTGCGGATTATGCCCTGGGAATCACCGGCATCGCCGGACCCGGCGGCGGCTCCGCCGAGAAACCCGTTGGCTTGGTCTATATCGGCCTGGCGAATGACCAGGGTGTGGATGTCCAGCGTTTTGTCTTTCCCGGCCAGCGCGATATGGTCCGCATCCGGGCCGCCACCGCCGCCCTCAACCTCCTGCGTTTGAAACTGGCCAGCCGCCCCCTCTGACCGGTCGCCTGCTGCTCGCTTACCCAGCCAATCGTTCCGTCTCCGCCGCTCAACCATCCAATACCGCGATGATCGTACTGTGATTTTTCCTCAGACAGCCTCCTTTCCCCCGTTACACCTCAGGGCAATGTCCTGAGGTTTTTTTTATGGCCGGCAGAAAAAATCCCCAGGCGAATCTAAATCATAGTATTAATAAGTATTTATTGCATTTGAACCTTTTTCCATCTTTTTATATTTTCCTTGAATTTTTATCATAAATCCATTATAATAAATTTATTGGTACACGAAGGCTTGTTCGGTCAGGAGGAAAAGAAAATGAGCACGTCAAAAATATTTTTACTGGTTCTGTGTGGGATGGCGTTTTTTGGTCTATCGATCGCCCATCATGCGGTTCTGGCCGATCCGCTGCTGGTCGGTGATTTTGACGGGAACCGCTATGTAAATATCGATGATTTCGTCTGGCTGGCCGGGCATTGGCTGGAGGCGGGCTGTACGGATCCGAACTGGTGCGACGGAGCCGATCTGGATCACAATCATTATGTGGATTTTGAAGATATCAGCCGGTTCGCCGATACCTGGCAGGAGAAGGATTTTATTCAACTGGCCAGGACGCATCTTTCCCCTCTGGAAACCCTGCAGATCACGGTTTCGCCCGTTACCAGTACCTGCACGATAACCGTAACCACACCGGCCGGCGATCTGCATACCTTGGGCGGCACGATCGCGGACGGGATATGCACCGCCAGCTATATCCCCTCGTATCAGGTGGGAACCTATCAGGTCAGTGCCGTGGCCGATGACATAACCACGGAGACGGAAGAGTTCGATATCAGCGTGTCCAGCCAGCCGATCACCATTCAGGATTGGCAGGTGGATTCCGATTCCTATTACCCGGAAAGGGATCTGACCTTTTCCTTCACCGCCCTGGATCCCAATGCGACCGGCCTGACGGGTTTATCCGCCCAGCTTGGCGATTCACTGGCCGACTCGACCAGCGGGCAGATGTCGATCCTGCGGAAAATTATGGCCGTAGCTGACGACGGCACGATGACCGCCCGGCTTTACATTTATTTCGACGCATCCGGCAGTAGCTGGTCCGGTATCTATTCCGGGACCACGGTGCGGATAAGCCTGTATTCCAAACTGGGCGGTGCACTGCCGGCCGGCGTGAGTCTGGTGAACGGCACGCTCCATGGCGCCGGCTATCTCAGCAATGAAATCCTCAATGAGTCGGGTGTGTACCGGTTCCATACCACCGTTATTGCCAATTTCTCCGGTTCGGATAAAATCAGTTACCTGGATATCATGATCCCGCCGACGGTCAGCCTCTCTGACATGATTTTTTCCGTCGATTCTATCAAGTATTATTACAATACCGGCTGGAACGATCGCATCTATATCACCGAGCAATACGTCACGCCCAGCGGTTCGGGCTATCAACTGGATACCGGCAGTGCGTTCTCGTCCCTGGGCCGCTTGCCCATCTATTTGCCCCTGACGCCGAACGAAAACGGCCTGGTCTATTACAGCATTCATGCGGCGGATACGATTGGCGAGACCGATCTGAATGCCGGTACTATTTCCGAAAACGCCGGCGCCTATACCAACCTCTGGCGCTGGAATGATTATATGAATACCACCGCCCGTGTGTATGTTTATGTCGATAAATGGGGCTATACCCATGACTATTCCGATGCGATTCTGCTGGCGATGGATCCGGGTTTCAATCAGACCGGTCTGGTAATCGAAAACTGGCAGGCGAACCAAACCGCCTATTTCCCCGGCGAAAGCATTCAATTTTCCTTTGATCTTAAAGATACCCAAAATAATCCCGTCTCCGGCTTCACGGGAACCATCGCCGACAGCCAGCCGGACCATGACGGCGGGGCGATGTACATCATGCGGAAAGTCCTGAATATCGAGGCGGACGGCTCCGCCCAGGCCCGACTGCAGGTGTATTTCGATACCACCGGAGGCTGGTCGGATATTTACGCGGGGACCACTCTCCAGTTCAGCCTATATAACAAGGACGGGCTGACGCCCCTGAGCGGCGTGGCCTTATCGACCGGTTTTCTCAATAACGATGACAATAAGCTCTCCTCCGTCTTGGCCGGCAATAGCTGGCAGGTGCAGGTGGATGCAGCCTGTGCCGGGGTGGACAAGATCGCCTATCTGGATTTTGCCATTCCGTCGGGCAAGGCGGTTTCGGATATTGTTTTCTCGGTAGATCAAATTACGTACTATCGAAATAGCGGTTGGGGCGATAAGATTATTATTGCCGGCAAGACGGCTACCGAATCGAATTTCCCCAAAGACTATACCGGCAACATTGTCTTCCAGACGGGTGACGGTTTCCCTGGACTGGGCAAGTTCCCGCTGCATCTGCCGTTGAACCCGAATCCCGGCGGTTTTATCTTTTATCGCCTGGACAGCGCCGATATCGCCGAGAATAATATCAATTACGGCAGTCTTTCCGGTGCCGGTGGCGATTATAACAACGCCTTTACCTGGAATGATTGCCTCATAACAACCGCCCAGGTTTATCCGTATGTCGATAAATGGTGGAATAACAGTGCCGCGGCGGCAGCACCGCTCAATCTGATTTTCGATGCCGAATCGCGCGAATTGGCGCTCTATGATTATGACATTGACAGCCGGGCCTATACTATGGGCGATACCCGCCGGCTTAGCGCCACCGTGGAAGATGCCTATGGTGCCGGCGTCAGCGGTTTCCAGCTCAAAGATGCGATCAGCGATTCGACGAGCGGTAAACTCTCGATTGTCACCCAAAATGTCCGGACCACCACCGATGGCAAAAATGTCGTCCGCCTGCTGGCTTATTTCGATACTACCGGGAGCTGGTCGGATATTTACGCCAATACCCAGGTCGATATCACGATCTATGGTCCCGACGGCAAATCCGTGGTACCGGCCGCGATCACCATCCAGGAAGGTGCGATCAACGCGGAGGATTATCTCGTGACCACCCTCACCGGCAACGACGGGATCTATACCTGGTTGATCCGTGTGGACAAGAATTTCGCCGGGGCGGACCGGCAGGTGTATCTGGATTTCATCGTACCCGATACCGTCAGCGCCTCCAATGTGGTTTTCTCAGTGGACCATATCCAGTATTTCTGCAATACCGGTTGGGGTGATTCGATCACGATTCGCAACCAGACGGTGAGTATGGGCAGCTTTCCCCGCGATTACTACGGGCAGTATGAATTTGCGACCGGGGATATGTTCGGAACGCTGGGCCGGTTTCCGCTGTATCTCTCACTCAATCCCGGCGGGGCATCCGTCTTTCCGAAAATGCGGTCCACGGAGGAAACGGTTTTATCCGGCTCGATGGCCCAGACCGGCGGGGATTACATCTACAGCCATGATTTCGTGGAGGTCGGCAACGATTTCGAAACCTCGCTGTGTATTTCCCGCTTCGGCTATTTCAACAACGAAAACCGCTGCACGGACAGCATCATGCTCTATTTCTCCGGTGAGCCTCGCTACTTAGGCGGGCTGGAAGATGCCCCGGTTATGCTGAATGAGACCTGGCAGGTGGACCTGGACGAATATTTCTTCATCGAAACGAACTATGCCAACGTGGAATATACTTCCTCCGATCCGGGCCTTGTGATCACGGGTCATATTGCCACCTTTGCCCCGCTGACGACGGACGATACCATTCACGAGGTGGTCATCACCGCCCAAAGCGTTGTCGATCCGGACCTGATCGCGTTTTCGGACCCGTTCACTTTGTACGCCGCCACTTGTATGAATTCCTACGGCTGCGATGACAACGATCCCAATACGGTAACTGCCTGCGTGCAGTATCAATGTGTCACCTATGAAAGGGAAAATGCTTATTACATGAATCCGCAGGGTGTCGATTTGTGTGTGTTCAATAAGAATGTAACGATGAGTAATCCGTTCCCCGATCCCAATGAGACGGTGGAAATCTGTGCGGAAATTGCCAATACCGGCACAACGAACATTTTTAATGTGGAAGTGAACTTCTATCTGGATGATGTCAATACCACACCGATCGGAACCCAGACCATCGAGGTTTTGCCGACTACGTATATGGATCTGCCTTTGCGGCCGGAAAAAGTTTGTATCAACTGGACCGTACCGGTGGACCTGGAAGGCAGCCATCGCATCTGGGTTGCGCTGTCCGGTGATTTTCCCCTGGATATGCAGGAAGACATGACCAGCAATAATTACGCGACTACCGATTTCTACATCAATAATCCCAATGAATATATCTCCTCGGTATTTGGCCAGTGCCCCGCCGAGACGATGGCTCTTGCGGATGCCGCCGCGATGCTGGATGGGGATGGCCCGACCTGCACCACGTTGTATATGCGAATCCCGGTGAATGTGGTGGTTTGCGAGGATGAAATCGTCTGCGGGCCGGTAATGGGAATCGAATTATCCTATTGGTCAACTCTGTACTGGCCCTCCTGGAGCGGGTATTGTCAGGAATTTGGTGTTCCGCAGGAGGCGATCACCGATTTCATCCGGACCTATGAAACCCTGGCGGGTCTGGGGTGGCAGGGCGCCGGGTCGAGTTTGCCCTCTTTAACGGATATTCCCGGCCTCCTCCAGCCGGAGGGCTGGGGCGACGGCTGGCTGCCCTGTCATCCGGAGCCGACCATGTTCCCCGGAATTATGTATGAAGGCGTAATCGATCCCGGCTGTGGCGGACTTTGCCCGGTCAGCGCCTGGGATTGCGGCCAGGGCGTTCATTTCGATCCGCGGTTCTCTTCGAATTATTACAATGCTTATGATTTCAAAGTGTCCGGCGGCGCCAAAAAGATTACCCGCTGCCATACCGATGTGGACTATATCGAGGTCCCGTATCAGATTTGTGTGCCCGGCGATCCGGGCGATCCCAACAATTCATTTAATGTCCCGTTTATGCCCTTTGGCGGCGGCCCCGGCGGGGAAGGCGGCGGCTATGGTGGCAACGGTCCTTCCGGCCCGGGTACCGGACCGAATGGCGGACCTCCCTTTGAGTTTGAAATTGGCGGGCCTCCTGCGGATCCGAACGGCGTAGCGCTCAATTACACATGTTATTTCTGTTCGACCGGTACCGCCGAATCAGCGAGTACCAGTGACATGATCCATTGTGTACCGGGTACCGGCAGCATGGCCGTCATAAAAAACAATGCAGCCAAACTGGCGTCGTTACAGATTGCCAATGATACCGAAACCGAAGCCGCGTGTGTTGAACTGGGTATGCCGGCACCGGATGTTACCTTGTTCTCAATCGATGGAAAAGAAATGAATTTGGCCGGCCTGCCAGGGAACGAAGTCCTTCTCCTGTTTGGCCGTACCGATTGCCCGCATTGCCTGTGCAAAATTCCCCTGCTCAATCATGTGCAATCGTCCCCCCAGGGACCGGCGGTAATTTTTGTTGCATTGGGTGCCTCGCCCGCCGCTGCCCAAAAATTTGTGGAGGATCATGCTGTTTCCTTTAGCGTATTTGCGGATCCATATCGGCGGGCAGGGCGTACCTATAGCATCCGGAAAGTGCCGGAAGTTTTCTTGATTGATTCCGAAGGGTATATCAAATATACCAGCCAAAAACAGGGCCATTATATCTGGCAGTATCTGGCCAATCGGTTCGTTGTCGGCGATCTGAATGCGGAAACCCAATCGCTCATTTACGATTGGAATCGGGACGGTTTCCTGGACCTCCACGACCTGGAAATCCTGGTGTCCGGCTGGATGAATGAACTGGAAACCGAATCGAACGATTCCGCCTGTGAGTGGAAACCGGAGTAAAAAAGTACCGGAAGTCCTTTCAAATTAATAAATTGACTTAACAAATTCTGAGCATATAATTGTTCTGTCGATCCGGTATTGTGCCCGATCATGAAACACGTGGGAAATGTTGCTTAAGGAGACAGAGCATGGGTATGTTACAGGAGTTCAAGGCGTTCGCTATGCGGGGCAATGTCGTCGATATGGCTGTCGGTATCATTATCGGCGGCGCCTTCGGCAAGATCGTGAGTTCTCTAGTCAATCAGGTTGTCATGCCGCCCATCGGCCTGCTGTTAGGCGGAGTGGATTTCACCAATCTCAAGCTGGTACTCAAAAAAGAGGTTGTGGATGAGGCGACGAAGGTGGTCACAACTCCGGAAGTGGCAATCAGCTATGGGGCGTTTATCAATACGGTAATCGATTTCCTCATCGTAGCCTTTGTGATTTTCATGGTCATCAAACTCATGAGTATGGCCAAGAAAAAACAGGTAGCCGCCCCGGCTCCCGCGCCTGCCCCGACCAAAGAGGAACTTCTCCTGACGGACATCCGCGATCTGCTAAAGAACAAATAACGCCTGCCCGAACTTCAGTTCAGATATATAAATACGGTTTTCAGCCCTTTCCGATTGGAGCTGAAGTGGTTTGTTTTCTGTATTATTGGCTCATCCGCTTATTAAGAATTGACGATAGGAACCAAATCTTTGTGTAATATACGGTTCTGAATCGTTTAAAAGATAATTTTTATCGGTCCATATAATATTTTGTAGCAGGAGAAAAGGATCATGTCGAATTACTCGGTAAATCCAGCGGGCGAAAAATTCCCTTTACCCCAGGCCGGTGACTTCCCCGCCGAAATGGCCCGGCTGGAAGGGCTGGTTAAACAGGCACGCGGCGAAGGCAAGGAGATTGTAGTGGTAATGGGTGTGGGTTTTGTCGGGGCCGTCATGGCCGCCATCATCGCCGATACAGTGGACAAAAAAACCGGCCAGCCGTCTAAATTGGTTATCGGCTGCCAGCGGCCCAGCCCCCGCAGTTTCTGGAAGATTCCGATGCTGAATCGGGGCGAGTCCCCCGTCAAGGCGGAAGACCCGGAAGTGGACCCCATGATTGCCCGCTGCGTCACGGAAAAGAAAACCTTGACCGCCACCTACAACAGCGATTGTCTGGCTCTGGCCGATTGCGTCGTAGTTGATGTCCAGTGCGATTATACCAAACATCATCTGGGAAATATGAAAACCGGCGAAGCCGAGATGAGTGCCTTGGAAGCGACCATGCGCACCATCGGCGAAAAAATCGGCCCCGAATGTCTGGTTCTGATCGAAACGACCGTCGCCCCGGGCACCACCGAATTTGTCGCCTATCCGATCCTCAAAAAAGCCTTCAAGGTACGGGGTATTGACAGCGACCCGCTGTTGGCTCACAGTTTTGAGCGGGTCATGCCGGGTCGGGAATACGTCTCTTCCATCCGCGATTTCTGGCGGGTCTGCTCCGGCTGCAATCCGACGGCACGCCAGCGGGTGGAAAAATTTCTCCGCGAAGTCCTAAATACCGAGAAGTTCCCCCTGACTGTGATGGACCGGCCCATCGAATCCGAAACCACCAAGATTGTCGAAAATTCCTACCGGGCCACCATCCTGGCCTTCCTGAACGAATGGAGCCTCTTCGCCGAACGCAACGGTGTCGACTTAATCAAGGTCATCCAGGCGATCAAGGTCCGGCCCACCCATAGTAATATGATCTTCCCCGGCCCCGGCATCGGCGGCTACTGCCTGCCCAAAGACGGCGGCCTGGGCTACTGGGCCTATAAACATATCCTCGGCTTCCAGGACGGCGACAGCGTATTCAAAATTACTCCCACCGCCATCGATATCAACGATACCCGCGGCCTGCATGTGGCCGAATTAACCCGCGACGCTCTACGAAATATGGGACAGTATATCGCCGGTTCTTCTGTCCTGGTCTGCGGTGCCAGCTACCGTCAGGATGTGGGCGATACCCGCTACAGCGGCTCGGAAATTGTGGTCCGCAAGCTGACAGAATTGGGCGCGGAAATTCGCGTCCACGATCCCTATGTCGAGCACTGGTACGAGCTGGAAAGCCAGGACACCTACCCTGCTCCGGGCCATTCCTGGAGCCGGTTCTTCCGCAATCAGGCCGATCTGACCCACATCCGCCCCAGCCGCGATCTGCCCGCCTCCCTCAAAGAGGTGGACGCCCTGATCCTGGCCGTTCCGCATACCCCCTATCTCCAGCTCGATCCGGATGAGATCATCAAATGGGCCGGCGGACCCCTGGCCATTGTGGACTGCTACGGCATCCTCTCGGATGCGAAAATCAAACGCTATTTCCAGCTTGGCTGCGAAGTCAAAGGCCTTGGCCGCGGACATATCCAGCGAATCAAAGAAGAAGTCCGCGCCGCCAAAAAAACAACCTGAGTTCCCGGTAGAAAACGGTTATTCGAAGGTCTCCGTACCGCATTCTCCCGATAATTGTGCCACGGCCATCTTGGCCGTGTCTTTCCCGCTTTCTATCAATGGTTTCTGGCTGGGCGAATGTCATTTGTGCCGGACTGTCGGTTATAGAATCAGAAGAGCTGCTTTCTCTTCGTTTAAAAGCAGATGGAGCTGCTTGATGAGAATCGGAAACTCACGAATTTGCGAACCGCCGTTCTGCAGGATTTCCAGCGGTGGGGGGGCAATCAAAATCAGCCCCGCCGCCAGCGAGCGGTCGATTTTCAACTGCGGGCAATGGCTGGCAATCAGATTCAGATTCTCATTCAGCCACTTGCGAGCCTGGAGAGCCTTGCTGAAAAGATCGGGACTTCCCGTCAGGCTGGCCAGCATTATATGCAGCCGGCCGGTCGCGTCGATTAGTACCCTGGCCGCCGGATCCACATGGCTTGGCTTGCATAACGGTAGCGACAGCCCGGTGGGGATCTCCCCCAGCCAGCCCGGAAGTGTCAGTTGCAAAACATCCGCCAGCTCCGCATCCTGCCTGGGAAACACAGTCACCGGAATCGGGCTGTGCGGAATGGGCCGCTGATTCATAGGCTGCGTCTCAAAACGGCTTGCACGATCAACGGAAACCGGCTCTTGAACCGGCTCCGCAAATTTCTCTGCCACGGGCACCTCCGCTGGAGTCTCTTTCCCGTTGTTATCCTTTTTCTCCGCAATCGCAGCAGAGCATCCCGCATATTGCAGGTTTACCCGAAGAAAATTCCGGCAGGTCTGCGATAACTTGTTGTACGTTTCCAGGGCCGCCTCGCTATCCGGAACATCGCAGATGAACAAAAAGACCTCCCCCCAATTCCTCTCCAGCTCCGCCAGCCATTTAATCGTCTTATACGTTTCAATAATATCCACCGGTTCGCAACTGCACAAAACCACCACCCCGGAGCAGTGCTGGAGCATCTCCCGGCAGCTCTTCTGATACGACTTGTCAATATGCAGGATTACTTCCGCGAAATCCTGGGCAAATTCACATAACGCCGGCCGCAGATTGTTCGGAAAATCTTCCGTTTCCGCGATCGTTTGCGATGGGGAAATACCCTGCTCTTCCGCGATCAGCGCCTTCCAGAAATCATCATCCGGTTTTGCCGTCAAGGTTTCGCGTGTACCCCCGGAGGCGGGATTTTCGATGATCTCGATCAGACCGGCCTCGCAGCTATCGACATTGACCACCGCGATTTTTCCATACTGATCCGCCAGTTGCTCTCCATAACGGTGGATTCGCGACCAGTGATTTTCCAGATGGTCCGCCAGCAGCGCAATGCCGAAATGGTCCGCTTCCCGATCGGATGGATTCTCGATAGGAGGGCTTGGTTGCGGTGGGGGGGGATCCTCCGCTAATGGCGTACTCACCACTCCGGGCTTTTGCCGCGTCGGCCGCGCACCGGTCGAAGACTGCGAAAGAAACAAATGCGCAATCCCCTCGATTCCGCGCCCGGTCTGGATAGAAGGTCTGTCCGACATGCCGCTCCCTATTTCACCTCAACGAGGGAATTGTATTCGCCGAAGGGATTGGCCGAGATTTTTTTGTTATAGGGGTCCGGCTGCCACCGCCCGTCCACGACATACCGGTATTGATACGTTCCCCCGTTCAGCGGCAGCTCGATCTCCCACAGCCCGCCCGCGTCTGCCTTCAGCAGCGGGGTCCGCTCCGGCTGCCAGTTATTGAAATCCCCCGCCAGCTGAACCGTGTCCGCCTTGGGATACAACGCCGCAAATTTCACTTTTCCCTGCTCCGCCTTGATCCCGTAAAACTGATTGATTTTGGCTTCCACCGACTGTTGGGCTTCTTCCTGGAATACCGGCGTTTCCCCCAGCACTTCCTTGGATTCCGCCAGTAATTCGTTGGCGGTCTTGCTGATCGCCTGCAACTGCTCCTCGATCGATTGCACCGGGTCGGCCTGCGTTTGCACGGACACGCCGCTGGCTACTTCCTCGGCCAGCTTCAAAAAGTCCTGCATCCCCTTGCTGCTCGGATCATACTCCGAAATCGGCTGGCCGAAACTCGACGCCTCCTTCAGCTTGGTGTTAAAATTAATAATCGTTTTATACATCAGGGCATTCTGATGTTTCTTCAGCTCATTGAGCACTTCCCGCGCCAGCTTGGTCCGGACATCATACATACTCGCCAATACCCGAATGCGGATCGTTTGCTGGCATTGTTTTTTCAGTACGTTCAGGGTCTCCAGTTGTTTCGTAAGGCCGTGCAAGGCAAAATACCCCGTTTCCACCGGAATCAGTACCTCATCGGCAGCTCGCAGGGCATTAAAGGTCAGCAACCCCACACTCGGCGGGCAGTCGATAATCACAAAATCATAATCGGCCGCATCGTTCGCCAGCACATCCAGCAGCCGGTCTTCCCGGTGATCCTGACCGGCCAACTGCGGTTCCAGGGCCGCCAGCTCGATCCCCGACGGTGCCATATCGAAATTCTTCGATATCTGCCATACGATATGCTTCAATTCCGTGCGATTCTCATCGTAAGCGGTAATCAGTAGGTCATATACGTTCTTTTCAATCTGATCTTCCGGTACCGCCAAGCCCACCGCGCAATGCGACTGCGGATCCATATCCACCAGTAACGTGCGATACCCATTCACGGCCAGACATGCAGATAGATTCGTAGCAACCGTAGTCTTTCCGCAGCCCCCTTTCTGATTGATTACCGATATACAACGCATCTTTTTACCTCTTTTCTCTTTGCCGGTGAACTGAATAGTCCCAAAATCCTACGCTTTCTTATGCGATTCCTATACGTTTCCCATGAGCGGCTCGAATAGTAACTCTTTGCCAAGTATGGTCCATGTGACTTTTTTCGGTAAAAAGACCGATAAAACTTTACAAATTTTATCGGACGGCGGCAATTTTAACCCTTTATCAGTAGTGATAGCCATGCTTTACCCCCTTTTAGATCCCGACTCCACAGAATCTATCCGATAAAAAATTATATAAACTACTGTAAGAAATGAATTTACAGAACAAATGACCATCCGCTTGCCCCCGCGCAGCCCGCTTTTAGGTTTCCGCTAATCCCGACAGCATTTTCCCATACGTACACCCTCTTCTTCCCCGGAATTCCCGATACCAGCGCCCGGCGCCTTCCGGGCGGTCCTTCTGTCGGCACTTACTCGGTATAGATATGCCACCGCGTCAATTGGCTCGGCTTGTCCAGCAGCAGAATGTTGTCGATATCCTCATTGAACATCATCCGGTTCAGATTCGATATCCGGCTGTATTTGCGGTTTTGCTCCTCTGGTGTATTGGTTAGCGTCTGGCAGCCGCCTATCATCAACGCCAGGGATACCAACAAAGTCGCGAATGTTACTTTCAACATAAAACAAACCTCTTCATTGTTTTCTACTACGGTTTATACCTTCGGTTAGCCTACTTAACGCTTCTAGCCTGCCTCATGAACCACCCAGGCATGCGGGTAACTATTTCATTTTAAATGTTCCCCGCATCGATGTCAACCGATAAAATTCCCCAAAAACATTCCAAAAACATCCCAACGCCGTCCGTTTCGAACAAAAGAATCAATGCGGACATAACATATTTTATATCAATAGGTTACACTATTCAATGCCCCGGCAGGTTTCCTTGCTCTGTGCAGCATGGAGGATCCTCCCTGCTGCCCTGATGATGATTTTTCCTTTCCGGAATAACCCTTCGAAATTTGCACGAAAACAGGGATAATTCAATAACTCCGCCGCCTAATGCCGATATTTTTCAGAAGTTTATTATTTCTTCATAATACTACGGCTGTGCTCCGTAGATGGAAGTAACTGCAAAAAAGTAGCTGGCAAAGGTTGTGGTTTCGTAGTAACTCACACAACTTTTTAACGTTTTTTTTCGCAGATAGGGAGTGTGTCGTATCGGCAAATTTGAGACATTTGAACAATTTCTGACCAATCAAAGTATTCAGGTGAACGTGGTTAGTTTTACCATCAACCTGCTGGTAGCGGTGGCCCTGGCGAGCTTTTTGAATTGGCTTTACGTTAAATACGGTTCTTCGTTGTCTAATAGAAGGCTTTTTGCCAGAAATTTCCTTCTGATTACGTTGACTACCATGTTAATCATTACCATCGTAAAATCTTCCCTGGCATTATCTCTCGGGCTGGTGGGAGCTTTGTCGATTGTCCGATTTCGTGCCGCGATCAAAGAACCGGAAGAATTGGCGTATCTTTTTCTTGCGATCAGTATCGGATTGGGGCTGGGCGCCGATCAAACACGGATTACCGTTATCGCCTTTATCTTTATCGCGCTGGTGATTATTCTTAGAAATAGAAAAAACAAAAAACACCAGGATCAAAATCTGTGCCTGACCATTTCCAGCCAAAATCCGCAAAAAATCTCCCTGGAACAAATTATCGAAACGCTTAAAAAGCACTGCACCGAAGTCGAAATTAAACGATTCGATGAGACAAAGGAACAACTGAATGCCGCCTTTTTTGTCGAGTTCGACACCTTTGAAAAACTCACACAAACCAAAAATGATTTACAAAATGTAAATGAGCATGTAAAGGTTACTTTCCTGGACAATAAAGGGTTGATTTAAACGATTTGCGAATGTACAGCCTCGATCCCGGCGATAGAGGCCAATACGCGGCTCTGGGTTGTATGGCAAGATTATAAATGAAAATAGTATCGAATAATACGCATCTCCTGCCCCAACCGTGGCTTTGTTTTGTAAAAAGACGGAAAGTGATGATTGCGGCTGCCATCCTGGTATTGGGATTGTATTCAGCCGCACTGTTCGTCATGGGCGCTTATGCGCACAAAACGGCCTATATCGGAAAAATAAAACTGGCTCTCCTTGCCAATTACAAAATACCCTATCAATATACAGAAGGTTTGCTGAGCAATCCTGAAAAGATAACCATTGACATCAAGCACAAAAATTTTCAAAAACTCGCCTATTTTCGTAAAAAAGCTTTACAGCAGGGAAATATCGCCACTACCGAAGATTCGTATGTCCCAGCCAAAATTACCGTCGGCAGCAAAACGGTAAAAGCGGACGTCCGATTAAAGGGAGACGACATCGATCATGTCCAGGGAGACAAGTGGTCCTTGCGAATTAAAATCAAAGGAGAGGAAAGCCTGTTCGGCATGAGTCGCTTCTCCCTGCAGGATCCGAAAGTAAGTGGTTATATTTATGAATGGCTTTTGCATCGGCTCTTTGCGCAGGAAGGCCTGATTGCCTTGCGATATGATTTTGTCGATGTGACCATTAACGGCACGCATAAAGGGATCTACACCCTGGAAGAAAGCTTCTCGAAGGAATTAATTGAACACAATCAGAGAAGAGAAGGTCCGATCCTCAAATTTGACGAGAGCGGGCTTTGGGATGGATCCAGGGACAATTCCGGTGTCGCCCAGTCGCTTGCCGATATCTATTTCTGTAGTGACATTGATTCGTTCCGCACCAAAAAGGTCTTGCAGAGCGAAAGCCTGCAAAACGAGTATCGTGCCGCGCAGCAATTGCTCGAAAACTTCAGAAGCAAAACCCGCAAGCCTTCGGAGGTGTTCGATATAAAAAAACTTGCGATTTTGTATGCTCTGGGGAGCATGACAGACGCCAACCACGGCCTGCTCTGGAAAAATGTTCGCTATTATTATAATCCCATAACGGCAAAACTGGAAGTCATCGGGTATAATGCCTATAATTATTTCACATTATGGTTAAACCCAATGCATAAACTCAACTGGGTGGACAACTACGAATATGAAGATTTCATCCCCGCCTATCATAACCTGATCTTTCAAGATCCTGAATTTATAGATGGGTACGTAAAAGCGTTGGACAGGATCAGCAAAGAGGAATATCTGGACACCTTCTTTGTCTCCATACAAAAAGAGCTGGATGAAAAACTGGCCATCTTACACCGGGAATATCCGGGATTCGTGTTTGACCAAAAAAATTTCTATATAAATCAGCCTTTTATCCGAAACATGATACATCCCTCCATCCCGGCCAAGGCCCGAATCCAATGGACCCCGGCGCAAGGCCCCGATCCAAATGAATACTTGACCATCCTGGCGGCGAACACCGGTTTTATGCCGATTCAGGTGGTTTCCATCCTGGATACGGAAAGCAATACCACCTATCCTCTCCAGGCGAATACAGTGCCCGGCAAGAAGCCCGCTCAGCCGCTGGCCTATGTGCCCCTGCAATTCGAGGAACATATTCCTCCCATCCGGAAAGATAAGATTGGGAATAATCTTACCTTCAATTACCGCGTCATCGGTATGAATCAAATGCTTTCATCAAACGTTGACGCACCGCCTCTCGATATAAGTGACATGCCGTTAGTGACGAATGGCAATTGGGAAGAAACGTTATCTGAACATAATATGCTAGAGAGGGGCCAGCCGGATAATACGTTAATCATTCGACCCGGCCAATGGGAGATCTCGCAGAATCTGGTGATCCCCGCCGGCTGTACCGTTGTCGGCTCGCCCGGCGTGACATTGAACCTCCTCAATTTCGCCAAGATCATCTCGTATGCCCCCATCCGATGGGAAGGCAACGAAAACAACCCGATTGTGATTGAATCCACGGACTCGACCGGCCAGGGTCTCGTGGTCATCAGCGCCGGGCAGGAATCAAAACTCAGCTATGTCCTATTTAGAAATCTGTCGAATCCCGATCAAAATGCCTGGAAACTGACAGGTTCCGTCACCTTCTACGAGTCACCGGTTACGATCTCGCATTGCCAATTTATGCAAAACCATTCGGAAGATTGCCTGAATATTATCCGATCGGATTTCCACATCGAACACACCCTTTTCAACGGTACTTTCGCCGACGCCTTTGACGCGGATTTCGGCAAGGGGAAAATAACCGGCTCCACTTTCACCAACTGCGGCAATGATGCCATAGATGTTTCCGGAACCCTGCTGGAACTGGCGGATATCCGGATCAATTCCGCTGGCGATAAAGGGATCAGCGCCGGCGAAGACAGCGGCATCACCGCCTGTAGAATCAATATCGAAAATGCGGAAATCGCCGTTGCATGCAAGGATACCTCCCGAATCACCATCAATGATATCCAGCTTTCCCGTTGCCGGATCGGTTTTACACCCTATCAGAAAAAATCGGAATTCGGACCGGCCTCTATTACGGTAAATCGCCTGAAAACAGATCATATCGACAGGCCCTTTCTCATCGAAGAAAATTCGACCATGATCTTGGACAATACCCCGCTGCTCTCTAACCATAAAAACGTAAAAGATATGCTCTATGGAGTGGAATATGGAAAAAGCTCCAGATAACTATCGGTATGAAAGAAAGTTCGCACTGAACGGAATCTCAATACACGAAATCCTGGACCTGGTCAAATTCCACCCCGCGATTTTCACGGAGCTTTACCCGCCCCGTTTCGTGAATAACATCTATTTCGATTCCTTAAACAGGGATAGTTATTATGACACCCTGGATGGCGTTGCGCAAAGAGTGAAAGTCCGGATCCGGTGGTACGGCGGCCTCTTCGGATTCATCGCCAAACCCATCCTCGAACTCAAGATCAGGAAAGGCCTGCTTGGCACCAAGCAATCTCGCCCCCTGGCGCCGTTCTCCCTCGATAATACCTTCAACCAGGAAACGCTCCAGCAGGTACTCGCCGATAGCCAACTGGATGAATTTCTCCACCTTCATGTAGCTCTGCTCAATCCCTCGCTGATCAATCGCTATTATCGCTATTACTTTCAATCCTTCGATGGCGCGTTTCGTATTACAATCGATACCGGCATGGAATTCTATCCGGCAGACACCCCGCCCCATCCGGATATGTACCGGTTTACCGATTATCACAACACCGTACTGGAACTGAAATATGATCCGGATAATAGCCGCGACGCCAGCCATATCCTGAACGCCTTCCCTTTCCGGATGACCAAAAACTCAAAATACACCAACGGCATGGATTGCCTGGCATTCTAAAACGTAGGGCATAACCCCAACCGTAAGAGAGGGGGTCAAAAACGCTGTTTTGCGTTATGAATCTCTTATTGGGGGGAGTTCCGTATTTTCTTCTTCCTTGCCGCTAGCGCCAGCCCGCCCATTCCCAGCAGGCATATCATGCCGGGCTCGGGAATACCGGTGGAGATGATCGTGATTCCATCGGTATTGAGTTCGTATAGCGTGGTGCCGTCGGGGCTGAGCAGCAGATTGGTCCACTGATAGGTTTCCGGGAAGCCGGTATTGTAATGAATGGATTTTGGGAGGTTTATCGAGTCCGTCACCAGGCAGCATTCCAGATCAATCACATCCAGCGTGGTTCCATTTATCCCATAGCCCAGTCCGGCGGAGGAATCGATAGCCAGGCCGCGGTAGTCGTTGGGAAGCGTACCATAAATGGCCAGATTTTCATCCAGAATCCGCGTTCCGTCGTTGTTGGTAACCATCGTCCACTTGCCGTCATTGCCCACCGCCAGCGTATCGATCCAATTCCAGTGGTCAATGCCAAAACCCGGTATGCTCACTGCCCCGCTCCAGTTTCCCGCGGCACTGTCGTATTTCTTGATCCAGTTGTAGTCCGTCCGCAACAGGAACTGCTTGTTGGGGCTGGCGGCATCGAACCAGAAATTTTCCGTCTGACTGCCCACGGAGCCGGTGATGGCATTAAAGGCAAACCCCTCAAAAGCATCCCCCTCGTAATCCCCCATCCGTATCTGCCCGGTGCCGTTAGCGGCGATGGCGATATTCGTGGGAGAACCAGGAACCGAAATACGTCCCGCTTCCACGCCGGTCTGCAGATTCACCTTGCTCAGATTATTGGCTCCGTAGTTGCATACATAAGCATACGTCCCGGTTCCATCAATATCCAGGCCGCGTGGCTGGGAGCCGACAAAAATGGGAGCCTTCACGGATTGCGTCGTACCATCAATCACATCCAGTTGATTCAGCGTATTGTTGGACACATAGAGATAATTCCGCCAGGGATCGTAAGCAATATTGCCGGGTTTCCCCGCCAGCGGGATCCGCACCGCCGGCCCGATCGCCGCCCCCGCCATCGGAACAATAGCAGTCGCAATAATCACTCCCAGCCAAAAAAAACGATTGCGTACCATTTTCCACCAACCTTTCCGCTCTTTCGAGCAATAACCAACCGGCACAGAGAAAAACCGCTCTCTCTGCTCACCGGATTTCCAGTTCAATCATGCTCTGCGTTTTCGCAACCATGCCAAACCGCCCAGCCCCAGCAAACATACCGTGCAGGGTTCAGGAATTACTTCTATATCAACAGGATTATGCAATCCCGTAATTAATAATGTGTCAATTGTTTGTCCAGATACCGTATATGCGCCAATTCGATTCCCTCCCGCACCGCCATAATTATTGGCAACCAATATATTTCCATACCCGTCTAATGCAAGCCCTAAACCACTGTTGTAGGAGTTAGGAATATAAACTCCTGTCGAAGCTCCAACGGTCGTGTACTTTCTAACGCCGCCATTCAGAGATGACACAAACAAGTATCCATTTTCATCCAGTGCCAGACCACCAGGATGGGTCAATCCGGAAATGAGGGAGGCTTTCACAGTTACCCCTGAAGTGGTGTATTTCCCTACCCGGCCAGTATGCCATTCTGACACATATACAAAATCTTCATCGACTTGCAGACCTGTAGGATTACTCAGATTCGTAATCAGAGAGGCATTTACAGTTGCCCCCGTAGTCGTGTATTTCCCAACCGTGCTTGATTCACTTCCGGCATTGGCAACGTACAGATAATCACCCGATACTTCTATTCCCCACGGCAAATTGAGACCGGTAATTAAGGCAGGATTGATCAGCGTGCCGGAGGTTGTATACTTCTTAATAATCCCATTTTCCTGGGCCACATACAAATAATTTCCCGATATTTCTATCCCTGTCGGTGATTCCAGACCGGATATGAGAGAGTCATGGATCACCGCACCGGAGAATGCATATTCTCCAATGGTACCATTGCTGTTATTCACTACAAAAATTTGCCCGTGCAGGACGCTAACTAAACAAACATACCATATTGCTGCAATCAAAACTATCTTTTTCATTATCATTTTTCTCCTATGTTTTTTCGTAAAACAACGTTGTTCGGAATTTTTAACGTAAAAACTGTACCCCCTGCTCATCGAGTTTACAATTCAATCATGCTCTCCGTTTTCGCAACCATGCCAAACCGCCAAATCCCAGCAATACCAAACTGCAAGGTTCAGGGATTTGGGCAATTCGCCAGACCGTACCGGCACCACCGTCCGCTACATAAAGCGCGCCATCGGGGCCAAAAACAAGGTCCCCGCCATCATTAATATGATAAGGAGTTTCGGAAAAAGAGAACCCACTCGCAAACACCGAAACATTGCCTCGCGGATTGATCTCGAAAATGCAATTATTACCCCAATCGCTCACAAAAAGATTGCCATGAAAGTAGCCGGCATTGTCAAATGCCAATTGATTGGTTTGACTGAAATGCGAGGATACCACAAAATCGGTTACCAGGCCATCCGGTGTTATTTGACCGATTTTCGGAGTCGAACCACGGGAATTGGCAAAAGCTACAAACAAGTCACTGCCCCATACTCCTCCTGGGCCAAAGGCCAAACCGCTGGTTTCTTCCGGAAGCTGCTCGGCCAAAAGACCTCTCGTCCCATTCGCTGTAAATTCCCGAATAGCCTCCCCGTCACCTGCAGGTTCCCACCCATCGGCGTGAAACAAATGATTTCGGAATGTATCATCCGGTGCAAAGGCCAAATCCCATCCGAAAGCATTTATGGTGGCAAATTTGCTTTTGGTACCACTGGCAGAATATCGATAGATGGAATATGCCTGGGTTACATATAATCCGCTGGCAAAATCAGAATCTACCGGGGCAAATTCAAAAGACCGCGGTTCATTGTCGGCCGTCGCCGCAAAGTATATTTTCTGCCCTTTTTCAGGTACTCGATAAATGGAACCTGCATTGGGCCGCGAATCACCAACAAACAACTGCCCCGCATAACCAAATTCTCCGCCAGGACTGAACGCCAGTGCGTTGACATTTTGCAGTCCCGTTACATAAGCCTCGACCGTGTAACCCTCGGGCACCAGAGGTTGAGCTGTCAAGGAAGAGGTTATGAGTAACATCACCCCAATGACCGTAATCCATCCACTACCTTTCATTTTCCTTCCTGCCTTTTCTGCCCTTTGGGCAAACAAAAACCCGGCGCAGAGAAATACCGCTCTCTCTACTCACCGGGTTCACTATATTTTCGATAATCCCGCCTGTGATTATAATTTCCTCACAGGCCCAACCAGTATATCACAGCCCTGCCCCCATTTCCAGCAAATTCCCAAAATTTCCTCTCGCAAGGGTATTTATTGCGTAACGAAAAACGGATAACCGTTTTATAATCCATAACTTATAATTCGCAAGGATTTCCCCGCCGTCCGCCTGAAAAAACGAAATATCAAATACCACCGGCGGCCAACGGCTTCCCCCCTCCGCTGACGACAAATCCGGTAGCCCAGGCGTCTCGCCTGTGATTCAACCGGTACGATACGGGTATTATGGTATTTGGTTGGGCTCAAACCGCACCAATAGATGAGGGACAATCGAGACACTCGATGTGATAAGAGTAATGCCTCAATGCCCGACATATTTTGCATACAGGCTTAACGCCTCATCCACATTATTTGTCCCTTTGATAATCGCCCGCCCATCAGGGAAAAACGTCATCTCCATATCCGCCAGTTGCAGACGCAGCATAAATTCATTCTGCATAACCGGCCCTGCCTCCCGCAGCCGCCCCGCGAATTCCGCCAGATCGATCGTAACTCCTTTCGCCCGCGGCCGGATCTGCACCGAATTCCGCCCGCACAGGCTGATCGTACTCAAACTTCCCCGGCCCTCCAAAAATTCAAACCGCCTTTCCCTGCAACACGTACATCCGTCCCGCAGATTTTCCAGACTCATCTGGTGGATCCGATTCTGCCACAGCTCGAAACTCACAAAATTCCGGTTCACCGCCTCCCGATTTCCCGTCAGAATCTTGATTGCCTCCATCGCCTGAAAACTTGCCACCATCCCCACCGTCGGCCCCAGAATCCCCGCCGTTTCGCACGTCTCCAACTGCCCCGGTTCCGGCGGCTGATCGAACAGGCACCGCAGACACGGCCTGCCCCCCGGCAGCACCGCCAGCACCATCCCGCTGGCCGCTAGGCACGCTCCATAAATCCACGGGATATTATGTTTCACCGCCGCATCATTGATCAAAAACCGCGTCTGCAAATTATCCGTCCCATCCAGAATCAAATCTGCCCCCTCAATAAAATGCTCGATACTTTCATGGTTTACATCCGCCACCATCGGGATAATATCCACCTCCGAATTGATCAGCCGCAGCTTCCGGGCCGCTGCCTCCGCCTTGGGCAGATTATTATTAATATCCGCCTCATCGAATAGCATCTGCCGCTGTAAATTGCTTAATTCCAGGAAGTCACGATCCACAATCCGTATCTTCCCCACCCCGCACCGCACCATCATCGACGCCAGCGTGGACCCCAGCGCCCCGCACCCGATCAGCGTTACGCTGCTGCTGCTCAGCTTCCGCTGACCCGCCTCACCCACCGGTCCGAACAGAATTTGCCGCGAATACCGACCCTGCGGGCTTTTAAAATCGTTATTATTTCTCTCTTTCATATCCGTACCAGCCTGTCTAATACCCTGTTAAAAAACAACTTACAAAACAATTACTGCCGTCTGATTTGTTCCGCTTTACTCCATTTAAGATTGCCATTTTCTCACCAACCCCTATAATATACCTTTTTAAACCGAAATTGGGAGAAATAAATATGCCGCTCTTGTCGGTCATAACTACCCGCCAGCCGGACTTTTCCCAGCGTTGGCGCCAGCTCCTCCAGCAGTTGAGCCTGGAAAACATGCTCGTGGAAGGGCAGGACAAGCTGGCGATGGTCCGCGACATCATCAAGCAGGTCCGACTCAGCGGTGATGCCGCCGTTGCCGAATTCACCGCCCGATTTGACAAGGTCAACCTCAAGCCCCAGGAATTCCGCATCCCCGCCGAACTCCTGCGCCAGGCCCACCAGCAGCTTGCCCCTGAACTTATGGCTGCCTTACGCCGCTCGATTCAAAACGTCCGCAACTACCAGCAGGCCATCAAGTTACAAAACAAGCCCGACTGGACCACCGCCGGTGCCACCCTGGGAGTCCGTTACCGCCCCCTGCGCCGCGTCGGTGTCTGCGTACCTGGGGCCTCCGCTCCTCTGGTCTCTACCGTCATAATGACCGCCGTTCCCGCCCAGGTCGCCGGTGTTCCCGAAATCGCCATCGTCACCTCCCCCAGCTATCAGGGCACCATCCACCCCGCCATCCTGGCCGTCTGCTGCGAGCTGGGAATTACGGAGGTCTATCGCGTCAGCGGCGTCCAGGCTGTCGCCGCCCTGGCCCTCGGCACCGATACCATCCCCAAAGTCGATAAAATCGTCGGTCCCAGCAGCATCTGGGCGCAACTGGCCAAAAAGGAACTCTTCGGCCTGGTCGATATCGACAGCTTCGCCGGCCCCAGCGATGTCCTCATCATCGCCGACCAGACCGCCCGCCCCGACTGGCTCGCTGCCGATCTCCTCAGCCAGGCCGAGCACGCACCCGGCAGCGCCGTACTCCTTACCGATAATGCAAAACTGGCTGATTCTGTCGCCCTCGAACTGGACCGCCAGCTTTCTCAATTGACCCGCAGCGATCAGACCCGCGTTTGTGTCCAGGAATCCTGTCTGGCGGTTGTGACTAAAGATCTTAACGAAGCAATCACCCTAGCCAACGAATTCGCCCCCGAACACCTCCAGATTCAATGTTCCGACAACAATGCAGTTGCCAACCGGATCACCAATGCCGGCGCCATCTTCCTTGGCCCCTACACCCCCGTAGCGGTAGGCGACTACTATGCCGGCCCCTCCCATACCTTGCCGGTAGGTGGGTCAGCCCGCATTTTCAGCCCCCTCAATGTGAATGCCTTTGTAAAGCAGTCCAGCATCATCAGTTATAATCACTCCGCCCTGGCCGCCGCCGCCGATGCCATTGACACCATAGCCCAGGCTGAAGGCCTCGACGCCCACGCCAATTCCGTCAAAATACGTCTGAAAAAATAATAAATGGAGCACTCCGTGACATTCCAATTCCGACCCAATATTGAAAAAATGAAAGGCTACACCCCCGGTTTCCAGCCGGCGGTAAAGACCGTCATCAAGCTCAACACCAACGAAAATCCCTATCCGCCTTCCCCCCGCGTCATGGAGGCGATCCGCAGCATCCCCGATGAATCCCTGCGGAAATACCCCCCAATCTTCTGCGACCCCTTCCGCCGGCTTGCCGCCCCCATTCTCGGCGTCAGCCCGGACCGCATCGCCTGCGGCAACGGCGGCGACGAACTGCTGGCCTTGCTCACCCGCTGCTGCTGCGACCAGGACCACCCGCTAGCCTACCCCGTTTCCACCTATACCCTCTATCCCATCCTCGCCGAAATCCAGGATGCCCCCGTCATCGAAATCCCCTTCGGCCCCAACTACCAGCTCCCCGCCGCCCTCAAAACCACCGGCGCCGGCCTGACCATCCTCTGCAATCCCAACGCCCCCTCCGGTTCGCTGGTGGACCTGGACGCCGTCGCCGACCTGGCCCGCAGCCTCCGCGGCGTCCTCCTGATCGATGAGGCCTACGTGGACTTCGCCGAACGGAATTGCCTGCCCCTCCTGAAAGACTTCGACAATATTGCCATCCTCCGCACCCTCAGCAAAGGCTATTCTCTCGCCGGCCTCCGCTTCGGTTTCGTCATCGCCTCCCCCCGCATCATCGAGGCCATCTTCAAGGTCAAGGACTCCTACAACGTCAACGCCGTCACCCAGATCGCCGCCCAGGCCGCCTTCGCCGATCAGGACTACTTCCGCGAAAACGTCCGCAAAATCGTCGCAGAACGCCGCCGCCTTACCGACGCCCTCCGCGGCCTCGGTTTCCGCGTCTCCGACAGCCACACCAACTTCGTCCTTGCCCAAATCAGCTCCCCGCCCGCCCGGCAAGTGTACGAATTACTACAGCAGCGGCAGATATTTGTACGATATTTCGATTATGAAGGCCTTAGAGACAAAATGCGTATCACCGTCGGAACACCCCGGCAGAATGACAGCTTACTGGCCGCCTTACAGGAAATCGTAAGTCAGGAGTCAAAATTATGACCGACCGAACCAAAACCATTGAGCGTATCACCAAAGAAACCCAGATCAAACTCGAACTCAACCTCGACGGTTCCGGCCGCTACGAAATTGCCACCGGCAGCGGCTTCTTCGACCACATGCTCAGCCACCTCGCCCGCCACGGCCTCTTCAACCTCACCCTCAACGCCCAGGGCGACCTCCACGTGGACGCCCACCACACTGTCGAGGACGTCGCCATCTGCCTCGGCCAGGCCCTCGACCAGGCCCTCGGCGACAAGAAAGGCATCGTCCGGTTCGGTTCCGCCGTCGTCCCCATGGAGGACAGCCTCGCCCAGGTCGCCATCGACATCTGCGGCCGCCCCTCCTGCATCTATAACGTCAGATACACCGCCGACAAAATCGGCGACTTCGACGTCGAGCTGGTCTCCGAGTTCATGCGCAGCTTCGCCAACAATGCCCGCATGAACCTCCACATCAACGTCCCCTACGGCAGCAACAATCACCACATCGCCGAGGCCATCTTCAAGGCCCTGGGCCGCAGCCTCGCCGTTGCCGTCGCCCGCGACGCCCGCTGCCCGGACATCCCCAGCACCAAGGGGATCCTCTAACCGCCATGAATACCCTCCCCGCGGATATCCAGGCCCTGGTCTTCGACCTCGACGACACCCTCTACCCGGAAATCCACTACGTCCGCAGCGGCTTCCGCACCATCGCCGCCCGCCTGGCTACACCCGGCTGCGATGCCGATTCCATTTTTAACCTGCTTATCCAGGCCTTCGAATCCGGCCCGCGCGACCGCGTCTTCAACACCGTCCTCCCCAAACTCGGCCAAAACGACGATCCCCAGCTCATCACCGAACTGGTCAGCCTCTATCGCACCCATCGGCCTACTCTCCAACTGGACAACTCCACCCGCCGGCTATTGGCCGCCCTCAAAAAAACCTACACCCTCGGCCTCCTGACCGACGGCTACCTGCCCGCCCAGCCGCTCAAGGTCGAAGCCCTGCAACTGCAAAAATACATCCCCCACATCCTCTACACCGAGGAACTCGGCCGCCCGTTCTGGAAACCCTCTCCCGTCCCCTTCGAAAAAATGACCCAACGGCTCCGCTGCCCGCCCGCCCAAACCGTCTATATCGCCGACAATCCCGCCAAAGACTTCCTCGCCCCGCGCCAGCTCGGCTGGTTCACCGTCCGCCTCCAGCACCCCGCCCAGCTCCACTCCAACCTCACCCCCGCCCCCCGCCCCCCACCCCCCTTTACCCCTCCCCCCCCCCCCCCCCCTCCCTCCCCTTCCCCCCCCCTTTTCTCTCTATTCCTTTTTGTTTTGTTCTTTTCGTTTACTTTTTCTTCTCCCCTCACCCCTT
>CAZOMV010000023.1:0-21047 GCA_964580995.1 uncultured Pirellulales bacterium
CGCATGAAAATCATGCAGAAAAAACAAGAATATGATAGATAGTAGTACAGAGAAAAGAGGTGTAAGGTATTGGAGTAGAAAATTTCCCGGGATTTCTCTTGTTCGTTGGATTTGCCGGGAGTAATATGGAGTCTGATTCATACATGTGCGGTGTTCATGGATATGAAAAAAGAAAGTCAACCACAGAGGCCACAGAGATCGCGGAGAAAAGAAATATATAATAGTGACATATAAAAACAATAAATGAAACCACGGAATGCCGAAACTGATGAGCGGTGAAGTGAGGATCGGTTAAGATGACAAATATAGAAGATATTTTTGTTAAACAATTGCAAGATATAGCTGATGAATATGATGGTTACGTTAAGAAATCTGATAATTATGATGCTTCAGATGTATTAAGCGAAGGAGATGTCTCAAGGCTTCGAACTAGAGCATTTGCTGCTATAGAGCGTGTTGTAGGTAGAAACTCTGATTACTATAAGCAAGCTCAAGACTCAGCTATGGATACAAAGAATAATACCAAATATATGATCTTGCAGCAAATTATTGGTTCAGTTAACGCCTTGCTAGCTGACATTGAATCAAACTATCTTAAGTCATTAACAGAAATTGTACATTCCAATCTCTTCAGCGATTACTTGGAAATGGCACAGCATTTATTAGACAATGGATATAAAGACGCCGCTGTTGTGATAGCTGGCAGTACTCTTGAAGCTCATTTAAAACAACTAGCTGATAAGTTTGGGATTGGCACTTCAAAAACAGATGGTAGCCCTAAAAAGTCTGATCAAATTAATTCTGAGCTTACAAAAATACAAGCGTATGAAAAAATTGACCAGAAGAACATCACTGCTTGGCTTGGCCTTAGAAATGAAGCTGCACATGGCAATTACGAAAAGTACGATGAGCAGCAAGCCAATTTGTTGATAAGTTGCATTCGGGATTTCATAACCAGAACCCCCGCTTAGGGATATTTTTGAAATATTTTGTTATTTTAATATGCGATTACGTTTTAATCAGGAGCAAAAAATCATAGATAAAAAACAAATTAATGAAATAAAAGACTTTTTAGAAAGCCAGAGTATTCGAAATGCAGATTATACTATGTTGTCGGTTTCGAATATTAATAAATTTATTGATCAATTTACAGGACCTAATAAATGGGTTGCGTTTGTAGCAATATCGCAACACTTGGAAGATAGTAAATATGGCCAAAGCGTTCGATACCTTTGGATACATAGTGAAGGAGATTTTGATGAAGTCCAATTTGATTCCATATGGATTAATCATAAACGACACCTCACAGCGAATGATTTTATGGTTCAGGAAGAAATAGATGAATTTAATTCAATGTCTGACCCATTAATTATTTACAGAGGATGTCAAGAAGATACGAAAGAGGGTGTCTCTTGGACTACTTCAATTGATATTGCAAGAGAATTTGCTCGACGTGCTCAATCAGAAAACTGTAATCAAAAAGGTTTAATTATTAAAGGCGAATGTAGCAAAAGGGATATTTTAGCATTTTTTAATCACAAAAACATAAAGGAAGGTGAAATAATTATTAAGACTAAAAATATTCGTAATATCAAAATAGTAGAAGAAATATCATCTTGCGAGAATGATTAAATGCCAGATTTATCCGAAAGCAACATTGAGACCAATTCGCCATTGATCGGCTGGAAAAGTAGAGCTATTGATATCTATGCTCTGGATATTGATTCGAATAGTGACACCCCGAAGCGGGTGATGCTGCGAATCTGGAGAAGGCAGAAAAAGCAGATTAGGATGGATGAGGGAGGAGAAATTACGAATTACAAATTACGAAGAAGAAGAGAAACCTGGATTCCTGCTTGCGCAGGAATGACAGGCGGACGCAAGAATGACGGCGAGAATGTATTTTGTTTATATGCTGGCCAGTAAGCAAAACGGGACGTTGTATATCGGGATGACCAATAATCTGCTGAAGCGGGCCGATCAGCACAGGAACCGGCAGGTTGAGGGTTTTACTGCCAGGTATGGAGTGAAGCGGCTGGTGTATTATGAGTCGTTTCGCAATGTTACCGATGCAATCAATCGGGAAAAGCAGATGAAAAAGTGGAATCGGCAGTGGAAAATCAATCTGATTGAGAAGGCGAATCCGCAATGGCGGGATTTGTTTGAGGAGATGGCGGCGGCAGGGGGTGATCCTTAAACACGGGCGGGATTGATTACGTAGAAGGGAAAGAGGAAGATGGATTCCCGCCTGCGCGGGAATGACAGGCGGGCGGGGGAATGGTATATGGGGCGTGATATGAGAGCGGGGGAACCAAAGATGGATTCCTGCCTGCGCGGGAATGACGATCGGGCAGCACCCCCCTATCGGCTGGGGGAAATGGTGGGGCAAGGTGCTGGCCGCACGGCAGATCGCCGCGAGTGGTACTGAAATATGACGCTCCCGATGGTCGCTAGGTCAGGCAATACGGAGGTGAATAAAATCGGGATTCCTGCTTGCGCAGGAATCATCATCGAGCGGTGGAATGATAACAAAGGGGAAATGGTGGGGCAAGCCCCACCCTACAATTTGAGGAATGGTATGTCGGTTATGGTGACAGAAACTATTGATTCATCGGTTTGTATATGCAGATTCTTATCCTTTAGAAGATCCGGATTGATATAACCTAAAGCGATATGCTTTTGCAAAGCCGGGGAGAGGCAGGAACTGCTCATATACCCGACTTCTTTGTCATCCATATAAATGGGAGCGGGTAATTTCAGGTTTACATCCTGGTTACCATGTAACATAAACCCGGTAAATTTTTTAAGGGGATTTTCCCCGGCCAGGCGGCGGAGGGCGGGGGCGCCGATGAAGTCGCCGGCCAGATCGACGGCGTGGTGTAAACCGGCGGTCCAGGGGTCGATGGTTTCGTTCAGCTCGGAGCCGAAGCCCGGCTGGCCGGCCTCGATGCGGAGGGAATTGCGGGTTTCCAGGCCCGCCACGCCCGCGTTATAGATTTTGCCGTATTTTTCGAGCATATCCCAGGCCATAGAGGCCATTTTGGCTGGGAGGATGATGGAGGGGGAAAGGGACTCGTCCAGCGAAATCACAAAACGCATGAAGAAATAGTTTTCGGCCAGGACGTCGCCCGGCTGGAGGGCTTCCAGGTCAAACGGCAGTTTTTCCTTCAGCAGAGGCAGGGCATAGGGGCCGCGGAGGGTGACCATGGCGGTAGTGAAGGTTTCATCGGTGATTTTTGCGTTCAGGGAAGGCGGTTGGGCCTGGAGGTAGTTCAGGATCCGCTGGTGGTTGGCGGGATTGCCAATTAAGAGGTAGCCGCTGCCCTGATTCTGGATGAGGCAATCCTCGATGATACCCCCCTGCTCGTTGCAAAAGAGGGCGTAGCGCCGGCGGTTGGGGAAAATGCGGGTGACATCGCAGGACAGCAGCGGATCGAGCAGTTTTTGGGCGTCCGGCCCCCCTACGCGGATGCGATAGGAATAGCTGGAGTCGAATACCGCCAGGTTTTCCCGGCACCGGCGGTATTCGTCCAGGGGATCGCCGTAATGCAAGGGCATGAGCCAGCCGTCCCGCTCGGCCATGGCGGCGGCTTTGTTTTCGTGAATCTGCTGAAAGGGGCTTAGCTGGGGCATGGGCGGTTACAGGTCGGTGAGTTTCTGGGCGACCATGTCTCCCACCTGGCTGGTAGAATAGCCCATCTTGCCGGCGGCCAGGCTCTTGAGTTTGTTGGCGGTGATATATTTGACCGATTCTTCAATGGCTTTGGCGGCCTTTTCCTGGCCGAGGGTTTCCAGCATCATGGCGGCGGCACAGATGGCGGCCAGCGGGTTGATGACGCCCTGGCCGGTGTATTTCGGGGCGGAACCGCCGATCGGCTCGAACATGCTGACGCCATTGGGATTGATGTTGCCGCCGGCGGCGATGCCCATGCCGCCCTGGATCATGGCGCCGAGATCGGTGATGATGTCGCCGAACATGTTGCCGGTGACCAGGACGTCAAACCATTCGGGGCTTTTCACCATCCACATGCAGGTGGCGTCCACGTGGTAGTAGTCGCGGCGGATGTCGGGGTATTCCTTGTCGCCCATTTCGTGGAAGGCGCGTTCCCAGAGGTCATAGATGTAGGTCAGGACGTTGGTCTTGCCGACCAGGGCGAGGGTGTTTTCCTTGCCTTTGCCGCGGGCTTTTTTGCCGTACTTGCGGGCGTATTCGAAGGCGTACTTCAGGCAGCGGTCCACCTGAAAGCGGTTATAGACTCCCGATTGAACCGCCACCTCGTTGGGGGTGCCCTTCATCATGACCCCCCCTACCCCGGTGTACTGGTCGCCGGTGTTTTCGCGGACGACGACGTAGTCGATCTCGTCGGGGCCTTTGCCTTTGATCGGGGTCTCCACGCCGGGATAGAGCCGGACGGGACGCAGATTGATATACTGATCCAGGGCGAAACGGGCCTTGAGCAGAATGCCCTTCTCCAGAATGCCGGGAGCGACCTGGGGATGGCCGATGGCGCCGAGCAGAATGGCGTCAAATTTGCGGAGGTCTTCCACGGCGCTGTCGGGCAGGGTTTCGCCGGTCCGCATGTAGCGTTCGCCGCCGAAATCGAAATCGGTCAGTTCGTATTTGAATTTAAACTTGGCGGCCGCGGCTTTGAAAACCTTTACCGCTTCGGCGGTTACTTCCGGGCCGGTCCCGTCTCCAGGCATGACTGCAATTTTAAACACTTTGTCGTTCCTTTCTGTATCAATCGTGTAAATTTATTTTTGGGTATTGTAACTATTTTTTGGGGGATTTCACGGGTTATTTTTGGGAGATTGTTTTCAGCAGGCCGCCCTTTTCGATCATTTCCAGGGCGAAATCGGGCAGCGGGATGAAATCGTAGGTGGTTTTTTGGGTGAGATTTTTGATTTTGCCTTTCCTGGCGTCGATTTCGATCTGGTCGCCGGTTTTGATTTTTTCGGCGATGCCGGGCAGTTCGATGACGAGGAAGCCACAGTTGATGGCGTTGCGGTAAAAAATCCGGGCGAAAGAGCCGGCGATGACCGCGGAGACCTTCGCACCGCGTAAGGCCCAGACGGCATGTTCGCGGGAGGAACCGCAGCCGAAATCATTGCCGGCAACCATTATATCACCCGGCTGCACTTTTTTGACAAAATTCGCATCCAGATCTTCCATACAGTGTTTGGCCAACTCAGCCTCGTTATCCGTGTTCAGAAAACGAGCGGGAATGATTTCATCGGTATTAATATGGTCTCGATTGTATACGTGTACTTTACCTTTCATGTGTAGCTCCAAATTCTATTTCGTATTTTTGATTTTGGGTAATTTTAATATATCATTCTTGTTCTTTTTTTCGCCAAGCATGGCTCCGCCACACGCTGCTACAATAATAATATCAATAGCGATATTGTTTATGGTAAGTATGTTGACGATGAATGCCACAACCAACACGGCAAGAACTATACTCCAAATACTAACTTTTTCTTTCTGTTTCAGGGTTTCACCTTACAAATATTTCCGCGGGTCGGTGAGTTTACCTTCCACAGCCGAGGCGGCGGCGGTGGCGGGGCTGGCGAGGTAAACTTCGCTTTTGGGGTGGCCCATGCGGCCTACGAAGTTGCGGTTGGTGGTGCTGACGCAGCGTTCGCCCTCGGCCAGGATGCCCATGAAGCCGCCCAGGCAGGCGCCGCAGGTCGGGGCGGAGACCACGCAGCCGGCGTCGTAGAAGATGTCGAAGAGTTTTTCGTCCATGGCCTGTTTCCAGATGACCGGGGTGGCTGGGACGATCAGAGTCCGGATGGCCACCTTTTTACCCTTGAGGATTTTGGCGGCGATGCGGAGGTCCTCAATGCGGCCGTTGGTACAACTGCCGATATACGCCTGATCCATCGGCAGGCCCGCTGCTTCGCCAATTGGCTTGCCGTTGCTGGGCAGGTGCGGGAAAGCGACGGTCGGCTCCAGGGCGGAGCAGTCGATTTCGAGGGTCTGCACGTATTGGGCATCGGGGTCGGATTCATAGACGGTATATTTTTTATTGCCGCGGAGATGTTCAGCCAGATAGGCCCGGGTGGTATCGTCCACCGCCATGATGCCGTTCTTGCCGCCGGCTTCGATGGCCATATTGGTAATGGTCATGCGGGCTTCCATGGACAAAGCCGCCAGGGTAGGCCCGACAAACTCCATCGCCATATAGCGGGCGCCATCGGTGCCGATGCGGGTGATGATGTCCAGGATAATATCCTTGCTGTACACGCCCGGTCCCAGCCTGCCTTTCAGAACAAACTTGAAGGATTCGGGAATTCGGAACCATAACTGGCCTGTCGCGATAGCCGCGGCCAGGTCGGTGGAACCAACGCCGGTGCTGAAGGCCCCGAACGCACCATAGGTGCAGGTGTGGCTGTCGCCGCCAATGATGGTTTCACCGGGGCGAATATGCCCCTGTTCGGGCAGCAGGGCATGGCAGACGCCGGCTTTGCCGATGGGGTAATAATATTTGATCTGGTTTTTCCGGCACCAGGCGTCGAGCCGTTTGTGCAACTGAGCGCTCTGGATGTCCTTGGCCGGCTGAAAATGGTCGGGCGTGACCACAATCTTATCCGGATCAAAAACCTTATCCTGACCCTGCTGGGCCAGCATGGTAATGGCCGGCGGGGTTGTCACTTCGTGGCACATGATGATATCCAGAGTGGCATTGATGAGCATACCGGGGCATACCGAATCTTTGCCGCAGTGGGCGGCTAATATTTTTTCCGTAATGGTCATTGTCATGGTTAGGTATCCTTTACACTGTTAATAACTTCCATTGTTATTTTTTTCTTTTTGATTCATGGTGCGTGCCAGCATATGGTTGATCGCGTTGACATAGGCCTTGGCGGATGCCTCGATAATATCCGTGCTGGCCCCCCTACCGACGAAGATACGCCCTTCGTTTCGGATTTTTACGACCGCTTCGCCTAACGCTTCGGTGCCGCCAGTGACGGCCCGGATGGAGTAATTTTCGAGCGTCGGCTTCAGGCCGGTTGCCTTGCTAATGGCATTATAGGCGGCATCGACAGGCCCATCTCCCCAGGCGGCCTCCTGCAAGACTTCCTCCCCGCGCATAATGCGAACCGTGGCACTGGGAACCGTACCGGTGCCGGAGGAACACTGCAGATAGTCCAGGTGGAAAATACCTTTCCGGCTGGGCATTTCATCATCCAGCAGGGTAATGATATCTTCGTCAAAAACTTCCTTCTTTTTGTCGGCCAGTTCCAGGAACTTCTCGTAGGCCCGATTTACCTGGTCGTCATTCAATTCAAAGCCCAGTTCCACACACCGGACCTTGAAGCCGTGCCGGCCGGAATGGCGGCCCAGTACCATCTTGCTGCCGGTGACGCCCACCGATTCCGGCGTCATGATTTCATAGGTGCTGCGGTTCTTGAGCATACCGTCCACATGGATGCCGGATTCATGGGCAAAGGCGTTGGCGCCGACAATGGCCTTATTGGCCTGCACATCAAAGCCCATCAGGCGGGAAACCAGTTGGCTGGTTCGATAAATTTCCGTGGTTTTGATATTGGTATAGACCCCAAAGACGTCTTTGCGGGTCTTGATGGCCATGACGCATTCTTCCAGGGAGGCGTTGCCGGCCCGTTCCCCCAATCCGTTAATCGTGCATTCAATCTGGCGGGCGCCGTTGACTACTCCCGAAAGCGAATTGGCCGTCGCTAATCCCAGATCGTTATGGCAATGCGTACTGATGACGATTTTGTCAATACCGGGCACATTTTTTTTCAAATCGGCGATCATTTCCCCGTAGCTGTGGGGGATGGCGTACCCGACGGTATCGGGGATATTGATGGTGGTGGCGCCGGCTTCAATGGCGGCCTGGACCATCTCCCGCAGGAATGTGATTTCCGAACGGGTGGCGTCCTGGGCGCTGAATTCCACATCTGGGGTAAAACTGCACGCCAGGCGGATAGCCTCTACGGCTTTTTTGAGTACCTCGGAGGGACTCATCCGCAGCATATGTTCCATATGAACCGGCGAAGTACTGGTGAAAGTATGAATCCGCCACTTCTGTGCGGGCTTGAGCGCTTTGGCGGCGGCGTCAATATCTTTGGCTATGGTTCGGGCCAGACCGGCAATAACCGGTCCCTGGACCTGCTGGCTGATGAGCTGAACCGCCTCAAATTGTACGGGGGAGCTGACCGGGAAACCGGCTTCGATAATATCCACCCCCAGCCGGGCCAGTTGCTGGGCAACTTCCAGCTTTTCATTGACATTCAGGCTGGCACCGGGTGACTGTTCGGCATCCCGCAAAGTGGAATCAAATATAATAACCTGTTCATCATTTCTGGACATTTTTTTATCCTCCAATTGCTTAATCCAATGAATCCAGCGGATTTATAGCAAAGTTTTGGGATTATAACAAAGAATTATAAACAACCAAAGAAATTTTTAATGGGCGATTAGCCCTATGTAGGAAGGTTTTTTAGCCCCGGGGGGCTAGGAGGTTGTCTAGCAGGAGAATGGATAAAAGCGTAATAACCCCGGCTCCCCCACCCCTGCCCGAAGAAGCAGGCACCCTGGTTATGTCACTTTTCGTTTCGCTCATGTAACAAATTATCGGTTATAATTCGATTTTCTGCAATAGAAAAATAAATTTTTCCGTCAGATTGATCGTCCTTTTGCGGTGGAGATTGCAACCTGTTTATATGCAAGTCTTTAAGATCATCCTAGCGATTGGTATAGACAATCTGACAAACAAATTTACAGCTTGGAAGTGCGAGTATTTGATTGGTAAAGACTTGACGAATTGAAATAATCGGCTAATATCTGCCAAACCATAGTGGGAGTTAAATATGGCCAGATCGGTTGTTGAAAATTACCAGAAACTTGTCGCGGAATCTGAAAATCATATCCGGCAGAAGAATGATCCACCGAAAATCACGGTCCAGATCGGCTCGGCCACCTGTGAAAATGCCGCCGGGGCGAATGATATTTTGCAGGAATTTCAGAAACACGTTGTTTCGTCGGGCCGGACGGACATTGCCCTGACGCGAACCGGCTGCACGGGCCGGTGCAGTTGCGAACCGATCGTTCGAGTTATTTTCCCCAACCGGGCTTCCGTGAAATACGAAAAGGTCAATCGCGACATTGTCCATCAGATTTTCACCCGCCACATACTGGGCGGCCAGCCGGTTACCGAATACCTGCTGGACCATCCAGCGGAAAAAAACCAGATAAAATACGATTTTCTTTTCTGCGGCGGCGTACGGTGCGGGTGCAGCATCGAACATGCCCGGTTTCAGTTTGTTTTTGAGGAAAAGCTTTCCGCCGCGGGGATCGATCCCAACACCTACTCGATCATTCGCGCCAATTGCTTCGGGCTTTGCCGCCAGGAGCATCTCGGCCATGTAACGCATATCCTGGTTCGCCCGAATAAAATTATTTATCGGATCCAGAATAACGAGGATCTCGATGAAATTATTCGCGTCCATATCGGACAGGGGCGCGTGGTAGATCGGCTCCGCATTGGCGATGAGCCGATGGGCCAGCGTTTTTTCGAGCTGTTCGGCGACAATGCCTTTTTTAATCGCCAGTCGCGTATTGCCCTCCGCAACAGCGGGATTATCGATCCGGAGAGTATCGAGGAATATATCCATTTCAGCGGATTCAAGGCATTCACCGCCGCACTGGCAAAGAACGATCCGCAATGGATCATCCGCGAAATCACCGAATCGAAGCTGCGCGGGCGCGGGGGAGGCGGCTATCCGACCGGTACGAAATGGGCCATGGGCGCGGGGGAAAAAAACACGGAAAAATATATTATCTGCAACGCGGACGAAGGCGACCCCGGCGCGTTTATGGACCGGTCTATGCTCGAAGGGGATCCGTTCTCGGTGCTGGAAGGGATGATGATCGGGGCTTTGGCCATCGGGGCCACCCGCGGGTTCTTCTATATCCGGGCGGAATATCCGATGGCTATCCAACGGGTCCAGAATGCGATTGCCTGTGCCCGTGCGAAGCAACTGCTGGGATCGAATATTCTCGGTTCGGATTTCTCCTTTGATATTGAAATTCGTCTGGGGGCCGGGGCGTTTGTCTGCGGGGAGGAAACCGCCCTGATTCATTCCATTGAAGGCCGGCGCGGCCAACCCAGAATCCGGCCCCCCTACCCCACCCATCAGGGCTTGTGGCAGAAACCCACCGTCATCAACAATGTGGAAACCTTTGCCAATGTTCCGGTCATTCTCGATTACGGTGCGTCCTGGTTCAGTAAAATGGGGACAGAAAAAAGCGGCGGCACCAAAGTATTCGCGCTGGCGGGAAAAGTCAACCACACCGGACTGGTCGAAGTACCGATGGGAACCACGCTCCGCGAGATTGTTTTTCACATCGGCGGCGGAGTACCCAACGGAAAAAAACTCAAGGCGATCCAGACCGGCGGCCCGGCGGGCGGCTGCATCCCGGCCCAGTTTCTCGATACGATGGTTGATTTCGACAGCCTGATGAGCCTCGGCTCGATTATGGGTTCGGGCGGCATGATTATCATGGACGAAGACGACTGCATGGTCGATATCGCCAAATTTTTCATCACTTTTTCCCAGGATGAATCGTGCGGAAAATGCACGCCCTGCCGGGAAGGCACCAAACGCATGCTGGAAATCCTGGAACGGATCACCAGCGGCCAGGGAGTGCCCGGAGATATTGATAAGCTGCAGCGGCTGGGCCTGCTGATGAAACGGGCCTCCTTGTGCGGCCTGGGCCGGGCCGCGGCCAATCCCGTGCTTTCCACCCTGAAATACTTCCGCGACGAATATGACGCTCATGTGCTCGAGCGCCGTTGTCCGGCCCACAAGTGCGCCGCTTTGATTCGCTATGAGATTAGTCCGGACCGGTGCGTCGGATGCACCGCCTGTGCCCGCGCCTGTCCCGTCCAGTGCATCTCCGGCCAGCCGAAAAAACTACATGTGATTGATCCATCGCGGTGTATTAAATGCGGCCGCTGTTTTCAGGTTTGCCGCTTTAACGCCGTGGATCGCAAGTAAAGGGTAACTGTATTATGACCAACCCGACTAACCCGACCAGCCCGACAACTGTTACGTTCAAACTCGACGGCCAGGAAGTCACCGTGCCGGCTGGCCTGACCATCATGGAAGCGGCGGAGAGTTTTGGGATATACATTCCCCGGCTCTGCTATCATCCGGACCTCCATCTGGAAGGCTCCTGCCGCGTTTGTATCGTTCATGTCAAGGATATGGGCTTTTACATGGCCAGTTGTTCCGTCAAGGTTTGGCAGGGAATGGAGGTCGAAACCAACAGCCCGGAAATCCGACAGGCCCGGCGAGATATCGTCGAACTGCTGCTGGACAACCATGACATGGACTGCCAGACCTGTGAGCGGGACGGCCGCTGCGAATTGCAGAATCTGGCGTACTCCTGCGGCATCCGGAGCCGGCATTTCGAGGGGGAGCGAAAGAAGCTGCCGATCGATGATTCCAGCGCCTCTGTCATCCGTAATCCCAATAAATGTATTCTTTGCGGTCGCTGCCATCGGGTTTGTGAAGAAGTGCAGGGAGTTTGCAACCTCGGTCAGCAGGGCCGCGGTTTTCATACGCTGGTGTCTCCGGGACACATGGCCCCAATGGATCAATCCGTGTGCATCCAGTGCGGCCAGTGCATCAATGTCTGCCCCACGGCCGCATTTTTGGAAAAGCGATCCACCAATGCGGTCTGGGACGCTTTGGCCGATCCCAACAAGCATGTCGTCGTCCAGACCGCCCCCTCCATTCGGGCGGCCATCGGGGAAGGTTTTGGCCTGCCGCCGGGTACGCCGAGTACCAGCAAAATGGTTGCCGCCCTGCGCCGGCTGGGGTTTGACGGGGTTTTCGATACCGATTTCGGCGCAGACCTGACTATTGTCGAAGAATCGCATGAGTTCCTCCAACGACTGGAGCAGGGTGGTCAGTTGCCGATGATTACCTCCTGTTCGCCCGGCTGGGTCAGCTTCATGGAAAAATTTTATCCGCAGTTGATCCCCCACGCCTCTTCCTGCCGGTCTCCCATGAGCATGACCAGTGTTTTGCTGAAAACCTATTACGCCCAGAAAATCAACCGCGACCCGCATGATATTTTCGTCGTTGGAGTCATGCCCTGTGTTGCCAAAAAATACGAGGCCCTCCGGCCGGAACATCGCATGTCCGACGGCACCCCCTATACGGACGCGGTACTGACGACCCGCGAGTTAATCTGGATGATTCAGTGTTACGGCATTCAATACTGGACCCAGCCGGATATCGAATTTTCCAGCTTCCCCAAGGATGAGTTCGACAGCCCGATGGGAACGGCATCCGGGGCGGGGGATATCTTCGGAACCACCGGTGGTGTCATGGAGGCCGCCTTGCGGACCGCCGCGGAAAAACTCACCGGCCAGAAGGTCGAACAGCTTGAATTCAAGGAGGTCCGTGCCGTGGAGGGCTTGCGTGAGATTACCCTGCAATTGGGGCCGCACACCCTGAATATCGGTGTGGCCAACGGCCTGCAAAACGCCAAGGAACTTCTGGATAAGGTGGTGCGGCGTGAGAAACAATTCCATATTATCGAAATCATGGCCTGCCCCGGCGGCTGCATCGGCGGCGGCGGCCAGCCGTACCCGCCCCGCGGAACCAAGGTTCTGGATCCCGGTCTGCTCCGGCTGCGGGCTTCGGCTTTATACCGGATCGACAGCGAAAAAAACCTGCGCCGGTCCCACGAGAACCCCGACATTCAAAAACTATATCAGGACTTTCTCGGCACACCCGGCGGGCAAAAAGCCCACGAACTTCTCCACACCCGGTATGCCGCTAAACTTCCGCGAGGTATCAAATGACTCACACAGATTGCTCCTCTACTGACAATTGGCTGGAGGTGGAAACGCAGGCCAAAGCGGCCCTGACTCCCGCGATTGTAGAGTTTATCGAACAATGCCGGCAGGGGCCCCAGCCCGACAGTCAGCTTATTGCGGTTCTGCATAAAGTACAGGGCCATTTCGGTTTCCTCGACCGGCCGCAAATGGATGCGGTAGCCCAGCTCATGCAAATCCCCGTCGCCAAAGTTACCGGCGTTGCCAGTTTCTATCATTTTTTCCGGCTGAAACCTCGGGGAAAATTCGTAATTAATATTTGTCTCGGCACCGCCTGCTATGTCAAGGGTGCCCCGGCCATTCTGGAAAAGCTCAAAGAGGAAATCGGCATTGACGTCGGGGAAACCAGCCAGGACGGCATGTTTACCCTTGAAATAACCCGATGTTTGGGTACCTGCGGCCTGGCGCCGGTGCTGACGATTAATGAGGATGTTCACGCGGCGGTCAAACCCGACCTCATCCCGGCCATCCTCGAAAAATACCGAAAAGTCGCGGCAACTTAACTCTTGAAAGCCTGATCGTTCACGTTATAATCGTATGCAGAATTACGGCTCAGGCAGGTGTGTTGCCTTTGTAAGATATTGTAAATTAAAGCTTTGCGGGCGTAATTCAGTGGTAGAATGCCAGCTTCCCAAGCTGGACGCCGGCGGTTCGAATCCGCTCGCCCGCTTTATATAAGTGATTATTATTTCAGGTTTTATGTTCTTCATGTTTTCTTTCAATAATAATTCGTTACGTTTTTGGGTCCATTTTTGGGTCCAAACAGGTTTTTGAATTCAAAGGATTTACTTCCAAAAACCTTTTTTGAGATAGCCGATCAAATTCCGATTGAGGCACCTGCAAATAGTGCCGATCCGTCACACTAAAATCAGAATGCCCTAGCCATTCCTTTACCACATGGGCCGGAAATATCTGGGCCCAATCTCTGGCGCAGCTTTTGCGGAGATTGTGGGTAGGCTTGGGATAAACATCCACCTTGGCTCGCCGACAAATTACCTCAAAATCCCTGGAAATGTTTTTGACCACAACCCCCCCCTCTCCGATCTTGATAAAGGTTTTCTGCCCCGGGGGGGATTCTTCATAAGCCCTGGCCAATAGATCTTGTAAGTCCTGGCACATAGGCACCCACCGAGAACGCCGCTGCTTGGGTGTCCAGACCTCTTTGGCAATAATATGAAGCATATTCCGCTCCCAGTCGATATCCTGGAATTCCAAGTTCAGGGCCTCAGATCGCCGCAGACCAGCCAGCCGGCACAGGCTGAACAACATTTGCCAATGGATCGACGGTGAGGCCGCCAGCAGCCGCCCAATCTTTTCCAGGTCGATATAGGGCCAACTCCGCTCAATCGGGGTGTTTTGAGAAAGACGGTCAAAGGGATTATACAGGATGAGATCGTCCGACAGGGCATGATTAAAAAAGGTTCTGGCATTACGGATATGGGTATCGATAGTGGGAGCTTTAAGATCTTGGGGCCGCTGACTGAATTGCTTCAGGGATCCATCGGTCAGGGCGGTCTTAAAGGCCCGGGCTTCGGCCCGCTGGATATCATCGAGTGATTTGTTTTCCCCAAAGAATCCCTTCAGATAAGTGGCGGTGGTGCTATGAATCACCAGGGTTTGAGCCGCCACTTCCCCCCGACGGCTTTTCAAATAAACATCCAGAAACTTCCCCAGGGTCATGGCTCTGCTCACAGACCGCCGGCCTGGCTGCTTCTCAAATTCCGCTTTCTTTTCATGCCGCAATTTTTCCGCCTGTCTTTTGGACATATGATCGGCACGCCCGATGGTCTCAGAATGCCGCTTGCCATTAGCCCCGTACCAACGCAAAACCCAATAAGAATAGGTTTCCCCTTTGTAAACAACGGTTTTCCTTGCCAAGGTGATTGCATGATTGGACATATCTGCCTCCAAAAATAAAGTAGGCCCGTTTGAGCAACATCGCAGAACCTTGGGGGGGGGCAAGGTAAGCAAGTCCAAACGGGCCTTATTTTGTTTGCCAGATCCTTTTTACGATGTTGCGAATCCCATTATAGACAGTCCGCCCGGTAGATCAAGCCCTTTATCTGGAATTTTCATCCGTCACCTTATCCAAAAAACGGTCCAGCTCTTTCCGTAGATAAAAAACCTTTTTTGATACCTGAGTCCCCCGCAATTTATTTTCTTTCCGATACCGCCGCAATGTCTCACCAGGATTATCGATATCAATGGTATCTAACCGCAAATACCGAATCGCCTCCTCTTCGGTTAAAAGAGTGGGACACAACCGAAACCCACCGTCTGGGCCTGGTAAGGGGATAATTTCTATGGGCGGTATGGTTTCCATTCTGTCACTCGTTTTCTAAAGTATAAATCTTTAACCGGATGCCGGGGGATCGGCCGGCCTGTTTTGAACATTGGAGCTTACAAACCTGGCTGAGGTCCAAAAACCGGGGGTCAAGGGCGATAAGAATATGCTCCACCGCGGGGATCAATGCCGGGGGGGCTGGCCGCCACAACAGACCACATTGACCCGGCTTGGGGGCCTCTCCCTTACGCAGAGGGTACACCAGCCGCAGCTTGATAAGCAAGGGGCCGGAAAAGGGGTGGGGTGGGGCATAGGGAGAAAATAAGGCCGAAGTCTTATTTTTTGCCGCTCCATCTTCCAGGATGAAATCCCACCATCTATCAAAAACCAAAACCGGCGAATTCATTACCGCTTACCCTTCCCGGCTGGAGCCGATTCCCGCAAAAAACTTTCGATCCGCTCCAAACTCTCCGCAATGCGCAAAAGAGTCCCCCGGTCAATCAGGGTAAAATGCTCCGCTCCGTGACGGGCAAGGATTTCCGGGAGATTACTTCCCGCGACGGATCCCAAGGCTTCCCCTTGGGCTTTAGACAATTTTTGTAAACTCATTTTCGATGACATAATTTTCCCTTTCTTAATTCAGATTAACATTCTCTTCGGTCTTCGCCTTTGTAAGTAAATTTTCGATTTGAACACTGACCCCGTTCAGACAACCGCAAATCGCCAGATACCGGCCCTTTTTGACCTCCGCCACCGTCAATCGCTTGCGGGCCTGCTCAATCTCCTTGCCCGCCTCCAAAACCAGATGGAAAACCAGTTCCTTCAGTTCGGGCAGGCTCTGCCGGCATTCGGCCACGGCTTCCCGCATGGCGGACAATTCATTAATCGCCTGGTTTTGCACAAGTTTCGCACTGGCAATGTCCGACAGGGCCAGATCCGATCCGGCTTTGTCCCCGTCGTGAATGCAGCATTGGTAACGGGATCGAGCCTTTGACATATCCGCCGCCGCCTTGTCCGCTTTCGCTGCCTTCTCGTAACAAACACCCTCCAGGATCGAAATTTTTTGGGCCAGTTCCTCAAGTTTTTCTTCGACGGTCATAAATAAGTTACCTTTCTGTAAAAGTTTACTTTGCCAAATTCGTTATTTCTTCGGGCGGACAGATCCGCAATCTTCCGCGCGCCGCAAGGCACAAAATGAATGAAACGCCCGGACTTCATCCCCGCCTGACAAGCGAATAAAGGAGGCCCGATCCGGGTCAGACCGGAATTCCGCCCACCACTGGGGCAACACATCGGGCCGGGGCAATCCAGACCCGCCGGCAGGCGAACCAACACCATCCATTGAGGCCGCCAAGACGTTCGTATTACAATCGGCCCCCAGACTGCAAAAGCTGCCCTCACGAAGGATTGATTTACGAAAAATTACTCCCGGCCCGATAAACTTGCGGCCGTTCACTTCCGCCGTCGCCCCTTCCGCCACATTCTCAATTTTTACCGGCTCGGCGGTCATCGAAGCTTGCCAGGGGAAGCCCTCTTTGCTCAGGGCCAGAGCCTCCCGACCATCGGGAGCTGACAAACTGAAATAACCCTCCGTGAAAATGCCCCGGGCCGAAATAGAAAAAGTATCATGCCAGCCAACGATTTTATTGCGGTCGTGATCCCGCAGGGCTGGGAGCTTGTTTTTGCCGGGACGGATGCCGTTCAGGTCAATGGCCACTTTGCCAAACCAAAAGTTAAACATATCGACCCCGGTATTAAGAGTCATCTTAAAACGCGGCTGTTTTGCGTCGTCTGGCTTATCGCTAAACTCAATCCTCCGGCCCGTCGATTCCTCCATTGTTGCTTCCCGGAAAAATAACGCCTCTTTCGGCATACCACTCAAACCAGTGTTTTTGTTGTCCATTTTACTTCCTTTCGTTTTTACAGGCCCAGGTTCAGCACGCTGAACGGCCGTTCCTTTTTGGTTTTTCGTTCCAGGAATACCGGATCGGCCCCCTCCGCCAAACGGCTGCCGTGCCCATCCAGCATCGCCGGGGCGGTCAACGGCTGGCCGTTCTCATCCGTAATCGTCTGATATTTAATATAGCCATCATCATCCAGCTCCGGGTTCCCGCCGGCATCTTTTACAATCGTGCGATATCCCTCATCCAGATACCGCCGCTCCCAGCCGTCGGGCCGCACGTGGATCTCGATGCTCACGGCGTAATAGGTCAGGCCAGCCACCCGGGCCGCGTTAGCATCAATGTTTTTAATCAGACAGGTACCGGGCGCATAGCCGCGCCAGGTGTCGCTATTGACGGCGTTGCCATAATCAGCCATCATCTCGGAATTGATTGTTTCCCAATCAATCTCGAATCGCATCACCAGATCCACATATTCTTCAGTCAGTGGCGGATCGGGTGTTTCATTTGCGGAGTTCATGATGGGCTGGCCGTCCAGATCCCGGTCGATGAGTTCGGTAACAGTGGAATAGCTATAGCTCAATCGGTAGGGCATGGTCAGCGGTTCCTCCACACCAGAATATTCGCACACCACTTCCCAGTTATAACCGCCTTTGGTTTTAGCGGTTTTGCGAATCACATAGGACCAGGGGTCATAGGGATGAGGTTGCCACAGCAAGGGGATCTGAACAGAGCTGCCACTGACTGCAACCGCTCGGATCGCCAAGATTGGCATGGCCACCGGGTCGGTATCATTGCTAAATATCAAATCGAATCGGCGGTGGGTTTGCAATGTGTAAGTTATTCCATTCACCTCATTCGATACCGCAAGATCATGGGTGTCTTCAACAATACTAATTACTCCGCTCATCGCATCGCTCCTTCTGCCAGTACATAGCGGCCGTCGTTGATGGAATTATTACTGGTTTTTTTATCCACGCTGGCCAGATGCTTATTCGTTTGTTCCAATTGCCGCACCATCCGTGTGGTGTTGTCTTCGGTTTTATTCAACCTGGATCCAGGCGCTATTGTCAAAAACCGAGCTTCTCTCGCCTGCCACGCAGGCGAATCAAATCCAAATCCCAGACCGTTCATACTATTTTGTTTGTTGTGCGGCAAATCCATAGAAAACGATTCGTTATTGAAGCGTTTTTTGTTGCCGGCAAGTATTTGATTAATTAAGTTGCGGATCATGAGGTTATACCACGAAGGTTCCGAAAGGCGTTTCTTGTTATCAGCGAAGGCCTGCTCCACCTGCTTAGCCATACTTTTAGGCATGTTGGCCCCAATTTCCGCAATCATATCCTTCCATTGTTTGCCGATAACCTGCATACTGTCCCCCATCAATTCGCCGGTCTTTTCCTGAAGGAGCTGCTGTTTTGCCTTTTTCTGCAACTCATAATAATAATCAGAGTGCTTCCGTCCGCCTTTCACGATTAACGGCGGAGTAAGCGGCTGCCGTTCGGGGTCTTCGTGGTATAGCCGCATGATCCGCTCTTTCAGGATTTTAGTATCGTCCCCCATCAGACCGGCCTTCACTCCCTCCCAAATCCCTTTCCCGCCGGCAATGGCCAGGGTAACAGCACTTTTAAAAGCGGTTTCCATCAATGTCAAAAATGTGTTGAATGCAAAACTGACAGCGTTTTTCCAATCGTTCAACAAAAAATCAGCAAAGGCCATAAAAATATCTTTTCCCAGTTCAATATAGGAAACCACTTTCTTAGACCACTTGCCGATCGCTTCCGCGTTATCTTCAGCCCATTTTTTGATTCTCTCCGCCGACTTCTTAAACATGGGCATTAAGGCTTCCCCAATCGCCTCTTTAACATCCCCCAGGGCATTTTTCATTTGTTGAACCGCCCCCCGATACGTGTTCACTTCCCCCTCCGCCAACTTAAAATTTCTGATTCCAATTTTCAGCACTTCGTTGTATTTTTCCTGCTTCGACAGATTGCCATCCAAGATCACACCATATCTGGCAAAAGCCGCCGTGTTGCCATTGGCCGCCTTGGATACTAAGGTCATGGCCGCCTTCAGTTCCATCTTATACGCCGCGGCAAAACCAATGGCGGCTTTTGCGGCATCCTTCAAAGCATCCCCGCTCAGTTGCCCCATACTGGCACCCAGGGCCATCAGGCCGACGACGGCGTCATCCTCATATTTGGTAACGGCCTGGATACCAGAAGCAAACTTGAGCAAGTCTTTTATTGCTGCGTTTCCGCCCTGGCCCAATAAATCCAACGCATCCGAAAGCGATTGGACCGCCGATTCAGATTCCGCAAAGGCATCCACCGACGAAACGGCAAAATCTTTAATCATGCGGCCGGAAAAATATACCGCCATGACCGCAGCCGCTTTTTTTATAAAACCAGTCATCGACAAGACAGACTTGCCAACGGTCCCCATCGCTTTACTGGCCTCATCCCGGGCCTTGATTAAAATATCAACACTGTGCTTAGCCATGTTTTATCCTCTATAAAACTTCTAAAATATTCCCAGTTTCTTTTCCCAGTATTTTTTTTCCTGAGAAACAAACGAACAAGCATCAAGAAAACCTATGGACTGGTTCATCTGCCCGCCGGCATTGACCGGTAAGCCGTGCTCCAGATACAAATCCGCGGCCGCAACCAACTCACACAAATCAGCCGAAATCATATTCAAGGGACACTCCGTTATAAAAATCTGTCCATTGTTGCATTCATCACACCCAGCCCCGCCGCAACTCAAACACGTGATCGCCAAGGGTTCGGCGGTGCTGGGGGTATCTTTACACTTTTCCGGCCCTACACAGGATTGGCAGCCTTGCCCGTATCGGATCCCGATAAGGACCCTAATTTTTTTTTATCGGGCAGGGTGATCCGCTGAGCCACGATCTTTTGCATGAGTTCCACCGCCTCCAGTGAAGTCAAAATATCTTCCGCGCGATCCAGGCTAAACTGGATTTCTTCGCCGGTTTCCGGGTCGATCATATTCTCCCATCCCACCAGGCCCTGCTCAAAGATCGCCGTCACAACAACCATTACATCCGCCCCGCCGGCGGCCTCTTCAAACCGGTCACTCAGGGTGGCAACTTCCTTCCACTTCCGCTTGCTGAAAACCCGGGCAATAAAGCGGGGCTGAATGTCCCTGGTTTTATCCTCATCTGTTTTGAGAACGATCGGGAAGGTGCTGTTCGCGTCCAGTAAAAGTGGCATAATTAAAATCCTTTCTACAAAAATATTATGATCCAGCGGCCACATTGGCCGCCCCTTCTTTCAAAATTCGTTTCGCTTCCGCCGTAAAATAAGCCGGCGGTTTACGCTTGCCCCGGCTGGCCCGGGCCAGGTTCAGCAGCTCCGCAATCCGCCGCCAGATCCCCGCCTGGCCGGCCTGTTGCCAATGCTCAGCAAAGATCCCGCTGAAGGTGGTGTAATCCCCCGGCTTTAATGTCAGACCCTGCTCCTGCTCGAAGATTCGAGCCAGCCCGTCGATGAAAAGCATATGCCCCTTTTGCCGGGCCGCTGCCGGCGATAGCTCTGCCAGGGGATCGGGCGGGAGCTGCTCGGCGGCAGGATGATAGCCCGCCAGCCACTCCCTGAGTTTTTTACAAAGGACCGCCAGGGGATTCCGCAGGGGGTTTTCCTCATCACGGACCTTGAAATAAATTTTCTGACCCAACTCGACCAGCTCGATCAGGCCGGATTCTCCCCGGTGGTCAAGGGTCTGCTGCACCAGGCCCGCCCTGCCGGCTTTGCCAAAGAGCCAGGTTTGATCCGCTCGGCCCTGCCGGTTATGCGCCCCCAACTCCGCCGGGAATAGCTCCGCCAGCCATTCCTTTACCCGCTCGAATAAAATAAACTCCCGCTGCTCCGCCGGCAGATCCCCCGCCAGATCCTCCAGCAGCAGCTTCGGATCGGCTGTGGCAGGATCAAGCCCCTCCATGAATTTCCTACCCCCGCC
>CAZOMV010000023.1:21147-34124 GCA_964580995.1 uncultured Pirellulales bacterium
CCCGCCAGCTCCTTCGCCCCCTTCGCAGTGTCGGTATTATTTTTGTGTTTAGGGGAATCGTTATCGTGTATAGCAGTTGAAGATGCAGATGAAAATGAAGTAGAAGACGAAGGGGTTGACTTTTGGTTGACTTTTTGGTTAACCAAATTCCCAACCAAATTCGGGTTGCCGCCCTTGCTCCCCGCCTCTTTGCGAATCGCGCGGAGCTTCATATCTGCCTGTATTCGCTTGACATAGAACGTTCCATCCTCCAATTGCTTGATAATATTCCGCTCTTTTAGCTCCTGAAATCCGCGGGTTTTTTGTTGCTCTTTTCCGTTCAGCATTTTGAGTATTTCTGACTCTGAAAGTGATCCGGTTTCATCACAAAAAACGCCTGGTTCTGGCATGTCATAAGAAAGACATATCAGGTCAATCCACACCCCTTTCGCTACAAAAGAAGCTCGCTTAAGACGATTTTCGCTGAGCCAATCTTTGGGGTAGAATTGGAAGGATGGGGCTTTGGCGGAGTTCTTCTTCATCGATAACTGCCCTCCGCTGCCAGGCTTTCAAAACGGCAAAACGTCCCCTGCCACAACAGCTTTACATCGTCGATGGGGCCGTGTCGGTTCTTGGCGATTAACACTTCGCAGGTCTGACTTTCATGGTAATCCTTTTCCCCTCTTCGATAATAATCCTCACGGTGCAGCAGCATGATCACATCGGCATCCTGCTCCAATTGCCCACTTTCCCGCAAATCACTCATCCGGGGCCGGTGATTCTCCCTGGCCTCAACTGCGCGGTTCAACTGGGCCAGCACGATCACCGGCAAATCCAGCTCCATCGCCATCGTTTTAAGCTGCCGACTTATCAGGCTGACTTCCTGGTACCGGTCCCTCTGGCCGGGGATGGTCATAAGCTGCACGTAGTCCACAAAAACCGCCTGGATACCGTGCTGGGCCTTCAGTCGCCGACAATGGCTCCGCAGGGCGGCGGGCGTAAGGCCGCCGTCATCTATAATAAACAGGGGGGCTTCGGCAAGCTCGGTTTGAAGGTCGACGATCCGCCCATATTCCGCGGCGGTGACTTGTCCCCGCCGCAGCCGGTATGAATCGATCTTCGCGCGGCTGGATAGAATCCGCTCGCAGAGCTGGTCGGCGGGCATCTCCAGGCTAAAGAAGGCAACGGGCAGATGAGCATCGATGGATATATTTTCCGCCTGGTTCAATCCCAGGGCGGTCTTTCCCATCGACGGCCGGCTAGCCATGATGATTAGCTCCCCGCCCCGGATCCCGCCTAAAATATTGTCGATGGCAAGGAAACCGGTCGCCAGGCCGGTAAAAGTCGAATGCCGCCGCGCGTCCAGATTGAGCAACACGTCGCCCATGATCTGCCGGATGGTTGCTGCCGATTTACCGCCGGGCCGCTGACATAGGGCGAATATTTCCGCCTCAAATTGTTGAATCAATTCCGCCGGATTTTCGTCCGACCGATGGGCTTTGTCAATGATAGAATACCCACATCGGATTACCTCCCGCAGTTGGCTGGTCGTGATAACTTTTTCGGAGTAATAGGGGGTATTTTCAACGGACGGGCAAGATTCGACCATACCGACCAAATAATCCACGCCGCCCACCAACTCCAACTGCCCCGCGCTCCTCATCGTATTTCTTACATTCACCAAATCTAACGGCTGATTAGTCTCGTGGAGTTTTTGAATGGTGCTGAAGATAAGCCTATGGGCAGGCGCGTAAAAATGCTCCGGCTTCATGCGCGGCAAAATTTCGTCCGCCAGCTGGGCATCTAAAATGCAAGCCGCCAGAATTATCCTTTCGGAGTCCAAATCCTGGGGGGGTTGACGGAGTTCGCCGGTCATCGGGCGGCCTCCAAATGTGCGCGGAGTTGCATCAATTCAGCGGCAATGATTTCCCGAGCCACATTGGCAAAAAGCTCGCCCAGACGGGCCTCATTGGCCCGCCAGGTAGCGGAGGATTCATACATCAAACGCCCCGCGGGAAAATCATTAGCCTGAATCTTCACCATGCTTTCACATGTAGCCTTCTTAGCATCGACGATTGGCAAGGTCCGAAGGTCCGCCGTCAAACAATCAATCCGATTAATCATGATTTGCCTCCATGGCGCGGCCAGCTATGCGGCGCAAAGCTCGCTCTATTTGACTCACGGAATCATCGTCAAAAAGACGAATAATCCCGGCCCGCTGAGTTTCTTTGATGCGATAGGTACGAAGCGCATAATCCACCCGGGCGGCCGGGATTCCGAGTCGGCTTGCTATATCGCCGACTGTCAGCAGATCACGCTCTTCTCGTTTGGTCATTTTCTACACCTCGACAACAATAATTTATCTACACCCATAAGCAGAAAGTGGGGGGTATTTTCGCGCAATGATGCAAAAAACCGTACACAAGTTTCGAAATGATAAACATTTATAAAATTAATAAAAAATGTGAAAACACCCCACAAAACACCCCCCAGCTTCCTGAATCTTATTCAACCAAATTACATTACCGAATCATCTTCGGTATTCACTTCTTGACCCCTGCGATCAACCGGTAATCCTATTGTTTTCGCCTTTTGGTTTATCAACCCTACAATTTGTTTGCCGGTTTTTTTTTCTATCGCTTTCAGCGCCTCAGTGACAGTTTTGCGATTTAAATTCAATCTTTTAGCTGTTTCGGAAACATTATAACCGCTATCGATATAAGTCTTAAATAATAAAGCTTGGTTTGTTGTAAGGGGTTTCACTTTGGTTTTATAACGTTTTTTTCGGGGTTTATGCCCAGCAAACATCATTTCTTTTATCTGTGAAAGGCAGTAAGATAAAGAATCGGCAATGACTTTCGTATATTCAGGAGTCGGGTAAAGGCCAACGTTTTCGGGTTCCCCGTACTTATGGCCCGTGACGATTCTCCTAATATATAGATTCAGACAACTGCCCGGCCGCACTTCAAACCAAAACATATGATTTGTGATTGCTTGAAAACTTGCCAGATTAATACCCAGCCAAAACCAGGGAGCCGCCTTTTTGGCTTCTTCAGATTCGACTATTTGGCTTTCAAAATTGGAATAAACATGCTCCCATTTGTTGGGTTGAATGCACTTTTCATTTGAAAATATATCAAGAAAAACGTCTTGTTCATATGGTTTTTTTATTCCGATGTCTTCAATTTTTTCCTTTAACTTTTCTTTGGAAACGTCCAGGTTAAATAATATATTTTTAGCAACCGGATGAATAGTCGCAACCCCCCCCATATCAAAAGACACAATCCAGTTATTTAAGACAAACGGATTTAATAGCGGTCCGCACTCACTCTTAAAATCAGTCTCAACCGTAAGGTTTTTTGCCAGTGCTATTTGTGGGAGCATAAATGAGGAACGCCTGATTTCCTGAATCAAATCATATTTTTTACTTTGTACAACGTGCCATATAAGAAAGCACCAGCCATCCTCTAGCATCTTGATTAATTCATCATATATTTTCCTGGCTGGCCGGCCTTCTTTCAGCTCCTCAATTAGCCAGTTGCTGCTGTTTACGAAGATCGGACCTAATTCTTTTTTCCCCAGGATGCTTTCGGTCCAACCGACAACACTACCACACCAGCCGCGTCTCGTTTCGCCTTGATGTATATTATCTGGCCGGGTGAAATAACCCGGCTGGGTCCGCAAAAGGATCTCCCCTTCCTTGATAATTTTCTCAATATTCTTTACCAATGCATCCTCATCGATCTGGCCTGTTGGCCGGGTAAGGATCGATGAGGAAAGCTCCATACCCAGCCGACAACGCAAACCCGTCGGCTTGCTGGCCTGATTTTCTATTTACTCCGTTTCATCATAAAACCGATTGATTTCCGGGTCAAACTTTTCCCCGGCATTGCAGTAATATTTCTCACAGACCGCCGCCCCGTTGCCCATCCAGCTCGAAATTTTATAAAGAGAAACTCCCCGCTGTACCAGGATACTGGCGAAGGTATGCCGCAGAATTCTCCAGGTGATAACCCGGCCCGGGAATATTCCCTTGATCTTGCCGATCATTCGATCCATAGTCCGACTGGACAAAGGTTTGTCTTTACGATAACCATAGAGAATATAATCTTTCGGTTTTGGTTCGATGCTCCGGGAAAGAGCCGTCAATTCCTCCAGAATCAGATCTGTAATCGGGACAATTCTATTTTTCCGGTTTTTCACCAGAAAGCCTGGCTTATTATAAACCTTGATAATTCGCCGATTCAAATCAACGTCCTGCCACTGCATATGACGCAGTTCGGTTCGGCGCAGACCGGTAAAAATCGCCAGCTTAACAGCCAACAGTTCCCTTCTTTTTCCGATTGCCTTTATGAAGGTAACAATTTCTTTTTCGTTCAAATAATCTGGAGTCAGACTTACTGCCGCGGCCATTTTGAGCAAAGAGCATGGATCCCGATTGAGGACTCCAACATTGACCAGAAATTGACAAAAGGAAGAGATGGCAAATTTCCAATTCAAAAGAGTACCGGGCTGGAATTGGAGTCGCAGGGTATTGAAATACAACTGTAATTTTTCATATCCGATTTCGCTGGGATAATGAATCCCCGCCCACCATAAATATTTTTTTACACAGGCTTCCTTCTGATAATTTGTACACTTAGCCAAAACAAATTCATTGGACGCTTTCCACTGTTCAAACCAGTCAAATATGTTTATTTCTTTTTTCGGACAACCTTGAATATGGATCATAATTTTTCACCTCGCCGTAAAAAAACTTCCGCCTTAACCGGTTTGCCCAGATCCCGCAACTCCGCTAAAAGACATTCGGGTAAAACGCGATTTACTTCCGGATCAAACCTCTTCCCGGCATTGCAATAATATTGGTCACACACTTCCATGGTATTGCCTAACCAGATACTTACCTTATAAATTGAAACTCCCCGCTGTACCAGGATACTGGCGAAGGTATGCCGCAGAATTCTCCAGGTGACGATCCGGCCCGGAAAAAGGTTTTTGATTGGTTTCAGGATACGATCCCAGCTTCCGCTCCGAAAACAGCGGGAAGGGTCATTGCGGAAAAATATATAATGTTCCGGATGGGGACGGGGGAAAACTGTTTCCATCTGTTTTTTTAGTTCCCGATGCAGGCGGTCCATAATGGGTACCAATCGATTTTTCCCGGTTTTCACGGTAAATGAATCTTTGTTGCAAACCTGGATCAACTTCCGGTCCATATCGATTTGTTGCCATTGCAGGCAACGGAGTTCATCACGTCGCATACCGCTAAAAATCGCCGCCTGGATCGGCAGGCCGGTTCCCGATTCTTCGGCGGCCTCAATAACAATTTCGATTTCCTCCTCATTCAAAAAATCAGGGGGACCCATTGCCAAGGGCGGCAGCTTCAACAACTTACAGGGATTGCTGGTCAAAGCCCCGATCTTAATTAAGTAGAAGCAAAAACAGGAAATAGCGGATTTATGATTCAAAACAGACCTTACTGCATAACGGGCGGCCAAATCGTTAAAATATTCCTGTAACCGTTCATAAGTGATCTGGTGGGGATCGTGTATGCTCCCCCGCCAAAGAAACCGCTGTATCAAATTTTTGTTGGTCTGACAGGTGTTTTTGTCTCCGACACTTTCGCTGAATTGTCGCCACTGTTCTAAATAAGCAAAAATATCCATATTGCTTTACTCCCTGGTGTTTTGACGGGGAAAAAGATTGATTGTGGGATCAAAGATTTGACCGGGATTCACATAATATTTGCAACAAACGGCGGTGCTGTTTCCTAGCCAATGAGCAACCTTGGTCACGCTTATCCCATTTTGTACCAGGACCGAGGCGAAGGTATGCCGCAGAATTCGCCAGGTGATAACCCGGCCCGGGAATATCGCCTTAATGGGATCCAGCAAATGAGTCCAATAGCACCGGCTTAACCGCCGGGCAGGACCCCGGGGGCTGGGGAAAAGATAATGATTCGGAAGCGGTTTCTTGGCAGCCATCTCCCTTTTAAATTCTTCCAAAAGTTTGTCCATGATAGGCACAACATGATTCTTCCCGTTTTTTACCTGGAAGCCCTTCCGGTTAAAAACCTTGATAATTCTTTGATTTATATCAATATCCGCCCACTGTAAATTATTCATTTCCGCGGATCGCAGTCCGGTGAATGCCGCGGTTTTGACCGGAAAACCAATACCCCGCTTTTCCGCCGCCCGGATAAAAAACTGGAGGTCCTCTTTGTTCAAATAGGCCGGCGGTGGAATAATTACCCGGGGTAACTTCACGAACCGGCAGGGATTTTCTGTTAAAACTCCAACATTCAATAAATAACTGCAAAATGAGCTAACTGCATTCTTACAGTTAACAATAACCCGGGCCGTATATCGCGGTTTCAACGTACCCAAAAACCGTTGGACCTGATCAAAGGAAATCTGACCGGGCTGTTGAATCCCGCCCCATTCCAGAAAGTGCATCACATAGATCCGTTTGGTGCCGCAGGTTTGCGGCTTCAAGGTCAGTCGGTCCATATCGCACCACCGGTCAAAATAACCCAATAGATCTAATTCTTTGGGATTTCCGCAAAGATGACTCGCCATAGTCCTTTACCTCCAATAAAAAGGGCCGCTCGCAACCTGGTCCGAAAGACAATCCGAAGATTGGCATCCAAGCGCAAAGCGGCCTTTTTTGCTTACTGATTATTTTCGGACTGTCTTTCGTGCTTATATTTTCGGCATATCTCATACGTTTGCAAGAAAATTTTTTAAAAATATTTTATGGCCGGTTCCAGCTCCGCCCCGCCCCCGGCTCAGATCATCCATCGCTGCTCGCCGTCGCCAATCCTCCAGGGCCACACGCCCGCCAGGCCAGGCGGAAAGCAGATCGCCGGGGCCAAACCACCCCCGCCGCTCCTCTGCCGCCCCACCGCCTCTCAGACCGCTTCCACACACTACCCAGACCGCCCGCCAGCAGCTTTTCCCCCCGTGGGAAGGGTCATTCAACCTTAAACCGGATCCGCCGCCTCCCAGACCGATTTCTAAAAGCTCCCCCCCATTTCTATCCTCTGACCCTTTTAAAAATAAATCTGAACATTTCCTGTCGTTTTTGTCGCTACCAAACAAACCTTGCCGACAATTTCAATAATCACCGAAAACCGGGTTTCTTTTCCCCAGATCCCCACCAGCTATGAAAAATTTTTTTCCCAGATCCGCCTTTCCCCTTATAAAAACGACGACACCCCGAATTTTTTCCCAAAATTCGGTGGCTGCGCGGGGTCCGTCTTTAACCCGCTTGCCAGGGGTCCAGGAAGGACCCGCTGCCATCCCCACCATAAGCACCGTTACTTTCAACGACAATACCTTTAGGGGCAGTATTTTTTTGGGTCCATTTTTTGGTCTGAATTACCCGGAAAACAGTCCGAAACCAGTCCGAAGTCAGTCCAGAAAACAGAATGTATGTTGTTTAATATCAATCACTTACTCGTTTATTATCAAGAGGTTAAAAAAGCCGTCTAGTTAGTTCCCAAGCTGGACGTCGGCGGTTCGAATCCGCTCGCCCGCTTTTTTGAGTTTTTACCCCCCCTACTTTTTTTCCGAAGCCGGATGGACGATCCATTCCAGGATGCCGCCGGAAAATCCTTCTTGAAGCTGAGCCTCGATTCGTAAACCGCCGGTAAGCACGGGGGTAAAGCGAGTTTTATTGAACTGGTCTTTTGCGGTGGCGTAGGAATCCGGTTGGGCAACTTCCTGCCACTGGGAACCATCGTTGTACAGCAGCCGCCAGGAGGCTGGGATCCGGCAGGCACCGCTGCCCGAATCGTCAAACCAGTACACCTCTACCGAATCGACCGGGACGGGCTGGGGAAAATCGTACTGAACCCATTCCCGGGTACCCTTGTGATCCCACCAGGTATGACGCGGCTGCGTAGTATCATGGGAATTCGCCGGTTCCAACTGGTCATATAACGCCTCCACAGTATCCTTGCTCCACACATGGGAAGCGGAAGCCCGGCTGGCGGAGGCGAGGGTTGGGGCCGGGCTTGGAACGGCGGCCGATGCCTGGCTGGCCAGCCAAACCGCCATCTGGCCTGCCCCGCGGTGAGCCCAGGCATAATACGGGATGGCCTGGAACGGACATTCCGATTCCAGCAGTTGATCCCCCTTCTCATCGCGGCGAATCTCCCGGGCGGTGCCGGTCAAAACCATTACACCGCCCAGCAAACCGGCCTGCCAGCGGGACTCGATATCCACCTCGTCCGGCAGGACCAGGGCACGAATATTTTCGATGGTATCAATCGATTCGGCACAATACACCAGCGGACCTCGTTCCAGGGCGACCCGGCCCTGGTTGTTTTCCAGTTTTTCGCCGGCGAGCACCCGGCGGATCTTCATCGGCAGGTCAAGCAAAATGGTGTCACCCTTTTGCCAGGTGCGGCGGATGACGGCATAGCCCTGCTGCGGAGAAGAATCTACTACCTTGCCGTTTACCGTTAAGGTGAATGGTTCCGAAGGCTGGTTTACATAGCTGTATAAGCCGCCCGGCATTACTTCGCCACGCGCCCAGCCGGGGATACGAATCCGAATATCGAATTCAGCGGATTGTTCCGGTTCCACCATAATTTTGACCAGCCCATCCCAGGGATAGGTGGTCTCCTGGGTTATTTTTATCGGATGACCGTTCCAGTCGATATCAGCCGTGCCCTGGGCAAAGAGGTTGACATAGATCCCCTGTTTACTTTGGGCGTACAGGTAATTGGGGATCGACGGGATAAAACGCGCCACATTCACGGGGCAGCAGGAACAGGCAAACCATTCGCTACGCTGATAGCCGCCCCAGCAAGCCAGGGGGTTGGGATAGAAGAACCGGTTGCCCTCCAGCGAAACCCCGGCCAGAAAACCGTTGTAGAGGACCCGCTCCAGGACGTCGATATATTTCGCGTCGCCATGCAGAAGAAACAGGCGATGATTCCACATGGCATCGGCGATGGCGGCACAGGTCTCATTATAGGCGGTGTCATTGGGCAGTTCGTAATTCTCACCAAATGCCTCTCCTTCATGGCGGGCGCCAATTCCGCCGGTCAGATACTGTTTTTTCGAGACCACATTGTCCCAGATGGTATCGATGGCATGGATATAAGCCTGATCGCCGGTGAGGGCGGCCACATCGGCCATTCCGCAATACATATACACCGCCCGGACGGCATGGCCCACCGCCTCGGTCTGCTGGATGACCGGCAGATGATCCTGAAAATAGGTACCATACAGCTTACGCTGCTCGCTGCGGCCACGCATATCGAGGAAAAATTTGGCCAGATCCAGATATTTCTTCTCGTTCGTGATTCGGTACAATCGTACCAGTCCGATTTCGATCTCCTGATGGCCGGGCACATCGTTTTTTTTGCCGGGACCGAAGACCGAATCAATATGGTCCGCCAGCCGGATTGCCACGTCCAGAATCTTGCGTTTGCCGGTGGCCTGATAATAGGCAATGGCCGCCTCCAAAAAGTGACCGGCACAATAGGTTTCATGCATTTGCCGTTCATCGGTCCAGCGTTTTTCCGGCTGGCGCTGGGGGAGGGAATAAAAGGTATAAAGGTAGCCATCCTCCCACTGGGCGGCGGCAATCTGGTCAATCACGTCATCGACATATGTTTCCAACTCCACGTCCGGATGGGTTTTGAGGGAGTAGGCAGCCCCTTCGATCACTTTGTACACATCGGAATCATTGAAGTAGATTCCCTCAAAATCACCCGGCATCAGCCCGCCGGCTTTGGCGAAATTACTAATCCGCCCGGTCTGCTCACACTTTTCAAAACAGTAGGGAATGGTTACTTTGCGGTTGGTTTCCAGCCGGGATTGCCAGAATCCCTGGCCGATATGCACCTGCGTAAAAGGCACGGATTCAATCGTTTCAGAATGAAGTAGCGATGAATCAGCAATAATTCCCGTAACTATACCCAGCATAAACACCCATTTCTGAAAAACTAATTTTTCCATCTGTTCTTCCTTTCACTTGATTTATTTTCATATTATCATTATACAAGAGTAATGAACACCTTTTTTTACCAGTTACAATTTACAGGAGCGGCCATGCGAAAGAAAATGTTTAGTTTTGCAGTCATGTGTTTTGTAATTTTATTTTGCACTTTTTCCGGTTTTGCGGCAGTGGGCGACCATTGGCAAAGCGGGCCGCAGTTTCACTCACCTGCGGCCGGTTCGCCGGTCATCGATTCATCCAATCCTCTGCCGGGCAACACGTGGCAATACGGTTATCGTATGGCCCAGGGACATAACGACGGGAAATGGAAGCATATCAACGCCGGGCCGTTCACGCTCTTTGCCGGCAAGGAAGCCGATGAGCTGGGGCCTGCCGTTGCGGGTGCTGCCGACAGTGGGCCGGATCTGAACCGCTGGTGGGTTCCCTTTCCGCCGCCTGAGGGCCGGCAACATGTGGGATCGATGGTATATGCAGAGGGGGCGGTGCAGTCCGGTCCGGAGAATTATCTGGCTGGGCAGGTGCATTTACTTACGGACGACTCTGCCCCAATCAATGGGATCCCCTCGCTGCTCTGGGCTGCCCCGCAGAACGGAGCTTATACCTTTACGGTAAAATTGACCCATTGCCTGAACGATAGTGCCGAGTCAACCCGCGATCCCTTTTATCATATGCTAGTCAATGGTATTTGCCTGGAAGAAGGCCAGCTTAAAAATTATGGGGAATATGCGGAACAACGTTATGAGAATTTGACGCTCAAGGAAAAAGATACCTTTGAAGTCTGCGCCTCCACGGGGGGCGTTGTCTTCCCGCTTACGATTCTGGCGGTGGAAGTGACAGTGGAGCAGGTACCGGCGGAGCAGGCCGGGCCGCCGGAGGAGAGGATCGCGGAGATTCGGGCGCTGAATTCCAGGGGACAGGAAACATTTCCCACGGAATTTGCGGGGCATCCTTATGCCACCGCGATGAAAAAGATGATGGCCTGGAATGAGGCGAATCTGGGACCGGATGCCCTGGCTTTGCCGATTTCGCTGTTTTGCGGCGGGAAGGAACTGTTTCGTTCGTCCTATCTCAGCTATGTGCTGCCGCCGGAACTGCTGAAGGACTGGAAGGCCGAGCGAATCTGGAAGGAGCTGGATAAAAACCGGATTCAGAAAACACTTACTTATACGAATAGTCAGAATAATCTGACGATTCGGCTGGAGATGATCGAATACCGGGATTTTCCGGTGCTGGAATGGACTGCCTATGTGAAGAACAACGGCCCGCAGGATTCGCCGATAATAGATAATTTGCTGGGCCTCAATGTCCGGGTGGATTGCGAGCCGGGGGGCGATTTTTTGCTGCATCATAATAGCGGTTCGTTCACCGGCATGTCGGCATATGCCCCGTTTACCACGACCCTCGAAAAAGGGATGTATCAGACCTTTGGCGCCTACCACGGTCGGCCGAGCGATACGGATATGCCCTATTTCAACCTTGAGTTGGGGAATAATACCGGCTTTATTTTTGCCATCGGCTGGCCGGGTCAGTGGAAGACGGAACTGATGCGGGCCGGTGACAATACGCTGATGCTCCGCGCCGGTCAGCAGCTTACGCATTTTGCTCTTAAGCCCGGTGAAGAAGTCCGCACACCACTGACGGTGCTGCTGTTCTGGGACCAGATGGACTGGATCGATGCTCAGAATATCTGGCGGCGATGGATGTTCGCCCATAATTTTCCCCAGCCGGGCGGAGAGCCTCTCCAGCCGATGCTGACCGGCCAGATGGGTTTTTGTATGGATTGGATGTACCGGGCCAGCGAACAAAATCAGAAGGAGGGAATCGACCGCTATCAGCAGTTGGGAATCAAGCTGGACGGCTGGTGGATGGATACCGGCTGGTACACGGATAACTGGCTGCCGCATCCGGAGCGGTTTCCCAACGGGATCCGCCCGGTCAGCGACTACTGCCATGAGCGGGGGATTAAAACCATCCTCTGGTTCGAGGCAGAGCGGGTGAGCACGAAGGATAGTTGGATTTATAAAACCCATCCGGAATGGTGTCTTTCCGCCACGACTACAGACCAGATGCTTTATAATTTGGGTGATCCGGCAGCATGTGAATGGCTTACGGACCATATTGCGGCTATTCTGCAAAAAGAGGGAGTAGATATCTACCGTTCCGATTTCAACATGGACCCGCTGGATCACTGGCGGCAGAATGAAGCGATGGACCGGCAGGGGATGATTGAAAATCATTGGGTGCAGGGGTATCTGGCCTTCTGGGATGGTTTGATCACGAAAGTTCCGGGATTGCTTATCGATGCCTGTGCCTCCGGCGGGCGGCGGAACGATCTGGAGAGCATGCGGCGGGGTGTGCCGTTCTGGAAGTGCGACTATGCCATCGAGCCGGTCGGGATGCAGTGCCAGACATATGGCCTGGCGATGTGGATTCCGTATTACGGCAACAGCGGCGGGCAGATGGATCCGTATGTGTTCCGCAGCAACATGTTCCCGGCGGTGACCAAAGGGGCCTGGGAAGACCGTTCGCCCGGCCACGATATCCGCCAGGACCAGGACTACAGCCAATTACTCAAGATGTTCGACCAGTGGCGGCAGATTGCCCCTGACTTCATGGGCGATTACTACCCGCTTACGGATTTCAGCCTGACTACGGAAAATGTCTGGATCGGCTGGCAGTTCCATACACCCCAGAGCGGCCAGGGTTTCGTGCAGGCCTTTCGCCGGCCCGGCGATCAATCGCCTGATACGATTACCGTTAAGCTGCGCGGACTGGATCCCCAGAAGAGTTACCAGGTAACGGATATGGATAATCCCCAGGCTGCAGTTACGGTCAGCGGGGCGGAGTTGCTGCAAAAAGGTATAGCCGTCAAACAGGATAAAACTCCCGCGGCCGTCCTCATCCGGTATGAAGTTTTACGGTAAGAGTAACAAAACCCAAATGAAACAAGTAATATGTTCAAGCAAAAATTATTTATATTTGTGCCAATAATGTTATTGTCTTTGGACATTCTGGCAGCGTTT
>CAZOMV010000023.1:34134-59246 GCA_964580995.1 uncultured Pirellulales bacterium
TGGGGCAGGCCCGGGAATGGGCTGCGGGCTGGTTTGAAGGGATTCCCCAGCTTCCGGTAGTATCCGCCCAATTAGAGGTGGACGCGGACGATAGTGGTATTGTTCATGGCCGCAATGGCCATACGATGCTGAAGAACCGGATGTGGGAAGATCTGCCGTTACAAATTGGGGAGGAGCTGTTTTACAGCGGATTATATACCCATGCGAACACGCGGGTGAAAGTGACTCTGCCGGAAGGGGGAGAATCTTTTCACGCCCGGATCGGGATCGATTCGACGGATGTGACCAAGGCCGGGCAGGGCAGCGCCGTTTTTGCGGTGTATGCGGGGGAGAAATGTTTATATCGTTCAGACGTATTACGCGGTGGAATGAAAGCAGTGCCGGTTTCTGTGGCGCTGGACGGGGCAAAAGAATTCTTCCTGGAATTGTCGGATGGTGGTGACGGTATTTATTGTGACTGCGGGGATTGGGCCGAGGCGACGGTTGTTTTGACAGGCGGGCGGAAAATCCTGCTAGGAGATCCCTTAACGGGTCCAATTAGTAAAATCCCGCCCTTTTCATTCCAATATGACGGCAAGACATCTTCGGATTTATTAGCGACCTGGCCGGTTGAGCGAAGCAAGAAAAAGATGGATGCCGGCCGTGTAGCTCACACGATTGTCTGGACCGATCCGAAGACGGCTTTGCAAGTCCGCTGCGAGGGAATCGAATATCTGGATTTTCCGACTCTGGAATGGACGGTTTACTTTAAGAATACCGGGGATACCGACACACCGATCCTTTCTGAAATCATGGGAATCGATCTCGTCTTGCAGCGCGGCATGGTCGGGGAATACACCCTGCATCATCAGATCGGCAGTCCCGCGACAATCAATGATTATTCCCCGCTGGAAGATATTCTTAATCCGGGCACAACCAAGCATCTGGGGACCAACGGCGGCCGTCCGTTGAATGGTTCCATGCCCTATTTCAATATCCAGTGGCATGGGGCTGGAGCGATTGTGGTAATCGGCTGGCCGGGGCAGTGGGCGGCGGATTTCATCCGGGATGGTTCCACCGGCCTGCAAGTTCGCGGCGGGCAGGAATTAACCCAGCTCAAACTGCTGCCCGGCGAAGAAATCCGCTCGTCACTCTCGGTGGTGCAGTTTTATGAGGGGGATGCCGTTCGTGCCCAAAACGTCTGGCGACGCTGGATGATGGAATATAATGTTCCCCGGCCGGGCGGAAAAATATTGCAGCCGCAATGGAACGCCACCAGTTCGGTTCAGTTTGCCGAGATGATGATGGCCAACGAGGACAATCAGAAACGGTTCATCGACCGCTATCTGGAGGAAGGGATCAAAATCGACTACTGGTGGATGGATTTTGGCTGGTATTATTACCAGCCGCCGGATATTCGGTTTGAAGCGGATCAACGGCGTTTTCCCAACGGACTTCGTGCTATAACCGACCATGGCCGTGCTAAGGGAGTGAAAAGCATAGTCTGGTTCGAACCGGAAAACGTGAATGCGGAATCCAAAATATACAAAGAACACCCTGAATGGATTTTGGATGCCAAGCTGGGGGTGATGCTGGTCAATCTGGGCAATCCGCAGGCGTGGCAGTGGATGGTTGAGATGGTGGATGGCCAGTTGGTGAAAGAGGGAATCGATCTGTATCGACAGGATTTCAACATGGAACCCCTGGAAATCTGGCGGCAGGCCGATCCACCGGACCGGCAGGGTATCACCGAAAATAAATATATTTCCGGGTATCTGGCGTTCTGGGATGAACTGCGGCGGCGGCATCCGGAGATGCTGATTGATTCCTGTTCCAGCGGGGGCCGGCGGAATGAGCTGGAGGCCATGCGGCGGGCTGTGCCGCTCTGGCGGACGGATTATAACAATGTCGGCTATGTGGTCTTCAACTATCGCATTGCCCCCAAAGAGGAGCTGCCCCGGGCGCTGCAATGCCATACCTTTGGCCTGGCCCGCTGGCTGCCCTATTTCGGAACGGCGGCCCGCGACGACGACCTTTATATTTTCCGCAGCGGCATGACGCCCTCCATGGTCAGCACGTGGGATGTAACCAATCCCAAACTGGATTACGATCTGCTGCGAAAATGTTATGAGGAATGGCACGCCGTGGCAGGTTATATGTTGGGTGATTATTATCCCCTGACCCATTACAGCCAGACGGCGGATGCCTGGATGGCTTGGCAGTTTGACCGGCCGGAAACCGGCGGCGGTATGATTCAGGCGTTTCGGCGCGCCGACAGCCCCTGCGAATCCGCCCGATTCCCATTGCAGGGACTTGACAGGGATGCCTCCTATCTGGTACAGGATATGGATAACGATTCACCGCTAAAGGTTACGGCGCAAGAGTTAATGGAAGCCGGCATTTTGATCGTAATGAAAAATAAACCATCTGCCGTCGTAATAACTTATACAAAAATTCAATAACCACGATTTGAGTAAGAAGAGATCGGAAAGGTATTTTGCATGAGTAAATCGGAAAAGCAAGACAACACGCAAACTGAAAACTTGCCTGCTGTTGACCGCCGCCAGTGGCTGCGGAAGAGTAGTTCGCTGGGAGTAGCGGCGGTGGTCGGTTCCACGTTAATGAACTCCTGTGCCCAGGCCCAGAGCGGTTCCCCGACAAACTCCAGTGCCGTGCGATCCATTCGAGAGTTCGGAATCCTTTCCACCAATACCCCTGAAACCAACCGGCAGTTGCTGCAGGAGGCGATTGACTGGGCCTCGACTTGCGGCGGGGCCATTTTTATCGAACCGACGGAAGATCCTTACCCAGTGGCTGACGGCCTGATTCTGCGGAAAAACGTCTCCCTGATCGGGGTGCACGGGCCTACCCCGCGCGGCACCCGCCACCCGAAGAAGGTCCAGCCGGTGGGCAGCGTCTTCAAAATCGAGGCCCAGGACAAACCCTTTATCACGGTCGAATCCGGCACGCAACTGCGGGGGCTGCAATTCTGGTATGCCGCCCAAACCCTCAGCGACCCCAGCAAAGTCATTGAATACCCCCCTACCGTGCAGTGCGCTCAGGGGCAATATGTGGCCGGTGTAACTCTTTCCAATTTGACCTGTTATGGAGAATTCATTGCCTTTGATTTACGCGGCGACCCCAGTATCAATCCCAAGTTTTGCGCTGAATTACTGCTGATCGAGCACTGTTATGGATATCCGCTGAGCGGCCGTTTTGTGGATCTGGATTATATCTATGATATTCCCCGCGTCCTCCACTGCCACAGCAATCCCGCCATTCGGCGGAATATCGACGGCGATACGCATCGCGAGGTAATTGACAGTGTGGTGGCCCGGAAAACCTTTGCCTATTCCATCAACCACACCGACAACGCGGTTCTGATGGATTTGTTCATTTTCGGAGCCTTCGGCGGGGTACGGCTGGGACCGGCCACCTACGGACAATTGACCAGCTTTAATCTGGATTGCGTGTCCATCGGGATTCATAAGTCGGGCGACAGCCAGTTCAATCGCAACTGGCAGATCGCCCAGGGTTCAATCATCGCCAATACCGGCCCCCGCCCCGAAGATATCCACCCGATAGTAATAGACGGCAAGGGGCACACGTCCCTTACCAATGTCGAGGCCTTTAGCGGGCAGAATCCGGCCATCAGCACCCCCACCGTGGATGTGAATGGCCGCCAGCTTACTTTGAGTCATGATTTTATACTGGTGGACGGCGAGGAACCGCTGACGGTCGCCCTAACCGGCTGCCGCATGGCCAATTACTACGCTGAAAATCCGATTACGGTGAAAAATCCCAATGCGGCGGTGTCTGTTTCCGGCTGTTTCAAAACCCGCGCCCACGACAATCATGCGGTGCCGGTCGAAGGCGGTCTCCTTTGAATGGGGATTACAGCCGGGCAAAATTTTGCAGCATCTGCAACCCCAGCCGCTGGGACTTCTCCGGGTGAAACTGGGTGGCCATGATATTATTTCGCACGATGCTGGAGGCAAAGTCGTAAGCATGATTCGTGGAAGTTGCGATCACTCCTGAATCGTCGGGCACGACATAGTAAGAGTGTACGAAGTAAACATAGGTTCCATCCGGGATATCCCGGTACAGCGGCGAAGGATTTCGATATTGGAGCGAATTCCAGCCCATGTGCGGAATCTTCAAATCCGTTTCATCCCCCCTGCCGGAAAAATCGAAACGAACTACCTTGCCCGGAATAATCCCCAATCCTTCATGTTCCCCGTCTTCATAACTTACATTGAAAAGCAACTGAAGCCCCAGACAAATGCCCAGAAAGCATTTCCCGCTTTCCGCTACTTCCCGGATCGGATCCACCAGCCCCTGCTCACGCAGAGCCTGCATCGCATCGGCAAAGGCTCCCACGCCCGGCAGAACAATCTTATCCACCTGCCTTAGCTCGTCCGGTTCGCGCACAATCCGCGCCAAGGCCCCGACTTTTTCAAAGCCCTTCTGCACGCTGTGCAAATTCCCCATCCCATAATCAATAATTCCAATCACGGAATAACTTTCTATATCAAATGGTGTATATCTGCCGTCAGCAGGACTATTGAAACAAATGGACGATGATTTCTACACGCCGATTTTGGGTCTTTTGTTTGCTTACCGGATGGTACTGGCTTCGACCGGCGGCTGCCAGCCGTTTGGGCGGAATTTTCTGCCCAATCATGTAGCGTGTAACCGCCAAAGCCCGTTCCGCCGACAACTGCCAGTTATCCTGCCACTTGCTTTTTTTGATCGGATCGGTATCGGTATGGCCGACTATGGATATTTCCTTGCCGGCGTATTTTTCCTGGATGACCTGGGCAATCCGTTTCAGGCGCGCCTTGGCATTCGATTTGAGTGTGACCTTGCCGGAATCGAAAAACACATCCGTCGCCAGCGTTACGGTAATAGTCCCTTTGGCGGGATCCCAGCTAGTCTCTTCGCCGGCAAAACCCGGATCAAAGCTGCCCTTTTTCATCGCCTCCTGCAAGTCCATCTGGCTCTGACCCAACTGCCCGGCCATCTGATCCCGGTCCGCGTTGCACTGATCCAGAGTCTCCTGCGAACTGGCTAGGAGGGATTCCAGGTTGGCCTTTTCCGATTCGCAGGCCTCATACTTCGACTTCCACTGCAGACAGGGAATGCAGCATCCAGCACTCACCAAAAGCATCGCCAGAATCGATATCGTCATTCCTTTTTTTATCTGCCGCATACTTTCGCCGTTATCCAATCAGGACCTAGTTAAACATATGGATGACAAATTCCACACGCCGGTTTTCCGCTTTCTTCCCGCCAACCGGATGGTATTCGCTGCGTCCTACGGCTGCCAACTGCTTCGCCGGTATCCCCTGCTCAATGAGGTACCGCGTGACCGCTAGAGCTCGTTCGGCTGACAACTGCCAGTTATCCTGCCATTTGCTCTTCTTGATCGGGTCCGTATCCGTATGGCCGATCACAGAGACTTCTTTACTGCCATACTTCTCTTTGATTTCTTTGGTAATCCGGTTCAGGCGTGTCTTGGAATCCGACTTGAGCGTCACCTTACCGGAATCAAATAGCACATCACTTTCCAACTGTACGGTAATAGTCCCTTTTTCGGGATCCCACGTGGCTTTTTCGCCGGCAAAACCCGGATCAAAATCCTTCTTTTTCATCGCATCCTGCAAATCCTTTTGCGTCTGTCCCAACTGACCAGACATCTGATCCCGTTCCGCGTTGCACTGCTGAAGGGATTCCTGCGAATTCTCAAACAATGCCTCCAGGTTTTCCTTTTCCGAGGCACAGGTCTCATACTTCTTCTGCCAGTTTTGACAGCCCGTGCCCGCCAAAACCATTGCCAGAACTGCTGCTACCGCCACACTCTTCATCCGTCGCATACTTAGTCTCCTTACGTTATGCTGTTTTCCAATTACTTTTCCAGTTCGCTTTTTATTTCCTTTACAACCCGTTTTTGTTCCTGTTCTTCGAGCCGTAATTTACGCACATCCCGAATAATCCCGGCGATCCGGCGCGAAATCAGGTAAAACAGGATTCCGCCGCCGGCCGTGGTCAGTAAAAGCCAATATAAGGGAATACCTGGCGTTTGCCATACCAAAAATTTGACACTTACATCCTTGGAATTACTCAGTATAAATATCAATACAACCAAAGTCGCCAGAGACACCATGGTTAACCTGGCATACACCTTAATTTTTCTCGCATTCCACGCCATGGCTAGTTTCACTTCCCTGGTTATGGAATTACCGGCGGAACAAATAATACTTTCAGATGTTCCATAACCGGTTCAAAAAAAACCATCACCAGCACCGTCGCCAGCGACAGCCACGGGCCATACGGTATCTCACGTCTCCGGTGAATGACCAGCGACAACAGCGCCCAGCCAAGCCCGAAAAACGGCGCCACAAAAAACGCAACCGTCGGCGTGAGCCAGCCCAGGACTGCTCCCACCGCCGCCATCAGGTGCACATCACCCAATCCCATGGCTTCTTTTCCAAACGCGACAGATCCTGCTATCCGGGTCGCCCATACAACGCCACCCCCTATCATAAACCCAAACGCACTGCCAAGCAAGCCCGCACACCATTTTTGCTGAATAATTAATGAACCCCACCATTCCGCAACCGAATTATCACCGGTCAAAACCTTCATAAACACCAGCCCCAATACTACCGCCGGTGCCAGAAATGCCACCTCCCGCAGCATTTCCCGCCGGATCGCAACCACCACTTCCGGCATATCAATCCCTTTTTGCTCACATTCCGCCTCCAACACCTCTATTTCCGCGAAACTCCGCGTAAGAACCCCCCATTTCAACAAAATTAACCCCACCATCAGCCCCAAACCCCCACCTAGTGCCGCGGCGGCCATCGCTGGGCTGGCATAAGGAATAATCCGCCAGTATTCCTCCGTCTGCTTCTCCAGACAATAGGGCCAGACCGCACTTAGCCCAAATCCCACCAAAGCCGCGGTATAACTAACCGATAATGGGATAATCCAGTGTTCCGCATCAATCAAAGTCGCCGCCAGCAGCGCACAGACCAATACCATATGACCGGCATAAATCACCCACCCCCAATGGGTAAAGGGGGGCATCGGAACTCGCAGACCCCAATAAAAATATCCCCGGTAGATCGCAACAAACAGAATGGCTGTGAAAAGTTCTACCAGGGCGTAACGAATCGAAAATTTTGCCCCGCAGTTCCGGCACCGGCCCCGCAGGTAAAACCACGCCAGAATCGGGATATTGTCATACCATCGCACGGGCGCCTGGCAACTGAAACAATGGCTTCCCGGCTGGACAATCGACATCCCCTGCGGCAGCCGATATACCACCACATTGAGAAAACTGCCCACCGAAGCGCCCAGGCAAAACAAAAAAATGATCCAGCAGGTATCCGAAATCGCAAAATTCAATGGTACATCCTTGTTATGGCATCCAACCCAGACTGTGTTCCATCTCATCCGGGTATTTACTATCCCAGCGAAACGTGCAGATACGAATTTCATCCTGGCCGGCATTGACACATATCGTTTTCCCGATACACTCGGTATAATGGCCGCTAACGATGGGCGACTCATGCAAATGACCGTGCAGCGAAAGTACCGGCTGGGTCCGCTCAATAAACTTCCGGACCGCACACGATCCCACATGTTTGCCGTCCAGCAGCAAATCCAGATTCCCCTGACAGGGCGGCGCATGCGCCACGAGAATGCACTTCTCACCGACAGGCGCTTCGCTGAGCATCTTTTCCAGACTCTCATGCTGGGAAAAATACTGCCTGCCGGTAACGGACTGGATCCGTTTCTCCTCCGCGGACCAAGCATACCCGCCGAATTCGCTGGGCGGATCCGCTTCCATGTCCCGCCGCTCAAAATCCTTGATCCAATAGGGCGCCGGCGGGCAATGGGACAACCCCAGAAAACCGAAATCATTCACCTTGTGCAGCCGGTCGTGACGGAGCATCTTTAACAAAGATCGCTCTTCCAACGCGGCGAATTCATCCACGCTGAACGTCCAGTCATGGTTGCCGAATATCGTTAAAATTTCCGTTTCCCCTTTCACCTCATGGATTCGCTCCAGAAACTCCCGAAAATCATCTCGAATATAACGGCATACCGAATCAAACGGCATCCCGCGGTCGCCATCGGGCAGGATATCCCCGCCCAATATCAGGACCTCGCTGGGACGGGCGGTGAACTGTTCCAGCAGTTGGCTGAACAGGTTGCAGGAACCATGCAGATCGGATGTATAGAGCAATTCCATTTTATTTTTTACGCTTGGCAGCGGCCTTCTTCGTCTTCATCAGACCTTTGATCGCCTGCACCTTCATCGGCAGGCCGAACAAGCGGATAAATCCGGTGGCATCCGTACTATTGTATTCCGCGCCCATGGTGAAGCTGGCCAGATTCGCCGCATACAGGCTGTTCGGGCTGGTCACGCCCGCCAGCGTACAATTGCCTTTGAACAGCCGCAGCCGCACCGTACCGCTGACTTTCTCCTGCGTCGAATCGACAAACGCATCCAGCGCCTTCCGCAAGGGTGTGAACCATTGCCCATAATATACCAGTTCGGCATACCGCAAAGCAACCTGCTGCTTATAATGGGCCGTGTCCCGGTCCAGACACAGCATCTCCAACGCCCGGTGCGCGGTGTAAAGGATTGTCCCGCCGGGAGTTTCATATACTCCCCGGCTCTTCATCCCCACCAGCCGGTTCTCCACCAGGTCGGCCTGGCCTACCCCATGCCGGCCGCCCAGCTCATTCAACTGCGCCACCAGCTTCACCGAATCCACCTTCCGGCCGTTCAGCGCTACCGGTACCCCCTTCGCAAAACCCACCTCCACATAGTCCGCCTTATTGGGCGTCTTGCTGATCGGATTGCTGATTACGAACAGATGGTCCTGCGGCTCATTGGCTGGGTCTTCCAGGTCCGCTCCTTCGTGGCTGATATGCCAGAGATTCCGGTCCCGGCTGTAAATCTTCTTCTTCGACTGCTCAATCGGGATGTTCCGCTTTTTCGCGTAATCCACCGCCGCCTCCCGGCTGGTCAGCTCAAAACTGGGGTCCTTCCAGGGAGCAATGATCTTCAGCGACGGGTCCAGGGCCATAAATGTCAGCTCAAACCGTACCTGGTCATTGCCTTTACCGGTGGCCCCATGCGACACCGCGTCCGCCCCTTCTTCCTGAGCGATCCGCACCTGTTCCTTGGCGATCAGCGGCCGGGCGATACTGGTCCCCAGCAGATAGCCGTTTTCATAGACCGCCCCGGACTTCAGCATCGGCCAGAGGTAATCCTCGACGAACTCCTTCCGCAAATCCCGGACGATGCACTTGCTCGCCCCGCTGGCCAGGGCCTTCTTTTTGATCCCCACCAGCTCACTGCCCTGCCCCAACTCCGCCGCAAACGCGATCACTTGACAGCCGTACTTCTCCCGCAGCCACGGCAATATTACACTGGTATCCAAACCCCCGCTATACGCCAACACGATCTTTTTCACTTTGTCCATAATCCTTTCACCTCATAAACACCTTGTTTTAACGGAATTATAACCCCGAATTCCCCCCACGCCAACAAAATCTTCTCCCCTTCCCTTGTTTTTTTAAGACGAATATCAGGGAAATTAGTTATTGACTTTTTCCCCATAATTCGGTACCATGAAATGGTCTGGATGGGGCTCTGAGAGGGGCTTGCAGACAGATGGGCTAATTTAAATATGGATTCTTTCAACCGGTGTAAAAGACTTAAGTGCTTTCCATATATTTAGCTTTTAACCTTAAGTAAGGAAGGGAGCCTGGAAAATGAAATTTTTACGAAATTTTAGACTTATCGGGTGTGTGCTGCTAAGTTTGGTTTTTGGCGCGATTCTGCCAACACCCACCGCTTCAGCAGAAGAACCCTACCAAATCGAATGGATCCGCCAATTCGGTACGTCGACCTTGGATTTATGTTCTGGTCTATCGTATGATGGCCAAAATAACATCTATCTTTGTGGTCTAACCGATGGAGATCTTGGCGGCTCTAATGCCGGCAGTAGCGATGCTTTTCTTTGTAAATATGATTCCACAGGTTTTCTGCAATGGACTCAACAGCTTGGCACAGCAGACAGAGAACTCGGTTATGGCGTTTCCGCTGATGCTCTTGGTAATATCTTTATCAGCGGCAGCACTTCTGGGGATCTGGAGGGTACCAATGCCGGAAATTATGATAATTTTGTCTGCCGGTATGATTCGGCCGGCAATTTGCAATGGATGCGTCAATTCGGGACGATAAATGCGGATGGAAGTGCACGCGTCTGTGCCGACGGACAAGGTAATGTCCTGGTCAGCGGTACAACCCTCGGAAATCTTGGTGGTACCAACGTTGGCAATTATGATGCTTTTATCTGTAAATATGACCTTGATGGTGATTTACTGTGGACCCGGCAATTTGGCTCAAAAAATGAGGAAACTATCGGCAGTCCTGCTATTGACGCATGGGGAAATGTTTATATCAGCGGTTCTACCAGGGGCGATCTCAATGGGATCAATGCCGGTTATGAAGATGCTTATGTCAGCAAGTATGATTCTGATGGTAATTTGCTCTGGATTCAACAACTCGGCACTACCGGAAAGGAGTCCTGTTACGATGTCACAGTTGACGGTTTAGGAAATGTTTATATCTGCGGATCTACTTATGAGGTTCTTGGAAGTGATCATAATGTCGATGCCTTTGTCACCAAATTCGATTCCGATGGCAATTTATTATGGATGGAACAATTTGATTCCGAGGACAATGATGAGTTTGGTGGTATTTTAGTTGACAGTCAGAATAACATTTTTGTCAGCGGCTGTACCTCATATGATCCTATCAGTATGCCTATGAATAATTTTGATGCTTTGGTTAGTAAGTATGATTCCATGGGCAGTTTGCTTTGGACCAAATCACTCAGTACTGCAGGATATGATCTTGGCTCGGATATTGCAACGGATGGTTTGGGTAATATCTTTGTCAGCGGTCATACTTCTGGTAATCTTGGCAGTATCAATGCCGGTAGCTGGGATGGTTTTGTTTGTAAACTTTCCCCCGTGCCAGAACCGGGTACGCTGAGTTTGTTCACTTTCGGCACAATAGCTTTGCTGCGAAAACGGCGGAGATAGTCGGATTTGATAAGAACGGATTATCCTTTGCCAAAGGCATAGTAGAATACAAACAGAACCGAGCAGATATAGACCATGATCGGGCATTGGCGGGCCTTGCCGGTGAAGAGTTTGAGCAGGGCGAAGCTGACGAAACCCCAGGCGATGCCGTCGGTAATACTCATCGCAAATTGCATGATGACGATGGTAAGAAAGGCGGGGATCGCTTCGGAAAAATCATCCCATTGAATGTGGCGGACGGTGGGGAGCATATAGCAGCCGATGACAATCAGTACCGGGGCGATCACCGGGTAGCAGTTGACACGGTTGAAAAGGTCCACCTGATTGACCACATGCGAGCCGAGCTGCGCCGCCGGCAGCGACACGACCGTACCCAGCACACCCACCAGCGGATACGCAAAGATCGACAGCAGCAGCAGAATCGCTGTCACCACCGACGCCAACCCCGTCCGTGCCCCTGCCGCCACCCCGGCACTCGACTCCACATAGCTGGAGATCGTACTGGTTCCCCCTACATTGCCGAGGATAGTACCGATGGCATCGGTCATCAGGGCCTGGCGGGCATGGGGCAACTGGCCGTTTTTCATCAGGCCCGCCCGCTCGATCACACCGACCAGCGTCCCGATCGAATCGAATACATCCAGCAGCAGAAATACAAATATCACCAGCAGAATGGCCGAAACGCTGTGGTTACGGAACAGAGTTTCAAAACCGCCAAACGCCTTCCCTGCCGTGGCGGAAACATTGGGGAAACCCATATCCATGGCGGTCGAAACCAGCGCATATCCCCAGTTCTGTCCCCACCATCGGGTAGCCAGATAACCGCCCAGGGCTGTGACTGCCATGCCGATCAGAATCGCCCCGCGTACATGCAGGGATAACAGAATCCCGATGGCCAGAATCCCAAACAAACTGAGCAGGGTGACCGGATTTTTCAGATACCCCAGCGTGACATAGGTGGAGGAATGGCTGACGATGATCCCGCTCCATTGCAACCCGATAAACGCAATCAGCAGACCAATACCGGCAGCAATGGCATATTTCAGGCTTTCCGGGATGGCATTCATGATGGCTGCTCGCAGCCCCAGAAAGGAAATCAGCAGAAAAATCGTCCCGCCGATCATATTCGCCGCCAGCGCCTCCTGCCAGGTAAAGCCCATTCCCCCGATGGCCGCCGCCCCGCAGACTGTGAACGCGAAAAAAAAGTTATGCCCCATCGCCGGCGCCAGGGCAATCGGCAAATTTGCCCACAGCCCCATCAGCAGAGTCGTCAGCGCCGAACACAGGCAGGTGGCGAACATAACGGCGGAACTGTCCATCCCGCAGCCACTTAGAACCGCCGGCTGCACGAAAATAATATAGCTCAGCGCCACAAAGGTCGTCGAGCCGCCGATGATTTCCCGCCCGATCGTACTGCCGTTTTCCTTGATATGAAAATATTTTTCCAGCGACATACCAATCCTCATGAATTTTACTTGAAAAGTGAACTTCCATTGAAAATATACCCTGAAATACCACGCCTTGCCATGAAAAATACTTCCCATTATCGAGATATTTTTGCAAAGAATGGGGTTTCTTATTTTTCCGCCCATGATATTATACACGTAGTAAGAAATGGTTCTGGTTGAATGAATTTTTAATTTAAATATTTGCACCAAAAGAGGTAATGATGTCTCGAACTATTCTCCCGCGTAATCATGCAGTGTTTTTCCTGGCGATAAATCTGTTTGTATCCGGCCTGCTTCTCAGCCATCCGGTTTTTGCCGCCGACCCGACCCCGGCAGGGCTGCTCTGGCTGGCCGACCTCGACCTGAGTAAAATGTCCAGCGGCTGGGGCAAGCCGCTGCCCAATCAAAGTGTGCAGGGCCAGCCGCTGACCATCGCCGGCCGCACCTTCAAAAACGGTGTCGGAACCCACGCCGACAGCCTGATGTTCATCAACCTCAAGGGCAGCGCCACCCGTTTTACCGCCTTACTCGGTGTCGATGACGAAACCCAGAAAAAGGGCAGTATTCAGGGCAAGGTCTATGGCGATGGCAAAAAGCTCTTCGACAGCGGCATCCTGAGAGGCGGGGCGGAACCGGCCGCCATCGATCTGAATGTCGAAGGGATTCAACAACTGATACTGGTTATTACCGATGCCGGCGATGGCGCCGACTATGACCATGCGGACTTGGCTGAGGCCGCCATCGAATATGACAAGCAGGCCCCCGAGGCCATCGATCAGCCCGTCGAAGAAAGAGTCGTTCTGACCCCCCAGCCGGGACCGGCCCCCCGTATCAACGGCCCCAAAGTGTACGGCTCCCGCCCGGGCAATCCCTTCCTCTACCGCATACCGGCCACCGGCAATCGGCCGATCAAGTTCTCCGCCCAGAACCTGCCGAATACGCTTACCCTGGATGCCGATACCGGCATTATCACCGGCGACTCTCCCAAAAAACGCGGCGAATATTCGATCACCCTCAAGGCGGAAAATAAGGAGGGTGCCGATTCCCGCATCTTCAAGCTCATCGTGGGTGACACCCTGGCCCTCACTCCACCGATGGGCTGGAACAGTTGGTACATCTTTTACGACAGCGTGACCGATCAGGACATGCGTCAGGCCGCCGATGCCATGATCGACACCGGCATGGCCGACTTCGGCTATCAGTATGTCAATATTGACGATTGCTGGGCCAAGCGCAGCGGCGACGAGCCGTACCGCGATGCCGGCGGCGTTATCCTGCCCAATGCCGGTTTCCCCGACATGAAGGCCATGACGGACTACATCCACAGCAAGGGCCTCAAGGCCGGTATCTACACCTCGCCCGGCCCCTGGACCTGTGCCGGCTATACCGGCAGTTACAGGCATGAGCAGCAGGACGCCCTGACTTTCGCCGCCTGGGGCTTTGACTTCCTGAAGTATGACTGGTGTTCTTACGACAGCATCGCCGTCGATAAAACCCGCTATGAATATATCCGTCCCTACGCCCTGATGGGTGAGATTCTCAAAAATGTCGATTACGACATCGTCTATAATATCTGCCAGTACGGCATGGACCGCGTCTGGGAATGGGCCGCCGATACCGGGGGCAACTGCTGGCGCACGACCGATGACATGCGGCGATCCAGCAGTTTCGTCGGCATGGGTCTCGACAACGCCAAACATTTTGACTGTGCCCGCCCCGGCTACTGGAACGACCCGGACTACATTCTCATCGGCTGGATCGGCGGCGGCTCGGAAAAAGAAGGCATCCCGACCTCCATCTCCCCGAACCAGCAGTATGCCTACATGTCGATGTGGTCGCTAATGGCCTCGCCGCTGATTTTCTCCGGCAATATGACCAAACTGGACGACTTTACCATCAGCGTCTTGTGCAACGCCGAGGTGATCGAGGCCAATCAGGATCCGCTGGGCCAACAATGCCGCATCGCCAAACAGACCGATGAATCCTTCGTTCTGGTCAAGGACCTGGAAGATGGTTCAAAAGCGGTGGGCCTGTTCAACACCGCCCCCATCAATATGCCCCTACGCATCACCTGGGACGAGATGATCCTGAACGGCCCGCAGCGCATCCGTGACCTCTGGCGGCAGAAAGACCTCGGTCCCTTTGATAACTCCTTCGAGCCGGTCGTTCCGGCCCGCGGCGTAATCCTGGTCCGGCTGTTTCCGGTAAAATAAAACCCTCCCCAGCCGTCCCCAACAACAGAAAGAACAAAACATGGAAAATAGCGAATATCGTTATAATACTGGCTATCTCCTTACGATCTGCATGGTGGCGGCTCTGGGCGGCCTGCTGTTCGGTTACGATTGGGTGGTTATCGGCGGCGCCAAACCGTTCTACGAGGCCTACTTCAACCTGACTTCCTCCCTTCAGATTGCCTGGGCCATGAGCAGTGCCCTGGCCGGCTGCCTGCTCGGCTCCATGCTCTCCGGCGGGCTGACGGATCGTTTCGGCCGCAAAAAACTGCTCCTGTTATCCAGCCTGCTGTTTCTGGCTTCCGCGCTAGGCGTCAGCCTGGCCCATACCTTTTCCATCTTCTGGCTCTTCCGCCTCATCGGCGGCGTCGGCATCGGCCTGGCCTCCAACCTGTCCCCAATGTACATTGCCGAAATTTCCCCCGCCGCGGTCCGCGGCCGCTTCGTCAGCCTCAATCAATTGACCATCGTTATCGGTATCCTGGCCGCTCAGATCGTCAACTGGCTCATCGCCGAGCCGGTCCCCCCAAACGCAACCACCCAGATGATTTTCGATTCCTGGAACGGCCAGACCGGCTGGCGCTGGATGTTCGGCGTTGGGGCGATCCCCGCTTTGCTGTTTTTCCTGTTCATGTTCATCGTCCCTGAAAGCCCCCGCTGGCTCGTCAAAAACGCCAGGGATGCCCAGGCCAAAAATATCATGGCTCGCATCGGCGGCGACCGGTACGCCGGCGATAATCTGAAGGATATCCAGCATTCGCTGGTCAACGAAATCGAAAAAGTCCACTTCAAGGAACTGCTGGAGCCTCGTCTGTTGAAAATCCTTATGATTGGCGTCGTCCTGGCGGTGTACCAGCAGTGGTGCGGCATCAACGTCATCTTCAATTATGCCGATGAAATTTTCACCGCTGCCGGTTATGGCGTCAGCGATATGCTTTTAAATATCGTAATCACCGGCGCGGTAAATCTCGCTTTCACTTTTGTGGCTCTGAAAACCGTCGATAAGCTCGGTCGCAAAAAGTTACTGCTCTTCGGCTCAGCCGGACTGATCATCGCCTACATGTTGGTCGGTACCTGCTTCTACCTCAAAAGCAGCGGCATCCATGTTCTGATTCTGGTTATCTTTGCCATTGCCTGTTACGCCTGCTCGCTGGCCCCGGTGGTCTGGGTCGTGATCGCCGAAATCTTCCCCAACCGGATTCGCGGTGCCGCCATGTCCATCTCCGTCTCCTCGCTCTGGATTGCCTGCTTTATCCTGACCTATACCTTCCCCATCCTCAACGAAAAACTAGGCGCCTCCTATACCTTCTGGATTTATGCCGCCATCTGCTGCCTCGGTTTCCACTTCATCCGGAAATTCCTGCCCGAAACCAAAGGCAAAACATTGGAGCAAATCGAAATGGAATTCGTAAAATAGTCTTCTTCAACCGGATCCTGGTGATTACGGAAAGGAACCACGATATGAGCAGCTTCCCTTTCTTTCGCCGCCTGTACCGCATGCACTGGTTGATTATTATCGCACTCAGCTCTTTATGGCTGTCCTCCGGCCTCAACCACGCCCTGGCCGATTTGCCACCAACTCCTCCCAGCCCTTCCTTCCGGGTAATCGGCTCTGAACCGCTGCCCGACCTCTATAAAACCTGCCGCCGCATGGTAGTCGGCCCATCCGTCAATCAGCCCGAAGACTACCCAGGCTACGGCGGCTTTGTCGGCTGGCCCGGCGTCACCCGCCTCCAATCCGGCCGCTGGCTTGTGACCTTCAGCTCCGGCTACTGGCACGCCAGCCCCCCATTGACGGATGAGATCAAAAACGATCCTGCCTGCCGCTTCCAGCTTGAAGAATGGCAAAAGATCGGCATGCCCGACCTTCTCGCCCCCCGCGGCGGTCGGGCACACTGCATCTATTCCGACGACCAGGGCCAATCCTGGTCCCGGCCCCAAACCCTGATCGACACCGAACTCGATGACCGCCACGCCACCATCCTCGAACTGAACCAAGGCCGTCTGCTCTGCACCTTTTTCGAATATCGCCTGCCCAGCCAGGCCCGTGCCCTATACCTGCTCTCCGACGACGGCGGCCGCTCCTGGTCCCAGCCGCGGAGTCTGCCCGGCAACGCCACTTCCTTCGGCAACGGCTCCGCCATCCGGCTTTCCGACGGAACCGTTCTGCTGGCTGCTGAAGAAAACCAGGGCGACGGCGGCATTACGATCTATCACTCCGCCAACCAGGCCGAGTCCTTCGAACAGACCGCCTGCGTGACCGCCGATCACAGCCTCTGCGAACCAACCGTCGCCGAACTGCCCGGCGACCGGCTCGTTCTGATCGCCCGGCCCAAAGGCGACCTCAGTTTTTCTGACGATGGCGGCCGCACCTGGACCCCGCCCGTCTCCACCGGCGTCTCCCTCTTCGATCCCCACCTGCTTCTGCTGCCCGGCGGTATCCTGGCCTGCTTCCACGGCTCCTATCAGGGCGGCAGCCTGCGGGTAATCCTCAGCCCCGACGGCGGTCGCACCTGGCACGGCCCCGCCGATCACATCGGCTATTCTGTTGACCCCACCGTGTACGGCTACAGCCACCCCATGCTCCTGCCTGACGGCTCCGTCTATATTGTGTACCTCCACACCGGCGGCCATTCCCCCGCCGACGCCCGCTCCGAAGCCCTCTGGTCCCTCCGCTTACGTATCAACCCCACCGCCGACGGCATCCAACTCCTGCCCGCTCCTCCACCATCCCAGGCTGGGATGGTGGCGAAGGTGGGGTGATTTATGTTTGTAAGTCGTTATTTTTATGGACGGGAAATTGGTATAAGTGCTTGTTTTACGTTGAATGATCTTTCACCCCATTTAAATTTCAAACACACCGAACCACTCCGATCACAATCCCTTGTATAGAAATCTTTTCCGCATAAATCGGCTCATACTTCGCATTGCACGGCATCAGACAAAAACCCTTCTTTGCATAAAAAAACTTCTTGAGCGTCGTCTCTCCATCCTCCAGCAGTGCCACCACAATCTGCCCCTCGCTGGCCCGCTCGGCCTTCTTCACCAATACATAATCCCCATCCCGAATTTGCTCCTCGATCATACTGTCCCCCCGCACCTGCAAAACAAACGTATCTTCTGGTGCACCAAACAAATGTGCCAAATCCAGCAAATCCGGATTCTCATACGCCTCCACCGGATACCCCGCCGCCACCTTGCCCCGGATACTATACATACCCTCCCGGCCTTCCGTCTCTCCCTCCGTCTGTGACTCCGCCGACTCAGACGAACATACTGCTTCGTCTTTCAATTGCACTCGCCGGTCAAGAATCAAAGAGCGTGCCCTGTTGGGCTGACGATGCAGCAGCCCTTTTCGTATGAGCGACTCGACGTGCTCGAACACGGTGACTTTGCTGATGTCCAGTTTTTCGGCAATCTCCTGCATCGTCGGGGAATAACCATTGCTGTCCCGGCAGGCACGGATCAGCTTCAAAATCTCGACCTGACGCGGTGTTAATATGACTGCACTCGGCTCCTTTGTGACTTTTTTCTTCCTGGCTGTACGGGTCATGTTTACTCCTCCGGCTTTCAATCGTCCGATAAACCTTAAACGTATTTATATCAATCTGTTCCGTATTTGACAGAACCTTCATTGCCGCTGTACTATTCTCACTTAAACTCACTTCCTGCCCAGTTCCCAGATGCCCCAGCATACGCTGCCCCCACCGGCCCAGGCGATCCCAAATCGATCTTATCTCATTATTTATCAAAATATTATAATGCGATACCTCATCCGGCCAATTCCTGGCATACTCCCCGCCCGGCCCAAACTTGCAAACCGGCGTCAAATCAATACTCTTACTATGTACCATATAGACCTTTCCAAAGCCCAAAAATCAGGCGAAATCAAATCCTTCGCCCTATAACATTGTTCGGTATATGTTAGGTAACAATTTTATCGACCTTCGTCCAAAAAAAACATTACTAATTTTCCATTAAATTTTATGAACCACTTCCCCGCCTACCATTACCATCACCGGCTGGCTATCCGATTCCAGTATATCCCGGCACGGCTCCCTGTCCGGCTTCGCCAGCGGAATCGCAATCAGATCCGCCTCATTTCCCGGGGCAAGACTGCCGATTTTGTCATCCCACCCCAGCCCCACCGCACCATTCAGCGTAGCCATCCGAACAACCACCTCCGGCGGCACAGCCGGATACCGCCGGTGCAAATACCGCATCTCCTCCAGCAGACTCAGCGAACTATTGCTGGCCAGACTGTCGGTTCCCAGACACACATTAATCCCTAATCCTAGCATCTTTACAAACGAATGATCCGGGTGCCCAAAATACCTGTGGCTACGCGGGCAATACACCACACTATGCCCTGTTTGCGACAATCGGACCAATTCTTCATCCGTAATATAATTCACATGTGCCAGTAAAAACGCCTGCCCCTGCAAATCCAGCCCCAGAAAGTAATCCACCGGCGTCGTCCCCGGACAAACAAACGAACCATCCCACTTGCCGATTCTTTGGGCGTATTCCTTCCATGGTCCCCTGCCGTGCCGGATAAATTCCATCTCCTCCGTATTTTCCGCCAGATGCGTCGTCAGCGGCAAATGATTTTCCCCCGCCATCACCGCCACCAGCGAATATAACCTCGTCCCTACCGAATACGGTGCATGGGGTGAAATCCCCAGCCGCAGCCGCTCATCCGCTTGGGTTTCCTCCTGACATCCCTGCAGATACTCCCTGGCCCCACCCAAATCATCTGTAAGCCCGAAAACCTCCGCAAAACAGGTCTTCCGAATCGACTCCTCCTTTAAATACCGCCACGCCCGATGCCCAAATGAAATATCCCCAACCGTCGTCACCCCCCCCTCTAAACTCTCCCGGCAGGCCCGCCCAATCGTTTCCGATAGATCCACCTTCGATTCAAAACGCCCCGCCGTCACCTGACCCACCCAATCGATAAAGCTGCCCGTAAATCGAATCTGATCCCGCAGTTCCGACAGTTCCAAATGGGTATGCGCATTGACCAGCCCCGGCAGCAGCACACATTGATTCCACTCCCTTACCTCAGCACCGGGATATTTCGACCGCATCGCCTCAAACCGACCGCATTCGACAATCAGAGTCCCCTCCACCGCCACCGCACTTTCGGCAATAGCCTCAGAAACGACCGGTAACACATATCGGGCACGTAAGAGAATCATCCCCGCATTTTATGCTTTTGCCATTCGCCGGGCAACAATCCTTTCCGCCGGCAATTCCTCAATCCGTGGCGGATTCAACTGCTGTTCCAGCAGCAGATCTTCCAGATCGCCGGCGATATTTTCCTCCTGTAAATGATCCATAAATTCTTCCGCAAATTTCAGCCGCTGCTGGGCAATCTTCCGCACCGACTCAAACCGGAAACTTTCCCGCAGTCGGGCCGTCCAGTAATCATACTCTACCTTCCGCTTCCAGCTGGCCAGTGCATCCGAAGCCCCAAACCCATGAAACACATACCGGCGAAATTCATTGAACAGCCCGATCGCACCCATATCATCCAGATTCCGTGCATCCGAAAGAATCATCGCCTCGACCAGCCGCGTTTCCCGCTTGCCCGACTCAATGATAATCCCGCAAACTTTGCTGATCTGGGCCACATCCAGCACTCCCTCCAGCTTCTCCTGTACCAGTTGCGCCGAAAAATCCCGCAAATCTTCATCCGTCAGATCTGCCAGCACCATCCGTGCGACCCGGTCCTCCTGGCTGGCATACCGGGCAAAACCCGTATCTCGAAAGATCGCCGCAATGTTCAGACTCTCCCGATCAATATGAAACGAATGAACATCATTCAACTGGGCGATATTGCCGCAATGCCGCAACACCCGCGAATACCGATCAATCAAATACCGATCCGGCTTGCCTTTAAGTGTCGGAACCGCAAGGACTTGCTCGGCAAGCTCCTTGATGACGGATAGATCAGCCATCACAACCTCCATGTCAGGAATAGAAATACCAAATCACTGATAACGATTTGGTAGCTATCGGCAGTTAATCCGATTTTTCTTGAAAATTAATCTTGCAGGAAGACTTTAACCTTATTCAACCGGATTGTAGTAATAATCCCGTTGCACCGCCTGAAAACCCGCCCGGCAAATCAACCCACGCAACTGCTCCAACCGCAGCCGATACGCCGTTCCCGCCGCCGCCACCACATTTTCCTCCATCATCAGCGATCCCAGATCATTGCACCCCATCAGCAGGCTCAACTGCCCAATGGCTGGCCCCTGCGTAACCCAGGAAGCCTGATGATTGGCGATATTGTCCAGGAAAATCCGCGTCAGGGCCGTCATCTTCAACTGCTCAAACGCCCCCGCCAGATGCAGTTCCCCCGCCGGACTCCTCCCGGCCAGCCGTGTCTGACCCGGCTGAAACGGCCAGCACGTAAACGCCGTAAAAATCCCACCCTGCCCATTCCGCTGCCGATTCGCCAGCGACTCATCCTGCAGCCCCCGTACTCGCTCCAGATGCTCGAACCGTTCCGCCACCGTCTCCACATGCCCGAACATCATCGTGGCCGTCGTACACATCCCCTGCCCATGCGCCGCCCGCATTACCGCCAGCCACTGAGCCGCTGAGCATTTCCCTGGCGCAATGATCCGCCGCACCCGGTCCACCAGAATCTCTGCCCCCCCGCCCGGAATCGAATCCAGCCCAGCCGTTCGCAGCCGCTCCAGCACCATCTCCAGCGGCATCCCGAAATGCTCCGCAAAAAACACCAGCTCCGGCGGCGAAAATCCGTGAATATGCAGCCCGGGAAATTCTCCTTTGATCTTCCCCAATAGCCCCTCATACCATGCCAGCGGCAGTTCCGGATTCATCCCCCCTTGCAGCAAAATCTGCGTCCCCCCGATTGCCGTCAACTCTTGAATCTTCCGGCCTATTTGCTCCATCCCCAGCGTATAAGCCCGCGGATCTTTTGGGGGCACACTAAAAGCACAAAACGCACACCGCGTCCTGCACACATTGGTATAATTGATATTGCGTTCGATCACATAGGTCCGCCGATCCGCCGGATGAAATCGCCCTGCTGCCTCCGCCGCCCGTCGGGCCAGTTCATGCAGCGAACAACCCTGATACAGCTCCAGCGCCTGCTCGACAGACACCCGATCCCTCACCGCCATCTTCTCAGCCTCCCACCGCTTGCTCGGCGGCGGAAAAACCCGCCTCCCGATATGGATAAAATCGCATCACCCGATTCCTCTCGGTCAGCTTCAACTGATACGCCAACTCATAAAACCGCGACAAGCCCGCCCGCTCCCGCTCCCCGAATTCAAACCGAATATTCTTCGCAAAATACTTCCGCCCCGCCGCCCGCGAAAAACCATGCTCCGGCCCATATCGATCGATTATTGTATCCAGATTTCGCATCCCATCCGCAAACGCCTCCCGTAAAATCTGCACCAGCAAATCGCTATTTTCCTTCTCCGCCAACGCCCAGAACGCATATACAAATGGCAGGCCCGTCCACTGTGTCCACGCCCCCCCCAAATCCAACTGATACGCCCAATCCCCCCCCAATTGCGGCAAAACCTTATCCCCGATCAGCAGCACCGATTCACCTTCTTCCGCCCGGTCGGCCAGCGGCTCCACCGCCAGCTCCCTGCCGTACAGCCCCCGCCACAAAATCCGCGCCAGCACCACCGACGTATGCGAATCCGTATCGCAATAAATTTTCGCTACCCGCTCCAGCGGAATCCGCGAAAAAATCCGCACCGTCAAAACCTTCCCACACGAACCAATCACCGAAACCGGCAAAATCAGCCAGTCCGCGCCCGTCCTTTGATAATCGATACTCGGCAGCAGCGCTGTATCCACCCGCCTTTCCGCCAGCGCCTCTGCCAACCGGGCCGGTACCTCCCGCACTAATTCCACCCTTTCATCCTGATCGAGCCGGTAGATCAGCGGCCGGGCGTTAAAAAAACGCACCGCCCCCACCCGAAACCGACCGGCTCGCTCCATCGTCTTATGTACCTTAACATCCATAATAACTTCACATTATAGCAGTTTCATCCCGGAATACAATATTTTGTCCCCTGCAAAAAATCCAAAACACAGCTTGCAAATCTACGCACTATCCGTACAATGCATTTTTCGATCTATCGCTGGGATACCGGTTGTTAGTTTGTAGTACTGGAAAACATGAAAAAGAAAATTGCTGATAATTTAAAACGGATTCGGGATAACATCGCCGACGCCTGTGCCCGGACCAGGCGTCAACCCGAGGATGTTCGCCTCATCGCGGTAACCAAAACCGTTGAACCCGACATCATCCGCAACGTCCTCGAACTCAACATCGCCGACCTCGGTGAAGCCAAAGTACAGGATCTTCTCCAGCGAAACGCCATCATTGAAGAGTCTATCCATCGCCGAACTGAACTAGGTACCGCCGAAAATTCCCCGCCCCGCCCCCGGCCTCGCTGGCATATGATCGGCCACCTCCAGCGGAACAAAGTGAAACAACTGCTCCCTATCGTCACTCTGATTCACTCCGTGGACTCGCTCCGCCTGGCCGAAGAAATCAATACCATGGCTGCCAAACTCGGACTGGCCAATAAAGTCAAAATCCTCCTCGAAGTCAACACCAGCCAGGAAAAGCAAAAGTTCGGCCTGGCTGTCGGTGCCGTCACCGCCATGGCCGATCAAATCCAAACCCTGCCCAATCTCCAGTTGATCGGCCTGATGACCATGGCTCCCCTCACCGAGGATCCGCAAACCCCCCGCTTCTGCTTCGCCCGGCTCCGGGAAATCTTCGAAGAAATGCGGGGCATCAAAGTAGTCGGACCCGAATTCAAACACCTCTCCATGGGCATGAGCCAGGACTACATCCAGGCCGTCGAAGAAGGCGCCACCTTCCTCCGCATCGGCTCCGCCCTCTTTCAGTAAAGATCCACATTTCGGACCTCACCCAATTTTTCGTTTTAAAAAAATGGCTGTAAGTTGTTATTTTCCGGGACGGGAAATTGATGTAAGTGCTTATTTTGCGTTGAAAAGCGTAGTCCCATAATAAAGTAGCGGTTATAACGATTATAACGTTTGGGTATGATTTTTGGTAAGATGGGTAAGAAATTTGGTAATTTGTAACGGTTAGGTTTAGTTGGTAAATGTTGAAGAAAGTATAACAAAACATGAATAAAGTACTATAAAAGTATAGCAAAACATATGGTAAACATGAGTAAAATATAGGTAAAAGTGAACGGTTTTGGCACGTGGCAATGAAAAAAATTACGAATTATGAATTATGAATTACGAGTTACGAATTAAGGGAGGGCAAGATTGCCCATATTAATCAGATTGGCAAAGGTAAGATAGTGTGGATAGGTAATATCTAAATTCTAATATCTAACTTCTAAACAATGTCAAAATTCAGAAATGTGAATTTCCAAAAGAAGATTTTCGGTCGAGATGGACAAAAAAGACTGGCTCACCGTCTCATGGAGTTGGAGGGTGGGACGATTGGTTGGAAGAGTTTTCCGGCTCGGGCGTATAGAATGGCGGTTTCCCCCCCGTGGAAGAGATGCAGGCTGGACTGAGAGTCTCATTTTTACGCAGCGGGCGTTATACCATATCGACGGTTCCCATCGCCCAACGGGCGTTCCCCCGGTTCATCCCATAAGAACACCTATTCCCTGCCATCGATTTTGCTGTTCCTGGTATAATCCGAGCCTCTCTTGAAAACGGCCAGGGAATAGCAGAATCTGGATTTACGAAAATATTACTTTTTTATGACAAACAACGGGTACTGCCCCCATCGCCCCATACGATGAGGGAATCGATCCTCCAACCAATAAATAAATCTTAGAATTAACTTTCCAAATAACCATTTGTGAATAAACATTTTGGTAAACCGGGTATTCACACTTCTCCAGCATAAAACATCTATTTCAAATCCCCAATCATGCTGGGTAAAGTATTTATAATTATGAGCATGAAAATATAGTGGGAGTATTTTTTCAGAAGCATCTCCCCTTTGAGATATTGCATTTTCCGATTTTGATTTTCTAATCCCCTTTTTTATGGGGTAAACTATTTTGCGTATAAACTTTGTTATGACGAAGGGGGAAAGTGCGATTTTCATTAGAAAGGAATGAGTTCCCCAACTGTAGATAACCGCAGAAGAGGAGCCAGGCGTCAAAACTCGATAAAACTCCTGCAATGCGATAGATTGCTGTTCTGCGGGAACATGATAAACGGTATGCAAGGAGATTACCGCATCCATGGTATTATCTGAATTAGTCAAGACTTAATCTGACATTAACCGATAGATAAGAGGTAAAGGTTG